>CAWFJM010000032.1:0-80073 GCA_963816015.1 uncultured Planctomycetaceae bacterium | reverse complement strand
AAACGCTAACATTTAGCCCATAAGATCAATGATACCAGCACTCATGAATGTTAGTTTTTCACTTTACACCACGCTCCTCCGGGGCGACAGCTTCAGGCTACCCGAAGTCGAGCTGCAATCGCTTGCCGCCCAGCCATGGGATGACCGTGTCTGTCCTATCGAATCCGGCCGCCACGAGCAAGGGGTTATGAGCACGCTTCTGATAACGCACCACGATCTCCGACGCGGTGATCTTCACCTTGGCTGCGGCATCCACGCAGTCTTGAAACAGAGGCCGCGACTCGGCGTGCTCGTAGCCTCGGCCGATGCGACCGGCCAGCAAGCGGTACAGGCTACTGGCCATCAGCGTCAATTGCAGGTTGCAGTTGACCTTCATCGCCACGGCCGAGCTCAACGCGTCCATGTGAAAGAAGTCGATCCCATCCGCGATGCTATTCTCGATGATCATCCGCTGGGCGTACCGCCCGACCAGCTTGGCCGCCGGCTTTGTCAGTTGGTTCGTCAGCAGGATCGTCGGCTCCTCATGACCCAAATCGGTGGCGATCACCTGACGCAGCGGGTCGTCATAATCCGCCAGAGCGATCCGCTCGTCGAGAATCCGTGGATGTTTGTACTTCCGCGAGACGCCCTTCAACTCGATCCGGCGCCACGCGGAGATGGGCGTCTGGCTGATCTCCCGGATGAGCCCTGGCGAGCGACGACGCAGGGTGATGAATTGAATTCCCAGCCGATTGAGCTCATTGAGCTTGGCGTCGGTCGTCAACTTGGAATCAAAGATCAATTCTTCGGGATGCTGCCCGGTCCGTTCCTTCCAGAACCGGACGAAGCGGAGGATCTCATCGTTTGGCTCGTCCTTGCGCCATTCGCCGTTGGCGTAACAGAAGACGCGGGTCTCGGCGTCCTGCACCAGGAAGGCCAGGATGCCCTTCTGTCGTCGGCTCCGCTTGGATACGTAGGGCTTCTCGATCAGGGCATCATCCCCATGGAAGGGGATCGTGTGAAAGTCCAGGTCGAAGGAAGGACCGCGTGGCAGACCGAGTTGGCCCACGGCATCGAACCAGCGGCGCATCAGCTCCGGGTCGCAGGCTGGGTTGATCCGGCAACTGTATTCCGTCAAGAAAGAGCGCTTGGGGATGACGTTCAAGCCGGCGAAGAGGGCCAACCCTTGTCCAAGACCACGCTCCTGACATGTCCATTGGCGCCGTCCCGAACAGCTTCAGGGCCAGCAGCGATCGCATGGCCGAGCCAGGCGGAATCATCTCCGATCCGGGGAACTCCGATTTCTCGAGGATGCGATCGAGGGGAATCGAAGCCAGCATCGGCAGAAAGAGGAACAGGCCGCCGAATTTGGTCCGGCAGGACCGCGGGCTCAGGTCGCGTTGTCGAACGTCGGCGACATCGGCCGTGGTCGGCCGCGAGCCGGGTGGGCGCTCGTCGTCGGCGCGGCGCGGCAACCGCGTGAATCCTTCTTCCTTGAGGATCTGTCCGACAGCGACTGGGCTGAGAGGATGTCCTTGGTGCGCCAAGGTGCGGCTGATGTCGTAGATGGAGAGATTCTGTTTGCGTAGGGCGATGACACGGTCGCGGAGAGGGTCGGCCTTGGGTGCGGAACGGGGCCCCTTGGCCGGTGTGAGGAAGAAGTCGCGTCGAGGGTCCTGGCGGAATTGGTGGACGAGGACTCGGAAGCTCCCTGGCGTGTAACCGAAGCTGCGAGCGACCTCGGCACTGGGACTCCCAGCAACGAAGAAGGCGCGGAGGGCCTCGTACTGGCGATGGGTGGCGTTGGCGGGTTCGAGGAAGACCTGGGAAAAATCCGTTAGTTTTTTTGCTTTACTGGTAAACATGCTCCCCAAATATCACTTTGGGGCAGACTTGTAAAGGCCGAAATGGCGAATCACGAAAAAACAGGGGAAAATGAAGACAAACGAAAGGATCAGTGCAGCTGGATAGGACATCTAAGAGCGTGGAACATGGTATATCGAGAAACCCCAAAAACTACGGTGGATAGTTCTACTGTATCGCTTAGGCGATCGCTTATGGGTTCAACTTGCTGGATTACATAGACTTGCAACATCTACGACATCCACCCGTTCACTGTCATTGTCCAAAAGGGGTCGAAATCGACGCAAGTCGAATCACCTCAAGGAGTAGCACTCATAAGAGTTACTGCATCTGGATACAGTAGAATTAGGAACTATCTCAAAACCCGGTTTACCCCCTCATTTTCAAGGCACTCAGCGAGGTTTTGAGATAGTTTTTTACTGTCCCACGGCCAGGTTCAATGGCGCCCCATCCACGACAAGCGGAATGACGATGGCGAGATCGTGGACCAGTACTCGGTCAGCGTGCCTGCCACGCTCAGCGCCGAAGGGTATCGCCTGGTCTGGTATCACAGCACGCGCAAGGCGGAATGCGATGCCCGCGCGCGGCATCAACAAGTCGAGCGGGCGATGAACGATTTGGCGGAGTTGCGCCAGAAGCTCTCCTCTCCCCGCACGCGCTATCGCCAAGAAGCAAAAGTCGCAGAGGCGGTCCAGGGAATCCTCCAGGCCCGCTGTGTCGAGCGTTGGATCGTCACGGAGATCAAGGAGCGAACCGAGGAGAAGTATCGCCAGGACCGTCGCGGCCGGCCCAGCGCCGAGACGCGGTACGTGAAGGAGACGAGCCGTCGCTTCGAGCTGGCGTATCACATCGATACCGTGCGACTTGCCGCGGAGACGTGTGGTGACGGAGTCTTCCCCTTGATTACCAACGATGGCTCGCCGTCGGAGCTGGAACTGTTGCTGGCCTACAAGGGTCAGCCGGCCCTGAAGAAGCGATTCTCGCACTTGAAGACAGACTTCGAGGTAGCTCCGGTCTATCTCAAGGAGGCGAGTCGGATTCAAGCCTTGCTTTGTGTCTATTTCCTTGCGCTCTTGACCGAGTCGCTGCTCGAACGCGAGCTCCGTCGCGCCATGGATCGGGAGGCGATCGCAAGCTTGCCTCTCTACCCCGAGGGCCGCAAGTGTCGCCGTCCCACGGCCCGCCGATTGATCGACCTATTCGGTGACGTGCAACGTCACTCGCTCCGAGCCGGGCGACGACCGCCCGTGGTCTTCACGACCGAGTTGAGCCGGCTCCAGCGTCGGCTCTTGCGTCTGCTCGGCATGACCAATGTCTATGACGCCTGACTCGACCGGCCGGAGCTCCACCGAGAGACGCGACACGTGGTGAGAAGTCCAGATCCAGGCGTGGTTCCAGGAATACTGCGTGGCAAGGGCCGATTAACACCTTGCGAGTGGACGGATCGGGCTGCGCCGTAACGGATTCGATGACGGCGACTCATCCGGTTGGTCCCGAGGTCCTCCCGAAGCGAGTGCGGGCCGGGCCGTTGACCGATCATGCGGATCATGACGTAACTGCCACGCCCGAGTTAGCAGGGCAGCAGCAACCGCCGTTCGGCTCCAGCATCGAGCCGACGGGCTGATAGGCGATGGTATCGCACCGGCCCCCTCCCCAACTTGGCACCAGAGGAAATTCGGGGATAATCAAGGGCGAATGTGCGGAACGTAGGTTTCAAGTTTGAGGCTATCCTCCTTTCCTGAGCTTTCTGGGCGCAATGCCTGGCCGATTCTTCTGCCCCTGGCCGATTCTTCTGCCCGTCGGTTGCCGCTCGAATGATCACTTTAGGAGAGCGGCCTCAATGGTCAAGCCTGGACCAAATGCTAGAGCCACGCAAGGCCTGCGGGCGTTGGCCCGGGCAGATAATCGAGAATGAACAGGATGGTTGGTGATGACATGTTCCCGTGGTCGGCCAGAACTTGATGAGATATCTCCAGGGCGTTCTGATCCAGGCCTGTAGCCTCCCCGAATACTGAGAGGATGCGCGGCCCCCCGGGATGAACAGCCCATGAGCCCACTGATGCCAGGTCAAGAGCCTGTTGCGCTAGCCAGTCTTCCAACCACGGTCGCAGGTGCTGGCAAATGAGGTCGGGCACTCGCGGTGAGAGGGTCATCTCGAAGCCGTGGTTGGTGATCCTCCAGGACATGGCGTCTTCCGAGTCGTCGATCAGCGTCGAACCCGCGGCGATGATCCGGTAGTCGGATGGCCTTGCCGATTTGTCGCTTAGGGCGACAACAGCAGCGGCACCATCGGCAAATAGGGCATTGGCTACAATTCTCTCGGAATCCCAACCGTACTGGTGATGCAAACTACAAAGCTCGAGGGCACAAACCAGGACGCAGGCAGTCGGATCAGCCTCGAGAAATGCTCGCGCCATGCGCAGGCCGTTGAGCGCACCCTGGCAGCCCATGAAGCCGAGATGCGTGCGAGCCACTTTCGACACCAGGGGCAGTTGCCTGGCGAGCGTGATGTCGAATCCGGGGGCGCAGAATCCGCTGCAAGAGATGGTGACCAGGTGGGTCACGCGACCTGGCGCGACCCTGGCATCGTTCAGGGCTGCTGCCGACGCGGCGATTGCCAGAGCACCAGCCTCCTCCTCGTACTTCCGCATCCGTTCCAGCGTCGTTGGCGGCGTGGACGTGTAGAACGACTGCCGGCCGTCGAGAGGACCTTCCGATGCTTGCAGGACAACGCAGTTTCGACCCTCGACGCCCGCCCGTCTGTAGAGTGTCAGGAACAGGCGCTCCTGGGCGGTCGTCGCGCAAGAGTATTGCTTGGCAATCTCGGCCACATCCGCCTGGGAAATCCGGTGTCGAGGTAACGCGGTGCCGATTCCGGCGATGATCATGCTCATGGCTCAACTCGATTGTGAAAAGACCGGTGAGGAATTCAGGCGCTCAATCATCAGTCCGCCTAGTCTAGGAAATCGTGTCACCAGCTCGAGCGAAGCGTGAGTGAGCCACGGATGGCGAAGCACGGTCGCCAGACCACGACATAGGTATTGCCTGCGAGCGATGAGACGACGGTGAACCTCTGCCCATGCTACAGGCAGCGCTGAGTTCCAGCACTCGATCCCGCGTCGCGCAAGCGGCCCGACAGCACGACTTGACATCAGGGCCCACGCCATCCCTTCGCCAGTGAACGGCTCCACATAGCCCGTGGCGTCTCCCAGCAGGAACACCCGCTCGCCGGCCAACGGCGTTGTCTGCCTCGTCAGTGCAACTGTTCCCTGCCACGAAGCGGTCGCGAACTCTGGCACCAAGGGTAATCCAGCCCCGGACAGAATCCTGACGGCGGCAGCCCCTGGACCGCCACAATCCTTTACGAAGTCCTTGTCAAACGCGGCAGCCACATTCAAAGAACCATTCTCTACCCGGACCAACCCGACGTACCCCCCCTGCCCGACGGCCATGAAGATGACCTTCTGTTGATAGAAACTCGGAAAGGTATCGACGGTACACCCTGCCCCGATTCGTGAATTGCCTGCAACGTGGTTCTGCGCGACAGGCTCACTCGCGCAACGAGCTTCCCCCAACCCCGTAGCGACTAGCACCACGCGTGCCGCGGCGGTCAAGTTGTGGTTGCCTTGAGCCAGAAGCACCTCGCGTCTTTCCGGCCACGGCGCGCCGATCAAGCCCTGAGTCTCGGGCAAGAAAACCACCCCCTCAGCAATCGCTGTCTCTACCAGGGCGTTGTCCAGAAGGGAGCGAGAAAGTGCGATCCCGCCGGGCAAGACCAGCCGGGTTGAGCGGCCGGCGAAAGCCAGTTCGAGGGACTCGAGCTCAACACCCCCCAACCTGGCCGGAAGGCTTCCCAGGCCCATCGACTCCAACACACCGAGAGCTGTCTTGTTAAGGCACGCACCACAGACCTTGCGGCGGGGAAAAGACTTCCTGTCCACCAGCAAGAGCCGCGCGCCCCCGATGGCCAGTTGACGCGCGGCAAGTGACCCCGCCGGCCCAGCTCCCAGGACGATCGCGTCCCACACCTTGGCGGCGACGTCCTTGAAGGCGATGGTCGAGCACGTCATGTTGCGCTCCAGGTCAAGAGAAAGCGATCCGGCCAGTGCCGGCTAAGGCTTGCACCGCGAAGGTCCGCCCCCTCGGCCAGTAAGATGATCTCGCGTGGCGTGAAGGCCGCCAGCACTGAGAGCGGACCATCGACATGAACAACCCGCGAGCCAGAGAGCAGGTGGGTACCGACAAGAGCCAGAACATAACCCCACCGGCTTCGAATCAGGTCGTCTATCAGCACAAGCCGCCGGGCAGCGGCAGCCATTCGCCGCAGAAGGGCAATCGCGTCTGCCTCGTCGAGATGATGCAAGAACAGAGAGCAGCTGAGGATGTCGTAATCCACCGGAATTGACTCGTTCAGGGCGTCCAGCACGAAGAAGCGCACGCGGACTCCCTGGGTGTTTGCCTGCTCCTGGGCATACCGCACAGCTTGTGGATTGATATCGCATCCGTCGATCTCCACCTGGAGCCCCGCCTGGGCCGCCCGATGTGCCAGCGCAATCGGTGTGTCGCCGCCCCCTGCGGCAAGATCGAGGATACGGATCGGCCGATCAACGCTTCCCAGGTCACGGGCCAGCCGAGCAATCGGCCGCCAGAAAACCGCGCTGGTACGACTCAGAAGATTGATCCGTCTGAGCCCTCGCAAAGCCTTCGCGTGCTCGGCGAATTTCAGCCCTGGCTGATCCATCAGCTCTGGCTGTCGGTTGCGCTGGAGCTGAGAGTTAAAGGATGCAAACAACGCGGGGCTCACTCTTTGAAAACTCTCGGAATCGATCAGGGTGCAAGAGGATTGCGCTTGCCCGGGATGATGAGAACTCGCTGAGGAACGCGAAGGGGATGGACAGATATCCTGGAACAGACGTCTCATAACGACGGTAGACGCCGTTCATGTCCCAGGTCAAGCGATGAAGTCCGACCTCGGCGTTCGGAAGACACCTTTTCATTGTGCCTTCCAGCCTGATCATCGAGAAGGGACGGTGGTCGTGGCTGCGGCGTAAGGAGCCAGAAAGTGGCTGAGAAACCGAGGGCGGTCGCGTCGGGACTCGTCGGGAGAGGGATGACACTCGACGCGACCAGCCCTCTCTGTTACTTCTGTAAGTGGTCTTTTGCAAGGCGGGCGCAACTTGCGTAAAATCTGTGGTGAGGTGGAGCATCGGAAGGGGACCACCCCGGTCAATGCCGGGCAAGGACTCGGACAACCAATCGACATAGGACGACCATCCGAAACGTTGATATTAGGCCGAACCCTTTATTTGGCGGCATTTCCCGAGGGACCGGCACTCAGTCGTAGTTACCACTACATCACGACAGGATCCACTCGCGCCAATCTATCAATCCGAGGCGCAGTTTATCATTGTTCTGCTTAGCTTGCATTATCCAACTAAAGTATGGGCAAAAGTTGAGTCCGACCAATGGGTGCGGCCTCGGAATTATGTGGGCTCTGACGAGCCGCTTGGGTAAAGTCGAGCCTCCTTCCAGGGAGGTTGCCATGCCCGCTGCCATCGTCGCCCGCACCGAGTCCGGCTTCACCATCCAGGTCGAGATCCCTTACCGGTCCTCCATGCTGGAGTCCGAGGAGACGATCCAGGAAGGTCTCAACCAAGCGGGCGTCCTCGCCACCCAGGAGGCCCTGCAACGGTTCGACACCGACGGCTCACCGATTCAAGTCGGCGACACCAAGCTCACCTCGATGGGTCAGGTCCTCAAGGAGTACCAGACCCCCTACGGGGTCGCCCCCGTCGAACGTCACCTCTACCAGAACTCCCGAGGCGGCAAGACCTATTGCCCGCTGGACCGCAACGCCCGCATCGTCGGCAGTTCTACTCCCCGGTTCGCCAAGATGATCTCGCACAAGTATGCCGAGTTCGGCTCCTCTCGGGTGATCGAGGACCTGCGGGAGAACCACGGCCGTACGGTGGCCCGGTCGTTCGTCCAGAACGTCGCCGACGCCGTGGCCGCCGTGGCGTTGGCCCAGGAGGAGACCTGGGAGTACGCCCTGCCCGCGTTGGAGGAGCCGACGGCCACCATCACCATCGGCATGGATGGGACCTGCCTACTGATGTGTGAGGACGGGTGGCGGGAAACAATGGTCGGCACAATTGGCCTGTACGACCGGAACGGCGAGCGCCAGCATACGATCTACCTGGCGGCGACCCCGGAGTACGGCAAGGCGACGTTCCTGGACCGCTTGGAGCGGGAGATCGCCCGGATCAAGGTGGCGTACCCGCGGGCCCGGTACGTGGGCTTAGCCGATGGGGCGAAGGGGAACTGGGAGTTCCTCTCCCGGCATACCGAGGTCCAGGTGATCGACTTCTGGCATGCCGCCGAGTACCTGGGCGATGCCGCCGATGTCCTCTTCGCTGGATCGCCTGGGGCGAAGCGGCCGTGGCTGGAGTCGAGTTGCCACCGGCTGAAGCATGAGCCGGGGGCCGCCCGCCAGTTGGTCCGGGACCTGAAGCGGCTGGCGGCTGAGAAGGGGGTCGCTCCGGATCAGCCAGAGGTCGGGGCGGCGATCACATACTTCACCAATCAGAGCAAGGCCGGCCGGATGAACTACGCCCCGCTGGTGGCAGGGAAGATCCCCATCGGCAGCGGAGTGACGGAAGCCGCGTGCAAGGTGTTGGTCAAGCAGCGGCTGTGCGGGTCGGGGATGAGGTGGAAGGAGCCGGGTGCGGCGGCGGTGTTGAGTGTGCGGTGCCTGACGTACACGGCCGAGCGTTGGTCACAGTTCTGGGCCAAGATCGACCAGTATGGGTTCCCGATTGCGGCCTGACACTACATACATCCGAGGTCACACCCCGACCAATTCAAAGAGCGGTTTGGTTCTTACGCAGTAATCCCAATTTGGTTCAGCGATGCGCCGCCGGGAATGTTTGACGAGTCGAGAAAGTACGGGGGTTACACTTACGATCCTTCGAAGCCACTGCGAACGCAGGCTCAAGAGATCGGTGATCTTGTTCTTGGAAAATTAGCAGTTGTGCGCGGCGAGCTGGTGACTGAAACGAGACCCGGGAACTGATGCGGTGAGAAGCACGAGTGCGAGTGATGACCGAGAAACTTGCGGATTCGTGGTCGATACCAAGCTGAGAGGGCATGTCAAGCGGATGGGGGGAATTGTTTACGTCGTGATGGGTAGTCGCACCTGCTTGGCCCGAATAGACAATGTGAAATGGGTGCAATCGGTTTGCCTACAAGCTAACCATGCCGATCCGAGTGACATGATGACACATGGCTCTTCATGACGGAACGTGCTTAATGCGAGGCACTTGTGACATTAACCTGTCACGACCTCAATCGCGTTGACATAGTCTGTGCGAGGAGGCAGAGGATCAAGTTCGTGCCGTTTCTAGCGATTAATCCGGGCTTGTGTACGCACTCAAGCCATGCGGCTCCCGAAAAACGGTGGTTTTTCGGGAAAAACAAGGTCAGATCGATCAGGTCCAAGTCGTAGCCAAACCGGTTGCACCCAAATCCCGCCAATCCGAGCGTGTTGTGGCAGACCTGGAAACGGGGAGACAGTGCCAGGCAGGAAAACCTCGCACCAACCTTCGCCAGTGCCGTGCACGCCGGTCCCGGCTCGCTCGAGAATTTGCCATTGGCCGATTCCGAGGTTCTCTGTAAAGTTTGCTCGCCTGGCAGTCGACAGGGAAAGTCGGGGCCTAGTCACTTCGTCGAATCCGCTCCTCGTTTTCGGTCGATTCGTGATCGGTAAGCGGTATTCTTGTCCGCCGTCCACTTCTTCTCTCGGAGTGTTGAGCCCGGGTCCTGGTGCTGTGCTGGCGTGGTCGTGATCCTTCGACCCGGCAGTCCAGCGCGAGGCCAGGTCGCGACACGGGAGGTTCGCCATGCGACACACCCGTTGGAATGCCTTGTTCGGGCGAAAGGCTCGGCGAGTCGTCCTGGCCGGCGGGTTGAGCTTCTGCGGCTGGGGCTGCCACCAGCACTACTACTATTACGGAACTCCGGCGGGGGGCCTGCAGGGCTGCCCGCCGGGCACAACCATCATGCCCAGCGCAGTGACGACGTCCGGCCCTCTCTGCGAGGTTCCTGCCGACAGCACAACCAGCGCGAACTCCGCACGCTCGACCATCATCAGCGACGGCCGGAAGTCACGGGTGGTCGTGAGCGAGCCGTCGAGCAGCCGGTCCTCCAGCTTCGGCTGGCGCCCTCGGATCCTGAAGCGCCCCCCGCCGTCACGCAGGTAGACGGCGCCCTCGAGGACTCGACAGTCAAGAAGTGACTCACTCCCGACGCCCGGTCTCTCGCAGCCCAGTAGCCGTCACGCGCCCGCGTGACCTACAATAGGTCTCGATGAATGGGTCTACCGACGAGGAGACCCCATCGTGGCTCACCGAGAGACGCGTGAACGACATGGCTCGACGTTCGTGGAAGGAGACCCGAGGCCTGGTCACCGGGGCTTCGTCGGGGTTGGGCCGAGCTCTGGCCGAGCACTTGGTCCGCGCCGGTGCGACTGTCGTTCTGACGGGCCGATCGGCCGACCGCCTGGCGTCTGTGGTTGCGGGCCTGAGACGTGATGGGGCTGATCCTGACAGGATGATCACCGTTTCGGCCGACCTGACGGTCGATGACGACCGGCGGCGACTTTTCGCCTTGGCCCGAGAACGCCTGGGTGCGCTTGACTTGGTGATCAACAACGCGGGCGTTGGCGCGGCCGGTCAGTTCGAGACCCACGACCCCGCCGTGCTTCGTCAGATCTTCGAGCTCAACGTCTTCGCAATGGCCGAGGTCTGCCGCGAGTCGCTGCCCCTCCTGTCCGCCGGCCGAGATCCCGTGATGGTCACGATGGGCTCCGTGAACGCCCGCCGCGCCCTGCCTGGCCGGGCCGAGTACTGTGCCAGCAAGTTCGCTGTTACCGGGTTCACGGAATCGATTCGCGTGGAATGGCGCCGGTTCGGGATCCATGTTCTTCAGGTCAACCCGGGATTCACCGACACCCCCTTCGACGACAACGCCCTGATCGACACGGCCCGGGTCTCCGTCAGGCATCGCCGGACGATGTCACCCGACCTCGTCGCCCGGGCGACGATGTGCGCCATCGAGCGGCACCGCCGTGAGATCACGCTGAGCTGGCCGGGTAAGCTCTTTGTTCTGACCGGCAAGTTCGCCCCTCGGTTTGTCGACTGGGGCCTGACCCGCTGGCTGTTCAGGCACTTTCCCGACGCCCCGGTGCTCCAGAAGCGACAGGTCAAGCCTGTCGACCCCTGAGCGTTCGTCGGTCCAGCGAGTCCGTTCCACGATGAAGCCAGGCAGGCAGTTCAGCTCGGTTCACCCTGCGGAACGTCCGCCGGCCTGTCCCGGACGTACGGGTGGGTGATGGCCGCCGAGCGTTCAGCTCAGCGTCCACGGCTTGCGGTAGGAGTACTGGAGCAGCCGGTTCGCCTCGTCACAGTTGGTGAAGCGCTCAGCCTGGGCATCCCAATCGAGCCGCTTGCGCGTGGCGAGAGCGATGTTGGCCAGGTGGGCGAAGGTGGTCGAGCGGTGTCCTTCCTCGACATCGCCGATCCGCCGCTTGCGGCTCTTGACGTTGTCGAGAAAGTCGCGCGGCTTGCTGGTCAAGGTCACCGTCGGTTGCCTTCACGACTTCCGGCTTGCACCGGAGTGCGGGCTCCTGGAACTGGCCACCCCGCTCGGGAACGATCTCGAAGCCGCGATCGGTGGCATAAAGCGTTCCGAGCGTTCCCCGCAACTCCAGCTCGGCCCCTCGACCTAGAACCGGCCGGCCGTTGGCCTCGAAAAGGCAAAATTCCATGAGCATCCCCGAGGCATGCTCGAAGATCGCGATCGGGGTATCGGGGACCGTCCGGTCGTCATTCACCGCGAACCGCCCCCCGTGGGCCGAGACCGATGCCGGAGCCAGCTCGCCGGTGAGCCAGCGAGCCAGGTCGAAGTAATGAACTCCCCAGTTGGCCACTTGCGACGAATAAAGCTGCCACCAGCGGAACTTGTAAGGCATGATCTTGGCCTGGAAGGGCCGGGCGCGGGCCCAGCCAGAGGTCCCAGTCCAGGTCGGTGGGCGGCTCGGACTCGGGGGCATGGCCGATGCCCCGCGTGGCCATGTTGCTGCAATATGCAGCCCGGGCCACGGTCACCTTGCCGAGCGCCCAGCCCCGGTTGCCCACGCCGATGAAGCCCAGGCGGACCTGATCGCCCGCCCCGAGCACCTGGGGCGGTACCAGTGCGAACGCAGCACTCGCGGCGGTGGCGGCCCTCGAGAAATCGCGGCGGTTTAGACGCGTAGACATCGCTCTTGCCTCTCTTGCAGCGGCCCGAAAACCGATCCCGAGCGTAGAGAACACGAGATGCCTTGCAGCCCGGTCGGTGCGAACCCGCCGCCCTCATCAGATAGCGGCTCAGGACCGTTGTCAATGATCGCGCGCCTGCCGATGTCCCTGGTTCCTGCGGTACAATGCAATGCAGACAAGCGCGAAAGGAGCCCGGTCATGAGATCCGCTCTTCGGCCTGGTCTGCTCATCCTGCTGGCGGCCGCCTGGGCCGGCCCGGGCGCCGCTGCACCACAAGCCGGTTCGCCCGCCCCGCCTTCAGCGACCTCCCGGCATGCCGATTTCAAGGTCGCCATCTGGTACCGCCGCGACCGGCCGCTGGACACGTTCCGGTACCAGATCTACGACCTTCGCAAGGGCCAGTACACCGGGGCCGTCGACGACTGGCTCACGCTGATGCGGACGAGGTTCCCCACCTACGAGGCCGTGGTGCGCGACGTCGACCTGTCCCGTGAGAAGGGGGAAACGGAGTCGCTCAAGGTAGGCTCGATCATCCGGCAAGAGCTCCTCGCCGCGGCCGCACTCGAAGGCGTCTTCATCGGCGGGGCAGCCGGTGGCCCCTCACGGTCGCTGTATCCCAGGCCCGGGCTTCCGCCCGCACCCGAGTGGGTCGGCCGTCCATTCCCTCCGGCCCGTGGGCTTCCCGGCACGATCGATCTCAACCCTCCCCGCCCCAGCTACCCGGTGCCGGTGCCGTACCCCAGGCCCCACCCATGAGGCAGGACTCCTTGAACAAAAGGCTGAGGGGGTAGAAAAGTCAGCCTTGGTCGATGGTTGTGCCCGCCAGGTCGAGTGTCAGGAGCGTGATGTCGTCTTGATTGCTCGTCGAGTTCGAGAACGCCACGAACTCGGAGAGGAGGCTGTCGAGCCGGTCGGCGCCGCGACGGCCGCGGAGGATGGCCGAGACAAGGCGATCCTGGCCGAACATGCCGTCGGGGCCGCGGGCCTCGGTCACACGGTCGGTGTAAAGCAGAAGCGAGTCTCCCGGCCCCAGCCCGCGCGTGGCCTGCTCACAGGGAATGTCGAACAGGGCCGTGGAGAGGATCGGGCCCGTGGAATCGAGCAGAACCGGCTGCGCCGAGCCGACGCGGATGATCCGCTCGGGATGGCCGGCGTTGACATAGCGCAGCTCGCCCGAGTCCTGGGAGCTCCATCCGGCTCGGAGGCTGAGCTGAAACTGCCGGGCCTCGTCCAGCTCGCGCTCGACCCGCCTCAGAAACTGCTCGCGCTCCTCGCGAAGCTCCCGGAGCTCGAGGCAGCGGTTCACCAGCGTGAGCAGAACGCGGCGGTCAAAGGGTTTCTGCATGAAGTAGAAGGCCCCCTCGGCGATGGCCCGGATGAGGGTTTCATCGGGTTCCTCGGCGTGTCCGGTCATCAGGATCGCGTCCATGTCGGGATGGATCCTCTTCAGCGCCCGGGTGACCTCGAAGCCGTTCATCGCCGGGAGCCGGATGTCGACGATGGCCAGGTCCGGCTTGAATGTCCTCGCCTCCTCGAGCGCGGCCTCGCCCGACCCCGCGCAGACGACGTGACGGCGGCGGCCCATGATCCGCGACACGGCCCGGAGGATGTCGGGGTCGTCATCGACGATCAGGATGCGGGCACCTTGCGGCTCCGAGGCCATCGTCACTCTCCCCCTTGCGGAATCGGGAATACCGCCCGGACACGCGTTCCCGCACCCGGGCTACTGTCGATCTGGAACTGTCCACGAAGCTGAGCCACGATCGACCGGCAGATCGCCAGGCCGAGCCCGTCGCCGTTGGGCTTGGTCGAGAAGAACGGCTCCTGGATCCTGGCCAGGTGCTCCCTCGGAATCCCGCAGCCGGTGTCCTCGACGACGAGCTCCAGGGCCGACTCGCTCGAGGTTGCCCGGATCGACACATGGTCGTCCGACCCCGTGGCGTCGCGAGCATTGCTGATCAAGTTGAGCAAGAGCTGCTCGACGTCCGCCTGGACCGCGATCAGGGGGGGTAAGTCGGCGGGAACATCGACCACCAGGCGGCCCCCCCTCCGCTCGAGCCCCTCGCGGAAGATAGAGAGTGCCCCGTCGGCGGCGTGGTGCAGCGAGACCTCGCTGGGGTTACGCACCGTGCCCCGCGCGAAGTGGACCATCGCGCCGAAGATCCGCCGGCAGACCTGGATCGAGTGCTCGATCTGGCGGAGATCGGCAGCGGCCACCAAGGGGTCTAGCTCGTTCTGCTCGAGCACTTCGCGGAGCTGCTGGACCAGGGGAAGCACTGCCCCGAGGGCATTGTTCACGTCGTGAGACACTCCGCGCGCCAGGTCGGCCATGGCATGCTTCCGCTCCGCAACCAGCACGCGCTGCTCGAGCGACTCGGCCCGGCGCGCGTTCTGGAGGGCCACAGCCGCCTGGGGCAAGAACTGGGAGATCAGCTCGTTGGCCACCGAGCCGATCGCCGAGAATGCCTGACGGGCGTCCCAGTGAAAGCTCGCTCTCGCGGCCCGCGCCACCAGTGCCCCCCACATCCGGCCGTGACGGCGGATCCGGGCGAGCATCAATTCCGCGGGCACGCGGATCTTGTCTCCCCGCAGGAAGGCCGGGAGCATGGCATGATCCCAGGAGGAGCCCTCCGGCATGGAGAGATGGATCTTCACTCCACCCGAACCCGGCTCGACCGCCACGACAGCCCCCTCGCCGGCACCGAAAAGCTCCATCCCCAGTCTGAGCGCTCCACACAGCAAGCTTCTCGGCATCGCGGCCATCGCGATACTGGACCCGGAACCTTCAGAGATGTTGAACCAGCTCCGGCGCGGTCGCCCCAGCCGACGGCGGACCCTTGCCGGAATCCCCCCCGGATCGGTCGTGCTAGGTGGCTTTCCCTGGATTCGTTTGCTCACGTATTGATCCAATGATGACAGGCGGCCAACCCCGGATCGCGGCCGGGAGCCATTAGCAAGCCCGGGCCCTCTCCTCGATGGGCTGCGGATCCCTGATGTTAAGGAGATCAACGCCGAAGATGAAGAGCCCATTGCTGATCTTGCGCTCCTGGCCCGCCACTCACGGGACGTGGCGAGCGAGGTCGATTGAATCCCTGACCAGCCTTGAGATAATGAGAGAAACCCGAGCACCGATCGACCACGGGGAGCCATCATGCTGATCGTCCATGTCCACATCCAGGTGAAAGCCGACCAGATCGACGCCTTCAAGGCCGCCTGCATCGAGAACTCCCGCAACAGCCTGAAGGAGCCGGGCATCGCCCGGTTCGACGTGCTCCAGCAGCAGGACGATCCGACGAAGTTCCTGCTGGTCGAGATCTACCGAACCGCCGAGGCTCCGGCGGCTCACAAGCAGTCGGCCCATTACCAGGCCTGGGCCGAGACGGTGGCCGACATGATGGCCGCGCCGCGGTTTAGCGTGAAGCTCACCAGGGTCTACCCCGAAGATGGCCAGCCATGACGTTTGAATTCGCCACCGCGGGGCGCATCCTCTTCGGACGCGGCTCCTTCCAGAAGGTTCCGGGTCTGGCACGGGGCCTGGGATCGACCGCCCTGCTCGTGCTGGGGCGGAGCGGGCGCGGAGGAGCGGCCCTGACCGCAAGCCTGGCTGAGGCCGGTGTCCGGAGTCAGTAGCTTCAACGTCGAAGGTGAGCCGACCACCCACCTGGTGGACCAGGCCGCGGCGCAGGCTCGAGGGCAGGGCTGCGACCTGGTGATCGCCGTCGGCGGCGGCAGCGTCATCGACACGGGGAAGGCCGTGGCGGCGATGCTCACGAATCCCGGCGACGTGCTCGACTACCTGGAGCTGGTGGGCGGAGGGAAGCCGTTGCTCCGGCCTGGCGCCCCCTTCATCGCCGTGCCCACGACGGCCGGCACGGGCACCGAGGCCACGCGAAACGCCGTGCTGGGCGTGCCGGAGCACGCGGTGAAGGCCAGTCTGCGAGGCTTGTTTCTGCTGCCTCGGCTGGCCGTGATCGACCCGGCGCTCACCGACTCGCTGCCGCCCGAGGTGACCGCCTACACCGGCATGGACGCGCTCACGCAATTGATCGAAGCCCTGGTGAGCAACGCTGCCAACCCCCTCACCGACGGCCTCTGCCGCGAGGGGCTGAAGCGGGCGAGCCGCTCGCTGAGGGCCGCCTTTCATGATGGCGCCAATCGGGCGTCCCGAGAGGAGATGTGTGTTGCAGCCCTGTTCAGCGGGATCGCCCTGGCCAACGCCAAGCTCGGGGCGGTGCACGGCCTCGCCGGCGTGCTCGGCGGAGTGACCGGACATCCCCACGGAGCCCTCTGTGCCCGGCTACTCCCCTTTGTGATGGAAGCCAACATTCGGGCACTGCATGAATTCGAGACCGGCGCAAGCATCCTCCAGCGCTATGACGAGGTGGCCCAGATCCTCACCGGCAACCCATCGGCCCACGCTCAGGACGGCGCCGAATGGGTCCACCATGTCTGCGCCGAGCTCCAGATCTCGCCACTCCGCCAGGCGGGCCTCACGCCCCAAGGTTGTCCCGCCATCATTCCCGCGGCCCAGCGCGCCAGCAGCATGCAGGGCAACCCGGTGAAGCTGCCCGATGAGGTTCTCCTCCAGATCCTGGAGCTGGCGATGTGAGTCTCCTTGGAGAGAGCACCCACGCTGCCCCGAAACCCGATCATCTCGAAGCGCCGGCCAATTCATCCTCGTGATGGACGACTTCGCCCTCAACAAGGGTGAATCGTACCTTCACTCGGTGAATCTCCGAGCGGCCACTTCGAAGAGATTCCGATCTAGGACGACCAGGTCGGCAGCCTTCCCCACCCTCGATCGACCCGGTCTCGCGGTCGCGGAAGGAAAGGTAGGCGCGCCAGATGATGTAGGCGGCCAGGGCAGGGGCCAGGACGATCCGCTCCTCCGGGATCCAGGCCGGACCGGGGCCGGCGGAGTTGTCGCGGCGCGTGATCGCCATCGGAAGAATCTCGAGCGGGTTCATCAACGTGACCGGCCAGTCGCTGCCGAACACGAGCAAGGCTCCGGTCTGTTCGACGCTGGCGATTGGATAGAGCCAGCGCGAGCGCCTGGCCCCGAGCAAAGGCTGGGTGAGGTTGATGACGTAAGGGTCGCGTGAACTCGGCTCCCGAGCCCTCTTCTGCGACGCGGCTTGCACCGCGCCCAGCTTCTTAAACCAAGGTAATGGTAGGCATTCAGACAGGTCAAGAAAACCCGATCGAGATCGTGCAAGAAACCTAATAAAACGCTCTTGACCGACTTCTGAGAAACCGATAAGTTCCGCCCGCCGTGGGTTAACACGACCCCCGGTCGCTTGTCTCACAGGGAAGTGGTCAAGCGGTTCCGATCGAATGACGCGTCTTGGTTCTCGAGACGGGTCCGGGGGTTCTCCCCGAGCGGTGGGCAAGGAGGCAGGCCCATGTGGCGATCCATTCCCGGAGAGACCTGGGTGTTCCAAGCCCTGGTCTTGGTCTTGGTGCTGGCACAGATCCAGGCGGATGCCGCACCTCTGGGGAAAAGGAAGAATGAACCGCCGCCTCCGAAGGTCGAGGAGACCGTGGGCGACCTCGCCTACGTGCTTCAGGGAAGTGAGATCAAGGTCGAGGGTGTGGGCCTGGTGACCGGGCTCGAGAACACCGGCGCTGACCCGCCTCCGTCCTGGCACCGCAGCCAGCTCGTCGACGAGATGAGCAAGGCTGGGGTCGAGCACGCCAGCAAGCTGCTGGCCAACCCCCAGTTCTCGATGGTGCTCGTCAAGATGACGATCACCGCCGGGGCCAGTCCCGAAGACCGGCTCGACATCGAGGTGGAGGTGCCCCCGGCGTGTGGCACCAAGAGCCTGGCCGGTGGCTACCTGATGGCCACCCGGCTCCACGAGGTGATGGTGGCCGGCGGAGCCCCGCGAACGGGAACCGAGCTGGCTGTCGCACAGGGGCCGGTGATGATCGGTAATGCCAAGAAACCGAGCGACCCCAAGGTCGGGCGGGTGCTCGGTGGGGGACGGGTCAAGAAGGAAACCCCCTACATGCTGGTCATCAAGGAGAGGCGAAAGAGCGTTCGGACCGCGGCAATCCTCGAGAAGGTGGTCAATGAACGGTTCCACCAGAGCGAAGCCGGAAAGCAGAAGGGGGCCGCTACGGCCAAGACCGATGGCTACCTGATGCTCAAAGTCCCTCCTGCCTATCATCAGAACCAGGAACGGTTCTTCCGCATTGTCCAGCTCTTGCCCATGGTCGATACCCCCGCGTTGCGAGCCAAGCGAATGGCCGACTGGGGCAGGGAGCTGCTCGAGCCCAAGACGAGCGGCGTGGCCGCGCTCAAGCTCGAAGGACTGGGCGTTTCCGCCGGCGAGACCCTCCAGGCCGGCCTGAAGAGCACGAATGCCCAGGTCCGGTTCTTCGCGGCCGAATCTCTGGCCTACCTCGACGACCCCTCGGGGACAAACACTCTGGCCGAGACGGCAGTCAAGGTGCCCCAGTTCCGGGCCTACGCAATGGCCGCTCTCGCCGCGATGGACCAGAACGCCGCCCGGATGAAGCTGCGCCGGCTGATGGACGAACCGGATATTGAAGTCCGCTACGGTGCCTTCAACGCGTTGCGAACCCTGGACCCTCACGAACCGCTGCTGGGACGGGTGCGCGTGCTGGACGATCCCAAGACCGACCAGGAGGAGCAGGAGGAGTCAACCGACTCCATGGCCATCGCCCTCGCGGCGGCATCGCAGCGGCCGCGTGCCGACGACCCGTTTGCCCTGTACATCGTCGATAGCGAAGGCCCGCCGGTGGTTCACATCTCGCGAACCCGGCGCTCCGAGGTGGTCGTCTTCGGCCGAACCCAGAAGCTTCAGACGCCTGTCGTCCTGGGAAGCGGTGCCATCCTTCTCAATGCCGCCGACAAGGATGACGAGATCGAGATCTCGAAGATCGTGCCCAGCAAGTTCGGTGATTCGGACGTCAAGCTCCGAACCTCGCTGGAACTGGGCGAGGTGATCCGCCGGGTGGCCAACCTGGGCGCGACCTATCCCGAGATCGTGGCCATCCTCGAGGCCGCCGACCGTCAGAAAAACCTGCCCGGCACGCTGGTCGTTGATGCCGTGCCCAGCTCGAACGCGGATTATCTTGCTGCGGCGATCCTGGGCAAGGCGCCGGCCTCCAAGGTGGACCCCGCCGTGAGGCGGGCCTCGGCCCAGGCCACCCCATCGCGGTTCCGTCGTCTGTTCGGGATGCGCAGCCGTGAGGCGGCCGCGCCGGCGACCGACGCGCTCAAGGCCCAAGGGGGAACATCCGCCACGGGCTCGGACACCGCTACGCCGAGCGGGCCCAAGAAAGATGAAGGAGTTCAGCGGGCCGGAGGAGACGAGCAGTCAACGCCCTCGACACCCTCATCCAGGCCACGCTTGCTGGATTGGCTTCGTCTCCGTACGGATTGAC
Organism: uncultured Planctomycetaceae bacterium; assembly: GCA_963816015.1. Taxonomy (GTDB): domain Bacteria; phylum Planctomycetota; class Planctomycetia; order Isosphaerales; family Isosphaeraceae; genus Aquisphaera. The sequence continues at coordinate 60,502 of CAWFJM010000032.1, read as the reverse complement.
CGACCGACCATCTTAACGACGCTCAGGTTCCCACGACCGGCCAACCCTGCCGTGTCGCCAGTTCCTCTGAACCTCAGAGGAGGTGATTTCGCGAAACTCGACACAACCCACCAGGCCTTACCCATCCTTCCCTTTTGACCTATATCATGCCCCGACACTCGAGGCGGCATGCTTGCCCCGTGGAAACCGAGATCCGAAAAAACAGGCGTTCAGCACCCAGGCTTCCCGTAGCTGCCGATTTCTGACCATCAATCCTGTTTAGGGAATTGATCGGGCTTAATTTTTCATCCAACGACGCAAGTCTCTTTGCTGACAGGGCTTTTACAACCCGACCAGGCCCGAGTACTGGCCCTTGTGGTGGAACTACTCCTGACCCCTCCTAAAGTCCCACGCCGCGCGGTTCGAATATTAGTCGTGACGGTCAGGTCCGCTACGGCAAGGAGGCGACGACACCCCCCTTGGGTGGCCCAGGACCAGGCCGCTTCCCGCACTGACCGGGGCGGGAAGATCTTCCGTCTTTTTCGGAGGGAGTCGGGTTCCCGATCCGTCACTCAACTCGTTGACGCAGGGAGCGAGCGGACCAGCGCGATCTGGGGCTCAGAGCGAGCCTGGAGTCCCGCCGGAAGGTGCGATCGGCCCTGAGGGACGAACCAAAGGACGGGGGAGGGGTCGGAGCGTCTTGCACGATTGCCGTCTCTCGCGGTGGCTCAGCACGCAGTGCCCCTAAAGGCCTGAGCCGTAACAACCGCCGAGCCGGGACTGTCACCGCGCCGACATGGTTCCTAACCGGAGGGAGGAGGATACCTCCGTGGTCTCGCACCAAACTGGGCGAGTGGAGTCCTCGAGATGAAAAAAGTGTTTACAACCGGCCAGGTCGCGAAGATCTGTAAGGTCGCGCCTCGGACCGTCAGCAAGTGGTTCGATTCGGGCCGCTTGCGTGGTTATCGAATCCCCGGCTCTCAGGATCGACGCATCCCGCGGGAGCATCTCCTGCGGTTCCTCAAGGAGCATGGAATGCCCTTGGGCGATCTCGAGGCTGAGGTTTACAATAAAATCCTTGTGGTCGGGGCTGACGCTCCGCTCCAGGTCGTGCTCCGGGACCATCTCCGCGAGAGCGATGATTTCCGGATCGAGACGGCGGCATCGGGCTTCGAAGCGGGCATTCGTGCCGAGAGCTTCCACCCCGATTGCATCATCATCGACATGGCCCTGGGCCGGATCGAAGCAGGTCAGATTGCACAGAACCTGCGCAAGAGTCCGGACCACCAGGGCACCATCCTTCTGGCGTTGACCAGTGACGAACCCGGCGAGGAAACCTTCTCGCTGGGCTTCAACGACGCGTTCAAGAAGCCGTTCGACGGCGCTCTGCTCGCGGAACGGGTTCGTCGCCTGATCTCCCAGAAAAAAGCCGAGGAGCCCTGAACCAGCAGGCGGCGCTCTCCCCGAGGAACCTGGCGCCCAACACGGAACGCATTCGGGAACTGTCGAGCTCGAGCCCTCCCCTGGTTCCCGGCCAGGCGGGGTCTCGAGCTCGTCGTCTTTGACTGTTGAGCCGAGGCTGCGGTGATCTTCCAGACACTCGTGACAGCCCGTCGCGCAGGCGGTTCTCTGCGAGTCAGGCTCCGTCAGCGGGTCCCGCCTTGATCTGTCCCATGGGGCCGCTCATCCTGGTTCGGTGGAAATCCGCACGTTGATGAGGACCCCAGGGGCGAGGATGGAAAGCAGGTTGCTCGGACGATGAGGGAGAAGGCCCTTGGGCATGGATCACGACCAAGTCTCCCCCCCGTCACGCACTCCCGGCTGGGGCTGCTCATGGGGGCCGGGGCGGGTCTGGCAGTGCTGCTGACACTGGGTGATCCCGGCTTGACCATCGACGAACCGCTCGACGTGCGGCCTGGCCGCACTTACGTGGCAACGCTCAGAACGCGGGGATGGCGGTTCTTCGAGCCGGGTATGGTGGAGCAGGTCTTCCGCGATAACGCGGAGCACCCCCCGCTGGGACGCTGGCTGCTCGGCCTGGCCTCGACGCTGGGAGAGCCGTTCCAGGTGATGTTCAAGGGGGTCGACCCCACTGGGCTTTATGTCCTGTCGGGACGGCTGGCCCCGGCGCTAGCGTTCGCTGTCCTGGTCGGCCTGGTCGTCACCGAATCGAGCCGCCGGTGGGGCCGCGCCGCGGGAGTCGGGGCCGGCTGGGCCCTTCTGGCCATGCCGCGGGTTTTCGGCCACGCCCACTTCGCGGCGCTCGATACCTTTCTCAGCTTGTTCTGGACCCTGGCCCTGCTGTCGGGTGTACGCGCCCTTGAGCCCCCAGCCTCGCTGCCCAGGATGCTCGGCGCAGGAACGCTCTGGTCGCTGGCGCTGCTGACGAAGATTCATGCCTGGCTGCTCTTGCCGATCCTGGGAGTCTGGGCGGCCGCCAAGCTCCCTGGCCGTCGCGCCCTGGCCGCCATGGCGGTCTGGACACTCACCGGTGTTGCCCTGTTCCTCGCAGGCTGGCCGTGGCTGTGGTTCGACACCTGGAGCCGATGGATCTCCTACTGGAGCACCTCGGTGAAACGAGCCCCGATCATGGTGGAGTACTTCGGCCGGGTGACCGCCGATCGGGACCTCCCCTGGCACTATGCCTTGTTCTACTTTGCCGTGACTGTGCCCGTTGGTCTGCAGCTTCTGGGACTTCACGGCCTGCTCGCTGGCTGGCGCGACCGCCTCGATCGTCTGCCCAGGCTGCTCACGGCCACGATTGCCGTTTTCCTGGGGCTCTTCAGCACCCGAATCCCGGTTTACGATGGCGAGCGGCTCTTCTTGCACGTCTTCCCTGCATGGGCCATGCTCATCGGCCTGGGTTTCTCCCGGATCTGGCAACGATGGGGTACGGGACACGCGAGGCGGATCTTGCTCTCGGGATTTCTGCTGGCGCAGGGCTTCGGTACCTTGGCGCTACACCCCTTTGAGCTGAGTTACTACAATCTTCTGACTGGCGGTCTTGCCGGAGCCGAGAAGCTGGGACTGGAGCTGACTTACTGGAGCGACGCCGTCGATCGCGCGCTGCTGGACCAGCTTGCCAGAGGGAGCCGGCCTGGCGCAACGGCGGCCCTTGCCCCCACGCTTTATGCAGGGCAGGGAATTCTCACGACCACCGCTCCACTGGTGAGGCGAGAGATCATCCTTCAGGATGAGGGGAGCGCTACCCGGTCCGAGTGGGTGGTGCTCTCCCGCCGCCGGGCCTACTGGAGGCCCGAGCTGGTTGCGCGGCTCAGCAGCGGCAACGGCCAGCGCATCTCGACCCGAAGCCGCCAGGGCGTCTGGCTTTCGGCCCTCTGGCACTTTCCACCGCAGGACATTCGGTCTCACTCCGAAACCAGCGCCGGGCCGGCGCCAGGTGCCCCGGTTCCCTGACCCTGAAACGCGATCCAACGGCCCCGACGCAGACTTCAACCGGAAACCAGAACAGGACCACTAGCCGACGCCTGGACAATTCGTAGAATACGTTCAGAATGAATTGAACGAAATTCGGGGCTCGATCATGGGTGAGTTGACACACTTTGACGAGGCCGGAGCCAGCCGCATGGTCGACGTCTCGGGCAAGGAGCCGACGCTTCGAACCGCGCGTGCAAGCGGCTGGGTCACGATGGATCCGCGGACACTCTCACTGGTAGTCGATCGCCAGCTGTCCAAGGGAGACGTGCTGGAGGTCGCGAGACTGGCGGGAATCATGGCAGCCAAGCGGACGGGAGAGTTGATTCCTCTCTGCCATCCGCTGGGCCTGGACAGTGTGGAAGTCGGTCTTTCTGCGGTCGCTCCGGACTCCCTCCGGATCGAGGCCACCGTGAAGATCCACGGGCGAACCGGCGTCGAGATGGAAGCGCTTTTGGCCGTGAGTGTTGCAGCACTCACTGTCTATGACATGTGCAAGGGGGTGGACCGGGGCCTGGTCATCAACCGGATCCAGCTTGAAGAGAAAACCGGGGGGAGGCGGGGCCCCTATCGCCGATCCGAACCATCGGGCGAGAGCGGGCAGATGCCCCGTGGGGCCGAAGGGTGAGCGCCACGAATGCGGGATTTCGAAAGGGAGACGGGTATGGCGAGGCGACCTGTGCTCGAGGCTGAAGACACCCGGCGCACACTTGCAGACCTGTTCGGGCTGATCCGCGTCGAGCTTGCGGATGCCGAACGGATCTTCCAGCACGAGCTTCGCAGCAAGTTCCCGTTCGTGCAACACCTGGTGGACCACTGCGGCGATTATCAGGGAAAGCGGCTCCGCCCGGCTCTCTTGCTCCTTGCGGGACGGGCGTGCGGATCGATGACCGAAGCCCATCCGGTCCTGGCCGCCGTGGTCGAGATGATCCACACCGCCACGCTCGTTCACGATGACGTCCTTGACGAATCGATGGTGCGCCGTCATGCCGCCACGGTCAACGCCGAGTGGGGAAACGAGACCGCGGTTCTGCTGGGGGACTATCTGTTCACACACGCCTTCCACCTGGCGGCAACGCTCGAGACGACTATGGCCTGCCGGTGGATTGGCCGCGCGACCAACAAGGTCTGCGAGGGCGAGATGCAGCAGGTTCACCATCGGGGCAACCTCGAACTCGACGAGCGATCGTATTTCGCCATCATCGAAGGAAAGACCGCCGAGCTCACGGCCGTCGCGTGCCGGCTGGGTGCCCACTACTCGGGGGCTGACGAGCCCACGACCGAGGCCCTCGATCGCTACGGCCGAAACCTGGGAATCGCGTTTCAGATCGCCGACGACGTCCTGGACATCTGGGGAGAGGAACGCCTGACCGGCAAGAGCCTGGGCACCGATCTCGAGAAACAGAAGCTGACACTTCCCGTCATCCGGCTGCTCGAGATCGCCGATTCCACGACCGGGGAGAGCGTCCGGCGGATGCTCAGCGAGGCAAAGGCCGAGTGCCGCAAGCAGCTCGTGCCCCTGCTTGAAGATTCGGGAGCCCTCGATTATTCCTGGCAGCAGGCTCGCTGGCACGTCAGGGAGGCTGTCGAGGCTCTGGGATGTCTGGGCGATTCCGAGGCCAAGGCGGTTCTCCGCGTGCTGGCCGACTACACCGTTCGCCGGGCATCCTGACCCCAAGCGCGCCCGGCAAGATTCCAGCTCCGCGAAGGTGTGATCCATCGTCAGCGGCACCTTCCAGCTCCGAGCGCTCCGGGAACGTCGCGATCGCGCCGGCCTCCACAGGAATGGCCCTGGCCCACACGGATCTCAGCCGGTTCGCCGAAAGACCCGGATTGTCCCTCTTTTGAATTGCATCCGGTCAATTCTCGGCTATGATGAGAGTGACCTCACGCGAGCCTTCGCGGAGGTCAGTGGCGAACTGCCTGCCGTGGCCATCCGCTCCGCCGAATTCGCTTCGGTTCCAAGCGACCGCTCGGAGACAGCCGCCGCTGAATTCCCCTATCTGCCTGGCGCGCATATCACGCCCACAATCTTGACGACTTCTGTGTTCCCGCAACCAAACTGTACTTGCGTTTTCTGATTTCTGGAATATTATTGCGAATCTGAAAGAGATTAGTTCCCCGTATCGGGGATGCGTTTTATTGTTTAGTTATGGAACTCAAAGTCAAACTCAAGAACCTGATGAACAGCCAGGGGTTGAACGGGCAGAAGCTCGCTCGGTCGTCCCAGGTCAGCGACTCCGAGATCTCCCGGATTCTCCAGGGAAAGTCGCGACCCGGTCTCGACAACGCCCTGCGTCTGGCGCGGGCGCTGGGCGTCTCGCTCGACTACCTGGCGGATGACAAGCTCGAGGTCGAACCCCCGGCGCCGGCCGACGCGCTCTCACCCGATGAGCGCAAGGTTGTGAGCGTCATCCAGAAAATCGGTAGTCCCGAGGTCTTGACCATCCTCGAGAACGTTCGTTTTCTCGGCTATGAGGCCGCCATGGCCCGGCTCGTGGGTGCCAAGCCCGTCATCGAAGTTGAGAAGGACGGGACGGAGGTCCGTGCCCCGCTTGCCGGTTCGGCCTCGATGCCCGCGCGGGCGGGTTCGGCCACGGCCTGATCACCCGCGCGATTGCACGCCGGCTAGGCCGGGGATCCGGTTGCCCTGTCCACGCCATCGAGCCTCCGTCTCGCTCAGAATTGCTTGCGCTGGCGGCTCGATGGAATGTTGAGCGCCTGACGGTACTTGGTCACCGTCCGCCGGGCGACCTTCAAACCCTGGTTGCCCATCTCCTCGACGATCTCCTCGTCGGACAGCGGATTCTGCTTGTCTTCCTTGGCAATGATCTCGAGCAGCTTCTGCTTGATGGTGTCCCAGGCGATCTCCTCGCCATCCGCTGTGGTCGTTCCCCCTCCGAAAAACCGCTTGAGCGGGAAGATGCCGCGGGGGGTCTGGACCCACTTGTCATCGACGGCCCGACTCACGGTCGTGACATGCACTCCCACTCGGTCGGCGATCTGCTGCATCTTGAGCGGCTCGATGAACTCCGGCCCCTTGTCCAGGAAGACTTTCTGGTGATCGATGATCGCGCGGGCGACCTTGAGCAGCGTGTTGCGGCGCTGCTCGATCGACTCGATCAACCACCGCGCCGACTGGATTCGCTTCTGGATGAACTCGCGCGCGGCCGGATCGGTCTGCTTGTTCCGGAGCTGCTTCTGATAGTAGCGCGAAATCGAAAGGTGTGGCGTGTGCTCATCAACCAGCCGGACGTCATATCCCCCCTCGTCGTTTGCCTCGACGATCAGGTCGGGCACGACATACTGGGTGCCGCTGTCGGCCGCGTGGGACGCTCCCGGCTTGGGATTGAGACGCCGCAGGTGCTCGAGCGCCTCCTTGATCGTCTCGATAGAGTACCCCGTCTTCTTCTCGATGGCCGGCAGCCGGTTGTGCTGAAGATCGTCGAGATGGTTACCGATCAACGTCCGCAGCACATCGTGACTGGGGGTCTCCGGTGTCAGCTGCAGCAGCAGGCACTCCCTCAGGTCGCGTGCGCCGACGCCCGGCGGATCGAGCTTCTGCACCAGGCGGAGCGCTTCCTCGGCCTGTTCCGGCGTGGTCGGGCCGTCGAAGTCACGGACCACGTCGTGCAGGCTGAGCTTCAGGTAGCCGTTGTCGTCCAGGTTGTAAATGATGTACTCGGCGAGCTTGCGAATGGTCGGATCGCAGTCGAAGAAGCCCAGCTGCTCGCTCAGATCGTCGTGGAAGGAGCGAGGACGGGAGGCCATGTTCTGCATGGCGTCCTGCTTGCGATCTCCCTCCTCGCTGAGCGACGCTCGGCTCCTTCTCGGGCCTTCGTCATAGAGCTCGCTCCAGTTCTCGTCCAGGCCGATCAAGCTGTCGAACTCGTTCGGCTCCTCCTCAGCCTCGGGCTCGGTGACCGTCGTGGCTCCCGTCTCCTCATTCTCCCCCTCCGCGGGTGCCGCCGATTCCCGCAAGTCCACGAGGACGGGATTCTCGCTCAGTTCCTGCTCGATCCGCTCCTGCAGCGCCATGATCGGCAACTGCAAGATCTCCATCGACTGGATCATCCGAGGCGCCATCCGAAGGCGCATCTCGGTTCGCATCTGCTGAGAGGTATCAAGCCGCATGAGCCAATCCTCAGTTCCGTCCTGGAGCGAAGAGGCGGGAGGACGTGAAGCGCACTTCCACCTTCATCGCACAGGCCCACCTTTCCAGCAAATTCTATGCCACGAAGTTCAGGTCATCAAGCACAATCTCCGTTCGACCATCAAGAAAGTGGGAAATCCCTGGGGCGAGTCGTCGCGAGGGGATGGGAAGCGGCTCAGAACGGCTGGCGCCCTGCGAGGGCGTCTGCAAGCATGTCCCGGCTGGCGAACTCGAGCGTGCTCCCGGAGGCCAGGCCCCGGGCCAGCCGCGTAATTTGCACGGGGCTGTCGTGCAGCCGTTTCGCGATGTAGAGTGCCGTGCCGTCCCCCTCGAGGTTGGGATTGGTGGCCATGATCAGCTCGCGGACAGCCCCCGAGCGGACGCGTGCCTCGAGGGCGTCAACGGTCAACTGATCGGGCCCCATGCCCTGCAGCGGAGCCAGGCGACCCAGAAGAACGTGATACACCCCCTGATAGGTTCCCGCCTTCTCCATGGCCAGCACGTCGCGCGATTGCTCGACCACGCAGACGACGCCGGCATCACGCCGCGGATCACGGCAGATCGCACAGACTGGCTGCTCCGCTTCGGTGAGATGAAAGCAAACCTGGCAGTGCCGGATCTGGTCCTTGGCGGCGCGGATCGCCTCGGCCAGCTCCAGGGCCTCCTCGTCAGAGCACTTGAGGAGATGATGAGCCAGCCGCTCCGCCGACTTCGCGCCGATCCCGGGCAAGCGGCCCAGGGCCGACGTCAGTCGATCGACTGCGGCCGAGAAGCCGGACATGTCACGGCCTCCCGCCCATCGAGCCAGGATCCACCCCGCCCGTCGGGAACCCCATGGGCAAGCCTCCGGCGAGCGAGGCCAGCGACTGGGCCGCGGTATCTCGCGCCCGGATCAGCCCGGCATTGACCGCCGCGGCAACCAGGTCTTCCAGGAGCTCGGTATCTCCGTCGGCGACGAGCTTCGGATCGATCCGGATCGACACGACCTCAAGCCGCCCATTGACCTTGGCCGTGACCGCGCCTCCGCCCGAAGTCCCCTCGACCTGGAGTTGCCCGAGCGCCTCGGTCGCCTTGGCCACCGACTCCCTCAGCTTGCCGGCGTTCCGCATCAATTCGGCCAGGTTTCCCAGTTGACTGAACACGTTATGCCTTCTTTGTTCCAGAGAGTGAAAAGGCCCTCGATCCCGCCGACGGCCCGCCCCGAAACCGCTGGGTTGCTTGACCGGGACTCGCCCCCAGGTCAGGTCAGGTCGGCTCCGGGTCGTCGTCGTACTCCAGGTGCAAGGGGCGTGCCTCGAACAGCTCGACCACCTTCTGAACCATCGAGTCGCCTGCCAGAAGCTCGGGCCGGCGAACTTCCGCGGAGGTCGGGCGGGAACTCGATGGCTCCGGAGCGGCTGACCGCTGATAGCGGACCGTCACAGGCCGGCGAAGCAGCCTCTGCAAGCACTGCTCGACCTTTTCCCTGGCCTCGTCAGCCCCGCAAGGATCGGCCAGTGAATTGTAGCCCGGCTTGGCGGCAATGACCAGCACGTCCGGCTCCTCGACGCCGATCGCCTCCGCGGCGACCAGCCGCATGCCTAGCTTCGCCCCGACCTTCCTCACCAGGTCGGGCCAGAGCTGACGCACGGCGTCCAGGTCGAGAGGAGGCCGATCCGGCCGCCCGGCTTGATCTCCGGGCGCCCGAGCTGGAGCCGCCTCGTCGGGACGCGAAGTGGTCGCATCCAGAACGCGAGGTATCACGGCCGGAGTCGGCCCACTCGCCGTGGCCCCGGTCCCGGAGTCCTTCTCGATCGGCCCCGCCGCCTCGCCATCACCCTGCCCGCCCGCCATCGCCGCCGGGGAAGGTACGGCTGTGGGGGCCTCCTGAACCGGTTCTGGAGAATCGGATTTTGCCGGCGGCCGGACCAGAGCTTGCACCAATTCCGGAACCGATGACTCGTGGACTGCGGTGAGATCAGCCTGACTCAGCTTTTTTTTTACGCTTTGTGCCGGCACCTTATGCAACGACGAAGAACCGGACTGCAAAGACGACACTCTCTCAACCAATTCGCTGAGCTCACTCAGGTTCTCCAGCCTGGCAACACGCACCAAAGCCAGTTCCGCGAGCAATCTGCCGTGAGCAACGCCTCGCATCCGGGCACGGGCTTCAGCGAGAATTTGAAGAGCCGCCAGGATCGTGTCGGTGGACCAGCGATCGACAATCCCCTGGAGTCGCGGCCTCTGACGAGGCGTGACGGCCATGAGAACGGCCCCCGCGCCCACGGACAGCACCATGGCGTCCCGGAGAAACTCCAGCACTCCGGCCAGGAGGTCGGTAGGCTGCACCCCCTCGGCGGAGGCCTGGTCCAGCAGCGAGAGGGCCGCGGCAGGGTCCCGGTCGGCCAGGGCCTCGAGCACGGCCAGCAGCCGCTCGTCGCTCGGCGTTCCCAGCAGCGTGTGCACCACCTCGACGGTCAGCCGTGGAGCTGCCGGAGGCGAGAAGCTGCTCCAGGAGCGACTGGGCGTCGCGCATCGAGCCCCCCGCCCGGCGAGCGACAACCTGAAGCGCCTCGGTCTCGGCCTCGGCCTGCTCCCGTGTGCAGATCTCCTTCAGAGCGTTGACGATGGCCTCGGGTGTGATCCCCGCAAAGTCGTAGCGCTGGCACCGCGAGAGGACCGTGATGGGGATCTTGTTCGCCTCGGTCGTCGCGAAGAGGAACTTGACGTGCGGCGGCGGCTCCTCGAGCGTCTTGAGCAGGGCGTTGAAGGCCCCCGTCGAGAGCATGTGCACTTCGTCGATGTAGTAGATCTTGTACCGGGACCGGCTGGGACGGAGCGAGGCGTTCTGGCGAAGCTCGCGCACCTGCTCGACGCCATTATTGCTGGCCCCGTCGATCTCGATCACGTCCACGTCCTGCCCCGCGGCGATCGCCTGGCAGGGATCGCACACCTGGCAGGGAGCCTCCGTGGGCCCGTTCACACAGTTGAGGCACTTGGCGAAGATCCGGGCCATCGAGGTCTTGCCGACGCCGCGGGTCCCGCAAAACAGGTAGGCCTGAGCCAGCCGGTTCATGCGGATCGCATTCCGCAAGGCCTGGACCACATGGTCTTGGCCGACGACATCCTCGAACCGCTGAGGGCGATAGCGCCGGGCCACCACCGTGTAATTCGCCAGTGTCGATGCCGGCCGTGGGGAGGGCTGGGGGAGAGGCCGCCGGCTCGACCGCGCTGGTGACGGGGAGAGTTTCCGTGGACTCCGGCGCAGGGGGCGTGGCCTTCGTGCTCGACCGCTTTTTCGACCCAGGTCCTGGGGCCACGGGGCGCGCTCCGCGTGCCGAAACACTGTGAAATGGAGAGAAACATCGCAGCGTTGGCCAGGGTCAACACCCGCTGCTCGCACGCCGCGTCCCGCGTCGCAGGGGTCCGAGAGAGCCGGGGAGGTTCTCCCAGGCACATGAAGGTGTTGCTTATGGCTGCTGCGTTCCCGCCCTGACCAGGTTCACAAACCCCCATTGCCCGGGTCCCCCCCGGCTCACCCGGAACCCCGCCTCGCGGGAAACCGGCGAAACCAGTCATTGTCCGGCAAGCCCCGGCGCGATGCAAGGGCAAGTGGGGAGCGTGGCGGGGGGCCGTTGGCAGGGGAGGCGATGGAAGGAAAGAATTCCCCGAGCGGACGAACCGGCTGGGTCTGAAACGGCGTTATCGCGCGGCGGAATTGAAGCTATGAGAGGGAGGTGAAGGTCGACGCGACGGTTTGCAGAACCCCTGAGCCTGGGGAAAACTTGAGGAATTATCCCAGTTTCCCCGTTTACCCAGACCAGGAGCCCTGCAATGAACTACATCGGCGTCGACCTTCACAAGAAGATTATCACCGTCTGCGTAATGGACCAGAACCGTACCGTGCTCGCACGCAAGACCCTTTACTGCAACCAGCCTGACCAGATCGTTGAGTTCTTCCGGAAATTCCAGCCCTTCAAGGTCGTCGTGGAGGCGACGGCCAACTACCACTGGCTCGTCGATCGGCTCGAACCCCTGGTCGAGAAGGTCGTCCTGGCCAATCCCAAGAAGCTGAGGGTAATCGCCGAATCCACCAAGAAGACCGACCGCCTCGACGCCCAGATCCTGGCGGAGTTCCTGGCCCGGGATATGATCCCCGAAGCCTACATGCCCACACCCAGGCAACGGCAGCACCGGATTCTGGTCCGCCATCGACAGTATCTCAGAGAGTGCCTGACCTCCGTGCGGTGCAAGATCCGCCACATCCTGGCCGACCACAACGCCGACCGCAAGGACCTCTTCTCGACCCAGTGCGGCAAGGCTTACCTCAAGCAGGTGCCCCTCAGCGACGCCGAGCGGTTCGTCATCAGGCAGCTGTGGTCGGAGTTCGAGGACTCTCAAGCCCAGCTGTTGGCCCTGGCCAAGAAGATCAAGGCCTTCGCGGCCAAGGCATCGAAGCGGGAAGCCGAGGCCCGGACGATCCTCAAGACGGCGCCCGGCGTGGGGACGGTGACCGCCGAGGTGATCCTCAGCGAGCTGGGCGATGTGAGCCGATTCCGCAACGCCAAGGCGGTCTGTGCCTACGCGGGGCTGGCACCCGTCGTCAAGCAGAGCGGGGGCAAGAGATCCAAAGATCTTGCAATCAGCAAACAAGGATCGGGACTGTTGCGGTGGGCCCTGGTGGAGTCGGCCTGGCGGCTGGTGAACACGAGCCCGAAATGGATGGCCGTGTTCTCCCGGTTGAGGAAGCGCAGCGGCACCAAGCGAGCCATCGTGGCGGTGGCCAGGAAGCTCTTGTGCGTGCTCTACGCCATGCTCAGGACGTCGACTCCCTACAAGGTGATGGCTGCCTAGCGGGCCCACCAACCCCCAGAAAGGAGGGGAGGCCAAGACCGAATCGAACACATCTATGAGAGGGGCGTTGTCAAGCGAGGCGGTGCAGATTTTGTGTCGGAGGGCTCCCGCACATCCCCTTCGCCGTCGGCTTCGGTCGATCTGGCCCATCTCAGACCTGTCCGCGGACGAATTGGTTGTGCACCCCGCAACACATCCTTTGAGCCTGAGGCCGAGGGAGATTGCTCCCCCTCAGTGCCGGCAGTGTACGAAGCGTTAGCCGACGTGACGTGATTCGCTCAACCATCTATTCGGGATCACCGGATCGCTCCGATGTCGCCACTCAGCCGGAATCCAAGGGACGCCACCATTCAATTTCACGACAGTTGGTGATGGGGTCGCTGTCGGGGTTCGTTGCGGGGTCGTCCTCCTGGTCGTCACGTCCACCGGCCTTCGCTCGACAGGTGGCTCGCTCTCACAGAGATTGTGTTCGATTCGGTCTTGGCCTCCCCTCCTTTCTGGGGGTTGGTGGGCCCGCTAGGCAGCCATCACCTTGTAGGGAGTCGACGTCCTGAGCATGGCGTAGAGCACGCACAAGAGCTTCCTGGCCACCGCCACGATGGCTCGCTTGGTGCCGCTGCGCTTCCTCAACCGGGAGAACACGGCCATCCATTTCGGGCTCGTGTTCACCAGCCGCCAGGCCGACTCCACCAGGGCCCACCGCAACAGTCCCGATCCTTGTTTGCTGATTGCAAGATCTTTGGATCTCTTGCCCCCGCTCTGCTTGACGACGGGTGCCAGCCCCGCGTAGGCACAGACCGCCTTGGCGTTGCGGAATTGGCTCACATCGCCCAGCTCGCTGAGGATCACCTCGGCGGTCACCGTCCCCACGCCGGGCCCGTCTTGAGGATCGTCCGGGCCTCGGCTTCCCGCTTCGATGCCTTGGCCGCGAAGGCCTTGATCTTCTTGGCCAGGGCCAACAGCTGGGCTTGAGAGTCCTCGAACTCCGACCACAGCTGCCTGATGACGAACCGCTCGGCGTCGCTGAGGGGCACCTGCTTGAGGTAAGCCTTGCCGCACTGGGTCGAGAAGAGGTCCTTGCGGTCGGCGTTGTGGTCGGCCAGGATGTGGCGGATCTTGCACCGCACGGAGGTCAGGCACTCTCTGAGATACTGTCGATGGCGGACCAGAATCCGGTGCTGCCGTTGCCTGGGTGTGGGCATGTAGGCTTCGGGGATCATATCCCGGGCCAGGAACTCCGCCAGGATCTGGGCGTCGAGGCGGTCGGTCTTCTTGGTGGATTCGGCGATTACCCTCAGCTTCTTGGGATTGGCCAGGACGACCTTCTCGGCCAGGGGTTCGAGCCGATCGACGAGCCAGTGGTAGTTGGCCGTCGCCTCCACGACGACCTTGAAGGGCTGGAATTTCCGGAAGAACTCAACGATCTGGTCAGGCTGGTTGCAGTAAAGGGTCTTGCGTGCGAGCACGGTACGGTTCTGGTCCATTACGCAGACGGTGATAATCTTCTTGTGAAGGTCGACGCCGATGTAGTTCATTGCAGGGCTCCTGGTCTGGGTAAACGGGGAAACTGGGATAATTCCTCAAGTTTTCCCCAGGCTCAGGGGTTCTGCAAACCGTCGCGTCGACCTTCACCTCCCTCTCATAGCTTCAATCTCTGTGAGAGCGAGCCACCTGTCGAGCGAAGGCCGGTGGACGTGACGACCAGGAGGACGACCCCGCAACGAACCCCGACAGCGACCCCATCACCAACTGTCGTGAAATTGAATGGTGGCGTCCCTTGGATTCCGGCTGAGTGGCGACATCGGAGCGATCCGGTGATCCCGAATAGATGGTTGAGCGAATCACGTCACGTCGGCTAACGCTTCGTACACTGCCGGCACTGAGGGGGAGCAATCTCCCTCGGCCTCAGGCTCAAAGGATGTGTTGCGGGGTGCACAACCAATTCGTCCGCGGACAGGTCTGAGATGGGCCAGATCGACCGAAGCCGACGGCGAAGGGGATGTGCGGGAGCCCTCCGACACAAAATCTGCACCGCCTCGCTTGACAACGCCCCTCTCATAGATTTTTGGTTCTGCACTTGTGCTGGCATCTCGCAACTTTCCCTTCCTGCCCCGCGACCCCCTGCCCACCACCCACAGTTCAATGCATGCGAATTGCCAAGGAGCCGGAGATCCAAGGCGAGCGGCAGGACTTAATTTCCCTGCTGCTCGGTGATACTCGGTTTGATGGTGATGTCATACTTCGGCAGGGTCGCCGATCGTTCCAATCGAGCTTCGTACTCCTTCATCTCCTTGGCGGCGACTCGAACGCCATCGGGATACTCGCCATGGAGGCGTTTCACGATCGGGTGCCGGCTCTTCCAGGTCATTCGTAGGGCACATTGCAGAACCACCTTCAGGCAGTTCAGTAGCACGCCGTTCCATTTCTTCTCCAGAGCCGACCAGCAGCGTTCAATCGGGTTGTATTTGCTGTGGTAGGGAGGATACTGTACTTTCCGCGATTGACTTCGCTCTCATGCCGCCAGGGCAAGCAACCGCTCGGCGACGGCCCGAATTTCCTCCTCGGTGACCCCGGGGCGTAGAACCGCGCGAATCTCCTCGGCCAACAATTCACGGCGCCAAGCCCGACGCTTGTCTGCGTGGCTTGGGCGACGGTTCGGATCGTCCCATGGCGATGCTCGGCGGTCCACCAAGTCGTCCTCCTCCCGACCCCATGCCCAAGCTTCGGTCATCGTGAACGTCCAGAGGCAGATGTGGAATGCACCGATGTTTGCCCACACGAACCGCACCTGCTGCTGGCCGGCTCCGACGATCTCCTTGCAGTCGCGGAACGCGATCTCTAATGAGAACCGGTCGGCGACCGTCGAGAGAATCTCTGCTACGGTCGCTGACACGTCGGTGCAGAAGAAGGCCACCCATCCACTCGGCTCCTCCACCAACACCACCCGGATTGCCCCGCCGACGGGCCGCCACATCGCCACGAACGTCTTATACCGCTTCTTCGCCCGCTTGCCATACAAGTCGAAGATGCTAGTCGTCCAACCGCGACGCTGCCCGGCCCGTTTGGCCAAGTCGATGCGCGTCTCTCCGTAGACCCGCGGCCTACCGCGCCGACCTGGTACCCGGGGCCCTGGGATCGTCCATAGCGCCGCGTCCTTGCGCAGCCGGCTGACGACCGTCATTCCCAGCAACATCGCCGGTTTGAGGAACGGGGCCTTGGCGTAGGCCCCGTCGACCACCACCCACAGCGGCTTGCCCAGGAACCGGAGCCAGAACCAAGCCCACCGCAGGAGCTCGACTCCCATCTCCAGCTTGGTCCGGAACTCCGGCCGATGCTTTGGGTCGATGCACGGCAGATCCTTGGCCCGCACGGACAGACGGGCCAACAGCGGCAGAGCGATGACTCCCCATGCAGGATGGACCGCCAGGAGCCCGAGCACCACCCAGACGTGGCCGTAGACATGCGGCGAGCCAGCCGGGCCGGGGGTCGGGTTGTGATGGATGCCAGCCCCCTGCACGTAGGGCCCATACCGCTGTGTCGGCGTGTCGTCTAGCGCCACGGTGAGCCGCGTCTGACCATCCACCAAAGGCTTGACCACCTCGTGGATCAACCGGCCGGCGATGTTGTCCGCCCGCTTGCCGGCTGCTGCGACGGTCGTGTAGCAAGGCTGATACTGTCGACTCAAGCCGGCAGCGCGGATCCAGCTGGTGACGGTCCTTCGGCCGCGGGCGAGGATCGCGCCGATAAAGAGCCACACCAGCCTGACGGCAGATCTGCGATCCAGGGGTGAAGCAAGGCAAGAGAACCACTGGCACGATGTCGCGTCCTGGTGCGATGATGTCACGGCCGACTCCGTCCGGGGTTGATTGGCAGGCTTGGTCATCGCCATCGTCCCGGCCGGACCGGCATTCGTCTACCCGAGTCACGTCAACGACCAAGGGAACCAAATCGCGGAAAGTACAGGAGGATAGTACACCAACCGAATCTCCAACCTCGACCAGTCGGCAAACTGGACCATCCGTTTCAGAAACTGGGTCCGCCGACCGGAGTTCTTCGGGCCGTTGTCCAGATAGATCACCAGGCGCTTGACATGCCCTAAGCCTGACCGAACCTGCAGCCACCACATTTGCAGCGCATCGACCCAAGCGTCGCTGGTCTCGTGTGATCCAAACAGGAGCATCAACGCCCCGGTCACCCGCATCACGATGCCGAAAGGGACCAGTTTCTCTTTGGCTGGCGGATCGTGATCCCATCCCTCGGCCACTTTACCGTTGGCGTCGGTCCTGGTTTTTCCCCCCGCGAGCGTAATCGCCCAATCCCACCTTCGCCTTGGTGTCCATGGAGATTTCCAGCGTCTCAGGATCGTTCCGAGCCTGTTGCTGCACCTCCTTTACGTGGGCGAAGATTGCGTCGGTCTCTTCGGTCTTCTTCAGCGGTTTGCCCTTCTGAATCCGCTTGAGGCGGTAGTTCATGCGATTGAGGATGTCCCGCATGGTGCGTTCACTGGGCAACTCCTTGTCGGAATGGCCCTTGTCGATCAAGGCCTGTCGCACCTCAGCTGCCGATAGGTTCATGTACCGCCGCGACGACTTCAGTTCCGGATCGGCGTAGGTATGGGGCTCGACGATCGTACGGATGTCTGCAGCCAGTTGCGGGTCTTTCTCTTCGCTGCGCAGCCGCCCTCGCGCGACGAAATTCTCCAGACAGCGCATCCCTTGACGAGCCTCGTGCAGTCCCTTCAGAACCGTTTCTCGTCCCCACCCGAAGCGTCGTTCAGCTTGACGGGCGCTGCCTTCACAGAGTTCCGTGGCCACCTCGGCCATGAACATCCGACGTTGGTATCCGGTCAGCCGTCTGGCTCCCGAACAGATCAAGGCGTCGAAGCACTCGGTGGATCCTTCCACGACGGTTCCCCTCCCTGGTGTACAGACGGCGACAGACCAGGCTATAGCCTGGCATCATATCGCAAGACGAGGAAGCTCAATTCCGGGTAGAACTCGACGTGCCGATCGCCCAAAATCTCCTCTACATCTTACAACACGTCTATGCTCCGTGATCTTGCGACGGACTGATTTCTCGGGATTCTGTCCGGATGAGGGGATTCCCGGATTTGTGATGAATATACCGGATACGGGATAAGCAGCCCGTTCAGGACGGCCGTCGGCCTCTCCTGAGGAGTGATTCAGACGCGACTAGGACTCATTTCAGAAGCGTTCCGCCCGTTCCTCTTCGATGACGACACGCGTCATGGAATCCTTGATCGACGAGGTGCCGGCGCGGACCTCCTCCAAGGTGATGCTGTCATCGGCCTCTTTCTCACAGGAGGCAACCGCGTCATCATCGAGCAGATCTTCCAAGGTGAACTTGGCCTCGTCGACACTCTCATCCTGGCCGCCGTCGTGCCCTGCGGTATGGAGGTGCCCGTGGAGGACATGGTGGACGTAGCCGGCCAGATCGCGCCCGCTCATCCGGGCTCGCTCGAGAAGGGCTCGTTCCTCTTTGGGTCTCCGTTCGATGTGGATGGTCATGTTCGGGTTCAGCTCCAGAAAGATCACTCCTCGAACAGCCTACCTCAGGTGGCCGCCTCCGGGCAAAGGCGGTGGGCTCGGCTCGAAGCCTGATGAAAGCCACCATCGGGTACGAACCTCCAGGATGGGACGAGGAGGAGAAGCGGCCAGGCATAAAACCCGGGCTATCTGAGTGGAATGAGACGTCTCACTGACTTCCTAGATTTCGCAGATCTCCGGGTTTTTGTGCGTGGCCATTACCGTACCCGATACGAATGGCACTTCCTTAAGCGTAAGTCACTCGCTTCTCAATGTTTGCGCTCGAAACATGGGCTTACCATACACATTTATGTACATATGGGCCGCCATTCAACAAAGATGATTCCCAGTGAATTGCGGGATTTCCACGCCAACCACATCTAGAACAATGTGGATAATTGCGGAATCCACCAACTCATAAGACGTTTACAGGAAAGGACTTGCGCTTAAGGAAGCGGCATTCGTACCCGATACGCATGTTCCCCGATCTCAGTGCGTGGCTCGTACTCTCGTTCGAGACGCCATATGGATTCCACACGGATTGTGTATGGTGTCCCTGGAACTCCCTGTCCCTGGAACTCCCGACCTGAGGCTGGGACCCCTTATAGGATGACGGACCAGGAACCGAAGATGACAGACTCAAAGCTGAGGAATGAACCGCCGCACGGTTGGTTGTGGGAATCAGTGGCCGCTCTCTGGCATCGCAAGAGCACGGTCATCGCAGTTCTTTGTGTCCTGGCGATCCTCGTGCATCTGATGCTGCGATTCGCCTTCCAGGTGAGTCCCTCAGCCTACCAGCTTCCCCTGCTGGCCACGCTCGTTCTGGGAGGGATTCCTCTCCTCTATGAGTTGTTCCTGAAGCTCCTGAAGCGGGAATTCGGTTCCGATCTGCTCGGAGGCATTTCCATCATCACTTCGGTCCTGCTGGGCGAGTACCTGGCTGGATCGATCATCGTGTTGATGCTGTCAGGAGGAGAAGCGCTCGAGAGTTACGCATTGCGAAGCGCCTCATCGGTGCTGGCTGCGCTAGCCAAACGGATGCCTTCGATTGCTCACCGGAAGAAGGATGGCCAGATCACCGACGTGGCTCTGGCGGATCTTGTCGTGGGAGATACGCTTGTGATCTATCCCCATGACATATGCCCGGTGGATGGCGTGGTTATCGAAGGACGCGGCGTCATGGACGAATCCTATCTCACGGGCGAGCCATTTCAGATGAGAAAGACCTCCGGCTCGACGGTCATCTCGGGTGCGATTAATGGCGAATCGGCCCTGACCATCCGGGCGACCCAGCGCGCTCTGATTCGCGCTACGCCAAAATCATGCTCGTCATGCGCGAGTCCGAGGAAAAGCGACCGCAGTTGCGGCGGTTGGGCGATCGATTGGGTGCGATTTATACTCCGATTGCAGTCACGGTCGCCATCCTCGCGTGGGCGCTGAGTGGAGAAGCCATTCGCTTCCTGGCGGTGTTGGTGATCGCCACGCCTTGCCCGTTGCTGCTCGCGATACCGATCGCCATCATCGGTTCAATTTCCCTCTGTGCTCGCCGGGCTATCATCATCAAGAGTCCCGTCGTACTTGAGCAAATTGCCGAGTGCCGGACTGCGATTTTCGACAAAACTGGGACGCTCACTTATGGCGAGCCCAAGCTGACTGAACAACTCGTCGCTCCTGGCTTTGAGCAAAACGAGGTACTGACCCTGGTGGCGAGTCTGGAGAGATACTCGAAACATCCGCTGGCGCGAGCCATTCTCGCGGCGGCGAAGGAAGACGGAATCCAACTCCCGGAGGCCACCGAGGTCAGCGAACAGCCAGGCCAGGGTCTGCTCGGAACCGTTTCCACCCACCAATTACAGATAACGAGTCGCAGCAAGCTCATCGCGCAAGAGACCGCAGGCACTGATCAGCTTCCTCCTAGCGCCGGTGGACTCGAGTGCGTGGTGGCGATCGATAAACGCTATGCGGCGGCCTTGCGATTTCGTGATGCGCCGCGCGCGGAGAGTCGCTCCTTCATAAAGCACCTGGGACCCCGGCACCAATTCAAGCGATTGATGATTGTGTCGGGAGATCGTGAATCAGAAGTTCGATACCTGGCCGAGCAAGTCGGCATCACCGAGATCGAGGCCCAGAAAAGTCCCGAAGAAAAGCTGGCCATCGTCCGCAACGAAACGGCCAAGGCAAAAACGCTCTACGTGGGCGATGGCATCAATGACGCCCCAGCCATGATGGCTGCCACGGTCGGCATGGCGATAGGGCAGAACAGCGACGTGACCGCGGAAGCAGCGGGCGTAGTGGTCATGGATAACTCCATCAAGAAAGTGGACGAGTTCATGCACATCAGCCGCCGTATGCGCTCGATCGCGCTCCAGAGTGCGGTGGGCGGCATGCTCCTGAGCATTGTTGGTATGGTGTTCGCGGCGACCGGTCATTTGAGTCCAGTGGGCGGGGCGATCAGCCAAGAGGTCATCGATATTCTTGCGGTGCTGAACGCCTTGAGGGCTGCACTTCCCCCAAAAGAGATCTCCGATCTATGAGGGTCCATCCTAAAGGGCCAACCGGCCACTCTGAGGAGAAAAGGTGTCAGGAACGAATGGCGCTTCCTTAACCGTTAAGCGGCCTGCATCAAGCGGTTACGCGCTGCTTTCCGAGGCTCGGTCAGCAGATCGTGGGGTTTGGAGCGGCGCTTGATGGCGCACGGCTCGACGCGGCCGGGCCGGTTGCCAACCTCATGGCTGGCGATGGCACGGAGCATGACCTCTACAAGCAGACGGCGCGTTTCCGGCGGGGCCCAGTTCAACACCTCGCGGAATGCCGCCATGGTCTGCAGCGTTCCCGCGAAGCTGATCTGCCTGGGTGCCTTCCCATGGGCCTGGGCCGCCGCCGCCATGACCCCACGTATTAAGTTATAAGCGAGCGAGTGCATCCAGATCTCCTTCTTCACCATCCCGGGCGTTTCGCACCGCAGCACATCCATCTGCATGATACATTTGATCGCGCGTAGATCTAATTCGATGTTCCATCTTTCAAAGTAAAGCCGGGCCAGTTCCTCCCTCGTGTACTCCTCCGCGTCGAGCATGGTGGTCACCAACACTAACTCGTTGATCCGGAAGCCGGGCTTCTGAACCTTGAACCGAAGCTCGCGAACCTTCATCCCCTCGGGAACCTGAGCGTAGGCCTCCTCGTCCATCCATTCCGGACGTCCGGGCTTGGTCCAGGTCACGATGTGATCTTCGATGCCCAGCGATCGACCCTTGCGGAAGTCGAACTTGCGTCGCTGGTGCATCCGGAAGAGGCCATCCACCCTACGCTCCACCAGCGAATTGATGCCGAAATACGAGGCAAAACAGCGGTCTCCCAGCAGCACCTCGCCACCTTTGAGGCGATCCAGGAGGTCGCGTAAGAGAGCTGTCTCGCCGGTCTCTTTCCCCTTGTAAGGACCGATGGCCAGATCGCGCAACACCCCGGTGGCCAGGCTAATGATCGCGACCACTCGGGCGATGGGGAAACCGACGCCGGAGGCCTGAGTCCTGGCCTGGGGGAAGGCCTGCTGGTTCTCCGGCGTGTCGGGCATCGAGACCGTGGAGCCGTCGACCATCAAGGTCTCCCGACGCTTCCAGAGCCAGTCCTCCGGCACTCGCTCTTCGAGGGCTTGGGCCGTGCGGTGAACCAACCCGGTGATGACACCGATGGGCAGCCGCTGCCGCGCCTTGCAGTAGCTGCCACTGTCGGCCGAGCAGGGGTCCTGGCCCCGTGCGGTGCGGTAGGCGATCAAGCATGCCACGGCCTTGCGGCAACAATGGTCGAGGCTGAGCACCTGCGTCAGGAAGGTCCAGAGGGTCACTAATGGGCTGAAGATCCGTTCCCGGTAATGGACGCCTTCCTCCCCCAGTACTTCCCCGACCAAGTCCGCGTCCAGCAGGTCGCTGAAGGGGAGATGGGGCTGGTCGCGAAGCAAATTGATCTGGTCACGAATCCGCCGACAGATACTCTGGGACATCGACGGCCTCCTTGCCGAACGAACCTGGGATTGGGACATACCCCAAGGTTTTCCTAAGAGAGGCCGTCTTTGTCTATCTCAAACAGAGAACAGAGGTTAGCGTTAAGGAAGCGCCATTCGTGTCAGGAACGAATGGCGCTTCCTTAACCGTTAAGCGGCCTGCATCAAGCGGTTACGCGCTGCTTTCCGAGGCTCGGTCAGCAGATCGTGGGGTTTGGAGCGGCGCTTGATGGCGCACGGCTCGACGCGGCCGGGCCGGTTGCCAACCTCATGGCTGGCGATGGCACGGAGCATGACCTCTACAAGCAGACGGCGCGTTTCCGGCGGGGCCCAGTTCAACACCTCGCGGAATGCCGCCATGGTCTGCAGCGTTCCCGCGAAGCTGATCTGCCTGGGTGCCTTCCCATGGGCCTGGGCCGCCGCCGCCATGACCCCACGTATTAAGTTATAACTGGTTCTTTGCAAACTCACGGCAGCCTGTGTAAAAATGGGGAAGATGGAGCCGGTTTTGACCGTTTTTCGCCTGGCGCAAATGGACTGTGGAGCATCTGCTCATGCCAGGAATCATCGAATTTCCCCAGGTCGTGCAGGACGCCTTGGCCCAGTACGGTGGTCTCTTCGCCAACGAATGCCAGCGGCGACACTTCGCTGAGTACCTCACGGGACTGATGGTGGCCGAGCGTAAGACGGTGCTCGGGATCAACCGCGAATTCGCCGAGACCACAGACCAATCCTGCCTCAACCGATTCCTCACCGATGCCCAGTGGGACGCCGGAGCCCTCAACCAACGACGGCTGGATGAACTCCAGAAAGATCCCTCTACTCGGTACAGCGACCAGGGGGTCATCCCGATCGACAACACCCTGATCGATCGTGATGGCTTGCTGATCCCCGACGCCGGATGGTACTGGGACCACGCCGAAGAACGGAACAAGATTGCTCAGGACTACCTCTTCGCCAGCTATGTCGGCACCAGCGGCAAGCATTATCCCCTCGAGTTCCGGCTCTTCCGCAAGAAGGAGGTATGTGAGGCCCTGAAAGAGCCGTTCCGCAACCACACTGTATTGTGCTGTGAACTGATCGACTGGGTTTGTGAGCGCCAGATTCCCGGCGACTTCGCAATGGACTCGTACTTCACCTGTGCCGAGATCCTCAATCACATTCACGGCAAGCAGGATCGCTTGGGACGGCCTCGGGGCTACGTCGGCGACCTCAAGAGCAACCGCAAGCTGGAGTGGAAGGGACAGATCATCAAGGCCAGGGACCTGGCAGCCTCGATCTCGGCGACTGACCGCAAGGAGATGCGCATCGGTGACAAACGGCAGTGGTACTTCACAGTGACCGTGCGGATCCCCGACGTGAAGCACAAGGCTCGGATTGTGATTCTCTGGCGGTATAGGAACGATGACCAACCCCGCAAGATCTTGGTGACCAATCGGATCACCTGGGAAGTGAGTCGGATCGTGCGGGTGTACCGGCATCGCTGGACAGGTACGGAGACCTTTCATCGGGACGGTAAGCAACAACTCGGCCTCGGCGACTGTCAGCTGCGTGATGCCCAGGGCCAGACCCGGCACATGTATCTGGTCATGCTGGCGTATAGTCTCTTGATGAGCCAGTTGCGGCAGAGCTGTGCGCAGTGAGTGGGCACTCCATCGACTGACGACAATCGGCGAAGCCTGTCGAGCAATGCTCCGGGAGAACCTGCGCACGACGCTGGCCTGGGCAATCCAGCAAGTAACAGAGAGGGAGCGGCCGTTTGGTCATGTGATTGCCCAATTGGGCCTAGCCTGACTTTGCAAAACTCCAGTTATAAGCGAGCGAGTGCATCCAGATCTCCTTCTTCACCATCCCGGGCGTTTCGCACCGCAGCACATCCATCTGCATGATACATTTGATCGCGCGTAGATCTAATTCGATGTTCCATCTTTCAAAGTAAAGCCGGGCCAGTTCCTCCCTCGTGTACTCCTCCGCGTCGAGCATGGTGGTCACCAACACTAACTCGTTGATCCGGAAGCCGGGCTTCTGAACCTTGAACCGAAGCTCGCGAACCTTCATCCCCTCGGGAACCTGAGCGTAGGCCTCCTCGTCCATCCATTCCGGACGTCCGGGCTTGGTCCAGGTCACGATGTGATCTTCGATGCCCAGCGATCGACCCTTGCGGAAGTCGAACTTGCGTCGCTGGTGCATCCGGAAGAGGCCATCCACCCTACGCTCCACCAGCGAATTGATGCCGAAATACGAGGCAAAACAGCGGTCTCCCAGCAGCACCTCGCCACCTTTGAGGCGATCCAGGAGGTCGCGTAAGAGAGCTGTCTCGCCGGTCTCTTTCCCCTTGTAAGGACCGATGGCCAGATCGCGCAACACCCCGGTGGCCAGGCTAATGATCGCGACCACTCGGGCGATGGGGAAACCGACGCCGGAGGCCTGAGTCCTGGCCTGGGGGAAGGCCTGCTGGTTCTCCGGCGTGTCGGGCATCGAGACCGTGGAGCCGTCGACCATCAAGGTCTCCCGACGCTTCCAGAGCCAGTCCTCCGGCACTCGCTCTTCGAGGGCTTGGGCCGTGCGGTGAACCAACCCGGTGATGACACCGATGGGCAGCCGCTGCCGCGCCTTGCAGTAGCTGCCACTGTCGGCCGAGCAGGGGTCCTGGCCCCGTGCGGTGCGGTAGGCGATCAAGCATGCCACGGCCTTGCGGCAACAATGGTCGAGGCTGAGCACCTGCGTCAGGAAGGTCCAGAGGGTCACTAATGGGCTGAAGATCCGTTCCCGGTAATGGACGCCTTCCTCCCCCAGTACTTCCCCGACCAAGTCCGCGTCCAGCAGGTCGCTGAAGGGGAGATGGGGCTGGTCGCGAAGCAAATTGATCTGGTCACGAATCCGCCGACAGATACTCTGGGACATCGACGGCCTCCTTGCCGAACGAACCTGGGATTGGGACATACCCCAAGGTTTTCCTAAGAGAGGCCGTCTTTGTCTATCTCAAACAGAGAACAGAGGTTAGCGTTAAGGAAGCGCCATTCGTGTCAGGACACGAATGGCGCTTCCTTAACCGTTAAGCGGCCTGCATCAAGCGGTTACGCGCTGCTTTCCGAGGCTCGGTCAGCAGATCGTGGGGTTTGGAGCGGCGCTTGATGGCGCACGGCTCGACGCGGCCGGGCCGGTTGCCAACCTCATGGCTGGCGATGGCACGGAGCATGACCTCTACAAGCAGACGGCGCGTTTCCGGCGGGGCCCAGTTCAACACCTCGCGGAATGCCGCCATGGTCTGCAGCGTTCCCGCGAAGCTGATCTGCCTGGGTGCCTTCCCATGGGCCTGGGCCGCCGCCGCCATGACCCCACGTATTAAGTTATAAGCGAGCGAGTGCATCCAGATCTCCTTCTTCACCATCCCGGGCGTTTCGCACCGCAGCACATCCATCTGCATGATACATTTGATCGCGCGTAGATCTAATTCGATGTTCCATCTTTCAAAGTAAAGCCGGGCCAGTTCCTCCCTCGTGTACTCCTCCGCGTCGAGCATGGTGGTCACCAACACTAACTCGTTGATCCGGAAGCCGGGCTTCTGAACCTTGAACCGAAGCTCGCGAACCTTCATCCCCTCGGGAACCTGAGCGTAGGCCTCCTCGTCCATCCATTCCGGACGTCCGGGCTTGGTCCAGGTCACGATGTGATCTTCGATGCCCAGCGATCGACCCTTGCGGAAGTCGAACTTGCGTCGCTGGTGCATCCGGAAGAGGCCATCCACCCTACGCTCCACCAGCGAATTGATGCCGAAATACGAGGCAAAACAGCGGTCTCCCAGCAGCACCTCGCCACCTTTGAGGCGATCCAGGAGGTCGCGTAAGAGAGCTGTCTCGCCGGTCTCTTTCCCCTTGTAAGGACCGATGGCCAGATCGCGCAACACCCCGGTGGCCAGGCTAATGATCGCGACCACTCGGGCGATGGGGAAACCGACGCCGGAGGCCTGAGTCCTGGCCTGGGGGAAGGCCTGCTGGTTCTCCGGCGTGTCGGGCATCGAGACCGTGGAGCCGTCGACCATCAAGGTCTCCCGACGCTTCCAGAGCCAGTCCTCCGGCACTCGCTCTTCGAGGGCTTGGGCCGTGCGGTGAACCAACCCGGTGATGACACCGATGGGCAGCCGCTGCCGCGCCTTGCAGTAGCTGCCACTGTCGGCCGAGCAGGGGTCCTGGCCCCGTGCGGTGCGGTAGGCGATCAAGCATGCCACGGCCTTGCGGCAACAATGGTCGAGGCTGAGCACCTGCGTCAGGAAGGTCCAGAGGGTCACTAATGGGCTGAAGATCCGTTCCCGGTAATGGACGCCTTCCTCCCCCAGTACTTCCCCGACCAAGTCCGCGTCCAGCAGGTCGCTGAAGGGGAGATGGGGCTGGTCGCGAAGCAAATTGATCTGGTCACGAATCCGCCGACAGATACTCTGGGACATCGACGGCCTCCTTGCCGAACGAACCTGGGATTGGGACATACCCCAAGGTTTTCCTAAGAGAGGCCGTCTTTGTCTATCTCAAACAGAGAACAGAGGTTAGCGTTAAGGAAGCGCCATTCGT
Source organism: uncultured Planctomycetaceae bacterium (assembly GCA_963816015.1). Taxonomy (GTDB): domain Bacteria; phylum Planctomycetota; class Planctomycetia; order Isosphaerales; family Isosphaeraceae; genus Aquisphaera. The sequence goes on along the minus strand of CAWFJM010000032.1, from coordinate 33,994 downwards.
TCCTGATACCTTTTCTCCTCTTGTTCGTGGCGTTGGCTGCCTACGGAGACTATGCCCCTGGCTACATCGGCACGGAGGTGTCCTATCAGCAGGGAGGATACGAGACCAGTCCCAAGGCCTCGCTCGTAGCCCCGAGCGTGGAAGCCGTGACATGGACGCCATGAATAGGTTGCTGCACCGCTGAGGATCATGGCGGCAAGTCCCGGGAGCTTCGAGGAATCGTCTGCTCACGGAATCGAGCCGGCAGCCCTTGGTGCCGGGGCCGCGGAGAAATCGACCCTGAACGCGGATGGCCCCGGTGATACAATGATCGTGTCATGAGCCCGCGGTCCGCTGGAGTCTTCCGGCCGGCCCCGAATTGCCCCCCTTGAGCGTCGCCTCCCGGTCGTCGAGCCTCAGGTCCCCCTTGATCTTCGAGGCCCGGGCCGAGTGGCAGGCATAGCACTTGTCGATCAGAACCGGCCGGATCCGCGACTCGAAGAAGGCCGTTTTCGTTCTGTCGTCGGCGCCCAGGGGAATCGTCGCGACGACCAGGAAAACAGCCATCAGCCTGAACTGAGCGGGCGCGCATCTGCGCCGCGTGGCCAGGGGGAAACGACCCTATTCGGCGAAACCTCGCTTGGCATCACCGAAATCCCATAGGTCGAGATCAAACCATCCAGCCCGACCGCACGCCAGAGATAGGTTGCCCGATCGACACCGTTTTAACAAGGGTCAAACATCGTGGAGACCGCGCCCGGTATCACCGCCGGCGGACGTGCATCCTGGCCACGAGGCCGGCGCGGAAAGCGCAGGAGAGCCGGATCCGCCGGACGGCCCGAGGAGAGGTGCGGCTTTACGGGCGCGATTCCACCGGGTCAAATGCAGTAATCAGGCTTCCGGGGAAGCTGACAACCGATCGATCCTCCCGGTCCGGAGATTGTCCCGTGCACGTCAACTCGCGTCTCTTGATCGGCGCACTGGCCGTGATGTTCCTCGCCGTCGCGAATCACCGGGCGGTGGCACAGGGAGCTGCACGAAGCTTCTACGTGAGTCCGAGAGGCAGCGATCGGGCCGGAGACGGCTCCCTCGGCCGGCCCTGGGCCACCCTCCTCCACGCCACCGACATCATGCCCGACGTGGGGGCCGAGCTGGTATTTCTCGATGGGGCTTATGGCCCGCAAAGGCTGGAGAGGGCGTTCCGCAAGGCTGTCATCATCCGCGCCGAGCACCCCTATCGCGCCCGGTGGATCAGCACGCCCTCGCACCATCGGCTGCTCAGCATCCAGCGCGGCCGGCGAGTGACGATCAGCGGATTCGAGATGGCGGGCCGGCCAGGGGGCAAGGACGAATACCTGATCCACATCACAACGCCCGAGACCAGCGAGATCCTGCTGCACAACAACATCATCCACGACAGCTACGACAACGACATCATCAAGATCAACGCGGGCGCCCACCACATTCGTTTCCTCGGCAACCTCGTCTACAATCAGCCCCGCCAAGGCGACGAGCACATGGACATCAACACCGTCCACGACGTGATGGTAGAGGACAACGTCTTCTTCAACGATTTCGCGGCCAGCAAGCGGCGCGTGCTCAACAACACCCATCCGTTCGTGCTGATCAAGAACTCGGCCAACCACCAGGAGACCCGGAACTTCCTGGTGCGGGGCAACATCTTTCTGAACTGGCAGGGGCTGGCGGACCAGCCTTACCTGCTGCTGGGGGAGGATGCCAAGCCGTTCCACGAGGCGGAAAACGTGCTCGTGGAGAACAACCTGTTCCTGGGGAACAGCCCCAACCGGATGACCGCAGCGTTCGCCATCAAGGGGGCGAGAAATGTGGTCTTCCGAGCCAACACCGTGCACGGCGATTTTCCCCTGGGCGCCGATGTCTGGGGGTTCGCCCTTCGGCTTGGCCGCGAGGGGGTCAACCCCAGAAACGAGAAAATCAGCTTCGCGAACAACATCTGGTCGGACCCGACGGGCACGATGACGCACTTCTCGGCCGGCAAGCCGGCCGACTCGACGGCCGTGACGATTCGCAACTGCCTTTACTACAACGGCGGCCGGCCGATTCCTGTCGACAAGAACCGGGTGCTGAACGTGACCGACGATCCGCAGGCGATCGTCAAGGATCCAGGCCTTCCCGCCAGCCTTGAGGGAGTGGTGGCTCCCACCTGGAACCCCGCAACCCACCAGTTCGCCGATGGCAGCTCCACGATCGACGAGGTCCGCAAGAAGCTCGTCGAGACCTTCGGCACTCCATCCGAAAGCTCCCCCGTTGTCGACGCGGCCGATCCCGGCAACATGCCCAGGGAAGACATCCTGCACCGACCGCGGGGGCCAAAACCCGACATAGGGGCCGTCGAGGTGCGGCCCTGAAGCCGCCGGTGATCTTCACGGCCCCGAGGGCCGGACCGGGAGAGGTTGGGACTCCGCTGCTGGCTCCTGACGGAGCAGCCAGCGCCGGAGAACCTCGAGGATGTAAGCCTTTTCTACGGCCGTCAGCGGCTGGCCCCGCGGGATCGCGTGCCATTTCTCCAGGCAGCCCCGGCAGCACGTGGCCGTGGCGTGCTGGGCGACGAAGACTGGGTGGTTGCGCATCGGTGTCTGCCGGCCATCGTTGTGCGGCTCGGCCGCTGCCAGCCTCTGCTCGATGAACTCCGCCCCGTGGGCGAGGATCGTCTCCAACCCCTTGCTTACCAGGTACTTCTGCTCCCTGGTCCCGAGCCGGAAACGGCGGCGGAAGGGGGATCGGGCAGCCGCTCGAAGAGCTCATCCAGATCGTGCAGCATGATGGACTCGTGGTCTGTCGTCTTGATCCGGTTTCACCTTGGGTAGCCTCCACCGGAGACGGTCCGGGCCCGGCGGAAGCGCACGCCGTCTTACTATCCGGGGACTGGACTGGTCAAGGACTGGCGGATTGCTATTCTGTCGTCCCGGAAAGCTCTGTCGCGATCGGGCGTGGTGATCAGAGGTCCAGAGGCTGTCCTGGACGAGCGCGAACGAAATGCCGGCCGGTCCGGCAGGACCAGCAAGCAGGAAGCAAGGAGGAGGTGCGCCGTGGGGTCAGGGACCAGAGACCTGAAGGGGAAGCGGAACAGCCCCAGCATCGAGTCACTCGAGGGGCGGATCGTCCTCTCGACCTTCCGTGCCGCGAACGTGGCCGAGCTGCAGGCGGATATCGCCAAGGTGAACAACACCTCGGGGCCGAACACGATCGTGCTCGCCGCCGGCACCTACTCGCTGCCGAGCGAGCTTCGCGTCCAGAACGCGGGCAACCTGACGATTCAGGCCGTTCCGGGCAAGGGAGCGGTCAACCTCGTTGGCTCCGCGGTGGACCGGGTGCTCGAGATCGATGGCGGCAATGTGACCCTGTCGGGGCTGTCCATCAGCGGGGGCGGGGGTGTTGGCCAGGGTGCGGGGATCCTGGCCCAGAATGCCTCGCTGACCCTGGTGAACTCGAAGGTCTTCAGCAACGTCGCCAACCAGGCGGGCGGAGGAATCTTCGCCCTGGGCGGTACGCTGAAGGTCCAGAACAGCTCGATCATGAACAACCGCGCCTCGAACAGCAGTCTGGCCTTCGGCGGCGGCATCGTCTCCTGGGGCGCCGCGACGACCATCTCGGGCAGCACGGTCAGCGAGAACTCGGTGTACGCCGTCGATACGGCAACGTCATCCGGCGGCACCGTTTACGGCACGGGCGGCGGCATCTACGCCCAGGCAGGAACGCTCGACATCTCCGGCAGCACGCTCTCCGGCAACCTGATCTACTCCGTCACCACCGGCGTCCGCGGCACGAGCGCGGCGCGGGGGTCGGCACCTACCAGACGGCCGTGACGGTTGGCGGCAGCACCTTCACGTACAACGCGCTGAACACCGTCTCCTTCGGAGCACCTTCAATCCAGGGATCCACGTTCTCGACGGTTGGCGGCAGCCTGACGGTCACCAACAGCAAGCTCGACAAGAACACGCCTGCTCGATGGGCCAACTTCTCCCACTTCGGAGCCACGGTGACCCTCCATAACGTCACCATCGACGGCAAGAAGATTCCGGGAACGCGAACGCTGTGAGCCGCGAGCGAGCCTGTCACGATCACGGCGCGCTTACCGCCGTGAGCGATCCAGGAGGGCCCTGGCCTCCGCGTGAAGGATGAGGAAGTCGGCGAGCTCGGGATCGAGGAGGGTGCGGTGGTCCGCCTGGAGGATGCACATGGGCAACGGGAATCTACCAGATTCTGTCCGCGGCCTCCGGTCTTGTCCATCACCGCCCCGCTGTGCCTCTCGGGTTCGACGGCGCCCCCTGTCTGTCGCGAGACGGCGACGTTACGATTTGAAGAGATGCAGGCTCATCGCGTGATGACACCCGAACACCGCCGCCGGGGACCTCTCCATGGGAACGATCGTACCACGCTGGGAATGGCGGACCTTCGGCCGGGAGCTCGGCGATGCCGAGGCACGGTTCGCGGCGCTCGGCGCCGAGAAGGTCCAGAAGAGCGAGGAAACCTACCTGCTGGCCGCCGGGTCCGACGCCAACGTCAAGATTCGCGACCAGCTCATGGATATCAAGATCCTTGAAAACGTGAATGACAACGGCCTGGAACAGTGGCGGCCGGTGCTCAAGGAGGGGTTTCCCCTTGCCGCATCCGCCGTCGCGCAGGTGCGCGAGGCGCTCGGGCTGCCCAGCGGGTCCGCAAGCCACCGACGCCATTCCCCTGGATCGCCTGCTCGCCGACCTGGCCCCGCCCGGCGGTCCGGTGCGCGTGGTCGCCGTCCACAAGACGCGCACTCGCTACCATGTCCAGGGTTGCGTCGCCGAGGTCACCGACGTGATCGCGGACGGATTGCCCGTTCGCACCGTCGCCATTGAGGACGAAGACCCGGCCAGGGTCTTCGCCGCCGTCCGCGCCATGGGACTCGAGCGGTATCCCAACACCAGCTATCCGCGCGGGCTGAAAGAGCTCGTCGGCCTGTCGAAGCGGGGGCCGAAACCATGAGCCGTCAGGCCGTGATCGACGTGGGCACCAACTCGGTCAAGTTCCATGTCGGCGAGCGTCAGGCCGACGGCACCTGGGCCACCGTCGCCGACCGTGCCGAGGTGTCCCGGCTGGGCGAGGGGATCCAGGAAACCGGCGCGATCGCCCCTGCCGCCATGGAGCGAACGGTCGCCGCGATTGCCGGGATGACCGAAGAGGCCGCCCGGCTCGGGGTCGAGGGCGTCACCGCCGTCGGCACCATGGGGCTGCGAACCGCCGCCAACAGCCAGGAATTCCTCGACCTCGTCAAGCAGCGCTGCGGGGTGACGATCGAGGTCATCTCCGGCGCGGAAGAGGGCCGGATCGCCTACCTCGCCGTGCAGTCGGGGCTGGGGCTGGGCGACGGGTCGCTCGTGATCTTCGACACCGGGGGCGGGAGCAGCCAGTTCACGTTCGGCCAGGGAACGCGCGTTGATCGTCAGTTCAGCCTGAACGTCGGCGCCGTGCGGTACACCGAGACGTTTCACCTCGATCAGGCCGTCTCTCCGGAGGACCTGAACCGGGCGGTCGCTGCCATCGCCGCCGATCTCTCCGCCGATCGACGGCGCTACGCCCCCGGAGGCCCTGGTCGGCATGGGCGGTGCCGTGACCAATCTCACGGCGGTGATGCACGGGATGGCCAGGTATGATCCCGACCGGGTCCAGGGATCGGTCATCGACCGGGCCGAGGTGGACCGGCAGATCGAGCTGTATCGTGCCGTCCCCGCCGAGACGCGACGGCGGATCGTGGGGTTGCAGCCCAAGCGAGCCGAGGTGATCCTCGCCGGCGCCTGCATCGTCCGCACGGTCATGGACAAGCTGGGGAAGTCGTCCCTGTCGGTGAGCGACCGGGGACTGCGCCACGGTCTCCTGATCGACCGGTTCGGCGGCCGGCTCGCTCGATCGCACGCGAAGGCTTGATCCCGGCGGGCCGGGTGGTTCAGCTCAGTGACTGTCGGTCGGGGACTCGGGCTCTCGGGTGGCCCAGTGCTCCAGTGCCCAGCGGGTCTTGGCCTGCTGGCCTTCGTCGCGCTGGGCCCCGACTTCGGCAAGGAAGGCCATGAAGCCGGCCGAGGCGGCTGCCGCCTGGGCCACTGGCGTCTTGATGGACACCTCGAAGATCCGGGCCCCATCCTCGCGCTGCCACAGTTCCCCGGTGATCGGCCAGGGCAGCCCCGGATGGCTGACCTTCCACCGCCAGGCCCGCATCGGGCCCATCACGACCACGCGCGAGTAGTCGATCTTCTTGCTCGCCAGGCTGAGCAGGAACAGCAGTTGCTCTTCGGTGAACAGATCGGAGATCGGATTGCTGCCGGCGGCCACCCGCTTGATCAGCCCCTTGGCCACGGGCATCGTCAGCGATGCCGATTTCACCACGCCTTTCTCGCTCGCGTCGGCCTCGATCTTGAAGCCGCGATACTTCCGCCACAGGGCCGGAATCGTGGCTGGATCGACGGGCCGGAACTTGATGGTGCTGTCATGCTGGCCGCCGACGATCCGCCTGGCCCGGGCGATCACTCCCATCTCGAACAGCTCAAGCTGCGGGGTGTCGAAGAAATAGATGTACCGCTCGTTTTCGCTGAGCCGGAGTTTGTAGGCCTTCAGCGCCTGCATCCACCTGCTGCTCGGGAATGGTCGCCTTGATCTCGACCCCCCCTGCGCCCTCCATGGCGCGAGCGACCTGCCCCCGTGTTTCCACCCCGTCCGCCATTGTCACACCTTCTCCCGCTCAGGGACCTGGGCTTCTCTCATACGCCTTCATGTTGGGCCTGGAAGTCTTCTCCGGCCAAGGACGTTCCAGGAAGCACCTCCATCTTATCTGCGTCAAGTCGATGAATGAAGGGTGCTCCCTCCCTGGCGCCAGGCCGGGGTGTAAGTCGCGGTTCGCGCTTCATGAGCGGGTTGGTAGGATGTCACGCCGAGTTTCCCATTTTGCCGCTTCGCCGAAGTCCAAGGAGGGATACGCTATGCCTTTTCGTAAGTCACCTTCGATGGATCGGACTGGGGTTCAGCGCATGGCTCAGGGGTGGGGGAAAATCGTCGCGCGACGCGTTCACGAGGAGGTTGGCCCCGACCGGGATCTTGATGCCGAGGACATCGAGCAAATGGCCGCGACCGCGGCCTGCGCTATGGCCAAGGGGGCCATCGAAGAACTCCGGGAGAAGAAAGCCACCCTGCTAGCGCGGTTTAACCATGGTTTGCACACAGGCCGGCGTGTTGAAACCAGCCCATAATGTCTTGAGCCGTCACATGTTCCAAAGCTTGTCCCAAAGCATCATAGAGACGAATGGCGCTTCCTTAACGCTAACCTCTGTTCTCTGTTTGAGATAGACAAAGACGGCCTCTCTTAGGAAAACCTTGGGGTATGTCCCAATCCCAGGTTCGTTCGGCAAGGAGGCCGTCGATGTCCCAGAGTATCTGTCGGCGGATTCGTGACCAGATCAATTTGCTTCGCGACCAGCCCCATCTCCCCTTCAGCGACCTGCTGGACGCGGACTTGGTCGGGGAAGTACTGGGGGAGGAAGGCGTCCATTACCGGGAACGGATCTTCAGCCCATTAGTGACCCTCTGGACCTTCCTGACGCAGGTGCTCAGCCTCGACCATTGTTGCCGCAAGGCCGTGGCATGCTTGATCGCCTACCGCACCGCACGGGGCCAGGACCCCTGCTCGGCCGACAGTGGCAGCTACTGCAAGGCGCGGCAGCGGCTGCCCATCGGTGTCATCACCGGGTTGGTTCACCGCACGGCCCAAGCCCTCGAAGAGCGAGTGCCGGAGGACTGGCTCTGGAAGCGTCGGGAGACCTTGATGGTCGACGGCTCCACGGTCTCGATGCCCGACACGCCGGAGAACCAGCAGGCCTTCCCCCAGGCCAGGACTCAGGCCTCCGGCGTCGGTTTCCCCATCGCCCGAGTGGTCGCGATCATTAGCCTGGCCACCGGGGTGTTGCGCAATCTGGCCATCGGTCCTTACAAGGGGAAAGAGACCGGCGAGACAGCTCTCTTACGCGACCTCCTGGATCGCCTCAAAGGTGGCGAGGTGCTGCTGGGAGACCGCTGTTTTGCCTCGTATTTCGGCATCAATTCGCTGGTGGAGCGTAGGGTGGATGGCCTCTTCCGGATGCACCAGCGACGCAAGTTCGACTTCCGCAAGGGTCGATCGCTGGGCATCGAAGATCACATCGTGACCTGGACCAAGCCCGGACGTCCGGAATGGATGGACGAGGAGGCCTACGCTCAGGTTCCCGAGGGGATGAAGGTTCGCGAGCTTCGGTTCAAGGTTCAGAAGCCCGGCTTCCGGATCAACGAGTTAGTGTTGGTGACCACCATGCTCGACGCGGAGGAGTACACGAGGGAGGAACTGGCCCGGCTTTACTTTGAAAGATGGAACATCGAATTAGATCTACGCGCGATCAAATGTATCATGCAGATGGATGTGCTGCGGTGCGAAACGCCCGGGATGGTGAAGAAGGAGATCTGGATGCACTCGCTCGCTTATAACTTAATACGTGGGGTCATGGCGGCGGCGGCCCAGGCCCATGGGAAGGCACCCAGGCAGATCAGCTTCGCGGGAACGCTGCAGACCATGGCGGCATTCCGCGAGGTGTTGAACTGGGCCCCGCCGGAAACGCACCGTCTGCTTGTAGAGGTCATGCTCCGTGCCATCGCCAGCCATGAGGTTGGCAACCGGCCCGGCCGCGTCGAGCCGCGCGCCATCAAGCGCCGCTCCAAACCCCACGATCTGCTGACCGAGCCTCGGAAAGCAGCGCGTAACCGCTTGATGCAGGCCGCTTAACGGTTAAGGAAGCGCCATTCATCATAGAGACCTATTCGCGATCGCGTCGCAACTCGACGGAGAAACTGCTTGGCCTTCGACCACAGCTCCTCGATCGGTGTATAGTCTGAACTGTACGGCGGCAGAGGCAACACCTCGGCCCCGGCCTGCTCGATCGCTGCTGTCACGCCGGAGGACGAGTGGGGGCTAAGGTTGTCAAACACGACGACGTCGAACGCACGCAGCTCCGGCACCAACACCGTCTCTACGTACGTCTGGAACGCGGCCGTGTCCCTGGCGCCAGGGAACGCCAGCGGCGCCCGCACCCCGTCCAGGCCCAGCGCGGCGATGACGGTCAGCGTCCCCCAGGAAGTGGGGACCGAGCCGATCGCACGCTCACCCCGCGAAGCCCCCCCCGAACAGTATTGCCCCCGGAGGCTTTCGGGGGCCGGCTCATTTCTTGCTCGGGCCTCTCTTGCCCCGAGGGGCTGCGATCCGACCGGCTAGGTGGCTCGATGCCGCCTTTACTATGTCTTCCGTCGATAGGCCTAACTCCGCCAGCCCTTGGATAGCCTCCGCCCTTTGGCGATCGGCCGTCTGTCTCTCTGGAGTGTGAACCAAGTCCCACGCTTTCTTGGTATCCTCCTCCAAGACGCCAGCTTTTACCATTGTTTCAACCGAATGCCCCTGTCGATCCATGACTTCATGGAATTCCCTGACGTGATGGAGAAATACAATGTCTTCCCAGCGGATAATACCCGAGCTGTACAGAATCCAGTTGTTCTTGCCGAGCACCGCGTGCTGCTGTTCCGTCTCGAGTTTCTTGATCGTTTCCCGGTAGGGCTCGGTTCAAATCCAGGTTACAGTTGACCGGTGGGGTGGGTTTTTCTAAACTGTCTGTTTCCTCCATGTTGGGGTTGTTTGTCGGCACAAACACCGTTTCACGGAGGAAACAGACATGGATTGTCAGGCGACTTCGCCCTTCTCGGTCCCGCAATGCGATTGCACTTCGACCACCGGCCCAGGCTGGCCCTCGCCGGCACAGAGCGATGGCTCGGGTCCCGCCAAGCGACTGCTACCTCAGCAGAGGCAAGACCTGGCCATCCAGGTGCTCGCCGGGACGGAAACGGTCTCCGAGTTAGCCCGGCAACACGAGGTCAGCAGGAAGTTCCTCGATCAACAGGCCCATACCGCCGAAGCGGCCCTCGACCAGGCCTTCGCTCCCTCATCCAGACCCGACGACGTCCTTTTCTACCTACCGGTCACCAAGGCTTGGCTGCGGCAACTGGTCCTGGGCTTGGTGTTGATCTGCCAGAGTTCGACCCGCGGCGTGGTCGACTTGCTGCGTGACCTCTTCGATCATCGGATCTCCCTGGGGACCGTGCACAACATCGTGCACAGCGCCGTCGCTCAGGCCCAGAGAATCAACCCGCAGTACGACCTCTCCAGCATCCTCGTCGGCCTCCTCGATGAGATCTTCCAGGGGGGCGATCCCGTCTTGGTGGGGTCGATGCCGCCTCGACCTTCTGCTTCTTGCTGAGTCTGGAAGGGCATCGCGACGCCGATACTTGGGGCATCCGGCTGCTGGAACTGGTCGACCGGGGCTTCGCTCCCAAGGCCACCAGCGCCGATTTCGCCTCGGGGCTCCGCGCCGGGCACCAGGAGGCTCTGCCTGGGCGTCCCTGCCGCGGTGATGTTTTTCATGCGTTGGACGACGTTGGGCCGCTGGTCCGTTACCTGGAGAACCGGGCCTACGAAGCCATCGACACCCGGACCAAGCTCGAGCGAAAGCAAGCCGCCGCCGAGCGGCGACGTGGCCGGAAGGATCAGTCTCTGGTCCAGAAGCTGCTTTCTGCACGGCTGGCTGAGGCCAAAGCGATCGCGGGGGCTGACGAGGTGGCGTTGTTCGCCCGCTGGCTGCGGAACGACATCCTGTCGGTGGCCGGTCCGGAGTACGCCATCCGCCGCGACTTGTTTAACTTCGTGGTGGCGGAGCTGCGCGCCCGCGAGTCGGCCTGTCCCCATCGGATCAGGCCGGTAAGGACCTTGCTGGAGAATCAGCGGGACAACCTTATTAGCCTTCGCTGAGGGACTGGACCGTGATCTGGCGACCTTGGCCCAAGAGTGGCAGATCAGTGCGACGACCGCCCGGGAGGTCTTGCAGGTGCAATCCCTGCCGACCTGGGACCCGAAGCGGTGGCGTCGTGAGGCGGCCCTGCGAGCGACGCTACGAGGGCGTTATCACGGAGTGTGTGCCGACGTGCAGAAGCTATCCGATCGCGTTGTGCGGGCTAGCAGTCTGGTCGAGAACCTCAACAGCCGGCTGCGAAGCTACTTCTTCCTACGACGGCAGTTGGGGAACGACTCCTTGACCTTGCTCCCGTTCTTCCTGAACCACCGCCGATACCTGCGGAGCGAGAACCCCAGTCGAGTCGGGAAGAGCCCCGCGGAGTTGCTGACGAGTGAGCCGCATGCTCACTGGCTGGAGCTCTTGGGGTACACGCGGTTCTCGCGGAACTGACGCACCTGGCAAGGAAGGATGGGCTCGCGTAAACCCGCTCCAGAGCGGGACCGATGAGGGTCCGCGCTGACATCCCAAGTGTTACCCGAAAAGGGGCGTTTTTGAACCATGCCACAAGATCTACTCGGGGAGTCTTGCAAGAACGTCGAATGATTGCAGACCAGATGCAAGCATGGCTGGTATATCGAGGCTTCGATTGCCAAATTGACAGGTTTGTCGGGGTTTCGATAATGCCACCGATCGAGCCGGGCGCGTTCGAGGTCGGGACATCCTCCTGGGGGACATGGAATGTTCAGGTTCATCCGGCGGGGCGAGCTTCACCGGGGATCACGTGGCAAGGTGTGGCGAGGGATCGTTCTGAGCTGGCTGGCGTTGTCCCTCGGATCATCGGCTTGCGCCGAGCCCGGTGTCGAGCTGAGGGAGGCTGCACGGGCAACAAGCTGCACCCAGGTGCGCATCGACCTCAAGGCGGTGGGCTTGTTCCGCCCTGGATTGCCGCCGGGAGCGGTCAGGGGCGAGACGAAGTTGCCCAAACCGCTCTCTCTCGATATTGCTACCCGGGTCATCTTCAACGAACGGCTCCTGAAGGTGGGCTCTGAAGCAGTCGGGGCCAGCGGCGATCGCAAGGGCGAGGCCGTCGTGGAACCGGCCCGATCGCGGGCCAAGGCGCTTCGGTGGGTCGTCCAGGCGGCATCAGCGATCAATGGCGAGATTAGGCCGACGGCCAGTGTGCTCCGGCCAGGACTTTCCCTGCTCGTGGCCGAGCGCACGGGCACCGAGGGCGCCGTGGTGGTGGTCAGTCCTGCCGGTCCGATGACTCGTCCTGAACTGGAGCTGGTTCAGGGGCTCTGTGATCCGCTGACGCTGCCCGATGTCCTTCCCACCAAGCCTGTCGAGAAGGGCCAGTCCTGGAAGCTTCCGAACTCCGCGGTCTTCGCTCTCACCGAGTACGACACGCTGAAGTCGACAACGCTGGAGGCCACGCTCGAGCAGCTTGACGAGCACGGGGCCCGGATCCGGCTCCAAGGCGAGGTCCAGGGCTCGGCGCACGGGGGTGCGGGCACGATCACTTGCGAGGGGTTCGCGCACTTCGACCGCCGCGCGGACCTGGTCGATCGGCTCGAGCTGAACCGGACAGAGAATCGCCAGGCTGGTCCCGTGGAAGCCGGCCTGGAGGTCAAGAGCACCTTGACGGTTCTCCGGCGCCCGCGCGTCTCGCCCCCGAGCTGTCCGACGACGCGGTGGCCAGGCTCCCGCTTGACACGTCGCCGCAACGCCAGCTTCTTCAACTGATCTCGCCGGACGGCAAGTACAACGTCCTGCACGACCGGCAGTGGCATACCTACTGGGATGACCCCAAGCTGATTGTCCTCAAGCGGCTAGAGAAGGGACAGGTCATCGCCCAGTGCAACCTGACGGCCGGCCCGCCTGCAGGCAAGGGCAAGCACCAGGATTTGAACCAGTTCCGCGACGACGTCCGTCGGTCCCTAGGCCAGAGGTTCGTTCAGTTCCTGGGCGCAGGGGAGGTGGACGGAGATCCCGCCGGCGGGTTCCGCTACAAGCTCGCCGTCCAGGGGCGGGAGGGAGATCTCGGGGTCCTCTGGTACTACTACCTCCTCGCCAGTCCCGAAGGAGACCAGGTGCTGGCCACGTTCACGCTCGCCGAGGAGGACGCCAAGACATTCGGCGAACAGGACCTGGAGATCATTGGCTCGCTCCAGTGGACGCGCCCGACAACCGAAAAGACTCCGTAAAGGCGCTCGCCGTTACCTCGTCGCTCGCCATTCGCTGAGTTCCCCAGACTGGACAGGTGGTAATGGCGCTCTCAAAAATCGGCGCTCGGCGAGGGCCTCCCGTACCGTACTCTTGCCGGGGTATGGTTTAATGAGAGAGGTCGGCGCGGGGCAGCGCGATCGTATGCCGGGCGGACGCTTGTCACTTGGAGAACGCGACGGGCTGGGGGGATGTCAGGCCATGAACACCAGGCAAGTTCCAGGATGCTGGTCCTCAGCCACGCGCGCAGTCCGCGCGGGCAACCAGCATTTCACCAGTGCGGTTCCGGGCCGTCCACGAAGCACTCCGGAGCGTGGAGCCGAGAATCTGGCGCTCGTGCTGGTGCTTCTGGCCTGCGCCTGGACAGGACAAGCCCGCGCGCAGGCACCCGACGCCAAGGCTCCGGCGACGGGGAGCGATGCCGAGGCACTGAGCGCTCGCTATCACTTCCTGGAAGGCTACACAGCCACCGAGGATGCGGCCAAGCCCGAGCTTCTCAACCAGTACCAGGTCGGGTGCAGGGAGACGGTCAAAGTCACCCGGGAGAAGCCTCAGGGAGCTCCCGAGCATGACGAGACCGTGCTCCAGACTATCTACACGGAGCGAGTGGCCAAGGTTTCGAAGGATGGGCTGGTCACTGAAGCCGTCCGCCGTTACGACAAGTCGAACTTCCGGACAACTGTGGATATCCACCCTTTGAAGACCAAGTGGCTGGACCGGCTGACGATCCTCTATCGCCTTCAAAACCGCATGGTGCCGCAGGTTCAGAGTCTGACGAGCCGCATGCTTCGGCAGCAGGAATACGAGATGATTGTACAGCAGTCGTTCCTTCCCGTCCTGGCGACGATCTTTCCCCGGCAGCCCAGCCGGAAAGGGGACACCTGGCCGGTACCTCGCGGGGCGGCCTGGGCCCTCCTCGGCGTGCCGCCCTCGGAAGAGGACTATGGCCTGGTCGCCGAGATCCTCGAGATCCGCAAGAACGAGACGGGGACGTCCATGACCGCCGTAATCAGCGTGAAGGGTCCGTGCGTGGTCCCCCAGGGACCGAGCGCGATCAACGCCCAGGTTCATTTCACCTTCGAGCCATCGGAGGCTGCAACCCCTGTGCGTGAACGCCTCGCGGCCGGTGGCGAGCCGGTCAAGGACCAGCCTGCGACCAAGCCAGCCGTTCCTGACCGGCGGACTCAGGGGGTCTTCGACGCCAGAGGGTACATCAACAAGGTCAGCATGGCGCAGGAGGTGACGACACCGCTCTCGGGAAACGACGGCCGGTTCAAGCAGTCGGTCCGGCGCGAGGTGCTGCTCGAACGTCGCAAGTCAGCCGGAGCGGCCCCCCTCGAGATCCCCAATCCTCTCCCCGAGCCCAAGGTGGAGAATACCTGGCTGGTGTACGACGAGCCTCAGGGCCGGTTCCATTTCCTCCATCCCCAGGAACTGAGGCCCGTGAAGGTCTACCCTGAGGGAGGAGTCGACCTGCTCGATCGACGTCCTGAAGGGCCGGACGTGATCCAGCTCAATCTCGTGCCGAAGAGCCAGGACCCGCAGAAAGACCGGCTGGCGGCAGACCCGATCCAGGAGAAGAAGCAGCTCGAGGACGACTGGAAAAGGAGGGGGGTCAAGGTCGTGACCGGCTCTGCCGACTGGCTTCCCGATGCTGACTGGGCTCCGTTCAAGCGGAAGGTCTACCGCATCGAGGAAGCCTTGATCAAGGAGGACGACGGTACGACGCCTCCCGGTGATAGGATCTACATGGACCGTTACCTGGTCCAGTTCACTCGCAACGAGGTGATTAAGGTGACCGCAATGACCTCGCGCGATAGCCGAGATCAGGTTGAGTTTCGCACGCGGGCCGAGATGGTCATCAAGACGTTCGACTTCGGTCCCTCGGAGGGCTCTCTTCCTGCCTCCCCCACGCCGGCCCGGCCAACGCGGTGAAGCGGCAGGCTCCCTGCTGCCGTGCGGTGAATCGGATCGCGCCGAGGGCGTTGCTCCGGGCAAAGGCGGGTTCCCGTTCTTTGAGCGGGGGATCCGTCAATCCCCGGAGACGTCTCCCGGGTTCTCTGATAGAATCGTCCTGGGCCGATCACCGGAGTGGCCCATGGTTCTCGCAGCCGTCTCGAGAGCTTCTCACGGAATTCGAGATCGGGTCTCCTTTCAATCGCTCACGAGAACGGCCCGCATTGCCCATCCCCCCGCAATCAGGCATCGAGGGGAGGAGACCTCAAAGCAAGGAGTGCAAAAATGGACGCTCGCCAGCGGCTGGAGGATCGTGATCGGTGCAACGCGCGAGGCTGGGTCGGACCCGCGATGACGGTCGTTGTGGCTCTTGCCGGAGTACTCGGTCTGACGGGCGGGCCTGTCGCGGGCCAGGATCCAGGGCCGGCTCCCGCTCAGGACGGGGATGCCCAGGTCCTGACCCGCGGGCCGGTTCATGAGGCTTTCGCCGCACCTGTGGTGCACGATCCCAGGCCGGGGCTGACCGTTCCCAAGGAGCCGCCGCCACCCGTGGAGGAGATGCCACCGGACCAGAAACCGGCCGGCCAGAATGTCCAGTGGATCTCGGGTTACTGGAGCTGGGACCAGGCCCGCAACGATTTCGTCTGGGTCAGCGGAGTCTGGAGGGAGCCGCCGCCGGGGAGGCAGTGGGTGCCTGGTTACTGGCACCAGGTCGCCGGCGGCTATCAGTGGGTGGCGGGAGCCTGGGTTCCCGTGAGCCCCCCCTCGGACGCCGGGTCGGTTCAGTCCGCAGCTCCGGGCCAGGCGTCCTATCTGCCGGCTCCGCCCACCAGCCTCGAGACGGGCCCGAACAGCCCCGCTCCTTCGCCGGGAGCCTTCTGGTCGCCGGGGAGCTGGTACTGGCAAGAGAACCGCTACGTCTGGCGGCCCGGGTTCTGGGCCGCCGTCCAGCCGACCTGGGTCTGGGTTCCCGCTCACTTCGTCTGGACCCCGGGCGGATACCTGTTCGTTGAGGGTTACTGGGACTTACCCCTTGCCAGCCGCGGTCTCATGTTCGCGCCGGTGTATTACGCCCAGCCGGTCTACCTCCAGCCGGCGTATGTGTTCACACCTTCAATCACCATCGCGACGCCTGGCCTGGTGGCCAACCTGTTCATTCAGCCCAGCTACGGCCACTACGTCTTCGGCGATTACTACGACCGAACGTACCTCAGCGTCGGCATCTTTCCCTGGTTCTCATTCACCTACATGTCGGGTCCCAGCCGGCCCTTGTTCTACGACCCGATCTTCTCCTTCTACGCGTCCGTCAACGTCAGCCGCGATCCGGGCTGGGTGACGAGGGTCCGCCAGGAGTACATCGTCAGGCGGGACAACGTGGCCTTGCGTCCCCCGCGCACCTATATCGAGCAGACCCGGATCATCGAGCGGAACGTGAACGTCACCAACAACCTCATGGCCCGGCCCATTCACGAGCTCGCCGGTCACGAGGCAGGCGGCGGCATCCGGATGGAACGGGTGAGCGCCGAGTCAAGGCGGCAATGGCACGAGCGGGCGGCGGAGCTGCGCCAGTTCCGCGCCGAGCGGAGCCAGCAGGAGCAGCAGGTGTCCCGCTGGAGAGCTCCCGGATCCGGCGAGGGTCGGAGCCAGGCCACTGCCCTGGCCCATCCCCGGCCCCTGTCGCTGCCCGCGTCGCCGGTCTCGGCCCCGATCCACAATCATGTGGCTGCCGGTAACGCGATCGGCCCGACCGGGCATGCGGAGCACCCGGGCCCGACCGCTGGACCGCACCCTGGGCCCGAATCCACCGCTCATGCACTGGGCGCCGCACCCATGATCCGGCACAGCCGAGAGAGCGAGCCCGTCGCGTCGAACCACTCCCTGCCGGTCGGGCAGGCGGCTCCTCACGACAGAGGCAGCTCCCCCATGCTCCGCTCCCAGCCTTCCGTGGTCGCGCATGGGACTGCACCAGGAGCCGATGCGCCGCGGCTTCACTCTCCGCCCCAGTACACGCACCGCCAGCCGCCTCCGCCACCGCGGCCTCTGCCACGGCGAGAGCATCAGACTGGACATCGGAGCCCGTGAGCCGGTGTGCTCTGTCCTCTGGACTCCCTCCCTTTCGCGATCATGGTGCCGGTGCCCTGGATCTCAGTCGATCCAGCTTGGCGATCGCCTCGCCGTCCCCAGGGCACTCTGCCAGGAATTGGTCCCAGAGTGCCGCCTCCTCCCCCGGATCACCCCGCTCCTCGGCCAGGACGGCGAGGTTGCGCAGGGTGAGATGGCCGTAAATGCCCTGATCGACGCTGCAGAACTGATCGGGACGCTTGAGGGTCAAGATCCGCTGCCAGCAAGCTTCGGCGTCGGCTGGCTGGCCGGCCTTGCGGCGGAGGAGGGCCTTGCGGAAGTGCAGCTCGGCCTCGTTGGGGTCGATCTGTATACCTTCGTTACACGCGTTCAAGGCTGCGGGAAGGTCGCCGAGCATCTGGTGGCAGCGGGCTATCAGGGCGAAGAGCTTGCGCACGATCGAATCAGTGGGCGCCGAGCCGGCCAGGCTCGCTGGAGACGGCCCAGAATGCCTGGCCAGTCCTGTGCTCGACGGCGATCGAGCCCAGGTTAAAGAGCACGAATGGATCATCGGGCCGCTCGGCCAGTTCCTGCTCGAAAGGATTATTGGTGTCGGTTCTCCTTTCAACGAAAGATGTCCCCTTTTCTGGGTCGCTTTTCTGGTGGGCTTGATCATGGCTCAACTCACTGGCAGTGGCTGACATATCCGGCTATACTAACACACAAGAAATGTCTTTGAAAAACAATGACTCGATCAAGGGCTGGAATGTCGGGGATTTTTGAGATAGCGTAAGGGGTTGTTCGACAAGAGGTTGCGCCGGTCGATCGCACGTAAGTGACGATGTATCAACCACTTATGGCATCTCGATTTTTGTCGCGACTCGAGCCCCTTATCGGGTTGTTGAGTGTTATGGGAGGTGATAATGGTTGGCATCGAGGAGGCTTACTGTAACACCCTTATCAGGGCACTGTTGCTCGCCAACTATGCCCTTCTCGAATCCACTATCATTGAGGCTCTCCAAGGCACCAGCGCGTGGGGGAAGGGAGATACGCTGGGACTCGATGCGATTCCAGAGATCGCGGTCTTGGAATGCCTGAAGAGCTTCGACCAGTACGCGATCCTGCTCACCGAGGAGGTTGGGAAGGACGCGAATCCGCTGGCCAACACCGGTCCCGAAAGCCACCGTGGTGCGCGGACGTTTTTCATCTGCGACCCCACGGACCGCTCGGCGCAACTGAAGGACTACCTGCAAAGATTCAAGAGCGATGAAGCACCGGCACGCAAGATTGCCGACGTTTTCAAGCGGCCCGAAACCAGGCAGGAGTGGGAGAGTTCTTATGGAAGGCCGTGCTCGATCACTGGGGCGTTTTCGGCAATTACCTGCGTGAGACGTGGGCTACCGATCTGCACGGCCCTCCTGAACTACATCACGCAGGAGCTGTTCGTGGCTTGTAGCGCGGGCGTTTACCGAATGAGCCTCCCCCCGCACCACGATATCGCCTCCTGGCAAACGATCGATTTCCGCCGCGTCCAGTCTTGTGGGACGGCGATCCACTTCCGCCAGATTGGGCCCGAGCACGGAAAGCGTTTCGTGACGTTCCTCGGCAAGCAGGTTTACCGGCAGAACCTGCTGGACAGCAAGCTGGTCCGGGAAAGCGACCTTGACACGGATCTCCATTACGACAAATCGGGAGGCCCGTCGCGAGTCCTTTATCTCTCCGAGTTGCAGCCCGAGGAATGCCCGATCGGGTTCATCGTCGCCAACGGAGAGAAGATCGGGGAGTGGATCCACTGGTTTGCGTTCTGTCGCTTCGCCATCTCCCCGAACGACCTGCGCAAGACGGCGCTAAGGATCTACGAGGTCTCCGAGGACCGGCCATGGACGAAGGACGGGATCCTCATGTCCCCGTCCCCCCCTTATAGCATCTTCAAGGTCCTCGATGGGGACCACAGGAAGGTGATCGTCGACGTCGATCGTCTCGAGACGTTCCCGAACCCGAGCCGTTACCGCGGGATGCTCCTCGTGGCGATCTCGAGCAACCAGTGGGCGATCCAGCTTGTCAAGCAATACGGGCACCGAGCGATCGATTTCCCTGATCCATAGGGGCCCGACCACACCGGGGCAGGCCACGATTCAGGACCTGATAGACAGCAGTTGATGTTCGTGCCACCACTTGACCATACGGCGTCTCACACATCGTAGCGTTCCTGCCATGTCGAGGTGCAAGATGTTGAAAGAAACATTCGAGCGGACCATTCGCGAGCTGTGCGAAGACATCCTGTCGGAGCCGACGCCCGAGGCCCTGCCCAACAAAATCATTGATCACTTGCAGAAAACCTTTCCGGTCCAGTGGTCGACGCTCTGGCTCACCGAGCAGACGGAAATCGGCGGCAAAAACGGCTCCGCCTCGCCGCCGCCGGTGGCGACGCCAAGAAGCTGCTGACGGCCGAGAACGGAGGGCCCGCGGTCTACAACTTTGGGGAAGGTCTCACGGGCGAGATCGCCCAGCGAAAGGAAACTGTCAACATCGAAAAGTTCGAGGACTTCAAGAAATACAAGCATGCGGGGAAATACGATCACGTAATGTACCCACAGGCCAGGGCCGAGGACAAGTGCCGCTGCGTTCTCGGCGTACCACTCTTGCTGAAATCGATCCGCGAGTCCGACGCGTCCGAGAAGCAACCGTGGCGGGTAATCGGGGTCTTGAAGCTTGAAAACGTCATCGAGTCCGATGAACACCCGGAGGCTTACTTCACCCCGCGCGATGTGGAGATTGTCGAGGGGTATGCGGCCGTGATTGCGGTCGCGCTCGAGAAGGCTCAGATGCGGGCCGACTCGATCCGCATCGGCGCCGGACTGCTGGAAGTGTCACGGAGCCTGCTGGCGGAGCTGGGCGAGCCGCCAGATCTCGACGAGATCGTCAAGCAAACGGCCAACGTGATCTCGGCCGAGGCGTGTGCCTTGTGGATCAGGAGCGGGCTTCAGTTACGCCTGAAGGCGGCCTACGGCTACCGCGGCAGTAAGCAGGAGGTTCCCCCTTACCAGTTGGAAATGACTGCGGCGGAAAACGCCCAGACCACAGGGGGGCCGCAACGCAGGTCGCCGTGGAGCAAGCCAAGTACAAGGGGGTTGGTCTGACGGTGTACGTCGCCCAGACAGGCAAGTCCCTCAACCTGACGACCGCCGAAGAGGTCCGCAATCACTTTGCCTGGAAGGGCGCCAACGACGAACGAATGTGGGGCAAGCCCCGCGGCAGAGCGTGTTACTCTCTCGTCGCGATCCCCCTGATTGACAGCGAGACAGAGGACCTCAAGGGCGTATTCAAGATCGAGAACAAGAAGCCGACTCTCTTTCAACTCCAGAGTTACTTTACCAAGGAGGACCAGCAGCTCCTGACCATCCTGGGCAACTCGATCAGCTTCTCGTTGATCATCTCCGAACGGATCGAGAGACTGCGCAAACTCGAGAGACTGGTGGGCGACATCCGGGTTCTCTATGACCTCGACGAAGCCCTGTTCTTCATCCTCACGGGGCTGACCCATCGCGATGGCCTCCAGTACAACCGCGCGATGATCTTTCTTGTCGACGAGGCGGCTCCAACCAAGCTCGTCTGCCGGTTCGCCATCGGCCAAATTGAACCGGCCCAATGGCAGGCGGAGATGGACCGAAGGAAGGACGAGGGGCTTCTCGATCTCGACATGCTCCTGAAAGAATTCCGCGCTGACAAGCAGAAGTACCTGCGCAACCCCATGATGGACCGGTGGAAGGGATGCGAGGTGGACATCGGCGCCGGGGACACGAACGTCATCGCGCGGCACGCCGCGACCCTCGGACACGGGGCGACCTTGGAACCCAGTACCTCGAAGTACCTGCAGCGGAGACCTCCGCGAGGCGGACATGCTCTACGGGTTCGCTCAGGGAGACTTCGTGCTCATCCCGATCATGTTCGAGAAGAAGTTGAAGGGGATCATCTACGCGGACAACCGCTTCACGGGGAACCGCGTGAACCGGTTTGAGTGCGCGATGCTCGACCTGTTCGCAGGCATGGCCGGGGCGATCATTCAGGCGTCGGGCGTCCCCGAAAAGCTGCAGAAGGAGCGAGACGAGGCGTGGAAAACCTTCTCGCGGCCCGCCGCGCACCGGGTGGGCACCGAGGCGGGCATCATCGACAGCGAGGCGGTACTCTATATCAAGCGTGAGCTCGACCAGGCGGCGGCGGCCCCCGGGGGGCGGCTCGCCGTCCGGGGTGAAGTGATCCGGAACTCGTTGCAGGTCATCCAGCAGGCCGTGAACCGGCTCCGCCTCACGGCCAAGGACTACCAGAGGTTGTCGGTCGAGGCCGAGGACCCGGAGGAGTTCGACCTCTGCGAGTTGATCGACCTGACGATCCAGAGCACCATCGGCAACTTCAAGGGCATCAAGGTGCTGCCGCGGTACGGCGATCGGCCGATCTGGATTCGTGCGGCTCGAGGCGGGATCACGTACGTCTTCGAGGAGCTCCTGATCAATGCCTGGAAACAGGGTGAGTCCGACGACATTGATGGGGACGGGAGTGAGAGGTCGGAGATGAGGGTCTGCATCGAGCTTCGGCACGAGCAGGACAGTGTGATCTGTACGGTCAGCGACAACGGTCCCGGTATCCCACCGACGCTGACCTCCACGCTCTTTCAGAAGCCGGGCCGAGGAAGAAAGGGAGGCACGGGGCTCGGGCTTTACATCTGCGGGCAGATCCTCAGGCAAAACGGGGGCACAATCGACCTCCTCACCGAGGGGAAGCCCGCAGGATACGACGGCGCCTGCTTCAGGATCACACTCCCCCTGACCCTTCAAGACGATCGGAACGGAACGCACCCGAAAGTGAGCCGACACAAAGAGTACTGGTGGTCGAGGACAACCCGGTGTTGAGGAGACAACTCTCTCAGGTCCTGGCAGAAAATGGCTTCTCCAGCGACCTGGTGCGCAACGAGAACGAGGCGGTGAAGCGGGTGTCGACAACCCTGCGCGCGATCATCGCCGACATTAACCTCAGCGAGGCGGGGGGTGACATGCGCGGCGGCATCTTCCTGGCCGAGCAACTCGCGAAGATGAAATGGAGAATTCCAATCATTCTGATCTCGCACGACCCCTGGTATTACCTCCCACCTAAGGACAGCCCCGAATTGCGTAAGATGCAGGAGGACTACTGCATCCACTCAATCCTCGACCGCAACGAACCGTCATTCTACGACGAGCTGGTCAAGAGCCTCCGGAAGGCCACTGGCGTGGCATGAAAGGGAACGACCGATGGAAGTCAACGTCGTCCTGATCGACGATAACCGCGACAACCTTCGCCACATGGTTGAATATCTCAAGCCTGTGACGGAGGTCTCCTTCGAAGATGATGTCATTACATCCAAGTTTCACCCGTTCCGGCCTGAGAACTCGCGCGATGACCCGACCAGGATCGATCTCGATGCGACGTTGAAGAAGGTTGAAGCCGTGAAGCCCGGGGTGGCGATCGTCGACCTGAGGCTCGAGGGTGACGCAGAGCGACGACTACAGCGGAGCCGACCTCTCTCTCAGGCTCAAGTCCGCCTGCAACGACTGCTGTATCATACTCGTTTCCGCATACTTCGCCGAAGCCCCGAGGCTGCTCGACAACCTCGAGGTGTTCCGCTTCCGGATCGATCGAAACCAGTCTGATTTCGGGGCCGAACTTCAAAAGCGGTTCTCGGAGGCTGTCAAGCACCACGCCAGTGCGCTCGCCTTCCGCCGCATGCTCGAGACACGACATACGCCCGGCCAACAGGGAACAGGTACGCCCTCCCGCGCGGTCTACATCTCCTACGCCTGGGACGATGAGGGAGGTGGGACACCCAGCCGGGAAGAGATCGTTAACCGGATCGAAGCCTCCCTCCGGACGAAAGGCTATGACGTCAGGCGAGACAAGACGAACCTTGGGTACACGGGACGGATCAGCGCGTTCATGAAGGAGATCGGCCGTGGAGGCTGCGTCATCGCCGTCATCAGCGACAAGTACCTCCGCTCGGCGTTCTGCATGTACGAGTTGCTCGAAGTCTACCGCAACCGAGAGTTCCATAAGCGGGTCTGCCCCGTCATCCTCCCTGACGCCCGCATCAACAGGTTTCGCTGTCAGGCTCTCGTACGTCATGCTACTGGTCAAGTGTATGTGAAGAACTTGAAGAGATGCTCAAGAAGATCCACCTGGACAGCTGGCGCCTGAAGAACTCGCAGAGTTTCAGAGGCATCGGGATATCTCCCAGAAGGTTGGAAACACTTCTCGAGTTCATTGCTGACATGAACCCCTTACCCCCGAGAGGCTCGAGGAAAACGATTTCGCCATCCTGCGATGTCACATAGACGAATGCTTGCAGTAAATCGTGCGAGTGAGGATAAGGGAACGGGAGTGAATGGCATTAAGGGAAGGTGTAAGTCGTTTCCATCAAATGGCTTGCGTTTGTCGTGCGCACCGACAATTCGGACATCATATTGATATTTAGTTTGCTCCATGTAGCTGAGAATTTGGGGAATTTGCTATTGCAAGTCCATGCACATGTCTATACTAAACCCGATATGCCTCAGCGGAATTGATCGCAAGTACAAAGAAGCTGTGGATTTACGCTTAGGGGCCGTCCAAGAACAGCTTCCAACTTTGCCTCTGGACTGTCTGCGGAGTCTGGGCAAGATCCCGACTACAGTTGGACGTTGTTCTTGGATGGCCCCTTAGCTCGAATGCCATTCGGAACGGCGGTCGTTTTTAGGGCTCCGGAGCCGTTTTTCGAGGTAGGACGCGTGCGGATCTTGGGGTCGGACCGAAAACTCGGACTGACCCCAACGCCCGTGCGTTTTCCACTCGATGCCGGGAGGTCCACCGGGTGCCACGACCATGGCCGCCGCTCACCGGCTGGGAATCGTCCACCGCGACCTGAAGCCGGCCAACATCCTGCTGGACGGCCGACGGCACGCCCAAGGTCGCCGACTTCGGCCTGGCCAAGTGCCTCGAGGCCGACTCGGGCCTGACCCGGACCGAGTCGGTCCTGGGCACGCCCAGCTACATGGCCCCCGAGCAGGCCGAGGGGCAAGACCAAGGAGGTCGGCCCGGCGGCCGACGTCTACGCGCTGGGGGCGATCCTCTACGAGCTGCTGACCGGCCGGCCGCCGTTCCGCGGCGCGACGGTCTTGGAGACGCTGGAGCAGGTCAAGGCGGCAGAGCCGGTGCCGCCGCGCGGTTGGTGCCGGGACTGCCGCGCGACATCGAGACGATCACCCTGAAGTGCCTCCACAAGGACTCGCAGCGGCGGTACAGCTCGGCCGGGGAACTGGAGGAGGAACGCCGGAGCCGGCTGAGCGCCAGGGATTCCTCCACACGATCGGAATGACTCAGGCCCCGCCGTGAGCCAGCGCCTTGCGGGCACGCTCTTCCGCCCAGGCCCGATCCCCGGAATCGAGAGGCAGATCGAGCTCCGCGGAATAGTCGAGTGCCCGGGCGTATCGTCCTCGTTCATACGCGAGGGCGAAGAGCGCGGGAAGATCGAGCAAGACGTCGGGATCTGGCTTTCGCAAAGGGATCGGGATTCTGGGCAAAGGCTGGCGCACCGACCAGGCGAAAACATCACTGCTCGGCGCTTACCGGCGCGAGACGAACGCATAAAAGTCAGCCCGCGGCAGCTCCCGCCTCATGGGCAGTCTTTGCCCGCGGACCAGAAGATCAAGCTCCACCAGGTGGACGTTCTGGCGGATCAGTTTCCTTCGTTTGGCTTGATAAACCCAGTACCCCTCTCCGGCCTTGTTCGTCGGCGAGAGTACCTCGATGGCCGTGATCAGCTCGCGGTCGGGTCGATGGCGGATCTCGATCCAGACGTCGCGCACCTCCTCGACCTCTTCGACCGGCAAGTCGATCGTGATCGGTTCGCCTGTAAGCACGCCCGCCTGGGCCTCGGCCATGCCGCTCCGTACGCCGGCGGATCCCCCTTCCAGCACCGCGACGTCGGGAAGGACCGTCCTCGCTTGTGGATCTCGGTGCTCCACCAGCCGAAGCTGCTCGCCGAGCCGAGCCTCGTAGGAATCAGGGAGGAGATCGTTCAGTGCATCGCGACAGTAGAGGATGAGACTGGCATGGAAATCAGGCCAGTATCCCTGGCTCTCCAGGTAGGGATCGATTCCCGGAAATGGGCTGGGCATGAGTGTCCGTCTCTCCGTATATCTGGACGTGACTTCCGCCATTCTCTCCAGTTTAACGTAGCCGCAGACCGGCAGCAGCGCGATCCGGGGAAGGCCAAAGTTCACGCACACTCCACTCGGACCTTCTGACCCCGGCGGACCAGAGGACCGTACTCCACACGGAAGAGCGAGCCTGGCCGGAGGTGGGCCATCGCGGCCTGGCGGACCTGGTTTGGGGTGATTCGCGCGATCCGCTTGGACCAGTGCCTCGGCTCGTCAAGGCTCAAGCCCAGGCGCTCCAGCTCGAACAGCCGATCGGCCCGCTGCTCGACGGTCTGAAAGTCAAAAACGTACGCGCCGGCCAGGTAGCGGCGGGCGCGGTCGATCTCGTCGTCACCGAACACCCCATCGTGCATGGCCCGGACCTGATTGGTGATTGCCGCGACCACGCGCTCGGTCTCCTCGGGCCTCGTCCCGGCATAGACGCGGAAGAGTCCCGGCACAAGGTCGGCCGAGTCGGTCATGCCGCCGCCGATGCTGTAAACCAGGCCTAGCTCGTCGCGGACGATCCGGCCCAGCCGATCGGAGAACCCCGGGCCGGTACCGAAGATGTGATCGAGCACGACCAGGGCTTCGAAATCGGGGTGATGGCGGGGAATCCCGAGATGACCCAGGATGATGTGCACCTGCTCGCCCGGATGCTCCACCCGCCGGATTCGCGGCTTGCCCGGGTCGTGAACCGGGGGATACCCAGACAAAGCCCTACCCCGCGGTGCCCAGGAGCCGAAGGAGGTCTTCACCAGTCGTGAGAGCGTTCTCGGCTCGAAGTCGCCGACGGCAACGAGAAACGCACGATCGGGTGCAAAGTGCTGGCTGTGGTGGTCGACGACATCCTGACGCGTGAGGAGCCGAACGTCGCGCGGCCGCCCTCGCGGGTCGCGTCCCAGCGGGTGGGTGCCGTAGACGAGGTTGCGGAACACCAGATCCGCGTGAAACGCCGGATCCTCCAGGTCGCTCTGCAGCTCCGCCAGCATCCGCCTCTTGCTCCATTCGAGGGCCTCGGACGGGAAGACCGGGTGACGAACCACGTCCGCAAGGAGCTCGAGCGCCAGGGCCAGGTCCTCGGACCGGACGCGCAGGGAGGTGCAGGACGAGCTCACCTCCATCGAGCCGCCCACGTCCTCGATCGCAGGGGCCAGTTCGAGGGCCGAACGGCTCTCCGTCCCTTCTTCGAGCAGGCGGCCGGTCAGGGCGGCCACGCCCGGTCGGGCCTCGCGGAGCCAGCCGGCATCGACATGGAACTCTAGGGCGACGACCCCTGTTCCTCCCCGGCGCTCGTGGAGGACGCGCAGCCCATTTTCTAGGCAGGAGCGACGAGGCCTGAAATCGAGGACCCGCGTGCTGCCGCGGGGGATGATGATCGTGGGAAGGTGCGGAGCCGCGGCTGCCGCCCCGGGCAGCTTGGGCCAGGCCGGGCCGGCTGGCTCGCGATCCGGCCGGCTCGCGACCCTGGCACTCGTGGTGATTGGGGTGGCCTCCGCCCTGGCCCGCGGACCCGGGGAGCCGGCTGCCTCTCGTGAGGAATTCTGTCGAGGGAGAGACCAGCCGGCGGTGAGGTTTCCCTCGGTCAGGTAACTCGTGCCCACCCTGCGGATGGCGGCGGCGTCCACCGCCAGGGCGGCCGCATGCTCGGCCTGCCAGTCGCGCCAGTCACCCCAGAGCGCGGCGTGGCCGATGCCCGCTGCCAGGCCGGCCAGATCCTCCTGCTCCCATCGCCACCCCGCCTCGAGCCGGCTCCGCGCCCGGGCCAGCTCCTGTGGCGTCGGCCCGTGTTCGATCAGCTCGCGGAGAATTCCCGTGATCCGCCGCTCCAGTTCGGCCGGCTCGGCCCCCGGAGCGCACTCGACCTGGACGAAGAATTGCCCCGCCCGGTGAGCCGGCACGTGCGTGGCCTCGACCCAGGTGGCCAGCTTCTCCTGCTCGACCAGGGCTTGCCAGAGCCGTGATCGGCGCCCCGCGCTCAACAGGTCGGCCAGGACGTCGAGCGCCGGGGTGTCGTGGTGATCCCTCGGCGTCGTGTGCCAGCCCATGAGCCCGCGCGTGAGCGATTCGGCCTCGATCAGCGTGAACTCGCGCCTCCCTCTCTGAATGGGCTCGTCAAACGTCGAGGCAATGCGTGGCCGGCGTTCCCCGTCGATGGCGCCGATGTGAGCCTCGATCCTCTCCATGGCCACGGCCGGCTCGACGTCCCCGGTCAGCACCAGGACCGCGCCGGCGGGCCGGTAATGTTCACGATAGAAGGCTTTCAGGTCCTCGACCCCGATTCGCGCCACGTCCTCGGGCCAGCCCAGGACCGGGTTGCGATAAGGGTGCTTCAGATAGGACATCGTCTGGTGCGACTGGTCGAGCCGAACCTGGGGCGACTCCATCTCCCGGGCTCGCTCCTCGCCGATCACCTTGCGTTCTGCCTCCACCTCAAGGGCGTCGAACCGCGCCAGCATCATCCGGTCGGCCTCGACCTGAGCACAGCTCCCAGCGGTCCGAGGGAAAGGTGAACCAGAAGTGCGTGCAGTCCTCGCCGGTCTCGGCATTGGCCTGCCCGCCGGCGATGAACGCAAGCTGATCGATCTGACCCTTGGGAAACCGATCGGTCCCCTTGAAGAGCATGTGCTCAAGGAAGTGCGCCAACCCGGTCTTGCCCGGCGGCTCGTCGAACGACCCGACCGGATAAAAGAGGTCGCAGACCACGATCGGCACGCGTCTCCGGGGCAGGATGCGCGCGCAGCCCGTTGTCCAGGATCCGCTCGACAACCGGCAAATCTGGGAACCGAGGCGCCGAGGGGCGGGCCTTGAATCGTCGAGCCATGTGCGTGCTGCCCCTCGATCTTGTGTTGCGTAATGAATGTCCGAGTGGCCCGCGTTCGTCCGGCCCTGGCTCACCGCCAGGCATCCGAAGCGGATCGGCCGCAGAACTTCAGAGTATGGCACTCGGAGGGGCTTGCCAGTTTCAGCCTCTCCGCCGGGGCCGGCCGGAAGACTCCAGTGGACCGCGGGCCCATGACACGATCATTGTATCACCGGGGCCATCCGCGTTCAGGGTCGATTTCTCCGCGGCCCCGGCACCAAGGGCTGCCGGCTCGATTCCGTGAGCAGACAATTCCTCGAAGCTCCCGGGACTTGCCGCCATGATCCTCAGCGGTGCAGCAACCTCTTCATGGCGTCCATGATCACGGCTTCCACGGGTGCGGCCTCGGAATTATGTAGGCTTTGACGGGCCGCTCGGGTAAAGTCGGGCTTCCTTCCAGGGAGGCCGCCATGCCCGCCGCCATCGTCGCCCGCACCGAGACCGCTTTCACCATCCAGATCGAGATCCCCTACGGCTCCTCCATGCTGGAGTCCGAGGAGACGATCCAGGAGCACCTCAACCGGGCGGGCGTCCTCGCCACCGGAGAGGCCCTGCAACGATTCGACACCGACGGCACACCGCTCGTCGTCGCCGACACCAAGCTCACCTCGATGGGTCGAGTCCTCAAGGAGTACCAGACCCCCTATGGGGTCGCCCCCGTGGAACGCCACCTCTACCAAAGTTCCCGGGGCGGCAAGACCTACTGCCCGCTCGACCGCAACGCCCGGATCATCGGCAGCTCCACCCCCCGGTTCGCCAAGATCATCTCGCACAAGTACGCCGAGTTCGGCTCCTCCCGAGTGATCGAGGACCTGCGGGAGAACCACGGCCGTGCGGTGGCCCGGTCGTTCGTCCAGAACGTGGCCGACGCCGTGGCCGCCGTGGCGATGGCCCAGGAGGAGGACTGGGAGTACGCCCCGCCCGAGTTAGTGAGCCCTAGGTAAGTCGCTTAACACGGAGGCCTGCATGGCGAAAGAAGCCGAGCAAGAGATCGGGACGGCGGCGGAGCCGTGCGAAGCCGCGATCGGCCTGCTCGCGAATCTCCGTCTCGGTCTCCGGCGTCGCACCCTTCATACGATCCTTGACGTTGCCATGACAGCCCTCCTCGGGGTTCAGCTCCGGGGCGTACGATGGCAACCACTCCACGTCGATCTCGGGGTGCTCCGCGAGGAAGGCCTTGACCACGGCGGAGCGGTGGGCCTGCAACCGGTCCCAGATGAGGATCTTCGGCCCGCGGACCTGGCGACAGAGGTGCTCCAGGTGCGCGACCGTGTCCTCGCCGTGGATCGCGTGGTCGAAATGCTTCTTGTAGACACCGCCCGACGCAGTCAGCCCGATCGCGGTGGAGACCTGGCGCCTCTTGCTCACACGCTGCAGCTCCGGCGTCCGCCCCTTGGGGGCCCACGTCGTGCCGGTCCCGACCTGGAAAGAGAACCCCGTCTCATCGATGAAGACGATCACGGCGTCCCTGCGGCGAGCTTTTTTTTAATGCGCGGCCAGTCCCGGTCGAGCCAGGCCCGGATCAGCTCCTCGTCGCGCTCGGCGGCCCGGACGGCGGGCACCTGGGCGCTCCAACCCAGGTCCCTCAGCCGGGTCGAGAGGTAATCCACATGATACGTCACCCCGAAGCGCCGCTCGATCACGGCGCCGACCCTCGGCAGGGTCCAGCGCTCGGTCTCGAAGCCGGACCGCTTTGCCCCCGCGCGAGCATGCCAAGCAACTGCTGCCACTGGGAGGGTCTCAGCCGAGGGGCGGCCCGGGCTTGGGATGGCGCCGCAAGGCCGCAAGCCCTCTCGGGCCGTCGTGGAGTTGCTTCGCCCACTGGCTGACGGCCGCGGGGCTGACACCGAGGCGCCGAGCGATCTCGGCCTGGGAGAGACGGCCGGCGCGGAGCAAGCGGCCGGCTGCGAGCCGGCGCTCTTCGAGTTGTTCGGGGGTGAGTTTGCGTGGTCGCCACATGCATACGAGAGTAACGTCCGGGCGAACGGTTGTTAAGCTATTTACCTAGGGCTCAATAGGCGGCTGGCAAGAATACTCTATCTATTTCCGGCCCTGGGCCGTATGGTGTAGTTCCAGTCCCCATGGAAGCTCTCCCGCTCGATTGAGAGACTCTCCATCTGCTGCTTCGTGACCTCTTGGCCGATCGGATAGGCACTCCGGTCTAATTCCGCCCGGATCTCCAGGCCCGTCTCGGTCGTCGTACTTCCGATCAAGTTCACTACCACCTCATGATCGACCAGCGGGCGGCCCCGCCAGTTCTGCGTGATGTGGCAGAACATCCGGTGTTCGATCTGATTCCACTTGCTCGTCCCTGGCGGGAAGTGGCACACCGTGATCCGCAGGCCGGTCTCATCGGCCAACTCCTGCAACTGCACCTTCCAGAGACGGCAACGGCTCCCGTTCGAGCCGCCGCCATCGGCAGTGATCAGCAGTTGGGTCGCACCCGGATACATCGGGCTTCCCATGTGTCGCCACCACCGCCTCAGCGTCTCGACGGCGAACTCGGCCGTGTCATGATCGACGCCCACGCTCACCCAGCCGGCGTCGGCCGCCAAGTCGTACACCCCGTAGGGGATCGCCTTGCCCAGCTTCGGGTCCAGGAAATCATGGATGCGGACCTGTTCGGGGCGACCCTTGGGCTGCCACTCCCGTCCGCCGTTCTTGAAGTCGCCGACCAGTTCCTTCTTCTTGGTGTCCACCGAGACGACTGGCTGGCCCCGCCGCTGATACGACTTGACCCGTCGGTTGATGTGCTCGAACTGGGCGTTGCGGTCGGGATGGCCGCTGCCTTCCCGGGTCTTGCGGTTGGATTGGAGGCTGTAACCGAGCTGGCCCAGCAGGGTGCTGACCGACCTGGGACTGACCGTGTGACCCTGGCGGCGCAACTCGACGGCCAACTTGGCGGCACTCTTGCAAGTCCAGCGCAACGGCGCTTGGGGGTCGCCACGGGCCGACGGCTCGACCAACGCCTCCAGGGCGCCCATCAGGCCAGGATCGTGATGCGTCAGCGGCTTCCGTCCCCCGCCGGAGCGGCGGACACGTCGGGCAATGCCGGGTGGATCGGGCGTGCCGCCGGGTTGACGCAACTGCCGCAATCCGGCCCGGATGGTCACGTGAGTCATGCCGGTGGCCTCGGCGACCCGGGTGATCCCTCCACGGCCGATGGCCGCCGCCTCGGTCGCCGCCCAGAGGCGACGGGCGCGCTCATCGAGGACGGGCTTGAGGGCCTCGTACTTGACCTTGAGGCTCTCGACGGTGGAGGAGTCCATGAGAGCGAACCTACCACAGCGGCTCAGCGACTCGATAGATTATTCTTGCGAGCTGTCTTAGAGGGGCCGATCGGGACGATCACCATCGGGATGGACGGCACCTGCCTGCTGATGTGCGAGGACGGGTGGCGGGAGACGATGGTCGGCACCATCGGGTTCTATGACCGGGACGGCGAGCGACAGCACACGATCTACCTGGCGGCGACCCCGGAGTACGGCAAGGCGACGTTCCTCGACCGCCTGGAGCGGGAGATCGGGCGAGTCAGGGCGGCGTACCCGCAGGCCCGCTACGTAGGGTTAGCCGACGGGGCGAAGGGGAACTGGGAGTTCCTCGGCCGGCATACCGCGGTCCAGGTGATCGACTTCTGGCACGCCGCCGAGTACCTGTCCGATGCGGCCGATGCCCTCTTCGCCCGAGAGCCGGGGGCGAAGCGGCCGTGGCTGGAGTCGAGTTGCCACCGGCTGAAGCATGAGCCGGGGGCCGCCCGCCAGTTGATCCGGGACCTCAAGCGGCTGGCGGCCGAGAAGGGGGTCGCCCCGGATCACCCGGAGGTCGAGGCGGCGATCACGTACTTCACCAACCAGAGCAAGGCGGGCCGGATGGACTACGCCCCGCTGGTGGAATCGAAGATCCCGATCGGCTCGGGGGTGACGGAGGCGGCTTGCAAGGTTCTGGTCAAGCAGCGGCTGTGCGGTTCAGGGATGAGGTGGAAGGAGCCGGGTGCGGCGGCGGTGTTGAGCGTGCGATGCCTGACGTACACGACCGAGCGTTGGTCGCAGTTCTGGGCCAGGATCGACCAGGATGGGTTCCCGGTTGCGGCCTGATGTTACATGCTTCCGAGGTCACACCCGATGGGTACGCTCCCCCGTCCCGGCTTCGAGCGTCGGAAGACGTAAAGAGTATTGTGTTGTTGATCATTTAATATGATCAAAACGGATAGAAGGTCGTGCCGACCCGACGAGGTCGCACACCTGACGAAGCCACCAGCCCGAGAGCTCGAGAGACACTGAAGAGGCTGGGAGGAAGCATGAGAAGACAACGGTAACGGTTATGCGAGGAACGAGGACCTCTGGGTTCCCCGCCGCACCCCAAGCGGCGAGCCGAGGTGGGCTCGATGTGTGGAAGGTGTGCCCAGGAGAGGAGAAACACGACCCGAAGGAGAAAACTTGACGGCGGGGCTTGACTTCGGCGAACTCATAGAAGGGCCGGCTTTCGGTTTTCGGGAGGCGGTGGCGGATAGCCTCGATCTAATCACGGAGCGGACTGGAGCCAAGGAGGGCGCGATCGGCCTGGCGAATCAGGTTGCGCACGCTGTCCGCATGGGTCAACCCGAAAGCCAGGGGGCTTTGCGTTGGTGGGTGTCAGACTTGGCTTTTGGTAGTACGTTAAATAAGGATAAGGGGACGCAGCTCGATTCTCCCAAACCGAGTTGCATCCCCCTTCCCCCCGCAGTCCGCAGGCCTGGGGGCTGGCTGGCTCAGTCCGGCTTCGACCCGGCCACCCATCCGGCCCCATCCAATCCGGGAGGAACGAAGCAACTCGTCAAGGGCGACATTTTCATCACCCCAGACTCGACCTCCCGAGGGAATTCCGCCCCGTTTCAATTGGGCGCAGTGCTTGCCCTTCCGTCGAGGACGACGACCTCCGAGGTCCGCTCGATCAGGGCCACGTCGGCCACGAGGTTCTTGGGGCCTTGAGAACGGGGAAGTCGAGCCCGTACGTCCGCGCTGCTCACGAATGGCGCTCTCCGTTTCATGAGCATTCGCGTTGATCCCAAGGAACACCACGCCGCGAGAGCGATAGGCCCGGTTCAGCTCCACAAGCCGAGGGGCGTACAGATTGGCCAGCGGGCAATCGATGCCCAGGAAAACCGGCACCACAGCCTTCTTGCCGGCGAAGCCGTAGAGCTTGACGTCGCGGCTGGAGACCGCATCTTTCAGTGTGAAGTTGCTCTACCTCTGGCCGATCTTCCGATCCAAGGGGCGGTCGGTACCGCGGATCGCATCGACCCCAGGCGCTCTCGACCCGAGCATCAGAAGGAAAGCCGCCAGGAGGAGCAAGCCTCGGAGCGTGATCGGGGCGTGGTCGTTCGTCGACGAGGGAAAAACCTTCGCGGTTGCATCCGTGCTTCCTTCCAACGAATTCGAGTGTCGCTTCGGTTCCCCTCGGCGCCCTTGTCGCGAGGCGACGCGCGGGGAGCCAAGACCTGAAGTCCCCATCCAAACCACCGGGCTTTCACTCTCCCAACTGAAACCTCGGAAGACAACTG
This sequence comes from uncultured Planctomycetaceae bacterium, assembly GCA_963816015.1. Lineage (GTDB taxonomy): Bacteria > Planctomycetota > Planctomycetia > Isosphaerales > Isosphaeraceae > Aquisphaera. The sequence goes on along the minus strand of CAWFJM010000032.1, from coordinate 307 downwards.
CAGGTTTCAAAGGGCTGCGATTTCCTCAATTCTCTGGAAGATTTCTTGTGGTCGGGGCTGTCCGAGGCCGATTGACCACAATGTATGCGCGATGAACGAGTGGGAGAAACCGAACAGCGGAACAGCTTGATGTCCGAAAGTCCAAGCGATTCCGGTTGTACCGCTTCGACAGCGATCGAAGTGCGGACCGCGCCGGCAAGCTGGCCAGCGACGCTTGGGAATCTCGACGCAACATCGTGGATGGCTGTCGCAACCGTGGTGTTTCTCGTGCTCGGTTGTGGCCTTCGCATCGTCCGATACGCGCAGA
>CAWFJM010000031.1:0-93690 GCA_963816015.1 uncultured Planctomycetaceae bacterium | reverse complement strand
GTGGGTGATCGGCCATCCCGAATTCTCGGGGGGCTCGCAGGCGACAGCCAAGATTCGGGTGAACTGCTCGGGGGTGATCTCGCCCGCCACACCGGGGCGTGGTTCGTCGGTGAGGACCGCTTTGATGGCCCGTCGAAGACGCGCGGGACTCGCGGCACTCGATGTCCATGAGTCGGTTCCACGCGTTCCCCCACGCCGTCGCCAGCGTCCGACTTGGCGGTGTGTCAGGCCGACCCGCTCGGCGATGTCCTCATTGAGGAGGCCGTGAAGGCCAGCATAATGATCGCGGCGACCTTGCCGGAGCCGCGAGGGTGCGGTGACGGAACGAGAAAAGGTGTAACTGTTAAGCAGTTCAGCTTGCCCGTTTTGCGGTTGTCAGGCAAACTGCAGCCATCATGGACGACCAACGACTACGAGAACGGATCGCTGAGCTGGAAGCGGAGAACGCAGAACTGCGGCGTCGGGTGGCGCAGTTGGTGCACGAACTCCAGAAGGTCCGCCAGCACGGCAAACGCCCGCGCAACGGCCGCAACGACCCGAAAGGTCCCCGTACGGACCACCGTCGCAAAGAGCGTCGAAAGCACCCCGGCTCCTTTCGGACCCACCAGACCCACACGGTCAGCGTGGACGAGGTGGCCGGCTTGCGGGCCCTGGAGCGGATCGCCCCCAGCAAGGCGATGATCGCGGGAAAGTGCCAACGGATCGAGTTCGAGTACACCCGGCACGGGACGCTGTGCCTGATCGGCAACTTGGTGGTGACGACCGGCGAATTGCTCAGGCCGACGATCGGTCCGACGCGGACAGAGAGCGACTTCGCCAGCCACATCGAGCAGACGGTGGCCACCGACCCGAAGGGTTCGTGGGGGTGTGACCTCGGAAGCATGTGACATCGGCCGCAACCGGGAACCCATCCTGGTCGATCCTGGCCCAGAGCTGCGACCAACGCTCGGTCGTGTACGTCAGGCATCGCACGCTCAACACCGCCGCCGCACCCGGCTCCTTCCACCTCATCCCCGAACCGCACAGCCGCTGCTTGACCAGAACCTTGCAAGCCGCCTCCGTCACCCCGAGCCGATCGGGATTTTCGATTCCACCAGCGGGGCGTAGTTTATCCGGCCCGCCTTGTTCTGGTTGGTGAAGTACGTGATCGCCGCCTCGACATCCGGGTGATCCGGGGCGACCCCCTTCTCGGCCGCCAGCCGCTTCAGGTCCCGGATCAACTGCCGGGCCGCACCCAGCTCGTGCTTCAGCCGGTGGCAACTCGACTCCAGCCACGGCCGCTTCGCCCCCGGCTCTCGAACGAAGAGGGCATCGGCCGCATCGGACAGGTACTCGGCGGCGTGCCAGAAGTCGATCACCTGGACCGCGGTATGCCGGCCAAGGAACTCCCAGTTCCCTTCGCCCCGTCGGCTAACCCTACGTAGCGGGCCTGCGGGTACGCCGCCCTGACTCGCCCGATCTCCCGCTCCAGGCGGTCGAGGAACGTCGCCTTGCCGTACTCCGGGGTCGCCGCCAGGTAGATCGTGTGCTGTCGCTCGCCGTCCCGGTCATAGAACCCGATGGTGCCGACCATCGTCTCCCGCCACCCGTCCTCGCACATCAGCAGGCAGGTGCCGTCCATCCCGATGGTGATCGTCCCGATCGGCCCCTCTAACTCGGGCGGGGCGTACTCCCAGTCCTCCTCCTGGGCCATCGCCACGGCGGCCACGGCGTCGGCCACGTTCTGGACGAACGACCGGGCCACCGCACGGCCATGGTACTCCGCAGGTCCTCGATCACTCGGGAGGAGCCGGACTCGGCTTACTTGTCGAGATGATCTTGGCGAACCGGGGGGTGGAGCTGCCGATGATCCGGGCGTTGCGGTCGAGCGGGCAGTAGGTCTTTGCCGCCCCGGGAACTTTGGTAGAGGTGGCGTTCCACGGGGGCGACCCCATAGAGGGTCTGGTACTCCTTGAGGACTCGGCCCATCGAGGTGAGCTTGGTGTCGGCGACGACGAGCGGTGTGCCGTCGGTGTCGAATCGTTTGCAGGGCCTCCCGGGTGGCGAGGACGCCCGCCCGGTTGAGGTGCTCCTGGATGATCTCCTCGGACTCCAGCATGGAGGAGCCGTAGGGGATCTCGATCTGGATGGTGAAAGCGGTCTCGGTGCGGGCGACGATGGCGGCGGGCATGGCGGCCTCCCCTGGAAGGAGGCCCGACTTTATCCGAGCGGCCCGTCATTGTTTACATAATTCCGAGGCCGCACCCATCAGTCCGAAGTAGGGCCTGGCAAGGGCAACGAGGTTGATCCCCCGCCCCTCAAGCCGGTCCTCGATTCCCGGCTCCACGGCGAGGCTCATCCTTCATGCTCCGTGCTGGGCGCGGCCTTGTTGGACTTGACCGCTGATCCTTCGGGCCTGACCGCGGCTTCCTCGGACTTGACCGCGGCTTCTTCGAGCTTGACCGCGGTTCCTTCCGGAAGGTTATACCCTCCCTCGACGATCACCGGTTCGCCCTCCTTCAGGTCCGTTCCCGTGACAGCCACCCACCCGTCGTGAGGCGTTCCCGCCTCCGGGTGGAGCACGACCGCCTTCCCGTCCCGGACGACACTCAGGATAGGTCCCTCGCCCAAGTCGAGGATGGCCTGGGACGGGACCTCGAGCACTCCGGAGTGCTCGTCCACGGTGATCGTCACGCCCATGGTCTGCCCCAGCGTCAACCGTCCGTCGGGGTTATCGACCAGGATCTGGACCGGGAGGTTCCCGGTCTGGGCATCGGCGATCCGGCCCACGAACTCGACTTTCCCCTCCTGACCCGCGTCCTCGGCCGGAGCCGCGGGAGCTGCTTCCCGGTGAGAAACAACTCCCTTGACCCGGGCCTTCTGCCCGACGCGAATCTTCTGTGCTGATCGCGGGGGAAGATATATCGACACGAGGACCTGCCGGGTATCGACAACCTCGCCGATGGGCGCCCCGATCGCGATCGTCTGCCCGGGATGGCAGGTGAGGCTGTCGAGGACCCCGTCGATCGGTGAGCGGATGGTATGGTAATCGAGATGGGCCTTCGAGAATGCCACCGCCCCTTCGGCCACCGTGATCTTGGTCTCGGCTTCGGCCACCGCCTCGGGTCGCGGTCCGATCATCATGGTCCGGAGCAGGGCCTCGGCCGACTCTTGCTGGAGGCGGGCCGTGGTCACCGCGAGGTCGGCCTCGAAGACCTGCTGCTCGGAGACCTCATGGCGAGCGAGCAGCGGTCTGAGCCGCGCCGCAGCCTGCTTGGCGCGTTCGAGAGCCACCTTGGCCTGCTCCACCGCCAGCTCGTTCGCTCTCCGTTCCTCGGGCCTCGGGACCGACTTGAGCAGCGCCAGCGAGGCCTTCAGGCCGTCTCGCGTGGCCGTCTTCTCGGCGAGGTCGGCGAGGGCCACCTACTTGTCGAGTTCAACGATCGGCTGGCCGGTCCTCACCGTCTCACCTCGCTTGACCACAAGCTCGTGGACGTGACCCTCGACGGCGGGAGTCAGCATCGCGAGCTTCGCGGGAATCGGTTCACTCCGTCCCAGGCCTTCGACCGTCTCAACCACCGTGTTCCGCCGGGCCGGTTCGACCCGTACGGCAACGTGGGCCTCCTTCTCATCGGAGTGCTCATCCTTGGCTTCCGCCTTCTGGCTCTCCTTGTGGCAGCCGGCAAGCCCGATGCACATCAGGCTTCCGAGAATCCACCATCGACCGCTCATGCCGTTTCTTCCCTGCGGTGAGTCTTCGTGCCAAGCGCCACGACGTAACATTCTGTCCCAAGATACCCGGACTCGGGGAACGAGAGTATGAGCCAGCAAGATAAAATTCTCCTTGGCTCATGTGGGGAATCTGGTGGGAGGCCGAGGATCACTGGGGCCAAGTCCTCAGCCTCTGTGCGCCGAACTTCTGATCTCTCAGGATCTTCAGGCGTGTGCTCCGCCTGACGCCGGCCACGACAGAGTAGGGCACCACCAGATCCCCCACATGAGCCAATAAGTTTATAACGGATGAACGGTATCCCGCCTTCGGAAACACAGAGGGAGTCACCCCCAAATCCGTGACGATCATCGGAATGGAATCGCCGTCGTTCGGCTGGTGAAGGGGTTCTTAAGGGATTGTATCAATCATCGTAGTCCGGTTGTTCAGGGGCTTGCGAAAAGGCCAACTTCGGCTAAAATAAAGGGGCCAAGGGATTACGCGGCTTTGCCCAATGGCCTTGGGCCGCTTGCGGAAGTAGTCCCCCGGTACCTCGTGATGATCGGCCAGTTCGCCGGTGGGCTTGGCGAAGTCAAGGCGTTTGAGCCGCGCGATGCCGCCCCCCTGGAACCGCCGCAGGTAGAGGAGCGCAAGGTGTTCTCGGTGATTCGTGCCAGTCGGCAGATCTCCTGATGGGGGAGGCCCTGGCCCTTGAGGGAGAGGACCTCCATCTTCTCGTTGGACGCTCTCTGGCTGTTATACGGAGGACAACTGTGCAAAGCGAAAACGTGCGGACAGCGATCGTCCTTCAGGGCGGCGGTGCCCTGGGCGCGTACGAGTACGGCGTCCTGGAGGCGCTCTATAAAGCCCGGGGGGAGAATTTCACACCGGAGGTCATTACAGGGATCTCGATCGGTGCCGTCAATGCCGCCATCCTAGCCGGGGCCGGCATCGAGGCGCTGGGCGATGCCTGGCGGAGACGATTTTCGCTGCTCGAAGGGGTGCCCCACTCTCCCTACGCGTATGTGCCGCCGGTGCCGGTGTACGGGCAACTCATCCCATTCGGGCAACTCATCCCACCGGTACTACAACAGTACTTGGCGGCGCAGGGAGCGATGCTCGGGCCGCTGTTGCCCCTCCTCCAACCAGTGCTCGGGCAAGTCATCCCACCATTCGTCCAGCAGCGTCTCTCGGCGTTGGGGAACGAGGGCATGTACCGACTGCGCCCGGAATATCTCTATGCCGGCCCCCTCGCGTCGATGTTCACCGACAGCTTGTGCGACACCACTCCACTGCGGGAGACGCTCCAGGAGCTGGTCGACCTCGACCAACTGAATCATCACTGCCAGGTCGCGGTGACCGCCGTGAATGTCGCGACCGGCCAGCTTGCGAACTTCGGCAACACGAAGGGCCACGAGCTGATCAAGGAGGGCCAGGAGAGCCCGTTCACCAACCGCGATCGCCTGTCGATCGATCATATCCTCGCCAGCGGGAGCCTGCCGCCCAATTTCCCGGCGACGTGGGTGGATGGCGCCAGCTACTGGGATGGTGGGCTCTTCTCGAACACCCCCTTGGCGGTGGCGATTAACTGCCTCGAACGATGCTGCGGAGACGACTCCGTCGAGCGGGAAGTGATCGCCGTCGAGCTTTTCCCCAGGGCGGGCAGCGTGCCGAACAGCATCCCCGAAGTGATCAATCGCGTCTTCAATCTCAGCTTCTCCAGCAAGATGGATCTGGATAAATGGATGTTCCAACAGACCAACGACTACATCGAACTCGCCAACCATGTAGAGGAACTTATAGACAAGTTTGAGAACCTCGATGCGACGCTCAAGGAGGATCCCCGGCTCAAGGATATTGTTCCTATCGTTGATGATATTATTAAAAATCACAAGGGATACAAAAACCTCATCGGTCACAAGAAGATCGACTACTTCACCCTGATTCCCTTCAGCGCCGGGCGCGGACTCGCGAATGCGTCCGATTTCTCGAAAGCCACGATTGAGGCACGGATCGAGGCCGGGAAGCAGGAGGCCGAAGTACAGCAGATCGCGGAGCCGAAACGGGTACCGTGATGAGCATGAGCGACGCGACTGGGTCGAGATCCTCAAACGAGGGGACGAGCGAGGAGCGTTTCCCCTGAAACGCTCCTCGAGGTCGATGACCGGATTTGTCCCTCGACTACCGCGGTCGGGTGGCCGGGGTCGACGACCCCGGCCACCCGACGGGCTTATGTATCAGTCGCTCGTCGTGAAAGCATCCCGAATCGCGGCTGCCGCGTACTGGAGGATCGGTTCCACCCGGCGCGAGATCGCCGGGGTCAACGCGCTGTTGTAGAAGCTCAGGAAACCATGGATCATTTCCTCCTCCGTGCGGCAGGTCACGGACACGCCGTTGTCGCGGAGCTTTCGAGCGTAGGCGATCCCCTCCTCGCGGAGCGGGTCGCAGCCAGCCACGATGATCAGCGTCGGTGGCAGGACCGCGAGATCGTCGTTCGACGCTCGGAGGGGTGAGGCGTCCGGGTTCGTCCAGTCATGGGGGTTCGGCAGGTAGAATTTGCGAAAGCTCTCCACGGATTTCTTGGTCAGCAAATAGCCCTGGCCGTATTGATCGTAGGAGGGAGAATCCGTGCGGGAGATATCGGTCGAGGGGAAGAAGAGGGCCTGGAAAACGATGCCGATGCCGGCCCGTTTGGCCTTCCGCGCGGTCACCGTGGCCAGGTTCCCGCCGCCGCTGTCACCGGCCACGGCGATCCGCGCCGGATCGCCGCCGATTTCCTCCGCATTCCGGGCCACCCACTCCATCGCCAAGTACGCGTCCTCGGTGCCGGCGGGGAATGGGTGCTCCGGTGCCAGACGGTAGTCGACCGAGATGACCAGGGCCGGGACCTCGTTGGCCAGGGCCCGGGTGATGCTGTCGTACGAGGCGATGCTCCCCAAGGTCCAGCCGCCGCCGTGGAGGTAAACGAGGATGGGCAACTTTCCGCCCCGGGCGAGCTTCTTGTCCCGGGGGGTATAAATGCGTATGGGGATCTGATGGTTCCTGGCCGGGACACACAGATCGCGGATGCTCTCCACGGGGATCGACTTGAGGACCTTCCTGGCACCGACCACCTCGCTCAGCCACAGCCCGGGGGCCGATTCGGCAGTCATGCTGTCCAAGGGATTCCCGACCTGATTCAAGCTTTTGAGGAAATCGCGAAGTTCCGGAGCCGGCTGATAGGGCGGCCTCCCTGCTGCGCCCACGGACTGCGGCCCGTCGGCCGCCGCAATGGACCCCATTGCTCCGACCCATGCCAACGAAATCGTGAGGACCAGTGCGATGAATCTCGGTTTCGCCATGGCTGTTTCTCCTTTGGCGCTTGGCAGGTTGGCAGGCCCACGTCGGCGTGGGCCTGTTCGATGTATAGTTCCTATAGTTCCGGGCCGGGTCGCCCCAGGGATTACTCCCTGGAGCTCCCACAGATCCGGACGGCTGAGTCGAACGCATCCGGTTCGTCACGTTGTGGAGTCGCTGTCCCTCACACGACTGGGTGGTTTCGCGGTGACACGCTGGTGAGGCACGATGTCTTCGGCGTGGTTCCAACTCCCCGTCCACAACGCGGCACCCCCTTCGCTCCACGGGGTCCGGGAGGGCCGTTCCCCCGCTTCAACACTACTATGGGGCGCTGCGACCCCTTGCCGTTCATTTCGCCGCACTTCGTTTCCTTCGCTTGGCGATACCATCGTTTCGTCCCTCGTTCGTCCCCGTCGGCCTCGGACGTGGGCCGCGGATCCACCTGGAGTTGGTAAGCCGGGTCTCCGACCGGCATGACGATGGAAACGGCAAGTCCTCCCAAGTTCCCGGGGAACCCCATGATCATTCGCCATGTTCCTCCGACCCCGGTGTGACCTGGCACGCTGGTGGGTCCAAGTGTCGCTAATGCCTGGCACGGCCCCCGCGAGTGTCCAAGACGAGGGCTCACAACTACGGTAATTTCGGGGCTCAATCACACAGCGTTTGACCTCACTGTCTACGCTTCGCGGTGACGGTCACCCGTCCCCACGCAAGACTCGCTTCCGGCTGCTGGCCCGGCTTTGCCGGACGGGACTGATTACCCGCAGGGTTCCGATGAAAGGTTTCACATTTACGATTCTCCTTTCCCGAGCTTCTTGGGCAAGGACACCATACTCAACTTCGCCCGCGACAGTTGCGGGAACGCTACCCCACCTGCGAGTAGGGCCAGGGAGAGTTGCGTCTCCTAGGCCCGGAACGCAATGGACACTCGATCCACGCACGTGCGATTGGGAGACATTCACGGTTTGAGGCCGCTTAGAAGCCCCACCTGCTGTCCCAGACCACCACTCTACCGTAGACCAAGGTCCATCGCTCGGCCAAGTCAGTCTACAGGGCAAAAGGGCAGAAAAGCTTGGCATGCATCCATTGATCCAGCTTGGCAAGACCGCGGGCTATGGTAATCTAAGAATAAAGGACATCGCACTTATGACCATACATTTACCGAGAGACCTGGAACGGTTCGTCCAGGACGCGGTACGCGGCGGACGCTATGCCCGTGAAGACGACGTGATCCGTGACGCCCTCATCCGGCTCAGGCAAGCCTTGCCCGAGGATGCTACGATGTCCGATCATCGTGCCAAGCGTGTTCGACCCGCCAAGCCGAAAAAGCCGCTCACCGCCGCGGAATTTGATCAGCACCTGATGAATATCGGGCTGATGAGCCAGGTCCCGGACACCGACGCCGACTTCGACGATCCCGACGATCAGCCGGTTGACATCAAGGGGGAACCCCTCTCCGAGACCGTCATCCGCGAGCGTCGCTGAGATGGCGGATTATTTCTTCGACACCAGTGCCCTCGTCAAACGCCATGTGAAGGAAACCGGCGGCCCCTGGGTCCGCTCCCTGGTGCATGCCAAGGCCAAGCACAGACTTTACATTGCCCGCATCACCGCCGTTGAGGTCTATGCCGCGATCACGCGCCGCCAGTACAGCGGCGACCTTTCCCCTGCCCAGGCGGGTGCGATCCTCGGCCATTTCCGCCGCCATTTGGCCCAGCGTTATCGCGTCATCGAACTAACCCCAGCCCTCTTCGACAACGCGATGCTGACCGCCCGTAAACACCGTCTCAGAGCCTACGATGCCGTGCAACTGGCCGTTGCCCTCGAAGTCCAGCGGCTCCACCAGGATGCCGGTCTCGCCCCGGTGACGCTCATCTCGGCGGATCAGGACCTCAACGCCGCCGCCACCGCAGAGGGACTGTCGGTCGATGATCCAAACAGACACCCTTAGGTACCCTGCCTCGGCCGTGGAGACCGAGTTCGACCACGAATCACAAGAACCATCCGAATGGGCAATCTCGGCGGCCGTTCAGCCGCGTCGGCTCTCCGTGGTTCCATGACCTTCATGATTTTCCGTGGTTCTAGCGGCTGGGCGAGCCGGGACGATCGTGCGGATTAAAGCGCCGGGATTCTTGAACCGGAGCCCGACCGGAGTTGACATCGTGTCGCACACTGTAATCGGGGATGTGCGTTCCCCGCGTTCCCCCGGTTCTTTGACAATTCGGTGACGGTGCTCTGGAGGATCTCGCGGAGGCGCGAGGGGTGCGAAAACGTGACGATCGAAGCCAAATTGGAATTGACGTAAAAGATTATCAGGAAATGTGTTAGTGGCTGGCAAAGCGAAAATTCTCGGTGACGAACAAACCCATTTTGGCGGGATCGCAGGGAGTTCACGCGTCAATGATCCCGCCGCGCCTCCGCGAGACGGGCTTCGGCCCTTCAGGCCGACATTCCCGTGGGTGGTTGGAGCCACCCAGGGTTCCACCCTGGGCTGGATTCCCTCGGCCTTTCAGGCCGACCAGTCCCGTTCGTGACGATCCGCGTTTCCCGTTGCCCTCGGCGTCTCGCGGAGGTGCTGAGGGGTGCGAAAACGCGACGAGCGAAGCCAAGCAGGGCGATGATTCCTTCCAGGCCGCCCCCGTACCAGCCCATCACGCTCGCGGCAAATAGGCAGGCGGGCGCGGAACTGGATTCCCGAGTTTCCGTTGCGGAACTTGACCTTGGCCTTGAGCACGAAGTCGCGATACGGCTTCTCGGTGACCAGGAACTCGTTCTTCTTCAGGTTACCCTGGGTGCGGCCGACGATCTCGCCGTTCTCGACCGAGAAGATCGCCTTGTCATCGGGCGTGACCCAGCCGGTGAGGTCCTTGCCGTTGAAGAGGGACTGGGCCTTGCCCGTTTCCTGGGCCGACGCGCGACCGCCCAGGCCGCCCCCGTACCACCCCATCACGCTCGCGGCAAGCAGGCAGGCGGGCAGAAAACGCATTGCGGTTTTCATGATCGGCTTCTTTCTTCCTGGTGGGAACCGGCGGCCGGCGGCGACAGCGGGCAGCCATCCGGGTTCCTCGTCCTGTCTCGTGTCCGCCGATTGTCACCCGGCTGGCTCGAGGGGTCAACGATCCAGTCGCCCTTCTGGCATGCGGCTGCCCGGGTCAGTAGAATCGGGCCCGGGCGGGGCAAGATCGCTGGGCACGAGGGCTCTTCGGTCATGGCTTTCGAGGACGATCTGAACCGCTTCGGGCCCGAGGCCGCGCGCCGCGTCTCACGCGAGGAGGCTCTTGCTTACTGTGCGGAGCTGACGGCCACGACACTACGAGAATTTCAGCGTCGTGACCTGGATGACTCCCCGCGAGCACCGGCCGGCGTTCCAGAGCATCTACGCCTTCTGCCGCTGGTCCGACGACCTGGGCGACGAGGTTGGCGACCCGGCCCTTTCGCTGCGCTTGCTGGACTGGTGGCGTGGCGAGCTGCGTGCCATGTACCAGGGCCAGACGCGTCATCCGGTCATGATCGCGCTGGCGGAGACCGTCGCCCGGTACGCAATCCCGATCGGTCCTTTCGAGGCGCTGATCGACGCGTTTGTGCAGGACCAGACGGTCACGGAGTACCTGACCTATTCCCAGCTTCTGGACTACTGCACGCGGTCGGCCAACCCGGTGGGACATCTCGTGCTTCACGTGGCCAGTGCGTTCACCGAGGAGAACGCCCGACTGTCGGACGCAACGTGCACGGCGCTGCAACTGGCCAATTTCTGGCAGGACGTGGCCCGCGACCTGGCGATTGGCCGGATCTACCTGCCCCGCGAGGATCGCCAGCGGTTCGGCTATGCCGACGATGACCTGCGGGCTCTGCGGTTCACCCCGGCCTTCGCCGGGCTGATGAAGTTCCAGGTCGAGCGGACGCGGCAACTGCTTCAGGAAGGGCGAGCCCTGGTGCCGCGGATCCCCGGCGAGCTGGCCGTCGATATCGACCTGTTCTCACGGGGCGGCCTGGCGATCCTGGACCGGATCGAGGCCCGCGGGTTCGACGTCCTGACGGCTCGCCCCGCGCTTTCGAAGTGGACCAAGATCGGCCTGCTGGGACGAGCGATGATTGGCCTGGGGATGGCCAGGCTGCGGGGCAACCCCGTCCGGCCAGGCCGGCCTGTTCCCCCGGAGATGGCCGCCGCATCGAGCGCCGCATCGTCTCCTCTGGAGAGTGTCCGGTGAGGACGGCCCCAACGCTCGCGACCAGCTATCAACTTTGCGGCGAGATCGCGTGCCGCGAGGCGCGCAATTTCTACTTCGCGTTCCGGCTGCTGCCTCGTGATCGCAGACAGGCGATGTTCGCGCTCTATGCCTTCATGCGCCGGACGGACGACCTTGCCGATGAACCGGGAACGGCCGCCGAGAAGGACGCGGCGCTCGATCAATGGCGGAGTGCGCTGGACGGTGCGCTCGCGGGCGAGCCCTCCAGATGGCCCGGGTTTCCGGCCCTGGCCGACACGGTCTCCCGGTGCGGCATTCCACCCCTGCTGCTGCACGACCTGATCGACGGCGTCTCGATGGATGTGCAGCCTCGATCGTATGCGAACTTCGACGAGCTGGCCGACTACTGCTATCATGTCGCCTCCGTCGTCGGGCTTTGCTGCATCCGTATCTGGGGCTACCGGTCCGAAGGGGGGAGGGCCGAGCGGCTGGCGGAAGCCTGCGGAATCGCCCTCCAGCTCACCAATATCCTCCGCGACGTCCGGGAGGACGCGCGGAACGGGCGGATCTACCTTCCCAGGGACGAGATGGACCAGTTCGGAGTGGCTCCGCAAGATCTCGACGCCGATCGTCCTTCCGACCGGCTCAGGGAACTCCTCGCCTTCGAGGCGGGGCGAGCCTATGAGTATTACGACCGGGCCCAGGCCCTGGTACCCCTGGTCGACCCGATTGGCCGGCCCGTGCTCCTGAGCATCGTGGGCATCTACCGGGCCTTGCTCGACGAGATCACCCGGCGTGATTACAACGTCTTCAAGGAGCGGGTCACCATCCCCGCGTGGCGCAAGGCCGCGATCGCCCTGCGGGCCCTCCCGCAGCGGTTCCTCAGCCCGGCGATCCCCAAGACACCGAGTCCTGTTCCTTGATCTGGAGCCTCATGGCCGACTGATGCCGCCGGTACGCAAGCCCCCCCCTCCTCATGTCGTGATCGTCGGTGGCGGCCTTGCCGGCCTGGCCACGGCTTCAGCACTTGTTGGCCGCGGCCTGCGGATCACGCTCCTGGAAAGCCGGCCCAGGCTGGGCGGACGGGCAAGCTCGTTTACCGACCCGGTCACCGGCGAGCAGGTTGACAACTGCCAGCACGTCAGCATGGCCTGCTGCACGAACCTGTCGGACTTTTGCCGGCGCGTGGGGATTGCCGACCTGTTTCGACGCGAGCCGGACGTGGTTTTCCTGAGCCTGAAGGGACGCGTCTCGCGGCTCCGTGCCGGACGCGGCCCTGCGCCGTTCCACCTGGCGGAGAGCTTCCTGACCGCCAACTACCTGAACTGGCGAGACAAGCTGCGCGTGGGATACGGCCTGGCCTGCCTGGCGCTGGGGCGTGATGACCGGCCTGGCGAGAGCCTGGCCGAGTGGCTGTTCCGCCATCACCAGAGTGCGCGAACCATCGAACTGTTCTGGTCCACCGTCCTGGTCTCGGCCCTCAACGAGCGGCTCGATCAGATGGACGTCGGCCATGCCCGCAAGGTCTTCGTCGAAGGTTTCCTGAGCAACCGGACCGGCTTCCAGATGGAACTCCCGCTTGTCCCTCTCGGCGAGCTCTACGGCTCCCGGCTGGAGAACTGGCTGCGGGATCGCGAGGTCGAGGTTCGCCTCACCACCGGCGTCCGCACCATCGACGTGGAGGACGACGGAGCCTTGCGGGGCGTGGTTCTCCGCACAGGGGAGCTCATCCCCGCCGATTTCGTGGTGCTCGCCGTCTCCTTCGATCGTGTCGCCGGTCTCCTTCCCGGGGAGGCGGCCCGGCGGATTCCCGACCTTCAGGGGCTGAACCTCCTCAAGTCCTCGCCGATCACCGGGGTCCATCTCTGGTTCGATCGGCAGGTCTGCCCCTTCGATCACGTGGTGATGCCCGGGCGGCTCGTCCAGTGGGTTTTCAATCACACGACCATCCAGGGGCGCGCGGTGCCAGGCGCACCCCCGTCTGTCGAGCCGGGACGAGACTCATCCGGCACCGGCGGCCAGTATCTCCAGATCGTGATCAGCGCTTCTTACGATTTCCTCTCGCTCGACAAGGTGGCGATCCGTGATGCGATCCTTGCCGACCTGGCCGCGGTCTGGCCGGCGGTCCACGACGCGGCGCTCTTGCGGTGGTGGGTTGTGACCGAGCACGGAGCCACCTTCGCCGTCCGGCCCGGGGTGGACCGGCTCCGTCCCCCCCAGAGGACCCCGGTGGACGGCCTGTTCCTGGCTGGCGACTGGACCGACACCGGCTGGCCAGCGACCATGGAGGGAGCTGTGCGCAGCGGTTATCTTGCCGCCCAGGGAATCCTCAGGGATCTCGACCGGCCCACCCGTCTGATCCGCGCCGGGCTCCCACCGGGCCGGCTCGCCGCCTGGCTCCTGGGGCTCTCCTCGCCCTCTCCGACACCCGAGGACCTCACGGGTTTGCTCAAGAGAGAAACCCAGCATGGCCCGTCGTCTCTCCCACCATTCCTCACCGGGTCGCAGCGCAGCTCCTGAGCTGAACGAGCCCCGTCGCGTGAAGGCTATGCCGCGAATGGGGCCGGATTGAGTCAATTGAAGAGCGCGCGGGACGCCCGCGCTCCCAGCGGGTGCCGGGGAGTCCTCTCCCAGGGAGCGCGGGCGTCCCGCCCGTTGTGTGAATGCCTCACCCGTGCCCGCCCGCGGTATAAACCACGGCTCTCTGCCTGTGGCTGCCTCGATGCGAATTGATTCAAGAGATTGAGTCTCCCGCACCGAAAATGCAGCATGTGGCTCTTGGTCGATTAAGGGGTCTCGGCTCGGCAGGATACACGATGGCGTTGCCCGAGGATGAACAGCCTGGTCGCCCCCGGGTCAAGGCCCGTCCCAGATGGCTGAAGGCACTTGGGTTAGATTCACCACCCGAGACCCTGCGGATCGCGGGTGTGGCGCATCGCCTGCGTGAGGTTTTCAAGCACGACTCATGGGCCGCCACGGCACTCTACGAAGGACCGGAACGCAGGCTGAGGGTCGTCAAGCTGCACCGGCAGTCATCGCTCCTCGGGCTGCCCATGGGTTGGGTGGGGCGGCGGACCGCACGCAACGAGCGAAGCTTACTGGGACAACTGGCCGGTCTGAAGGGGATCCCTGCTCTCGCCGGCCCGGTCAGCGTCGACGGTCCGATGCTCGAGCATGCCGTCGCCCGGGAGTATGTCGCCGGCCATCCGCTGGGGAACCGCGAGGCCGTCCCTGATTCGTTCTTTCACGACCTGCATCGCCTGCTCCAGGAAATGCACGCGAGACGCACGCTTGTACGTTGACCTGCACAAGCGAGAGAACATCATCGTGACCGAGCGAGGCGAGCCCTGCCTGATCGACTTCCAGATCAGCCTTTCCTGGCCAGGATGGTTGCCCCGGGGCCCCCTGTTCCGGATCTTCCAGAGCAGCGACGAGTACCACTTGATGAAGCACTGGGCCCGTTGCCGGCCCGACCAGTGCGGGCATGGATCTGATCGCCCAGCAGCGGCGAATCCCCTGGTGGATCCGGGCCCATCGCCTGGTCGCCCGGCCCTTCCGGGAATTTCGCCGTCGAATTCTGGTGCGGGTCGGCGTTCGCACAGGGAAGGGGCGGGTGGAAACGGAAGTCTTCGCAGAACACGCTCTTCGTGATATAACCCAGCCGAAGGACCGGGCCGCCTGAGCCTTCGAGGCCGAAGGCCCGGCGTGCGGACCCTGATCTTACAACCGGAAAGGACGCCGGAGAATGATGGGACACCACGCGCCGGGACAGCGCGTACGGATCTGGCCATGGCTGGTGCTCGCCCTGGCCACGCTACCGGCCTTCTGGTACGTCCTGGACTTCGAGTCCGACATCGACCCAGAATTCCCGCGCGTCGTCCGTCCGACCTTCAACGCTTATCCACCACCGGCCTACCGCTTTGCCGAGGCTGGCGACACGATCGATCACATCGCGGTTTATGTTGCCTCGGCGGCGATCGTACTCTCGGCATGGGGCCTGTTGCGGGGCCCGAAGCGACGCCTCTGGCTCGCGGCCATGGCGCTCTCGCTCGCCGGCTTCTGGCATGCCGCGACGCCCGGGCCCCTGCTCGACGGCTGGCACGGCCTGGGCTGGCGAACGATATTGAATCCCGAACGCGCCGGGGCCCCTTCGATGGATCCTGGCGCGCCGGGGCCGCCAGCGTGCTCGTCCTGGTCTTCTGGGCCCTGAACGATGGGCCGATGCGAGGGCACTGGATTGCCGCCCGGTCGCACGGTATCGCCGGGCTGCTCGTTCTGTCGGCTGCCATGATCTTCCTACGCCAGGTGGGATGGCTGGATCGTGAGCCGTTTGGCTTCTGGCCCCGGTGGATTTACGTCTGGGGGCTCCTGGCCTGGGCCCTGGCCCTGCTCCGCGTCGCGCCCAGGGCGCCTGCCGGCCTGCCGCGCGCCGCGGTCATCACGAGTCTCGTCCTGATCTGGCTCGTCCTGGATTTCACGGGTCGAGGCATCTTCTGGTACCAGCGCCCGATTCATCGTCTTCGCGAGGTTGTCCCCGACCGCATCTACATCAGCGCCATGCCCACACGCTGGGGGCTTGAGCTGGCCCAGGAGCGGCATCATTTCCGGACCATCATCAACCTGTTCCCCGAGTACACTCCCGAGCGCAGTCCGCTCTGGCCCGACGAGCTTCGCTTCGTCCGCGAGCACGGATTGAACTACGTGGGCAACGACCCGGACGACGACCCCACGGGCGGGGAGTTCATTGCCCGGACCCTTGCCGTCGCGAACGATCCCGCCGCCTGGCCGATCCTGGTCCATTGCCACGCCAGCATGGACCGCTCACCCGCCTGGATGGGCCTGTACCGCTTCGTGATCCAGGGCTGGCCCCTGGCCGACGCCCTCCGCGAGATCGAGCGCCATCGCGGCCTTCGCCCCAAGGCCTCGGTCACGCTGCTCTACAATCGGGTTCTGCCCCGGCTCGCCCCCGAGCGAGCGGCCACGGACCCGACGGTTCCCCTCCTCCGGCGAATGCCGAGGGGACCGTCGACCCGGTCGAGCGAATCGCGGTCCGGCCCGATCCCACAACCGCGCGGTAACGTGCCGAAGAGCCGCCGGTGCCACCGGTCTTCGGCCAGGCCAAGGAACAAGCCGTGCACCAGTGATTCCAGGATGCGCTCGAGGACGGCCTCGCGAACTGAGCCGAAGGTGTCCGGAACAAGACGGACACTTTATCGGCCCGTTATCGGCCCGCCGCCCATGGGACGAGGGCCGCGCCATCGGAGCGTCCTCGCAATGAGTTCGATTTGCCAGTTAGCCGGCCTCAAGGTCCTTCAGCGTCTTGCCGTCCTTGCTCTTCCAAGCGGTCAGCCCATTCGCTGGTCCTCCGTGCACGACGGTTGCCGCCGCACTGGGGCTAGTGAACTCCGAATCGCGGGCGAACTTAAAATGGTCTTCCTGTTTGACCAGTGTTCCGTCTTCAATCAATCTCTTCCGTAGCGCCATGGTAGACGGGTATTGCTGGGAAGACGCGCGCTCCTTGAGAACCGCTTGCGATCCCTTCAGCACGACAAAGCCCGTTGGGATGAGACGCCCGGTGGCCCTTAGTCCTTTAATTTCGCAGACGAGGATCTGCTGTTCAGCATGACCCGCCGGCGCAGAGCCAACTGGAAGCAGCACGTCGGTCCCGAGCACCGGCATGAGCTGATGAATCCTCTCAAGGAAGATCTCCATATCTTCGCAGTCGGACTCGGGTAGCTTTGAGCCACTCGATTGGCCATTCATCACCAGCGCCCTGCCAGCCGACTGCGCCTGCTCAATGAGGCGACCTTCGAGGTATCGAACATGTGCCTTGGTCAGGTTCTCGTCTTTGCTGATGAAGAACACGACGTGATTCCAAAAGTCCTTGTCGAGGTGGTCACGGAGGCGGTCACGGAGGCTTTCAGCTTCGCCAACGTAGACTGCAGATCTCCCTGATTCCGAATCGGTCCCAGTCAAGAAATAGACTCCTGATTTTGCTGCTTCTTCTCGCCCGAGAACGCTGTCAAGCTCACTGCGGGGACCAGCTACGGCCTTTCCCGTCCAGTTCGAGAGTTCGGCGGTCCGTAAGCACTTCGCGTCAGCGTGGACTAAGAACAGCTTGATGGTTGCACTTGGCATAAGCTAAGGCTGTCTAACGCACGAGTTCAACGGTGGGCGCCTCGCCCGTCCGCTGTAAGGGGTCACTTCGAATGGTATCGAATCCAACGGGGGCAGAAAATGGGGCAAAAAGGTGCCAGGAGCAGAAAAGGAGGGCAGAAAAGGTGCAGGAACGTGCAGGAACGTGATCTTGCCACTTGGGCCCCTATGGGACGAGAAAGGGCCACCCAACTGCTGAAGCGTGGACAGATTCCTGGGGGCACCCTCTCAATACGCTGCTGCACCGCCTCACGGCCGTTCCTTTCGAGGAGCGGAAATCGTCTCGATGGGCTCCAGCTTGATGATGTGCAGGCAGAAGGTCGACATCCACCGACCGATCGAAGAGCCGGTCCGGGTCATCCCGCGTTGTGATGCCAATGATGGCGGACCGGCGACCGACCATGCACGGCTCCGGATGGGGCACGCAACCAACCCGGAGACTGGAACCACCAAGGACACGAAGGACACCAAGGAAGAACTTGAACGGGGAACCGATCGCCGATAGCGACATTGGAACTCGGCCTGATGATCCAATTCCGAACGGCTGATTTAAGGAGCGTTGTCCGCCGGATTGGTCCGCCTGCTGTGCTCGCATGCTTGCCGTTCTTCATGTCCTTGGTGGTTCAAATCCCCTTCTTTTCGCGGCTGGGCGAGCCGGGAGGATCGTGCCGAAGAAAGCGCCGGAATCCTTGAACCGGATCCCGGCAGGAGTTGAGATCGTGACGCACACTGTAGATGAGGAACTGCGCACCCCGCAGTTCCCCGGCTCTCTGACAATTCGGTGATGGTGCTCAAGAGAACTCCCGGAGCGCGAGGAGAGGCGCGAAACGCGCGAACGAAGCCAATTTCCAGATTGACGCAGGTCATTACAAGACAACGTGTTAAGAGATCTCAAAGAGACGATCTGCGGTGACGAACGAACCCATTTAGGCGCGATGGCGGGGAGTTCAGGTGTCGCCGGTCCCGCCGTGGCTCCGCGAGACAGGCTTCGGCCCTTCAGGCGGACTGGTCCCATCCGTGACGATCGGCGTTTCCCGTTGCCCGCGGCGCCTCGCGGGGATCTGAGGGATGCAAAAGCGCGACGAGCGAAGCCAAATCGCAGGCAACGCAAGAAGCTACGAGAACAGAGTTTGCGTCGCAAAACGACGGCGACGACGGGTACGAACTAAGCCAAATCGGCTGCGCCGGGACGTCCAATTTGTTAAGAGCCCGCGACGATCGTGGGAAGGGGATGCATGATCACGCGTTGCCCCCATCCTCCTCGGCTCCCCCGCCCTCCAGCTCCCTTCCTTCCAGCCGTGCCTTGAGCCGGGCCGCGGCGCGGCGAGGGCGATCGGCTTTCACGACGGCGGCGCTGACGGCGATGCGCGTGGCGCCGGCGTCGAGAACGCGCTGGACGTTCTCCTCGGTGATCCCGCCGATGGCGAACCAGGGGAGGTTCGTGGTCTCGGCGGCGGCCTGGACGAAGGCCAACCCGGCGAGCTCGGGCTCGGAGAATTCCTTGGTGGCGCTGGGGAAGACGGGGCCGACGCCGAGGTAGCCTGCGCCGGAGAGGATCGCGGCGTCAAGCTGGGCACGGTTGTGGGTCGAGACGCCGATCAGGAGGTTGGGGCCGACGATCCGCCGGGCGTCGCGGACCGAGAGGTCGTCCTGGCCGAGGTGAACGCCGTCGGCGCCGGCGAGACGGGCCAGGTCGGGCCGGTCATTGAGGAGGAACCGAGCCCTGGCCTGGGCCGTCAGGATCCGGACCTCGCGAGCGCGAGAGAGCAGCTCGCGATCGGGGAGGTTCTTCTCGCGAAGCTGGATGACGTCGGCGCCGCCGGCCAGGGCCTCGCCCACGATCCAGGTCAGGTCTCCCATGGTCGGCAGTCCACCGACCAGGACCATCAGCCGCGCATCGCCCAGCGCCCGGTAGGCGTGCACCGCGGTGAGCGTCAGCTTCTCGAGCGTGTAGACGTCGTAGCGCAGGACCTCGAACCGCCCCGCGAGCCAGACGTCGACGAGCTTGCCGTACTCCTCGAGCGTGCGCAGGGCCTCTGCCGTGCGCTTGAAGTTGGCGGTCAGGACCGCCCGGGGATTCTCGCGAACCTGCTCCGAAGGGGTCATGATGTGCGTGCCGACATCCTCGCGGGTGTCGCGCGAGCCGACGAGAAGGTCGGGGTCGAACCCGCGCAAGGCCTCGGCCAGACGATGACGGACCTCCTTGAGGCGGCGGGTCAGACCCGGATCATCGAGCACGAACCGGACATAATCCTCGGCGACGCGCAAACCTTCGCGTGCGCGGTTGGCCGAGGCATCGAGGATCCGGCCAATGTCCACGGCGCGGACCGGGTCGGAAAGGTCCAGGGGCGGAATCTCTTCGAGCGGAGGGATCGGGACGGACGGGGTCAGAAGCTCCCGGGACAGATGGCTCCGCAGCCCTTCGAGCTCCAGTCCTGCGGCCAGCAGCCGCTGGGCGGCGGAAGAGGAATCGGCAATCAGTCCGGCCAGCAGGTGCTCGGTCCCCAAAAGGCCCCCGCGATCGGTCGCCTTCGCATACATGCCTGCATCAAGTAAGACCGCACGGAACGCGGAAGAGTAGGGCAAAGGCGAGAGGTTCTCGGCAACCTCGTCGTTGTCCGTGGTGACCTCCACCAGGAGCGATCCGGGCATCGCCGGCTTTGCCTTAAAGCCAAGGGCTTCCAGCACAAGAGTCGGCTCGAGGCCGAACTGGACCATCAGCTCGGCAGCCCGGCTCTCGGCCTCGTCGACAAGGGAGGCCAGCAGATCGATTGGCTCGACCGTGGAACCGTCCGCGCCCCAGGGCTCGCCGTTCGGCGCGATCGAGTGCCCGCTGTGCTCCGGGTGTCAAGGCGTCGTGCATCACCTCATCGAGCTCCCCATCCGAGGACCGTGGCGGAACCCGGGCGCTGCCGGCGGAACAGGCGCTGGCACCCGCGGGAATCCCTCCCCGCGATCCCTCCCGGATGTTCGAGCGATGGCTCCGGCGCAGGCTCTCTTGAATTTCCGGGGCCACGGTCGCATGATGATTGTAAGCTTGTTCGACAATCCTCCATAAACCGGTTTTGCGCTCGGCCGTCCGGCTCCTCGCCATTCCCAGGCGGTTGCGGTCGAACCGTCCCCTCCCGATTGTCATTCGCCCCAGAGGACTCCCACCGTGTTTCTCCGTATGATCTCGCAGTTGAGCCCGGCCATGGCCGCCGTTGTGGCGATCGCCATTCCCTGGTCCATGGTCTCCGCCCGGCCCCAGGCATCGCCCAAGAAGCCGACGTCGGTTCTCGACTTCACCATGAAGGATATCGATGGCAAGGATGTACCGCTCGCGAGGTTTCAGGGCAAGGTCCTGCTACTCGTGAATACTGCCAGCCAGTGTGGATACACCCCGCAGTACAAGGAGCTGCAAGAGATCTACCAGAAGTACAAGGATCAAGGGTTCGAGGTCCTGGCCTTCCCGGCCAACGAGTTCGGCGCCCAGGAACCGGGAACCGACGAACAGATCAAGCAGTTCTGCAGCACCCGGTACAAGGTCAGCTTCCCCTTGTTCTCCAAGATCGTGGTCAAGGGCAAGGGCATTCACCCGCTCTACGAGTTCCTCACATCCGAAGCCACCAACCCCAAGTTCGCGGGGCCGATTCCCTGGAATTTCGCCAAATTCCTGGTCAACCGCAAGGGAGAGGTCGTTGCCAGGTTCGAGCCAGGCGTGACGGCGCTGACGGCGATCCGGGTGGCGCCGGCGTCGAGCACCCGCTGGACGTTCTCCTCGGTGATCCCGCCGATGGCGAACCAGGGGAGTGTTCGTGGTCTCGGCGGCGGCCTGGACGAAGGCCAGACCCGGCGAGCTCGGGCTCGGAGAATTCCTTGGTGGCGCTGGGGAAGACGGGGCCGACGCCGAGGTAGCCTGCGCCGGAGAGCACCGCGGCGTCGAGCTGGGCACGGTTGTGGGTCGAGACGCCGATCAGGAGGTTGGGGCCGACGATCCGCCGCGCGTCGCGGACCGAGAGGTCGTCCTGGCCGAGGTGAACGCCGTCGGCGCCGGCGAGGCGGGCCAGGTCGGGCCGGTCGTTGAGGAGGAACCGGGCCCTGGCCTGGGCCGTCAGGATCCGGACCTCGCGAGCGCGGGAGAGCAGCTCGCGGTCGGGGAGGTTCTTCTCGCGAAGCTGGATGACGTCGGCGCCGCCGGCCAGGGCCTCGCCCACGATCCAGGTCAGGTCGCCCATGGTCGGCAGTCCGCCGACCAGGACCATCAGCCGGGCGTCGCCCAGCGCCCGGTAGGCGTGCACCGCGGTGAGCGTCAGCTTCTCGAGCGTGTAGACGTCGTAGCGCAGGACCTCGAACCGCCCCGCGAGCCAGACGTCGACGAGCTTGCCGTACTCCTCGAGCGTGCGCAGGGCCTCCGCCGTGCGCTTGAAGTTGGCGGTCAGGACCGCCCGGGGATTCTCGCGAACCTGCTCCGAAGGGGTCATGATGTGCGTGCCGACGTCCTCGCGGGTGTCGCGCGAGCCGACGAGAAGGTCGGGGTCGAACCCGCGCAAGGCCTCGGCCAGACGATGACGGACCTCCTTGAGGCGGCGGGTCAGACCCGGATCATCGAGCACGAACCGGACGTAATCCTCGGCGACGCGCAAACCTTCGCGTGCGCGGTTGGCCGAGGCATCGAGGATCCGGCCAATGTCCACGGCGCGGACCGGGTCGGAAAGGTCCAGGGGCGGAATCTCCTCGAGCGGAGGGATCGGGACGGACGGGGCTCAGAAGCTCCCGGGACAGATGGCTCCGCAGCCCTTCGAGCTCCAGTCCTGCGGCCAGCAGCCGCTGGGCGGCGGAAGAGGAATCGGCGATCAGTCCGGCCAGCAGGTGCTCGGTCCCCAGAAGGCCCCCGCGGTCGGTCGACCTTCGCATACATGCCTGCATCAAGTAAGACCGCACGGAACGCGGAAGAGTAGGGCAAAGGCGAGAGGTTCTCGGCAACCTCGTCGTTGTCCGTGGTGACCTCCACCAGGAGCGATCCGGGCATCGCCGGCTTTGCCTTAAAGCCAAGGGCTTCCAGCACAAGAGTCGGCTCGAGGCCGAACTGGACCATCAGCTCGGCAGCCCGGCTCTCGGCCTCGTCGACAAGGGAGGCCAGCAGATCGATTGGCTCGACCGTGGAACCGTCCGCGCCCCAGGGCTCGCCGTTGGGCGCGATCGAGTGCCCGCTGTGCTCCGGGTGTCAAGGCGTCGTGCATCACCTCATCGAGCTCCCCATCCGAGGACCGTGGCGGAACCCGGGCGCTGCCGGCGGAACAGGCGCTGGCACCCGCGGGAATCCCTCCCCGCGATCCCTCCCGGATGTTCGAGCGATGGCTCCGCGCAGGCTCTCTTGAATTTCCGGGGCCACGGTCGCATGATGATTGTAAGCTTGTTCGACAATCCTCCATAAACCGGTTTTGCGCTCGGCAGTCCGGCTCCACGCCATTCCCAGGCGGTTGCGGTCGAACCGTCCCCTCCCCATTGTCATTCGCCCCAGAGGACTCCCACCGTGTTTCTCCGTATGATCTCGCAGTTGAGCCCGGCCATGGCCGCCGTTGTGGTGATCGCCATTCCCTGGTCCATGGTCTCCGCCCGGCCCCAGGCATCGCCCAAGAAGCCGACGTCGGTTCTCGACTTCACCGTGAAGGATATCGATGGCAAGGATGTACCGCTCGCGAAGTTTCAGGGCAAGGTCCTGCTACTCGTGAATACTGCCAGCCAGTGTGGATACACCCCGCAGTACAAGGAGCTGCAAGAGATCTACCAGAAGTACAAGGATCAAGGGTTCGAGGTCCTGGCCTTCCCGGCCAACGAGTTCGGCGCCCAGGAACCGGGAACCGACGAACAGATCAAGCAGTTCTGCAGCACCAGGTACAAGGTCAGCTTCCCCCTGTTCTCCAAGATGGTGGTCAAGGGCAAGGGCATTCACCCCCTCTACGAGTACCTCACATCCGAAGCCACCAATCCCAAGTACGCGGGGCCGATTCCCTGGAATTTCGCCAAATTCCTGGTCAACCGCAAGGGAGAGGTCGTTGCCAGGTTCGAGCCAGGCGTGAAGCCCGATTCGTCCGAGCTGACCACCGCCGTGGAGAAGGCCCTCGCTCAACCATAAGCCGCATGGCCGGTGCCTGCGGGGCCGGGGTGAGCTTTCTTGCCGGCAGCGGTCGATTCGCTCGCCCGGCTGCGCTGGCCGACCGGATGGGGCACCGCCCCGACCAGGGTATGATCCGGGGGCGAGCGCCAGCGGGTGGGCCATCGGTCGAGCCGCTTGCCAGCGGAAGGGGCTGCTCGCTGGCCGAAGAGCCCACCGGTTACCTCGATAGCCAGACAGGCAACGAGATCCTCGACCTGGCTTCAGCGACCTCTACCGCGACGGGGAGATCATCGTGATCGTCACGCCTTCGAGCCCGAGTTCGCCTCCCGCTGCCTTCGGATCGTCCGGATTCGTGATGGACGCTGCTCGAGAGTGAGAGGAGAAAGAGGTGTAGCCTCACAGGCTGCCGTTCGAAGGACAGCCTAGGCGGCGAAGGGGAGAATTCGGCGACGAGATCATCCGCAAGGCGATCCGGACGTAGTGTGAACATGCTTCTCACTACTGGTTACCGCTGGCGGGAATTCGATGATTCCAGCATCGAGCCTGTGCTCCTGGGCTTCCGTGCCGTGGCGGTGGCCACCCTGTTCACGTAGGCATAGCCTCGCACGCTGCCGGTGATGGCCAACCTCGGCGGCGAATGGGAGAATTGGCTGAGTAAACAAAGAAGTCAGACGTCATGTCAACCGTTTCTCAGCCACTGCTCACCGCTGAGGAGTTCGGCCGCAGGCCAGACCCGGGTTATCCCGAGGAACTCGGTGCGTGGAAGGATCGTTCCGATGCCGGTACCCAATCGACGTCATGGTCAAGTCTGCAATGAAGTCGGCCGAGTTCTGGGAAACTACGCAAAGGAGCACGACCTCGGCCACGTCCTTAGCAACGACTCGGGCGTGATCACCGAACGCGGCCCTGACACGGTTCGCGGTCCCGATCTGGCCTACTATAGCTACGCCCGGCTCCCCAAGGGTCCCCTCTTGAATTACGGTCCGGAAGTTCCGGAGTTGATCTTCGAGGTCCGCTCTCCGGGGAATCGCTGGCCAGATATCCTGGTCAAGATCGCCGAGTATCTCGCTGCCGGGGTGCAGTATGTGGTGGTTCTCGATCCCGATTCTCAAACAGCGCTCATCGCGAGCGCGGAGCAGCCACCACGGATCCTGGGGCCCGACGACTTATTGAAATTCCCCGACCTGCTGGGAGAGTTTCACGCCGAGGTCCGCCGCTTCTTCGAGTGAGATGCCCCGAAATAACTTCCTCTGTCAACCCCATCCGCAATGATCGTCGTCGCCAACATCTAGAGTGCTCTCGAGCAACTGTGGGCCCATCGACTGCAGTCGATGCTCACCGTTCTGGGGGCAGGTCAACGGGATCCCCCGCCGGGAGGGGGCGGCTCGAGCGGGGGGCCCGCCTCCTGCGAATCCTTCGCCTCGCTTGGAAGCCTGGGCATGTCGTAGAGCCTCAGGTAGCGGTAATAGACCTCGAGCGTAAGAGCGGCGAGGGTCGTGCAGTAGATCCGGCCTCCCCGGACGCCATACAGGCTATCGTCGGGGTCCCAGCTTCCCGATTGATGGCCGGTTGTGCGCTGGAGCTGGACGATCCGGTCGCGGTGCCGGTCGTTCCAGCGCGTCCAGGGCTGGCCGCCGTGCTGGTACATCGCGAGGGTCCCGTAGTACCAGTAATAGAAATTGGAATCACCCTTGTCGGAGTTGTGTTGCAGGAGGTATGCGGCGGCCTCGGTGCTCGAGGGGCCGGGGACGCCGATACCCAGGAACTGACGGCAGACCCAAGCCTCGGCGGTCATCGTGGGCGTGACCGGCTCCCATGGCTGATAGCGGGCCAGCCCCTTGTCCTGGCCGGTCGCCACACGATCGAGCCAGAGTACGGTGCCACGATTGACCTCGGCCGGATCGGGAACGCGAAGGCCCACCTCGCGCGCGGACTTGAGCGCCATCACCACCCAGCCGAGGATGCTCGTATCTCCCACCTGGGCTCCGGGGAGATACCGCCAGGCCTGGCCGTCGCGAGCGCGAGACCGGACCAGGAACGCGACCGCCCGTTCAGCCGGGTCATGGAGCCGGCCGTCGAGGCTCAGCGCGTAGGCCTCGCAGAGCGCCAGCGTGGCCATCGCGTGACAGTACATGCCCACGGCCTTGCTGGATCCTCTCAGGTCGCCGTCCGGCTTTTGCTGGGCGAGCAAGAAATCCAGGCCGTTGCCAACCGTGGTCGCGAACTTGCCTTCCTTGTGAGTGTAGCCGGCCCCGAGGTAGGCGAGCAGGGCCAGGCCGGTGAGCGCGGTATCGGCTTCCCAGTAGGCGCACTCCCCGAAGCAGGTCTGCCCCGGGGGACAGTGGACGGTGAAATCATCGTCGCCGGGAACGGCCGAGCCGTCTTCGTGCCGTGCCGTGCCCCCATCCCAGCGACCATCGGCGTCCTGGTGGCGGGCGAGCCAGTCGAGCGAGCGCTCGACCGCCTGCTCACTGGCCGCACTGGCGCCGCTTTGCTGGGCCAGGGCCGATCGGTTCGCGTCGAGTCGTGGCCGGTAGAAGCGGGGCACCTCGGTCAGGTTCCGACCGCTGGAGGGGCCCGTAAGATCGGCGAGTGCCTGCCCCGAACTGGCCCGGCTGGTCCCCGCGGGCATGGCCCGAACCAGCGGGATCGGCCGATCCGGGCTCGCCCCCCTTGGACCGGAAGCCTGGGCCGTGTCGCTCCGCTGGCGGACGGGTTCCCGCCTGAGATCAGTCCGAGGCAGAGCCAGCAGGACCGATGCCGGAAGTGCGGAGCTCGCCTTCAGCGGATCTTCCTTGAGCTTGTCGACTTCGGGAACGAACTCGGCGAGATCCGAGGGCGGCGACGCGGCTGGCGGCGGACCAGCGGCGGGATTGCTCTCCCGAGGCCTGCTCTCCGCCGGCACCGTCCCGCCAGGAGGAAGACCGACGGCCGGAGTCGCCCTGGCAATCGGCAGCGGGGCTCGCGTCGTAGCTTCCACGGGCAGGATCCTGGCCGCATCGTGCGCCGGGAATGCCTCGGTCCGCAGCCCGGTCAGCTTGGCCTCCACCAGGCGAATTGGCTCGCCTGCCATGTCGGGCGAAGGGCCCGGTGCCGAGGTCTCTGGATTCCCGGTGGAGCGAGGACCGATCAGGCCCTGGGCAGCCGACCGACCCTCTTTCAAGGATCCGGGGTCGGCCGGGACCGGAGCAACGCGGATCTGCCGGATGTGCGCCTCCGCTGAACGATCTCGTGAGCTCGAGCCCAGCGCCCGGAACACCGACGACGACGTGCTGCCGTAAAGGGCCAGTCCAGCGTGGGCCACGACCGAGAGCGCCAGGCACTTGCTCAAAGCGCGACGTGAGCCCCAGCTCACCCAGACCACCAATCCCAGCACCATGGTCCCCAGCCCGAGCAAGGCAAGAAACCCGAGGTCGGCCCTCAGGAGGAGCAGAAAGGATTCCAGGTCCAGTCCAGTGTCCGGTCCGCTCATTGCATCCCTTGCCTCGCTCCGTCACGTCTCCCCAAATGGGTCAGGAGGGGGACAGTCGGCCGCATGCAGCGCCCTCTTGCCTCTTGCCTCTCGCCTCACCTCGAAAATTCGCCCGCCATCTTAGCCCAATCGTCAGGGCGGGCACGAGCCCAACCCGCCTGATCGCTCATCTCACCCGACTCCGCGCCGGGGTGGCCTTTCCACCACCGTTCAAAATCCGATGTCATGATCTCCCGCTGGATTTCGGTATTGCGCCTCCCCGGCACGCTGTCGGTGAGATGGGGTCTGGTAGGGCGTGCGGACCAGACCGGAGCTCGATGCCCTCAGGGAATGTCCAAGGTGAGGCTCGACGGTGCGGGGCTGAGCAGCCCCCGCCAGAAGGTGTGCTGGCGACGGCACTGGAGTGGCCATGGCGATGGCATCAATGGTCTCCGCCCCCAGACGGTCGAGTGACCCCGAAAGCCCCTCGATCCGGATGGAGAGCGTGTCGTAGGCCACAACGGCCAGAGTTGCGATGGCGACCCCCAGGGTCAGCGGACCGATGGCGGCGGCCAGAGCGGGCCCCCACGCGGCCGTCGCGGAGATAGCCGCCGGGTCGGCCGCGGTGCCAGCGGCAGGAATCGCGGCCAGGACCCTTCCCGTCGCCAGCAGCGTGCCGAGTGAGCCGAGCAGCGGAGCCAGCACGGCAATGCGCCTGAACGTTCCCACGTTCCGCCTCAGGCGCTCCGCCTCGACTCTGTGGGCCATGGCCACCGCGCGCTCCAGGTCGGCGGGCGGGCGCCCCCACCGCCGGACTGCGGCCAGGGCAACCCGGGCAGCCGGGCTGGGGTTCATCTCGCAGTAATCGAGGGCCTTTCCTCCGTCGAGCTTGCCCTCGTGGAGGCGATCGACGAATCGGGCGGTGAAGTCCGGCGGGATGATCCTCCGACTCCGCAAGCGAACCGAACGCTCGAGGAGAACCGCCAGGCCGAGCGCCGCGCAGGCCGCCAGCCCCCCGGCGCTCACGCGCTCCCCCGCGGGCGTTCGCCGGTACCAGTTCAAGGCGGAAAGAAGCACTGTTCCCATATACCGTTTTGCGGTCTGAAGATCGAGCAGATCGAGCTCTCCTCGACCGGCCTCGCGCCCTGCCGCCGGCGGCGCGTCCAGCGACCCGGCATGGGAATCCCGTGGCACGGGGGAGGCGGGGCCGAGGTCCGCCAGGCGCCCTTCCCCGGCGCCCGCGACAGAGGCGAGAAGAAGCACGGCCAGCGAGCAGCACGAGAGGGCTGCCAGCCATTCACGATTCGCGGTCTGATTCCGAAGCATGGAAGGGATCCTTCCCGAAAAACGAGCTGGCCGGTCATTCCCGGACCGGTTCACAAGACCTTGCCTCCCGACTCGGCTCGGGCGGATCCGTGCTTGCGAGCGGCTTCGAGGCGTTCCTTCGCCTCGGCGACCCTCGGATCTTTGGGGAACCGGGAGCATAGCCGCTCATAGGTCTCGGCGGCATCGCCCCACTGGGCGAGCCGCTCATACACTTTTCCTGCTTCCAGCAGTGCAGCGGCTTGCCAGCGGGGGACCTCGTAGAGGATGTCCACCTTGAGGAACTCGGTCAGTGCCTCGCGATACCGCTCCTGATGAAAATACGTCTCGCCTCGCATGAGATGAGCCTGGGCGGCCAGGTCGCCCCCCTTGCGAGCGGTGATGACGGACTGGAACGCTGCGCGAGCGTCGTCTGGTCTGGCCAGACCCAAAAGCGCCCGTCCGCGAGCGAAATCCAGCTCGGCGACGGCCGGATCACCGGGCGGGAGCTCCTGCTTGAGCGCCTCGGCTCTGGTGAGGGCGTCCTTCCACCGCTTCACGCCGAGCAGACTCTGGACGTGCCTTCCGCGTACCAGCCTGATGAACCCTTCGGGATCAGCCGAGTCGAGAGGTTCGGCCTCGAGGGCCGTGAGGATCGCCTCGGCGTCTGCCGGATGGTCCTGACGCAAGGCGGCCTCCGCCCGGAGGAACCTCGCCTCACGATTCCGCGAGCTCCCCGGAAACTCGCGGATCAGCCGGTCCAGCGTGGCCTCGGCAGCAGCCCAGTCGCCGAGCTCGATCTGGGTGCGACCCAGGCGATAGAGAACCAGGGGCATCATCCGGCTGGTCCCGCCCTGGGGAGCCTTTCCCGGCTCGGTCTTGTTGTCGGGCCCCGCCTTGCCCCGATCAACGACCGATCCGGTGGTGGCGGAGCCCCCCTGAGAGGGCGCGGTCGCTCCCGGCACCGGGACGGCCTGTGAGGTGACCAGAGGAGACAGCAAACGGACAACCTCCGCGTGATCGCCAGCCTGGTTGGCCGATTCCGCGAGGTTGAACCGGGCATCGATCGCATGGCGGCTCTGGGGGTAGGCCTTGAGCAACTCGCCAAAGACCGCGTCGGCCTCGGCCGTCTTTCGGGCATCGACCATCGCCCAGCCCCGCTCTGCGAGCAAGGCGTCATGCTTCTCGCCCTGCACCTCGAGTTTTGCCAGCCTGTCCTGGTCCGAGAGCAAGGTTCCATAAACAGTCGCGGCCTCGGCAGGGTGGCCGGTTCTGGCCAGCAGCCGGGCTTCCGACAACTGGGCCTGAAGTGACTCGTCGGTTTTCGAATACCGCTGGGCGAGTTGCTGATAGGCGGAGAGAGCCGCTTCCGTCTGCCCGGCGGCGGCCAGCGCGCCGGCGCGGTCGAGCGCCACGGCGGGGGCGGTAGGCTCGGCCGAGGCGGTCTCCAGGAACTGGGTGAAGACGGCCGCGGCCTCGGCCGGTTTGCCGAGTTTCCAGAGTGCCCGGCCCAGGCCCGCCTGGGCGCGAGCTCGAAGCGAGAGGTCAATTGGCGGGGCCGCCGGATCGCTGGATCCGGGAGCCTGGCGCCCGGTCGGGGCGGGATCCAGCACGAGCCGGAATTGCTCGACGGCACGAACTGCCTGATCGGCGGCCAGCGCAGACTCGGCCAGGCGAAGCCGCGTCATGGGCAGGGTCTTGCTCTGCGGGAAACCGTCGGCCAGCCTGTCGAGCGTCTTCCAGGCTTCATCGGCCTGGCCGAGTCCCACTTGAGCCGTGGCCAGGTGGGCCAGGCAATGATCGGCCACCTCGCCCCGGGGGTTCACGCTCAAGTATTGATTGAGCGGCCCGATTGCCTCGGCGAACCGCCCTTGGTCGACCCGCTCCTGGCCGATCAGGAACTGGGCATCAGCCCCGACGGGGTCTTTTGAAGAGCTGGCCAGGGCGGCGAGCATGGCATCGGCATCGGCCGGCCGCCCCGCGGCCCGGTAAGCCAGGGCCAGGTCGTATCGCGCGGCCGCGACCGCGGCTGGAGACAGCGGTGCTTTGGGCTTGTCCATCGGCTCCTCGGGCCCCGGGGACGCTCCGATTCCCAGCAGCGGCTCGAGCCGCTTCACGGCCTCCCCGGGCTGGCCACTGGCCAGCAGGGCCCGGGCTTCGAGCAGGCGAACCTGCGGCTCGAGCTTGCTCCCGGGAAACCGGCCGGCGAACGACCTGGCAAGCTCGAGCGCGGCGGCGTGATCACCGACTTCAAGCGCGAGCTGTGCCGCTCTGGCAACCGCGTCGTCTGCCCAGGGATCGTGCGGGTCGATCTCCGCGACCTTGAGAAAGCGCTTCCTGGCCTCCTCGGTCCGCTTCTGCTGCTGGAGCGATTCCGCGGAGCGGAAAAGGAATGCAGGGACCAGTTGAGACTGGGGGAACCGCTTCAGCGCCTCGTCCAGAGTGGCCAGGGCGGCGGTGGAGTTCCCGCGCTCCATCTCGAGGGTCGCCAGCGCCAGGACGGCCCGGGATCCCACTGGCTCGGCACCCCCGGCGATCAAGGACCTGAGCAGTTTCTCGGACTCGGCGGCTCGATCGAGGTGCGCCAGAGCCTCGGCGCGCAAGAGATCCGCTTCCGGCTTCAATCCGCTGCGCGGAGCTTTGCGACCGAGGGCCTCCAGGGCCTCGGCGGAGGCCGCATACCCGCCATTGGCTAGCTGGATCTTGCCGATCTGAAGCCATGCCCTGTCAATCCAGTCGGAGCCTCCATGATGAGCCAGCTCATTGAACACCTTCAGGGCGGCATCCGTCTGGTTCAGTCCCGCGAGCGTCCGTCCCAGCCCGTAGCGTGAACGATCTGCAAGCTGTCCCTGCGGGAAATCCGCCAGCGATCGCTCATAGGCCGTCCGGGCGGCGGGAAGATCGTCCAGCCCGAAGCGAACATCGCCCAGATAGGTCCAGGCGGTTTCCTGGTTAGGATGCTTGGCCGAGTCCGCCAGGAAGCTTTCGAGCGACTTGCGGGCTTCGGGAAGATCGCCCAGGATGTAGGAGAGCTCGCCAAGTCGATACCTGGCCGTCCTTGCCCGAGGATGGTCGGGAGCCTTATCGAGAAAATCCTGGAAGGCTCGCCGCGCTTCCTTGTAACGACTCTGGAATCGACGGGCGCTGGCCAGGCCGAAGCGGGCGTCATTGGCATCTGCCGGGGACGGGCCGCTCTCGAGAAATCGCTGATACTCCTCGGCGGCCAGATCGAATTTCCGTTGACGGAACAAGCCGTGGGCGAAGCTGAGGGACTCGGGAATGCGCCGCTCCGAGGAAGACCGGGGAACCGCCCGGGCTTCCTGAGCCTCTGCGGGACCGGCCCAGCAGCTCAACGCGACGAGGGCACTGAGCCCCATGGCCATCAACGGATGGGGCCAGCGACCCGACAGCGGAGAGATCCCTGCCCGATCTGGATTCGCCGACACGTTGAAGACCACGAGTCAACTTCCTTCCCTGGGTCTTGTGATCCAACATTCCTCCCTCTCGATTTCGTACTAGAAGTCAGGAATGTTGAGAGAATCAGGCTGACCTGTCGGATCAGATCGTCCTTACAGCCGGACGGACCACATGTTATCCTGGTGCTAGACCTCCTTATACACCCAGGTGCGAGATCGGCTCAAGGCCTGCGGAAGAGCCACAAGATCCTGGGAACCCCGCGCGGTGCCCTCTCATTCCGCAGCGCATGTCCCCCTGGTTACCTGCAACCCCTGCCTTGGCCTCGCCCCAGCAGTCCTGTGCCACGCCCCCGTCCCGACCACTAAACCCAGCGCATTCCTCAATCCTGATCCAACCTCACCTTTTTGTCTTTTTCCCTAGTTTCTCCCCTGGTTGTCTATGGACACAGGCCAGAAGTCGATTTATTCTACTAAAAATTCGCAGAGCTCCCAGAATTCGCAGTCAATGATCTTGTATACTTGACCAAACCAGGCGGGGTCGCACATGTGGGGCGACCTCGATTCGTTGGTTGGAATGATGTTGCCTCAATGGAGAACGCATCAATGATGATCACTCGTCTGATCGGTGCGGCAGCCGCGGCCTTGGTGGCCACCACGGCCTTCGCACAGGCTCCCTCGAAGCAGATGCCGGTCGCAGTGGCGCCCGGCAAGGTCCTTCCGTCGGCTGTAGCTCCGACCATTCAGGGCGGCGTCATGGCTGCCCCGTCCAAGTCGTACCCGGCTGCTGTCGCTCCGACCATTCAGGGCGGCGTCATGGCTGCCCCGTCCAAGTCGTACCCGGCTGCCGTCGCTCCGACCATTCAGGGCGGCGTCATGGCTGCCCCGGCCAAGTCGTACCCGGCTGCCGTCGCTCCGACCATTCAGGGCGGCGTCATGGCTGCCCCGTCCAAGTCGTACCCGGCTGCCGTCGCTCCGACCATTCAGGGCGGCGTCATGGCTGCCCCGTCCAAGTCGTACCCGGCTGCCGTCGCTCCGACCATTCAGGGCGGCGTCATGGCTGCCCCGTCCAAGTCGTACCCGGCTGCCGTCGCTCCGACCATTCAGGGCGGCGTCATGGCTGCCCCGTCCAAGTCGTACCCGGCTGCCGTCGCTCCGACCATTCAGGGCGGCGTCATGGCTGCCCCGTCCAAGTCGTACCCGGCTGCCGTCGCTCCGACCATTCAGGGCGGCGTCATGGCTGCCCCGTCCAAGTCGTACCCGGCTGCTGTTCCCTCGGTCCAGGGCGCGCCCGCGGCTCCCGCGAAGGGCTATCCGGTGGCTGGTGCTCCCGCGGCTCCGGCCAAGGTGATCGAGGCGGCTCCAGCCCCGCAGACGACCGGGACGGTTCCTCCCGCCGGCCCCGCGCCTGCTCCGATACCTGCCGCGCCGGCTCCCGCAACGCCGGCTGTAGAGGAGGCTCCCCCGGCTCCCCCGGCCCCAGTTCCTCCCGCTCCGGCTCCTCCCGTTCCGAATCCCGTAGTTCCAGGCGCGAAGAAGGCCTGACCCAGGGTGGAATGGCTCTTGCAAGCCTCATCCCCGACCTCGATAAGGTCGGGGATTTTTTTTGCCAACCTGTTCTTCTGGCTACCCATCTCTTGAGCTTGTGTCACGTAGGTCTGACGCCTTCCCTGCACTCGCTTTCGCGTCCTTCCCTTCCATTCGGCTGGTGCCTTCGCTGAACACCTGCGACAAGCCCGCGGCTCCCGCGCTGTAGTTCCCTGAGGGCGCGCCCCACAAACTCCACTACGGTTCGACTCGGAACGGGCTTTGCCCCTCATTCACCATCCTGAAAGCCGGTAATGACCGTGGTCGAGGATGGGAAGCGGCCCCGCCCGGATCTCTCTCTTCGAGAGGGAGGGTTCGGCGAAGTTCAGAGCGAGCAGGTGACACTACGGAAACGCCTGGCGCCCCGTTTCCTGGGTGTCATCAGAGAAGGTGCGGATCCACTGTGGTAAGCAAAACCGACCGGCAGTCCCCTCGGCTGGAACAGGCAGCCGGGAGAGGCCGGTCGGTATCGGTCGGGTTATCTCAGTTCAGTACGCCCGGTGTCGGGTGACCCACGGGCTCTCGGATCCGCTTGTGCCTAGTCCTCGCGGCCCAGGCCTTCAAGGCACGATCACTGCTGAGGCGAAGTGGTTGCACCGCCAGCAGCCGGAGCCGGAGTACCTGGAGCGGGTGCGACCGCACCAGCGGCGGGGACAGTCATAGGAACCAGCACCTGCCTGGTCACGGGGACCTGGCGAGCAACTTGCCGGGTCTGCGTGGTGTAGCAGGTGACCGGCACGGAGTAGGGCACCTGCACGGCGTACTGCTGGGTCACGTTCTCGGTGACCTGCTTCTGCTGGGCCTGGTAGGTGGTCACGGGAACCGTGTAGGGCACCTGCACCGCATACTGCTGGGTCACGTTCTCGGTGACCTGCTTCTGCTGGGCCTGGTAAGTGGTCACGGGAACCGTGTAGGGCACCTGCACGGCGTACTGCTGGGTCACGTTCTCGGTGACCTGCTTGGCCTGCGTCTGATACGTGGTCACAGGAACCTGGTAGGCCACCTGGACGGCATACTGCTGGGTCACGTTCTCGGTGACCTGCTTGGCCTGCGTCTGATACGTGGTCACAGGAACCTGGTAGGCCACCTGGACGGCATACTGCTGGGTCACGTTCTCGGTGACCTGCTTCTGCCTGGGTCTGGTAGGTGGTCACGGGAACCGTGTAGGGCACCTGCACGGCATACTGCTGGGTCACGTTCTCGGTGACCTGCTTGGCCTGCGTCTGATACGTGGTCACAGGAACCTGGTAGGCCACCTGGACGGCATACTGCTGGGTCACGTTCTCGGTGACCTGCTTCTACTGGGTCTGGTAGGTGGTCACAGGAACCGGTAGGGCACCTGGACGGCGTACTGCTGGGTCACGTTCTCGGTGACCTGCTTGGCCTGCGTCTGATAGGTGGTCACGGGAACCGTGTAGGGCACCTGCACCGCATACTGCTGGGTCACGTTCTCGGTGACCTGCTTGTACTGGGTGGTCGGCACCATCTCGGTTCTCTGCTCGGCGACCTGGACCGTGGTGGTGACCGGTACGGTCTCGGTAACCTGTGACGCCTGCATCGTCGTGACCGGAACCTCGATCTCCTGGACCTGCTGCTCGGAAACGACGTCGTTGACAGTCACAGGAACTTGTTCGGTACGGGTGACCGGAACCTGGACGACCTGCTGCACGGGAACCATGCGGCACTTGGTCTGGTTGACGTAGGTGGTCTCGGGGACCGATCGGACGACCGGCCGGGAGACATAAACCTGCTGGCAGGTGTAGGTGGTCTGCGTGGTGTATCCACCGGCTGCGTATCCGCCGCCCGCATATCCGCCGCCCGCATATCCGCCGCCCGCAACCCCACCACCGCAGTGAGCGCAACCGCCGCCGCAACGGTGACCGCACTTGTGGGTGCAGCCAGCGCCGCCGCCGCACCTCGAGAAGAGGCCGCCAAGGCCGCGGCCACCGCCGCCGACCACACCAGCGCCGCCCGCTCCGGGAGCGCAGCCGGCAACCGGAACAGTCGTGGTGACTGGCACCGACCGAAGCTCATAGCCGCCCTGCTCCTCGACAACCTGCCGGGTGGTCGTGACCGGCACGGCTTCCGTGTAAGTCTGGGGCACGAGCTGGGTCTGGGTCTGAGAAACCATATCGGTCACGGTACGCGGCTGAAGCACCGTTCGAGTGACGGGCTTCTGCACCGTCACATACCGCTGCTGCTTCTGGGTGGTGGTAACGGGATTGTAGACCGTCTTGGTGACCTGCTGGTTGACCGTCTGCTGCTTGGGCACGTAGACGGTGACCGTGTGCGGCACATTCACGACCTCCGGGACCGTCTTGGTGACCGGGACGGTCTGGGTGCGGTACTCGGTGCGGTACTGCGTCTGGTTCACCGTCACCGGAACCTGCTCCGTCACGGTCTTGGTGACCGGGACGGTCTGGGTGCGGTACTCGGTGCGGTACTGCGTCTGGTTCACCGTCACCGGAACCTGCTCCGTCACGGTCTTGGTGACCGGGACGGTCTGGGTGCGGTACTCGGTGCGGTACTGCGTCTGGTTCACCGTCACCGGAACCTGCTCCGTCACGGTCTTGGTGACCGGGACGGTCTGGGTGCGGTACTCGGTGCGGTACTGCGTCTGGTTCACCGTCACCGGAACCTGCTCCGTCACCGTCCTGGTGACCGGCACGGTCTGGGTGCGGTACTCGGTGCGGTACTGCGTCTGGTTCACCGTCACCGGAACCTGCTCCGTCACCGTCCTGGTGACCGGGACGGTCTGGGTGCGGTACTCGGTGCGGTACTGCGTCTGGTTCACCGTCACCGGAACCTGCTCCGTCACCGTCCTGGTGACCGGGACGGTCTGGGTGCGGTACTCGGTGCGGTACTGCGTCTGGTTCACCGTCACCGGAACCTGCTCCGTCACCCACCGCGTCACCGGAACCGTCTGGCTCTTATACTCGGTCCGGTATTGCGTCTGGTTCACCGTGACGGGCACCTGCTCGGTCACCGTCCGTGTCACGGGAACCGTCTGGGTGCGACACTCGGTCCGATACTCGGTCTGCGTGGTCGTGACAGGCACCTGGACTGTTTCGACATCGTAGACTGTCTCATAGGTGACCTGGTTCTGGGGAACCAGAACCGTGGTAGCCTGAGGCTCGGCGGATGCCGAAGCCACCGCTCCCTGGGCGCTCGGCACCGCCTGGGCAGACGGTGTCGGATCTTCCGCCTTGACCAGTCCTGCCAGCAGGAGGCCCGCCAACACTGGTCCGCCCACTGCGAACAGAGGGCCTCGCGAACTGTGTTTCATCTCGTCGTCTCCAATAAAACCCCAACCGAAGACCCAACTCCCTTCGTTCCAGTTTGTGCACTCCATTGGCTCGTCTGAGGTGTCCCATCTTGCAGGGTCGATTCCTTCGTGTGGAACTACCCAGAACTCTCTTTTTTCCCAGAACTCTCAGACGACATTACTCTAACCATGGGGTGAATCCCGAATCCAGAGCCTAGTCAGGAAAAAACGGCAATTGCACTCACTTGATTTGAGCCTCTTCGCCATCCTCTGTCTCACCTAATTCATGTGCGTATCATTCATTGAATTCGTGATTTAAAGAAAAACTCAGTGGATTTGTAACGGCATCGCTGCAAGTCTTATTAGGCCAATACGTTGGATCGCGGCTCCCGGTCTTCGGGCCTTTGAGCACACAAGTCGCTTCTCTTTCAATTGCCTCCTAGACACATGCAACCTCGCACCCAACTAGAAACTATGAAAGACTCCTCAGCTTATGGTCAGCTCCAGAAGGAGAGACACCGTGCAGCTTCCAGGGCTCGAGCCGAGGGCGCAAGCTTGCTCATCAGTTGCGATTGCGAGACGTTTCGCTTAACCTTGAGCGGAGATGCCGTCCGGAACGCTCAGCAAAGCCGGCTTTTCGTTCTCGATCGCAGCCTCTCCGCATTCCAGTGATCAAGTAAGGAACTCAACCGCTTCACGAGGCATGCAACGAACCTCCACGTCGATGTCAAAAACCGAACGCGAGCGAAACCTGGCCGTCTTCATTGACCTTGAAAATCTGGCGATGGGTTTCCAGGGCCAGCGAAAGATACGATTTGAAGTGCAGAAGGTGCTGGAGCGGCTGGTCGAGAAAGGGAAGCTGATCGTCAAGAAGGCCTATGCCGACTGGAGCCGCTATCCCAGCTACACCGCCCCCTTTCACGAATCGGCCATCGAGTTGATCGAGATCCCCAAGCGGTCTCAGACCGGGAAGAACTCGGCCGACATTCGCCTGGTCGTCGACGCCATGGACCTGGCCTGGAGCAAGCTCCATGTCGACACCTTCGTGATCGTTTCCGGCGACTCCGACTTCTCGCCGCTGGTCTCCAAGCTGAAGGAGAACGGCAAGCACGTGATCGGTCTGGGGATGAAGGGGTCGACCTCCGACCTGCTCCGTGACAACTGCGACGAGTTCATCTACTACGAAGATCTCGAGCGCCAGGAGCAGAACGAGCAGCAACTGGCCACGAATCTCAACACTTACCTCCCGCCGAGCCTGACCGAGAAGCAGCGTGAGGTCTTCAGCCTGCTGGTCGAAGCCTGCAACGCGCTTCGACGCGAGAATCACGAGGCCCTTTACGCCTCGATGATCAAGGACACCATGAAGCGGAAGAAGCCGTCGTTTGACGAGAGCTACTACGGTTACCGCAGCTTCACGCATCTTCTGGAGGATGCCGACAACCTCGCCCTCGTCGACATCGAACGCAACCCCAAGAGCGGCACCTACGTGGTGACCCGCATCTGCGGAGAAGGTGAAGATCGTGCTCCCGGTACGTCCTCGAGCCCGGCCAAGGCTCCCTCACTGGCTAGTCCCAACGCCAGGAAAGACAGGGGGGTAACGGGCCACCGTCGCTGATCCGGCGGAGATTTCCTCCTGGTAGGGCGCGTATCATGCGATCCCGTAGCCAGGTCCGGTTCCGGCGTCTTTCCTTGATTCGATCCTGCAACTTATAATGGAATGGGCGTGTTCGTGCGGCCGCGCCGATCCGGCCCATCTCTCCGTCGCGCGGCATGCTGCGCTCATCCAGGAGGACTGGCGATGGTTGCATCTCGAGCGTTGCGATTCCTTGGTCTGGCGATTCTCGCCACGTCCCTCCAGAGTGTCGCGGTGCGTTCGCAGGAGTCACCGCCCGCCGAGCCTGGGCCCGATGTGATCCTCAAGAACCACGACCTCAAGCGATCATCGGACAGGACAACCTGGGTTCTGCCCGGTGAGACGGCCGTCCTCAAGGACTTGAGAGACGCGAGAGATCTCTACCGCCAGGTCGCGGAAGGGATGGCGCAGCAGCAACAGCTCGAATACGGAGCACAGGGCCGCAAAGGTATGATCCAGCAGCTTCGCGAGCAGACCGAACTGCTGAGCCAGCAGATCAGCCAGATCGATCAGCAACTGGAAACTCTGAACTCCCCCCGGAGGCAACGTCTTCGTCCAGCAGCAGCGTGACCAGGTGAATCGGCGAACGCCAGCTCCTGGTCACGGAAAACAACCGGATCATCAATCAGCTCAACAGCTTGCAGGAACAAGGCAAGGATCAGGACCAGGAGCAGAAGCTTCAGCTCAACGCCGAGGTCGGCCAGAGCCGCGAGAAGTACATGCAGGCGATCGTCGACCTCCGCACATCGGTCGACGAGATCACGGGCAAGTATGACGAGCTGGCCAAGAACCCCGAGATCACGAAGGCGCTCGACGCTCTTTCGGCTTCCTCGAAAACCAAGCAGAAGCTCGGCCCCTCCAAGGCGCTCCGCGATGCGATCAAGCTGCTGGAAAAGGCCGAGGGCACGGTCCAGAGCGAGACCATCGAGCTCCACAGGGAGAACGGGGTCTTCCATGTCTTCACCACGCTCATCAACGGCAAGAAGAAAGAACCGGTGAAGATGGTCTTTGACACCGGTGCCGGCCTCACCACGATCTCGTCCAAGCTCGCGGATAGCCTTGGCCTGAAAGCAAAGCCCACCGATGAGCCGATCACGCTGAAGATTGCAGACGGCAGCGAGATCAAGGGTAAGAAGTTGGTCATTCCCTTTGTCCGGGTGGGCAAGTTCACGATCGCCAACGTCGAGTGTGCGGTGATGCCGGCGGAGAAGCTGGATGTCGACCCCCTGCTCGGCCAGACCTTCTTCAAACACTTCAAGGTCGAATTCAGTCCCGAGGCAGGAAGGCTCAGCCTCAAGAAGCTGGATACCGGCGACGCGGAGGCCGAGGCGAAAACGGCCGCTGATTCCGAGCCCGCCAAACCTGCCTCCAAGTCCAGTTCCAAGGCGTACCACCAAGGCAAAGAAGCCCAGGAGCCAGCCAAAAGCCGCACCGAAGACCAAGCGCAGTACGCGCGGACGGCAAGGAGGCGCAGATCAGGGCATTCCTGACGGCGAAGGAGCCGATCCGCCGGGCTGAGCCCGGCTACGCTGAATTCCGGTCCCTCAGCGCACCGGAGGGCAAGCCTCATCGCTCCGGCTGCTTCTTGAGAAGCTGGTCGAGCTTCCGTTCCACGTCGCTGAGACGACGTTCGAGTGCCGCGACATCGGCCGATGGCCCGGCCTCCTTCGCGATCTTCACCCTGACTTCCGCTTCGAGCCGGTTCTGGGCAATCTCGGAGACATCGGCAACCGTCCCCTTCCCGACCTCGAGTTCCTTGCGCTCTCTGTCCTCCATCTCCTTGAGCCGGTCGGCGTGCCGTTGCATCGCGGCCATCCGTTCGGAGTCCTTGCGAGCGATCAGGCGCTCGACTTCCATCAACCGTTCGCTGGCCATCACCATCCGGTCGAGGGTGATCCGCCCCTCCTCGTAATAGGCACGCTGTGCTTCGAGCCGGGCACGCGATGCCTTCAGCAGTTGCCTCACCAGAGGCTCGACCCCTCGTTGTAGTACACAACTCGGGGCTGGTTTTGGCAGAATACGCTGGCCAGAAGAAGATGGTGGAAATCGGCGCGCGTAAAAGTGACCCACCTGGGGGCGAAATCAGCGCCGTAAAAGTGACCCACCGCAGCCACCTCCGTTACGGTGAACGTTCCCACAGGGATTGTTCACCTCACGGAGGGTCAAGGACGTGCTTACGGTGGACGACTACGGTGCCATTCGGAGGGCGCGGCGCGATGGCAAGTCCATCCGCCAGATCGCTGGCGAATTCCAACATTCGCGAAACACCATCCGGAAGATTCTCAAGCAAGCCGAGCCGAACCCCTTCCCTTCGACCAGGGATCGATTCGCTCCGCTCCTGGGACCGGTTCAGACGATCATCGACCAGATCCTCGTCGACGACGAAATCGCCCCACCCAAGCAGCGGCACACCGCCGCCCAGGTCTTCCGGCGGCTCCGCGACGAACACGACTACCGCGGCGGCTATGCCCAGGTGCAACGCTATCTGCGTAA
The DNA here is from genome assembly GCA_963816015.1 of uncultured Planctomycetaceae bacterium. GTDB lineage: Bacteria > Planctomycetota > Planctomycetia > Isosphaerales > Isosphaeraceae > Aquisphaera. Next base: position 53,079 of record CAWFJM010000031.1, on the reverse strand, counting down.
GCACCGACGCCGGTATAAGGAAACGTTCATCCCTCTGGGGCATCTTCCCGGTGCAACGACTCGAAGCCGATTTCGGCCACATCCACGTCGATTTCCCCGATGGCCGCAGGCTCGTGCCGTTCCTGGTCACGACTTGGGCCTACTCGAACGCCCCCTTCGTGCTGGCGCTCCCTTTCGAGCGCACCGAGGCGATCCTCGAAGGGATGGTCGCCGCGTTCGAGTTCTTCGGTTGCGTGCCCAAGGAGGTCTGGTGGGACAACCCCAGGACTGTTGCCACGCTGATCCTCCTGGGACGCGAACGCCAGTGCCATTCGAGCTACGTGGCGCTGGCCAGCCATTACGTCTTCGCCCCGCTCTTCTGCATGCCGGCGCACGGCAACGAGAAGCCCGACGCCGAAGGAACCGTCAAGGCGGTGCAGAAGCGGTTCGCCACGCCCGTGCCTTGCGTCGCCGATCTTGACGAGTTGAACACCGTCTTTCGCAAACGCTGCGAGGCCGAACGCGAACGCGTCGTGCAGTCGCTCTTCGGCTCGTTCACGATCAAGGATCGCCTCGCCGAGGACCGCGCCGCGGCGTCGCCGCTGCCCAAGCATCGGTTCGACCCGTGCGTGATCAAGCCTGCGGTCGCGGTCGACAAGTATCAAAGCGTCGCCTTCGACGGCAACCGTTACAGCGTGCCGCGCTCGTTCGCGTTCCAGATGGTGTCGGTCAAGGGTTACGTCGACCGGGTCGTGATCGTGGCGCACGGCCAGGTCGTCGCCACTCACGAACGATCCTTGGAGAAACAGACGATGATTCTCGACCCGATCCACTATCTCGTGGCGCTGGGCCGCAAGCCTGGCGCACTCGACCACGCCGCCGGTTTTCCGCGACTGGAAGCTCCCCGCGTGCTTCGCCGAGGTGCGTGCTGAACTGGAACGGATCCACGGCGCGATGGGCGGTTCTCGTCGGTTCGTGCGGGTCTTGCAACTGCTGGGCGAGCACCCGATGGCACGCGTGACTCAGGCGATCGAAGCGTGCCTGCGCGATCATCTCCACAGCGCCGAGGCCGTGATTCAGCGGACCCGATCGCTGGCGGCGATCGAGGCCACGAAGCGCGATGCCGCGGTGCCTGCCGAAGCACCGCCGCGTCTCGTGTCGACGTCCCGCTCCCCGACCTCAGCCGCTTCAATCAGCTTCTGAGCGGCCCCGCTGCCGAGGGCCCTGTCAGCGTCATCTTCGCCTGATCCGGTCTCTTCAACCACGTGTTGGAAAGGAATGTGATGATGGCCGATGCGACGATCGAGTTGCTCAAGACCCAGCTGCGGCAGTTGCGTCTGCCGACAATGGGCCGGGAGTTCGAGAAACTGGCGCGGGACGCCGCCGCGACCAATCAAACCTTCGCCCAGTTCTTGCTCCGTCTGACCGAGTTGGAGCTTGCCACTCGTGCCATCAATGCGGTCGCCACGAGGATCAAGGACGCCGGGTTTCCGGTCGAAAAGGACTTCGACACCTACGATTTCAGCGTGATGCCGCAGCTCTCCAAGCCGAAGATCTTGGAGCTGGCCGTTGCGAATGGATCGCCCAGAAATCGAACTGCTGCTTGGTGGGGAGTCACGGAACTGGGAAGACTCATATTTCGATCGGGCTTGGCCTTGCAGCGTGTCGCGCGGGCCTGCGGGTGCGGTTCTTCACGGCGGCCGAGTTGGTCAGCCGACTGGAGAAGGAGCAGAAGCAGTACACGCTGGACCGCTTCCTCACCCAACTCGACCGGGCGCACCTCTTGATTTGCGACGAGCTGGGTTACGTCACGATGAGCCGGGGTGGCGTCGAGCTTCTGTTCCGCGTTTTCGCCGACCGCTACGAGCGAGGCAGCATCCTGGTGACGAGCAACCTACCCTTCAGCGAGTGGAGCCAGATCTTCCAGGGCGAGCGTATGACTGCGGCGCTGTTGGACCGCCTGACCCACCACGCGGAGATTTTTGAGATGAATGGCGAGAGCTACCGCTTTCGCGAGTCGATGAAATCGAAGAAGGGTCGAAAGTCCGCGTGAAACAGGCTTGCCACTCTTGCCCAGAGCGACCATCTTAAAGAACCAGGTGGGTCACTTTTACGCGCTCAGGGTGGGTCACTCTTACGCGCTCATTTCCAGATGGTGATTCTGGGCGACTGACCCGCACCACGGACGGTTTTCGTCAGCCAACGGAGTGGCATCATGTTAGCCCATGTTTGGGGTACGTCGACGTAACCCCTTAGCGGATAAGGGTCGAATTTCCGGATTGTCACTACGTCACGGTCTCTGACCCCGCGGGGGGCGGCGGCAGCTTCAGTTCGGCTAGCCCGGATTATTCACGACAATTGTCGGAGGTGTCGTAACTGCTTACAATCGATAGACTTCGATCGCTGTTAAGCTGGGTCATTGCTTGGGCAAGATCGGCGACAAGCCGCCGTAGGCAAAGACCTTGCGTTGATCAACTAAGCAATTCGTGAATAATCCGGGCTAGGCTCAGGGCCTTCAAGACCCGACGCGCGTCCGGGCAGCCCCCGCTGACCCCGCGACGCTCCGCCTGATCCTCCAGCCGCAACGTCACCAAGCGTACCGTGCTCAGCGGCTCCATTGCTCGCTCCGCCGAGAAGTCGATCCCCGCCTCCTCGAGCCGGCGACCCAGGAGCCGCTGGACCAGCAGTGCCAGGGTGGCTACTAAGATATGTGCCTTTACTCGCTGTTCGATCTGATGATAGATCGGCCGCATCGCCAACACGTCTTTGAGCTGGCGGAATCCCCGCTCGACGTCGCTCAAATCCTTGGAGATCGCTACCACCTCGAGCACACTCAGACCCGACTCGCCGGTCGCGATCACAGATTTACCTTCGATCCCCTTCTCGCGTTCCAGGCCTGCCGCGTTCTCGAAGTACCGGAAGCCCCCCTGGTGGATGTCCCACGAGTAGTAGCGGTAGCCGTGGTTCCGCTGCACCAGCCTCTCAGCCGCGGCGCCGATCTTCTCAGGCTGCCTCGATCTCCTCGTTGGCGGCCACAAGCTGATCGAGGGTGCTGTACCAGGCCTCGAGTTGCCGGCAGTGGACCCGAACCCGCTGGTGCCGGTGCCAGTGGGGCACGAATCGGCGGCCCCGGCGATCGCAGACGAAGTCGGTCTCCAGCCAGCCGGCCAGGCCGTGTTCGCTGGCGGGCCGGATGAGGCGATAGGCGATCAGGACGAACGCCCGGTCGGCAAACGGCACGCCCCTGGCTTTACCCAGCGCCGCGTCGAGGATGCTCCACAGCCTGAGTTGGTCGAACACGGCACGGACGGCGAGGACCGGCCCCCCAGGTGGAGGCGTCGAGGATGTCGGGGTCCTCGGCCTCGGGGTATCCGAGCGGCCCCCGCCGAGGAGCCGCTGGAGCTTGGGAGGATCTCTCCAAGAAGGTCCTTGCGACCCAGGTCGGCGAGGGTGCGTTGCTTAACCTTGCCGTGGTCGCGAACGGCCTCGACGACGCGGACATAGTCGTTGACCGTGCCATTGGAGGGCCGGACTTTGACGGTTCTCAGGTACATGTCGTGAAGTATCACGACGGAAATCGTGGGAATCAAGGGCAAATCGCGGAAACATCGGCTGATTCCAGCGAGATATTGTCACTACACTTTTCAGGAAAAGAGCGGGGAGGTCGCTCAAAAACCGTGGAAAACAAGCCGCATTTGCTCACGCACCCCCCGCGCGGAGGCTACTTCCACCCCAAACATGGGATAGACCTTGGGACCGGGATGCTCTGCGACGGTATCATCACCAGCCAATTCGATGACATCCTTGGGCGGCGAATCGGGCGAGGATCACTCGAGTGAATCTCCGTGCCAGATCCCAGCAGTTCCAGGGACTGCGAGAGAAGACGCGGTGATAGCTGGAGGGGTGTCCGGGGGCCAAGGCGCCGAGGCAGTGGAGCAGGTTGCAGATGGTATTACTCCGGGCGGTTAGTATTGGACAGATTCAAGTCTGAGCGTACCTCACACACCGATGACAAAAGTAACTTTTCACGACGTCCGGCTGTCCTTGAGTGCTCCGCAGGTACGAACGCAAGTCCTGCACCATCTCTTGCTTAGTACTACTCCGTTAAGTTCTTACGAACCTCTCGGGGGCTTTGTTCATATGACCATTATGAACAAGACCTACACTCCAGAACTCGCCCCCGAAGTCCTCCTCCGGCTTGGCGACTATGCCGAGCGGTTCCAAGACCTCTTCCGCTACCCCACTCAATTCGCCTGGAGCGGCGTCTACCTGCGAGGTCTGCTCGAGGATGGGGAACGCAAAAGCATCGAACCGATGGCCTCCCGCGTCCCCAGGCCGCCGCAACTGCTTGACGTCGAAGACCCCGAACAAGCCTTGCAACAATTCGTCAACCAGAGCCCTAGTGCCGCATCCACGCTAAATCTTGGGGTTGGCGACCCCCGCGAGTTCAGGGACACTCCCAGGCACAAGGAGGTGTCCCATGAACAAGAAGTATATCGTCCGGCTGTCGGATGATGAACGTGGTGTCTGCCAGGATATCGTCAAGCGGCTCAAGGGGACGTCGGAGAAGGTGAATCGGGCCCAAATCCTGCTCAAGGCGGATGCGGATGGGCCGAGTTGGCCGGATGCAAAGATTGCGGAGGCGTATGGTTGCTCAGTGCGGACCGTGGAGAATCTTCGTGAGCGATTGGTCACAACAGGCTTTGACGCCGCGTTGGAACGCAAGAAACGTGCGACGACGCCGACGCCGCGCAAGCTGGATGGCGTGGGCGAAGCGAAGCTGATCGCGATGCGGTTGGGGAAGCCGCCGGCGGGGTATGGCCGGTGGTCGTTGCAGTTGTTGGCCGATGAGCTGGCGGTCTTGGAAGTGGTCCCTTCGATCTGCGCGGAGACGGTCCGCAAGACGCTAAAAAAAATGGCATGACCAAGTGCAAGATCGAGTATTGGGTGATTCCGCCCGACCAGGATGCCGAGTTCGTGGCCGACATGGAAAACGTGCTCGAAACCTATGCGGAAGCGTATGATCCGCAGCAACCGGTGCTCTGCATGGACGAGCAACCGGTGCAATTGCTGAAGGAGACGAAAGTGCCGATCGCCGCGACGAAAAAGCATGCGAAACGTGTCGATTACGAATACGAACGCAACGGCACGGCGAGCATTTTCATGTTCGCGGAACCGCTGTCGGGCTTTCGACAGGCAACCGCCCGAGAGCGTCGGACCAAGGTCGACTGGGCGATCGAAGTGGCCCAATTGTTGGACACACGTTACGCCACTTGCGCGAAGGTGACGCTCGTGTGCGACAACCTCAACACCCACACGAAGGGGGCGTTCTACACGGCGTTCCCGCCCAAGCAAGTGCGGGCGTATATCAAGCGGATCAACTATTGCCACACGCCCAAACACGGCAGTTGGCTGAACATCGCCGAATGCGAGTTGAGTTGCCTGACGAGCCAATGCCTGAGCGGCCGCCGCATCGGAGAACTGCCACTACTGCAATCGGAGATCGGGATCTGGGCCGACAAGACCAATGCCAAACAACGCGGCGTGGACTGGCAATTTAAAATCGACGACGCCCGAACAAAACTGAAGCGGCTGTACCCGAAGATTAAGAGTGGATGAGGCACTAGGAGTCTGTCTGTTTATCACCCTTTGACGGAATTGGCTTGATATCTTGGCTCAGAGGCTCTCTTTCCTTTTGGTGCTTCCGATCGGCAATCGTCCAGGGTCCTGGTAGCCTCGGAGCACTCCATTTCGGTCGCGGACGGTCGATTTTGGCCGTTCGGCGGCGTCAATTAGCCTGCCGCCGCGCCCTGAGCTTGCCGCCACAGCTTCAGAAGGTTGTGCACCATGCACATCAACCGCCATTCGCCACGCATCGCCACCAGGCCACGCATCGAGAACTGGCGGAATCCCAGCACCTGTTTTATCTGACCAAAGATCGGCTCGATGATCCCCTTCCGCTTGGCATACACGTCCCGGCCTTTCTTGGTCCGCAGTTTCCTCGCCATCCGTTGCTTGGCCGACAGGCTTTGGGGGATGCGGCCACGCGGCACGGGCGGGATCTCCTCGTTGTGTTTCAATCTCTCGGTCGCGATGTAGGGGTCGATGTCTCGCTGCTCCAAGGCCGAGGCGTTGGCTTCACTGTAGTAGCCCGAGTCGATCACCGCAGATCCGATCGCTTGCTCCACACCGGCAGCCTTCAGGTTCTCCAAAGTCTGGTCGACCATCGGCACCGCCTGGCGCTTGTCGTTGGCCTGATCGGTCACGTCAGCGGCCAATATGATCTGGTTCTCGTTGGCCACCGCCTGTGCGTTGCCGCTTTGATCCCAGCCCTTGTTCGAGGCTTTCATGATCCGCGATTCGGGGTCGGTGAAGTTGATCTGGTCCTTGGGCTCGGGAACTGCCTCTCCTGGTGGTTTGGCCGGTGGTGCCTTGCCTTCCGCCACGCGTCGGGCTGCCTCCGCTTCCGCTTCGGTCCGTGCCCGTTCTTCGAGCAGGGCCTTCGCCTCCTTGATCTTGGCCAAGCGACTTGCTCGTCGCTTCAACTCTTCCGGAAGTTCGTCTCCACTACGGTCTCGACCCAGCGCGTCATCCTCGGCCGCGTCGGTCGCTTCGGCCTCGGCCAGGAGTCGGGCAATTTCCTCCTCCAGCCGTTTCTCCTCCTCCTTCATGCGGTTGTAGCTCATCGCCTTGTGCCGCGAAGCGTTAGCCTTGATCTTGGTGCCGTCCAAGGCAATCGTCCCAACCCGGGTCAACCCGGCCAGGGCACACAGCTTGAGTACTTCGAGGAACAGGGCTTCCAATCGAGCCCGGTGGACTTTGCGAAAGTCGCTGATGGTACGGAAGTCGGGCACGTCCTCACCGACGATGATCCGGCAAGCGACGTCGGTGTGGCAGCGACGCATGATTTTTCGCGACGAACGCGTGCCCGTGGCGTAGCAGTACAGCAGCAGCGCAACCATCATCCTCGGGTGAAATGGCGGCTGACCCCGCAATTCACGCTCGTAATACGCGAAGATGGGGGTCAGGTCGAGCGTGGCAACGGTTTCCATCATGAAGTAGACCAAGTCGTCTTCAGGCAGCCAGTCCCGTGGGGAGGGCGGAAACATATACGCCTGGTCGGGCGACCACTCGCGATAGGTCTTGCTCATGCCACAATCTCGCCGAATCCGGGGTCTGCAAGCCGTTCGCCAGCGGATTATTCGAATCCCAACTCCAAAAGGCAATACTCGGACAGACTCCTAGAGCGGTTTGCATTCGGGTTGCGGACAGAAACAATTCACATAGAAGGACACGATCGAGGAAGGAGACGGCAACGGATCAGGAGATACCTGCCATGCGTCCCTATTCGATAGACCTGCGGGAGCGGGTCGCGGCGGCCGTGGATGAGGACGAGGGCCCGCAGCGCGAGATCGCCCGCCTCTTCCGAGTCAGCGTCTCGTTCGTCTCCCGGCTGCTGCAGCGGCGGCGTCAGAAGGATACGTTGGCCCCTGAGCCGCACGGGGGCGGCCCGACCCCCGTGCTGAGCCCGGACGACCTGCGGCGCCTGGAAGATCTGGTCCGGGAGCACAACGACGACACCCTGGACCAACTGAAGCAGCGGGGCGGCTTCAACTGCAGCCTGACGACGATCTGGCGCCCCCTGCGGCGACAGAGATTGACCTGCAAGAAGAAGACCCAGCACGCCGACGAGCGCGACCGGCCCGACGTCCAGGAGAAGCGGCGGTCGTTCCGGAGGAAGGTGAAGCGGGTCGAGCCGAAACGGCTGGTTTTCGTGGACGAGTCGGGGGTGACCACGGCGATGACCCAGGCCTACGGCTGGGCCCCGCGCGGCGAGCGGGCCGTCGGCTCGGCCCCCGGCTCGTGGGAATCGCTGACCGTGATCGCCGCGTTGGGTCTGGACGGGGTACGTGCCCCCCTGGTGTTCCCGGGGTCGACCGACACCGCGGCGTTCGAGTCGTATGTCGAGCAGGTGCTGGTGCCGGAGCTGCACGCCGGCGACGTGGTCGTATGGGACAACCTGTCCCCCCATCAGGCCTCTGCCGCGGCGGCGGCCGTCAGGCGGGCGGGTGCCAGGCTCCTGCCCCTGCCGCCCTACAGCCCGGACTACACGCCGATCGAGAGACTCTGGTCGAAGGTCAAGGCGTACCTCCGCCGGGTCGCGGCGCGGAACAAGGATGCCGTCTACGAGGCCCTGGGAGAGGCGCTCGAAAAGGTGACCACCCAGGACATCATCGGCTGGTTCCAGCTCGCGCGAGCTGTGCGCAACACATGGGTAAACCGCTCTAGGGCTATCACGGCCGGAGAGCGTGCCCAGTCTCACCCGCAGGTTCGCGGCGTCGATCCAGAAACGCTCCACAGGCCGTCGCGACTTGAACCTGCTGGAGAAGGCACTGGCCGAAGCTCGAGACGAGGAAAAAAACCAAAAAACATGGCCTGACCCCCGTCCTCCTGCCTGACCCCCATCCCCCTGCGGGAAGAGCTTACTTCCTGTCGTGCCATTTTTCTGGGAAATCCCCTCGACATTCAGGATCAGCATTTTCATAATAATAGCCCTAAACCCAAGACAAGCGAGGTCGGAGCGTTGACACGAGACTTTTAGTTGATCAAACTCCGGTAACTCAGGCAGAAAACCAAACGAGGGAATTTGGAAACGTGCTCACCTGAAAATGAACTCCCCCTCGACTTCGCCTATCTGGAAAAGCCGGAAACACCAGGGTGATGAACCAGTCTGTCTCTCGACCCCACCTGTTTGAGTACTAGGTTGTGACATCACATCGCGGGGGAACGGCACTGTCAACGAATGGCTGCCGCGGGCTTGCAGCACCAGACGTGCCGTGGCCGTCTTCTCCAGCATGCTCAGCGTAACCGAGAAGGTAAACACATGACTCCGGTTCGTCGAGAGTTCTTTCCCAGGGTTAGAAGGACGGTGATTCCCCGTCCCGTGGTCAAGGAGGAGACCGATGTGCTAGGTCAGAGCGGCTGGGTGCACGCCGCGGCGGCCACTATCTATGGCCCCAACTGGTACCACGATCAGGACCAGGACCTGATCGAGATCTGGGACGCGGGGCCGGCATGTGCTTCAGGGACGTCCTGCCCCGCAAGGACAAGTACGCCAAGGAGAACCTCTATCTGCGGCTCTCCATCGCCTACCGGACTACGCCAAACGCCTTCGCCAACATCCGCACGTTCTCCGGCAACCACGTCACCCTGCCCAACGCGACGCACGGCGCGATGTATGAAGATACTTTCACGCGTTACTGTATCACCGATGATTGCACGATCAACGTCAACTCAATTTACCGCGACGAGCGGATCTGGCTGCAGCGCGTCGAATGGGAATGGGTCAGCCATGAGACCATTTTCGAGGACGAGCTGACCTTCCTTGAGCCGTACCTGCATCGGACCAAGGAAGAGGTCGAAGCGAGCTACGCGCAGAAGAAGATTGACGACGAAACGATCAAGGAGTTCTTGATCGACAAGATCCGCGGGGACAGCGCCTTCACCAAGCGCTGCCTGCTGCTGCTCTGTGAGGACCGGCTGCTCCGAAATGACCTCGTTGCCCTCTACGGGATGCTCAACCATGTTTCAGACTCAGCTTCAGATTGACCCGGAACTGACCTTGCATGCGACGCCGACCCAGCAAAGGACCGGTCGCCGTCCGGTAAACGGAGAGCCGCCACCGGACCACGTGCAGGTCGAGGAGACCGACGAGGCCGTGATCAGTCGCGGTCCGGTAAACGGAGAGCCGCCACCGGACCCTTCCCGGCTCCGGTCCCTTCCCGAGTTCGACATCTATCTCTTCAACATGGGAGAGCATCGCCGGGCCCATCGGTTCCTCGGTGCGCACCTTGCCGAGGGAGGAGTTCGCTTCGCGGTCTGGGCCCCCAACGCGCAGCACGTCGCCGTCGTGGGCAGCTTCAATGACTGGAACATCCACGCGCACGCCATGGAGCGGCGGGGAAGTACCGGGGTCTGGGAGCGCTTCGTCCCCGGCCTTCACCATGGGTTCCACTACAAGTTCGCCGTGCAGAAACCGGGAGGGCGCTGGGAGTTTCGCGTCGATCCGTTTGCGCGGTCGTTGCAAAACGACGTCAATCGCACGCCGATCTTTGGCGAGACGTACTACGAGTTCAAATACCCCAAGGTCCCGCTCCCGGACAAGTTTGGCGGACCGCTCAACATCTACGAGGTCCATCCCCTGTCGTGGCGCTTCAAGGATGGCCGACCGCTCACCTATCTGGAGCTGATCGACGAACTGGTCCCCTACGTCAAGTACATGGGGTACACGCATGTCGAACTGATGGGGATCCTCGAGCACCCCTACGTCCCCTCGTGGGGCTACCAGGCGATCGGCTTCTTTGCCCCCACCTCGCGGCTGGGAACGCCCACTGACTTCAAGCGGCTCATCGACGCCTTTCACCGCGAGGGAATCGGGGTCATCCTCGACCTGGTGCTGGTCCACTTTCCCAAGGATGCAACCGGCCTGGCCGGCTACGACAACGACGGTCACCTCTTCGAGTGCCCCATTCCCGACCGGAAATGCACACCCTGGGGCACCTACTACTTCGACTTCGCGCGCAATGAGGTGAAGAGTTTCCTGATCTCGTGCCTTTTTCACTGGGTCGAGGAATTCTACATCGACGGCTTTCGCTTCGATGCGGCCGGGCAGTTTCACTACTACGAGTTCCCTTCGGAGGAAAAGTACAAGGCTTTCCTGCAAACCCACGGCAACTGTCACAACCCGGAGGGGTTTCGCTTCATGCAGTCGATGTGCCATGCGGTGAAGGAGGAGCATTCCGAGACCATCCTCATCGCCGAGGACTCAACCATCGCCAGCGGCGTGACCCGGCCCGTGGAGCACGGCGGTCACGGCTTCGACTTCAAGTGGGACCTCGGCTGCATGTCGCACATGATGAAGTTCTTTCGCGCTCCCGTTGGCCGCCGAAGCGCCGTCTACAACGAGGTGACGTTCCCGATGCTGTACCACCACACCGAGAACTTCCTCCTGCCCCTGGGGCACGACGAGGTCGTGCACATGAAGCGGACCATGGTCAACAAGACGGAAGACCTGAGCGAGTTCGAGAAATTCGCAAACGTCCGGCTGCTTTATCTGCTCCAGTTCGGCTACCCGCAGAAGAAACTCATTTTCATGGGCCAGGAGTTCGGCCAGAAGAACGAGTGGAACGCGGAGGAGCCTTTGCCCTGGGCGTCCACCTGGGATCATCTGCATGGCTCGCTGCAGTGGTTCGTCAAGCGGCTCAACGAAGTGTACAACTACATTCCGGCGATGCACGAGGGGGACAACCTGCCCAATGGCTTCGAGTGGATCGAGTGCCAGAACTACCGGCAGAACATCCTCGCCTTTGTTCGTTATGACCGGCACTACAGCGACTCCATGGTGTATTTGCTCAACTTGTCGCGAGAACACTTTCCGGAGTTCCGTCTGGGAGTGCCCTTCGCGGGGAAATACTACAAGGTTATCGACAGCGACGCGCAGGAGTATGGCGGCAACGGCCATAACTGGATCAACGAGTACGAGACAGAGTGTCACCCTGCGTTTCATCATCGTTACAGCTTCTGCACTAGCCTGCTACCGTTACATGGAATGATCTTCAGGTCCGTTTCGATACTTCGTTAGCGAGCCCACCAAAATACAAACGCTATTTTGCTCTATCGGGTTTCCCTGTCTTACGCAACAAGCTCGCCAGCTGGAACCAGCCGATGATGTCCTGCGTGGTCACCTTTTGCGATCGCCACTCGCAGGGCCTCGTAGACGGCATCCTTGTTCGCGCCGCGGCGCGGCCGGAGGTACGCCTTGACCTTCGACCAGAGTCTCTCGATCGGCGTGTAGTCCTGGCTGTAGGGCGGCAGAGGCCGGAGCCTGGCACCCGCCCGCCTGACGGCCGCCGCCGCGGCAGAGGCCTGATGGGGGGACAGCGTTGTCCCATACGACCACGTCGCCGGCGTGCAGCTCCGGCACCAGCACCTGCTCGACATACGACTCGAACGCCGCGGTGTCGGTCGACCCCGGGAACACCAGGGGGGCACGTACCCCGTCCAGACCCTCAACGCGGCGATCACGGTCAGCGATTCCCACGAGCTGGGGGCCGAGCCGACGGCCCGCTCGCCGCGCGGGGCCCAGCCGTAGGCCTGGGTCATTGCCGTGGTCACCCCCGACTCGTCCACGTTAACCAGCCCGTTTCGGCTCGTACCCGCTTCACCTTCCTCCGGAACGACCGCCGCTGTCTCCTGGACGTCGGGCCGGTCGGACTCGTCGGCGTGCTGGGTCTTCGTAGGTCACATCCCTGTCTCCGCAGGTGTGCCAGATCGGTCGTTAGGCTGCAGTTGAAGCCGCCCCGCTGGCGTTCAGGTTGGTCCAGCGGCGTCGTCGTTGTGCTCCCGGACGCAGATCTGGTCCAGGCGCCGCAGCTCGTCGGCGGTGCTCAGCACGCGGGTCGGGCCGCCCCCGTGCGGCTCAGGGGCCAACGGCTGTCCTTCTGACGCCGGCCGTACTGCCATCAGCCGGGAGCACGAACGAGACTGCTGACTCGGAAGCAGGTCGGGCGATCTCAGGCGCTGCGGGCGCCTCGTCCTCGATGCCACGGACCAGCCGTCGAGCCCGCTCCCGCAGGTCTATCGAAGAGCGGACGCATGGCAGGTATCATCCTGATCCGTTGCCGTCTGCTTCCTCGATCGTGTCCTTCTATGTGAATTGTTTCTGTCCTGCAACCCGAATGCAAACCTGCTCTAGGCCGAAGGGCGCGGAGGTCCTGTATCGGAACATCGAGATCCGCGAGATTCCCAAGGGAACGCCATCGCGTGAAGAGCGAGCAGCGGATGTAAAGCGGAGCGCATAGGCTTCGCCGCCTTCCCCGAGGTTTCAGCCCGGCAGAGAAAGCCGTCGAAGTCACGCACAGTGTGACCTACGGTGACGGTCGGGCCGCACTCGTCGTGCCCCGCAACGCCGTGTTCGAAGGCGGCGCGGCGGAGATCGTGCGCCCGATCCTTCTATCAGGAGATCATCGCGGGTGCCGGTCGACTGGGTGCATGACGAGCAAACGTCGGAGACTGGCCGAGGTTTTCTTGGAGCCCGTCCGAGTATTCGCCCGTACTCCCGCATGGCCCCGGGGTTTCGCTGGGCTTTGGCCTTTTTGGCCACGGCCCAGCCCTCGGCGCGCACTGTCTCCCTCAACTTGCCGCGGCGCTGCAGGAGCGGCGCCAAATCTTCAGAAGATTGTGTGGGTGAAGCATATCAGTTGCCACTCGGCCGAGACCTTCTCCAGTCCTCGCAAGAGAAACTAGCGGATTCCCCGCGCGGACTTGATCATGCCGAATACCGGCTCGACGATGTGCTTGCGCCTGTGTAGAGAGCTTTGCCAGTGGAAGGGCGTGAGGTCGATCTGCGGGATAAGATCCAGCAGGAAGACCGCCAGGTCGTCTTCGGGCAGCGCGTCTCGCGGCGAAACCGGCTCTTGGCTGCTCTGCTGGGCGTCCCAGGCCCGGTAGTTCTTGCGTCGATCGTCCGTGATCTGGCTCCTGCGTGGCGCATCAAGGCGTTGGGATCGGGTGGAACCAGAATTGTGCCCACATCGACTCATCCTGTACAGATTGATTGCTTATGGGTACGACTTGGATGGGGATACCCGGACAGGCTTTTATAGACTCAATATCAGCCAATGATCCGCACGTACGAAACGCTGGTGCTGTGACACAGCGAAGTGACTTGGGTCGCCAGATTGCACTCACTCATAGATGGCTGCGGGCCGCTATCTTACCTGGCCGCATCGTGAGGAGCAACCCTGTGCTCCCACGATGAGGTTCGATTTCGTAAGCGGTTGATAGCTTCCATCAATGCGTGAGTGCCTGTTATCGGCTTGTAAATCGATTACAGTAGATCAGTCGAGTTCCGAAAAGCCAAACCTAATCTGTTTAGACAACCTGTTTTCTCTCACTTGACATACTTTCAGCCTAAAGATGGGGGTTCTAGCGAGAACTCGGGAAGTGCAAAGCGAGAGCGGGATCTGGCTACGGATAGGACGGGCTCCATCGACCGGGGTCGGTTGGGCAACGCGCTCGAGGAGCGCAGTCTCCGCGCTTGAGCCAAAGTCACCGATCTTGAAGTTCGGCGAACGAGGCCCGACCTCACGTCCCTCAGAAAGGGATCAATCCGAACAACCGGCACAAAATACAGAACCGGTAAAGTGGCGTTTGAATGAGGACCGATAAATCGATTGACGAGTCGAGGGATCGGCAACAGGCCTCCCGGTGGGTTGGCCTGGGGAACCGAAGTCCAGCTTGACTCTCACGGTCATTTCATGGGTACCGAGGAGACAAGGTAATGGCGTCACGAAAGGCGAGAGCAGCTGGTTTCGTGGGCGTTGCCGCTTCATCCTTCCGCGACACAGCGATTGCCGGACTTCTGGGTTTTGCCGTTCTGTCGTCGCCCGTCTCGGCTCAAATTCCCCCGATCACCGGGCTGGGAGCCGGGACAGGATTAGGAGGGACGGCGGCCAGTGCCCTGGGAGCAGGAACCGCGGCTCCAGCAGCCGCACCCAACACAATCTGGGGGTTCCTGGGCCTCACGCCCGCCAATCTTCAGGCCTGCAAGCAAAAGCTCTGCGCCTGCCAGATCGGCCAGATGGCCAACAGCCTTCTGACCGGACCGGTCGGAGCCCTCAGTGGCGGGTTTCTCTGTCCTCTGTGTCCTCCCGCACCCAATCCGGCCCAGATCGCCGCGCTGGAGAAGAAGCCGAACGGGGGCGCGGAGGCTGCCGCCGCCAAGATCAAGGCGAGCGAAGCCGATGCGAAGGCGCGGGTCGCGGCTGTTGAGTATCTTGCCACGGTCGACTGCAATCGCTTCCCCGAGGCGAAGAAAGGCCTCCTGGCCGCACTGGCCGAGGACCCCAACGAGTGCGTTCGCTTCGCCGCAGCGAGGGCGCTGAACAGCGGTTGCTGCTGCGACAAGGAAGTCATCGAGCGGTTGAGGATCTGCGTGGCCGGTGAGGCGAAAGGCGCTCCGGCCGAAACCTCCCCGCGTGTCAAGGCGGCGCGCCTTCTCCGCCTTACAGAACTGCCTGATGAGGGTTCCGGAGGAAGTCGAGGCCCCACCGCCGCCGGCGCAGGCCGAGCCGGAGGGGGGCAAGCTGCCCGAGGCCCTGCCCGATGCGAAGAAGCGGGCAAAGCCGGAAGGCTCGACCATGAACACCACCGACCCCGCAGCGGTCGTGACTTCACTGAGTACCAGTCGCACTCGGTCCCTGTCTCCAGACGGTGAACCGGAGGGCAAGTCGTTCGGCCAGACCGTCGCCGAGGCACGGAGAACGCTCATCGAGGCGGCTCGCCATCCTCAGCAGGCGACCACGCTCACTCCTGGCAGACACAGCGTCTTCGACGCGTTCATGAAGGCAAGGAAGGACATGGACGCAAGAGCCCGCCAGAATCCGGGCACCCCGCGTCCTTCCCGAGATTCCGCCGTGGAGCCGAGTTCCTATGTTCCCGCCTCAGCCAAGGGGCCAGGTCAGGCCGAACTGATCCCGACCCAGGTTCCCGGCGCAGACCTCTCTTCCCCGGGGGAGGCCGCCAGACCGATCGAGGCCCCTCAGTCAACGAACCCGTCCAAGCGAGGGTTATTTGGACTGTTGTTCAAGTCGCGCGATTCCGGCTGAACGGCCGGAGCTTCACTGGCCATGAGGCCATCGATGCCGAATCTCATGGAATGACCGTGCATCGACCAGTGGCGACACAAGCCGGTCAAGGCGCTCGCAGAGCTGATGCGAACCACGACTCCAGGCACTGTCGTCACTCCTGCTGCGACAAACCCATCAAGGCAATTCCTATCTAAGACCCAGAGTCCGGCTCCCGATGTCATGTCTCTCGGAAGCCGTCTCGACTGCTCGACGAGCAGGACCTCGAAATCCCGTGCTCAGGGATGAAGGGAGTGAATCACGTGAACGGCAGGGCTTCGAGTCGACACTGGATTCGGAACCGAGCATGGGCACTCATCGCTGCCCTGCTTCCAGCCTCCGAATGCCTGGCGGTATCGGATTCTGACCTCACAGCGGCCAGTTCCAGCCAGCCTACCGCGGCCGGGACGGGCGCGTCGATTTCCAGCGCGACCCCCCAGGCTCCAACCCGACCGGTCATTCCACCGCCTCGGAAATTCATTCCACCGCCTCGGAAATTCTCGGAACAAGAAATCAAGAACCGCCTGAACCAGCAATCCCAGAGATCCATCCCGCCGCCGGTCAGGCAGCCTCGCGAGGCGACCGCTCCCGAGCCGATGAGCCACACACATCCGGAGACGAAGCCGGTCGAGACCGAGCTCTCGACCATGGTTCATCCCGGTACCGATTCCCCGGCAAGTCAGCCGCCTGTGCAGGTCGAGTCGCTGAACCAGGCCCTGAAAACCCAGGGGACGCCAACCACCGAGACACAGGCTCCCCAACCTCAGACTGCCGTCGACCAGGCCACCGCCGCTCCCGCGCAGGCCGAGTCGCTGAACCAGGCCCTCAAAGCCCAGGGGACGCCACCCACCGAGACACAAGCGCCACAGCCTCAGACTGCCGTCGACCAGGCCACCGCCGCTCCCGCGCAGGCCGAGTCGCTGAACCAGGCCCTGAAAACCCAGGGGACGCCACCCGCCGAGACCCAAGCGCCACAGCCTCAGACTGCCGTCGACCAGGCCACCGCCGCTCCCGCGCAGGCCGAGTCGCTGAACCAGGCCCTGAAAACCCTGGGGACGCCACCCACCGAGACACAAGCGCCACAGCCTCAGACCGCCGTCGACCAGGCCACCGCCGCTCCCGCGCAGGCCGAGTCGCTGAACCAGGCCCTGAAAACCCTGGGGACGCCACCCACCGAGACACAAGCGCCACAGCCTCAGACTGCCGTCGACCAGGCCACCGCCGCTCCCGCGCAGGCCGAGTCGCTGAACCAGGCCCTGAAAACCCAGGGGACGCCACCCACCGAGACACAGGCTCCCCAACCTCAGACTGCCGTCGACCAGGCCACCGCCGCTCCCGCGCAGGCCGAGTCGCTGAACCAGGCCCTGAAAACCCAGGGGACGCCACCCACCGAGACACAAGCGCCACAGCCTCAGACCGCCGTCGACCAGGCCACCGCCGCTCCCGCGCAGGCCGAGTCGCTGAACCAGGCCCTGAAAACCCAGGGGACGCCACCCACCGAGACACAAGCGCCACAGCCTCAGACTGCCGTCGACCAGGCCACCGCCGCTCCCGCGCAGGCCGAGTCGCTGAACCAGGCCCTCAAAACCCAGGGGACGCCACCCACCGAGACACCACAGCCTCAGACTGCCGTCGACCAGGCCACCGCCGCTCCGCAGGCCGAGTCGCTGAACCAGGCCCTAAAACCCAGGGGACGCCACCCACCGAGACCAGCCCCAGCCTCAGACTGCCGTCGACCAGGCCACCGCCGCTCCCGCAGGCCGAGTCGCTGAACCAGGCCCTGAAAACCCTGGGGACGCCACCCACCGAGACACAAGCGCCCCAACCTCAGACCGCCGTCGACCAGGCCACCGCCGCTCCCGCGCAGGCCGAGTCGCTGAACCAGGCCCTGAAAACCCTGGGAACGCCACCCACCGAGACACAAGCGCCCCAACCTCAGACCGCCGTCGACCAGGCCACCGCCGCTCCCATCGCTGCGGCTCCTTCCCGCGCGACGGAGCCTGAACCGGCGCCAAGTCAGGCTCAAGCGTCCCCGGATCAGCGGGAGACTCGCAAAGTCTGCAGATAAGAGCCAGGACGGAAAGGTGGAGCGAACCTCGTGCGCGACCTGCGGAGGCTTTCATAACCAGCTCGACGGACACGTATTCTCAGGTTCAGGCGGGTGTGCGAATGGCAACTGCGTACCCGGCCGTCCGCCGTGCAACCCGCCCTGCAACGAGTGCAACACGGTCATCGACGCGTTCTGCCAGAACCTCTATCAATGCCTGTGCTGTCCCGACCCGTGCTACCAGCCCTCATGGGTACCCGCGGCCAACGCTTCGTTCTTCGCCGACTACGCTCGGCCTCGGACCGTGACCCGCATCCGCTACGACAACCTCGAGGACATGACGCGGCCCGACCGCAACCAGTTCTGGATCAATAACGTGAAGCCGACCCACGGCTTTACCACGAAGGGGTAAAACGGGACGATCACCAATCTCTCCGCCCGGCTCCAGCAGGTCTCCCTCTACCAGGAGGCGGCGGGCGAGCGCGGCAGCTTCTTCGTCGAATATCCCTACCGGCAGATCAACGAGAGCTGGGCACCGACCCAGGCCGGTTTCGGCGACGTGAACTTCGGCACCAAGTCGCTCCTGTTCGACTGCGAGATGCTCCAGGTCGCCTTCCAGTTCCGGACCTATCATGCCCAGTGGCAACTTCACGAACAACCTGGGGACCGGCCAGTTCGCGCTCGACCCCTCGATCCTGACCTCGCTGAAGCTCGGTCCCGAGACGTACTTCCAGGGCCAGTTCGGCAACTGGATCCCGCTGGGGGGCCCGGGCGTGAACCGGCAGCTCGCCGGCGGCATCTTCTACTGGCTCATGAGCCTGAACCAGGTCTTGTGGTACACGACGCCCGACAGCCCGCTGATCGCGACCCTGGAGATGGACGGCTGGTCGTTCGAGAACGGCGGCTACACCCCCTCGATCCTGGCGACCACGAGAACCCCTCCACGCCACCCACCACGCCCATCCCTGCCATCCCCCACCACGCCATCCCGGACGGCGGCGGCGTGTCCTACTTCAACATCGGCCCGGGCCTCCGCCAGTCGGTCTGCAATCGACTCGACTTCGGCGGCGCCATCACCTGGGCGACCGACACCGCCCACTGGGCACAGCCCTGGTTCCGCTTCGAGGTACGGTTCCTGTTCTGATCGATGCGAAACGTCCGGGCAGTGAAACCAGGGGCCGTGCGGCCCCTGGTTTCGTTTCCGGTGTGCTCAGATCGACCACTCTGCTTCGGTTTCCCGGAGTAACCGGTGATAAATTCAACATGCCATGCGTTTTCCGCTTCGGGTTGGCGGCCCGAGGGCGTTATAATTCAGGTGACCGCACCGATTCTCGAGGATTGATGAGCCTGGGGTCGAAGAGACATGGCCGACGATCGCCTCCCTTCGTCGAAGCAGTCCTGGAAAGGACGCGCCAAGGAGGCCCCTCGGCAGGAGGGGCCCACGCACAAGTGGAGCGAGCGAGGGCTCCGGCCGGTGCCGGAGAGAAAGGCCGATCGCACCTTCAACTTCCGGGTTGCCGGAGCCATCGCCGGGGCCGTCGCCTGTCTGATTTTCCTGATCGTGCTGGTATGGATGCTGCAGCCCCCGCCTGCGGCCGCCGTTGTCCTTGCGGGCGCGGCTTATGTGGATAATCTGGCAGTTCCGCCGAACGTGCTCGGCTGGAAGGGGCTCGAGGGCATCCAGGAGGTTTCGACCACCGCTCCCCCCTGGGCGTTCCTTCCGCGCGCGTCGCTCCACCTCCTCAAGGGGGGAATCCAGCCGATCGATTACCGTGAGGACTGGGACACCCTGATCGACAGCCTTGAGAAGTCCGGATTCCGGGAAGAG
The DNA here is from genome assembly GCA_963816015.1 of uncultured Planctomycetaceae bacterium. Lineage (GTDB taxonomy): Bacteria > Planctomycetota > Planctomycetia > Isosphaerales > Isosphaeraceae > Aquisphaera. The sequence continues at coordinate 33,539 of CAWFJM010000031.1, read as the reverse complement.
ACGATCCTGTTTGTCGTGGCCCTGCACGGCGGCTCGGATTCCCAGGGCGCCTACCTCATCCCGAACAAGATGACCGAGCCCGAGCAACGGCTCGAACTGTCGCAGGTGATCGAGTCGATGGGAAGGCTGCCCAAGGCGAAGCGTAAGGTCCTGGTCCTCGAGGGAGCGCAGGTCCCGGCCGAGTGGCGGCTGGGCATGCTGCACAACGATTTTCCGCAACGGCTCTCGGAGCTCGACTCGGCGATCCGCGCCATCCCCAACCTCTGGGTGCTGAGTGGTTGCGACATCGACCAGCGGTGCTGGTCCTCGGAGGGCCTGGGTAGCACGGCACTCAGCCACTTCATCATCAAGGCCCTGCGCGACGAGACGCAGGCGGCGGGCTCCGACCGTCGGCTCACGCTCGATGACCTCTATCGTTACGTACATGACAACGTCAGGAACTGGGCCTGGAACTCGCGGGCGCCCTCCAGGAACCGGTGCTCCTGCCCCATGGTGATACCGCCGACGCCAAGCGGAAATCGGCGCCGGCCACGCGGAAGGACGAGCTCCGGAAGGTGCACCTGGCCATGGTCCGGTCGGCACGAATGCCGGAGCCGATCGCCGAGCTGAACAGCGAGGCATTGCGAAGTGAATGGGAGCCATACCGAGCACTCGACGCGCTCGTTCCACATCCCCGCGTCTACTCTCCCCGCCAGTGGAGGGAGTACCGGTCCACGCTCACCCGTCTCGATGAGCTGACCCGTGCTCGGGCCGCTGCCGACCAACTGCAGGGAATTCGTCTCCGGCTCCGCTCGCTCGAGGGCAAGATCCGCAACGCGCGACTCCTGACACAGGTCTCCGAATCGGCCGAGAACAACCTGGTGATGAACGCGATCCGGGGCGGCCTGGTCGAGCCTGGCCCCGCGGCGGTGCAGCCCCTCGCGTTCTGGCAGGCGCCCGGGGCTGCCGAGGCCGAGAAGCAATGGAAAGCGCTCAACACCAACGAGTCCGTGCCCACGGGCTCCGAAGTCCGCTCGTTGCGGTGCCGGATCGAGGACTATCTGCTCCAGCGCGCCCTGGAGGAACCCGTGAACGTGGGCAGCCTCAAGAAAGCGATGGCTCGGGTCGCGATCACCAAGGGCACCGAGTATCCGCTACCGATCGAGGCCCACCTCCTGTCGATGGCCGACAAGTATCTCCCGTCCGGGGACAACGGCTCGGCACAGCAATGGTCCCTGGTCAGACAGGCGCTCGACGTCCGCATCCAGGCCGAGCGGGCCGCGCTGGGGATCCCCCGGGAACGGGGCAAGTACGCGTACAGCGAGTTGGTCCATCCGTGGATCAAGGGGAGGATCGATGACGCCGAGATGCAGCGGAGACGCGGCGAGGACCTCATGTTCTCGTCGCAAGAGGCGAGCTGGGACCAGGCGAAGACCGCACTGAGCGAGGCGGCGAACCGCTACGCTGCGATCCAGAAGCAAACGGCCTCGGTCCGCCAGGCCATCGAGGCTCGCGATCAGGCTCTGGCCGACCTTCCCGATTACTCCCGCTGGCTGGCCCATCGCCGCCTCGCCACGCTTGAGGACGGTCTCGTCGACGAGGTGGAGCGGCTCTGGGGCGTCGCGCACGAGCTCAGTCGCAAATTGCCCGGCCAACCCGGCGATCAGGATCCAGCGGCTCTCGTCCCCTTGACGACCGCCCTCCAGGATGGGCTCAAGCGGGTAGAGAAGAAGTTCGCCGACCAGCGGGCGGACTGGATGAGCACCGAATACGTCAAGGAGGACTGGGAGGCCCTCGCCGCTGCCTCGGCCGTGGCCTTCCCCGACGACGCGGACATGACCCTTCGCACGCTGATGTGGGACCGCTTCGAGGCCGTCCGGAGGCACGACGAGTCCGTGGCCTTGGGGGCGGAGTCCACGAAGCCTCCGGAGGCGGCGGCGAAGGATGCCAAAGAGGTATCGCGGGTCCGCACCAAGATCGAGGGCCGGATGGCCCTGGCTGTCCTCGGCCAGCGCTGGTTCTCCGACCCGGTCTTCAAGGAGTCTGCCGATTTCGGCAAGTTCGCCGATCGCATCAGGAAGTCAGGTTCGGAAGCGGGAGAAAATGGCGGAGATTGGCGCAGGGACCTCGCCGAGGCAGGTCAGTGGCTCGGCCAGCGCTGGCGGAGACTCTCGGGCGAGATCGCCGGCCTTGCCAGCGAGAAGAATGGTATACCGAACCTTCAGGAGTTTCAGGACAAGCTGGCCAAGGCCGATTACCTCGGCCGGCTGATTGACGGCGGGTCGGCTCAGCTCCTCACCGAGGTCGGGGAGGCAACCGGCCGCTACCGCGAGACCCGCGTCCATGACCTCCTGCTCTGGCTGGCTGAACGGGCCTGGACCGACCACTGGTACGACGAGAGCCCCAGGGCTCCACGGCCCTATTACGCGGACGCCGGATCGCGATTCGCGAAGGATGCGGGCAAGCTGTTCCCGCAGAGTCCCGAGGTCAAGCAGACGCTGGCGAAGCTTGCCAAGGAAGGAAGGCTCGAGCTCAAGGGACCGGATCGTCTGGTGTTGACAAGCGAACGAAGCCTCGATGTCGGCTACAAGGTGATCGACCAGGGGGATGTCCCGCCTGGGCTGCCCGTGGTCAAGCCGACCCCCGCTCGAGACCAGCTCCTCGACCTCACGGGGAGCGGCGACGGCTATCGCGTCGTCCCCCGCAGTGCCGATCGCAACCAGATCAATCTGAGCGTGGGGAGCGAATTGATTCGCGGAGCCGAGAAGAATCCCAGCCTGCTCCGGCCCATTGCACGGACGACCACGCTCACGCTGGACGGCCTGTTCCGTGGGCAGGTCTTCGATCGGAAGCTTGCCGTGGAACTCCATCCCCTGCCCGACCAGATCGCCATCACCGCGCCACCTCCGGGTCCCGAAGGATTCGTGGCCGTTCGAGCCAGCAAGGAGATCTACCGCCGCTTCGGCGTCGGAACCGGCTCGATCGCGATCGTGCTCGACTGGTCGGGCAGCATGCTTCGCCCCGTGGAAAATCCCAAGTACGAGCAGGCCAAGGCGGCCTTGCGCGAGGTACTTCGAGAGGTTCCCCAGGGAACGAGTCTGAGCGTGTGGGTCTTCAGCCAGCTTCCCGCAGGACAGCCAGCACCCCTTGTGAACGCTCCAGTGAACCTACAGCCGGAACGCACCATCACACAGCTTCGCCCGCCAGCGGCCTGGGATCCCCGACAGATCGACGGGCTGATCGGACAGCTCGACGGGCTGAACCCCTTCTTCGAGACACCGCTCGTCCAGGCGATGGTGAAGGCGACCGAAACGGACCTGAAGGCGGCCCCGGGAATGCGCACCTTGCTTGTCCTCACTGATGGGATGGACAATCGGTTCCGTCCGGCCACCGGCGGCGAGATTGCCCCGTATGTCGCGAATTTCTTCAAGGATCTGAGAGTCCAGATCAACATGGTCTTCTTTACACTCGGACTGGATGACCCCGGGGAGCTCGACCAGGCCAGGCGGGACTTCATCGAGCCGCTCAAGAACCTGGATCCGCCGGGGACGTTCGTGCCGGCCAAAGATCTGCCCGAGCTGATCAAGGCCCTGAGAACGGGGCTGCGGCAGAAGCTGACGTACCAGGTGCTCGGTCCCGACGGGAGTCCGGTCACCGATCACCCGTTGGACGTCGCCGCACCCGGGGCGGTCGACAACTGGTCCAAAGGCCTGAAGCCCGGGACCTATACGCTCCAGGTCCAGGCCCAGCAGATCGTCCGCAAGCAGATCGAGCTCGACAAGGGGGACCACCTGATCGTCGAACTCGTCGATGATGGCAACGGCGGCATTGGCTTTGTCCCGGCGCTTTACAGCGACGGCGAGGAATTCGCTCTGCTGCCGCGGGCGGAAACTGAAAACTGGCGGCTGGCCGTTCTCGCCAACGCCACACAGCGCCAGCAGCAGGCCGATCGGCTCCAGATCATGGCTGCCCTGGAGCGAAAGCGCGACTCCGACCTCAACCCGAAAGCGACGCTTCGCCTCGTCAAGCCGCGGTTCTGCCTCTTCGAGCTGGCCGCGGACATGATCGCACCCCAGGAATCGGTCTTCGCGGTCCAGTGGCGGGGGGTCCAGGGTTACCCCGCACCCGTGTGGCGGCTGGACGTCCCCCAGTGGCCGGCCAATCCGATCGCCGAAGGGCTTGCCACCCCGATCCTCAGGGCCTGGTGGTGGGAGGCCGACGACCACGATCCACTTCCTGGCTACAAGGTCGAACGCACCAGCACCCCGGCAGGATTCCCCCCCAAAATCTCCGTGGACAACGGGGAGACCGCGCAAATCGAAAGCGTCGGGATCGAGGAACATCTCGTCGAGGTCGGCCCGGACGACCGGCAATCGGAATCGTGTCTGGTTGTCCGGCTCGCCTATCCCAAGGGAGGGCTCCCCTACGTGATTGACCGGGAACACCTCGGATCTCTCGGGATCCCCGCGGTCGGTTGCGAGCACCGGGTCTATTCCGCGGCCGGAAAGTACACGGGACTGTTCTGGCCAGTCACTCTACCTCAGCTCGAGCGGCTCGAGAGCCTGCAGTTGATCTCGCTCGCACGGTTGCGCGCCCAGGCCGAGAACAAGAAGAACATGGCTGAGATCAAGAGGCTTCCCAAGCCCAAGGCGGGAGCTCAGCTTCCCGCTCCTATCGTACAATAGACTTGATGCAAGAAACTCTTGCCGGGCTCGTGAATGGGCGGGCGGGGCGATCCTCCTGCAGTATTGCCTGACCAGTCCCGACCATTCGAGCCAGCAGATCATCAGCACGGAGATCCGGGATGGCGCGAGAAGCAGGCACTGGAGTGGGGCGTTGGCGGGAGGGCCCGCCGGGGGCGAGCACCGCGCCGCGCAAGGCGACCGCGACCGCGAAATGGGGCCGGGCCGCATTTCTCTCGGCACTCTTTCTGGCCGTCCTCGGCGTGGTCGTTTCGATCATCTATTACCTGACGATGCTCAAGTCCCCCGAACCCGAGTTCGTTCCCCTGTGGATCACCGACTATCAACAGCCGGAGAGGCTTCCCCTGCCGTCGCTGCCGTGGCTGGAGGCCGACCGCAAGGCCCTTGCGGATTCCAAGGTTTTCCGCAAGTTTGGCCAGGCCGAAAAGGCAGACCTGAATCCGACGCGCGAGGTGATGGAAGAACGGCTGGAGAACCTCAAGGCCACGAGACTGGACGACGGCCTGGTGGTCTACGTCTCGGCCTACAGCCGCGCTGATAATCTCGGGCGGGTCCTGCTCGTCGCGACCAACTCCCACCCCTACGAGCCCGAAAGCCACTACCCCCTGCGGCGACTGCTCGAGAAGCTGAAGAACTGCAAGGCCCGGAAGAAGCTCCTCGTTCTCGACATCGTGCGAACACCTCCCGATCTCTTCGACCTGATCGGTGGAGCGGAAGGCGTGGCGGACCTGGTTCAGAAGGAGCTTCGCAGCAATGACGATCCCGCCAAGCCGTTCGACAAGGACCTGTCGGTGATCTGCTCGTGCTCGCAAGGGCAGGTTTCGCTCTGGTCAGAATCGCTCCAGGGCTCGGTCTTCGGCCATTTCTTCCGCCTTGGCCTGACCACGGACGCGGCCGACAAGGACAAGAACCGGGCGGTCACGGTGCGCGAACTCGCGGACTACCTCGCCGGGGCCGTCGACCGCTGGGCTTACCAGTATCGGGGGATCCACCAGCAGCCTTATCTGTTCGGTCAGCCCCCCAAGGACTTCGTCCTGGCCACTCTGTCCTCGAGATCGGCGGCCAGGAAGCCGGACGGGAAGACAAAACCGGCCGGCGAGAAGAAGAAACCGGTTGAGAAGGAGGCCGCGAAGGAGGAGTTGTCCAAGGAACAGGCGAAGAAAGAACCGGGAAAGACCTCGTCGGGAGACAGTCCGGCCCCCAAGGACGAGGCGTCGGATGCGGGCCAGGATTCGGCCGAGGAATTCTCCTACCCGAGCTGGCTGACCGAGGGCTGGAAGGTGCGGAACGAGTGGTGGACCTCAGGTGATTACGCCCTGGCACCGAGGGCCTATCGAAGGCTGCAAACCGCCCTCTTGAGAGCCGAGGTCCAGTGGAGGGGTGGCGCACCCGTTGACGTCATCGAGCGCTCCCTCCGCACGGAGCTCAAGGAGCTGACCGACTCGATGCGACAGGCCAGGGACCTGACTCTACCCGCTATCCGGTCGGTCGGTCAGGCCAGGGCTTTCGGGCAGCACGCCGACGGTCAGTCCGTCAAGGCGCTCGTGGAGATCCTCAAGCAGCGCCGCCGGCCGGACAATCTGCTCAAACCTGCGGAGCAGGAAGAGAAGCTGAACAAGGCGGCCGCCGCGTTTCTCGAGCGATTCAAGGAGAAGAAGAGCATCGACATGGCCCAGGTCCTGGTGGATGCCTCGGCCGAGGAACGGTTCGATCCCAGCACCCTCGGCTTCCTCGACTCGATTGTCGGCCAGAGCCCGTTCTCCCGCGACCTTGTCGAGCTGCGATTCCTGGCGCAACTGGCCGAGCGGGCGAGACAGACCCCGCAGGAGGAGTGGACCGACGACACTTCGAAGATCGCGAAGCTGGCATGGGACACAGTCACCCTGGCGGAAACGACCAACAGCCGCACCTCGACGTTCCCCTGGGTCCGCGACCTGCTGGAGCAAGCTGATTCGCTGCGGCATGACGCCGAGGTGCTGCTCCTGCCGCGGACTGAGGGGATGGCGTCGTGGAGCCGGATCGCCGACGCGTGGACGCGTGCTCGCGATGCTTACGGCTTCCTCGATAGTTGCCAGCAGCGCATCAGCCAGGCTCGCGCGGCCCTCGCCCAGGCGCGTGCGACGTTCCCCGCCTATCTCGCCTATCTGGAGACTCAGGACCAGGCACAGAATGACGGAAGTCTCTGGTTCGATGCTGTGGATGCTGCCCGAAAGCTCGACGCCTTGATGGCACGGCCAGCCGAAGGTCCCGACGGCGCCGCCAGTCGCACGAGCGATCGTCTCCGGGAACTGACCAACCAACTGGCCACACCGGCCCAGCAACTCCAGGACCTGGTTACCCGGTTGCTTGGCCCCTTCCAGCCGGCCGCGATCCGAGACCTACTGGGCCGGGTCGAGAAGGGACAGCTCGATCCCGGCCTGGGACTGACCATCGAGGCCCTGCTCGCGACGCCGTTCATGTCAGCTCAGGATCGCCAGTCGCTCTGGAAAACGGGACGACGCCTCGACCAGCGAATCGAAGAGGCGCTGGCGACGAAGGGAGAGCGCCTGGAAACGGAGCCCGAAACCACGAGCCGGGCCGGTCGCGACCGCATCCCCAGCGTGCGAAAGATCGCCGAGCGGCGGGCCCAGTACATGGCGGCCCTGCTCAGGCTGGGCGGCGAAGAAACCACGGCCGAGCAACTCGCCGGGGGGGTGAAGCTGGCCCAGGAAATGAAGGAACTCCCGGGGGTCGGCGGTGCCGAGGCCCAATCGGAGTCGACGATGCTCACCGGACTCTGGATGAGGGAAGTCCAGATGGTGCGCAACGTGAAGACCAAGATGGCCTCGCTCCTCAACCAGTCCGGCAGGGACGATCCGGATGATCGGCTCGGCTGGGTCGCGCCCATGTTCGAGGTTGACTGGCAGACCAATCCCACCCGAGAGACCCGACAGCGTGAAGCGTCAGCGGCGTGGGCATGGCTCGCGGCCCGCCACCGCCAGCTCAGCCAGGATTCCGAGAACCTGGAAGGGAGACCCGACAGGTTCCACGACGAGGCCGCCCTCGAATATGCGCAGCTTTCGAGCGAGTCAGCCCAGGAGAAAACCCTCCGGCTTGTCCGCACCGCCTCCGCGCCCGTGAGAATCGTGGCCCAGCGAGCAGGAGCTCCGGTCCGAGAGACCGTGCAGGTCGTGCTCCAGGGCCCCGCGGCGGCAAGGCTGGCGAAGGTCGCGCTCGTCCCGCTCACGGTTGATGATCCGCGATTGGAGGTCAAGGTCGTCGAGCCAGCAATCGGCGAACTTCAGCTTGCGCCGATAAACCCGGCCAGCGTGGTCCTCCAGATCACCTGGAACGAGAGAGCCGGGGGAGCCGGCCAGAGCACCCCAAGGGGCTTCCTTCTGGAGGCGAGGCTGGAGGATCAGCGCGCCTATCACCTGGCCGTCCCGACCGAGATCATCACCGAACAGGGCCAGCCGCTATTGGTCCTCAGCAGCTCGCCGAAAGAGCCCATCCCCGTGGAGTTCGACAACTTCCTCCTGAGACCGCTCCCCAGCCGGCAGGAGTTCCACATCTTTGTGATCAACCCCTCGGACAAGAACAGAAATGTCGTTGTCGAGCTCCTGGACGGCGACACCGTCGTCGCCCAGAGCGGAGACAAAACCCCGCCGCTCAAAGGGAAGGGCATGTTCCGGGTCGAGGAATTCAAGTCCCTGCTCAGCACCTTGCCCCCGCTCAAGCCTGAGGATCGCTTGCCCGAACTCCCCGCGAATCTCAAATTGCGGCTCAAGGACAAGGATACTGGCCACGAGATCGTCTCTCGACCGCTCCAGCCCAGGATCGCTGCTCCGGAGGAGTATGTCGAGCTCGTCCAGTCTCAATCCCAGTTCACGCCCGCGCGCGGCGGCGATTCCAACCGGCTAAGCGTGACGCTCCGGGCTCGTCGTGGCTGGACCGGACCACCCTGCCCCATCGAGCTGGTCATCCCGGCCGGCGACAAGGTACTCTTCCCGGCGTTCCAAGGGAGTGGCGGTGGTACCCTCAAGGGTAACCTCGAGCCCGGGAAGACCATCCAGCTCTTCGTCGAGGACATCCGGCTCGACCCCAAGGTCGCCGAGGACAAGGGGGGGGTTTTCTTCCTCGACGTGGACGGCTTCGAGCGGGCCATCGCGCTCAAGGCCAACTTCGTGGCCGATGGTGACGAGCAGAGCGTGGCCCTGGATCATCGTCCGAGGATCCGATTCCGGGCCGACATCCAGGTCGAGCCGGACAAGCCGGCCACGCTGAGCACCCACTTCCAGACCGACAACGCCCCGGCTCGGCGCGGTCCTTCGCTTTCAGATCCTCCAGATCCAGAACGGTGCGCAGGTCGCCGCGATCAAACCATGGGACGCCCCGGCCAAGAACCGCCATCGCGGGTTCGACCCGAGGGGAGAGGCGGGGGCCCTGCTCTTCGAGGCCTCCGTCCAGGATCAATCGCGGGTGTTCCCGGTCGCGGGCATTCGCGGCCGGTGCGACCTCTACGCCGAGCTCTACGAGGCCGGATTCCGCAGCCGGCTGGAATTGGCTGGCATCACCAAGATCCTGGACGACACGAAGATCGCCGGGGCGGGGATCCAGGTCGCGCGCTCGATTGAGAAGGGCAAGGCCAAGCTTCCGGTCCGCGGCCTCGTCACGCCGCCGCCCTCGGGGATCTCGGAGGTCGCCTTCATCGTCGGGCGGAAGGCCGACTTCGAAGCCGCCGAGAAAGAAGGGCGAGTGACCAAGGCAATCCGCGCCGGTAGCGACCGGACATGGGATGCGACCTTGACGATCCCCAAGGACCCTCCGGCCAAGCTCTTCGTCACCGCCCGCTTCAAGAGCGGTGTGGGGCTGACCGAGTTCGCCACGGAGGAGGTCGAGGTGCGCGAGCCACCGCCCACGGCGGAGGAAGTCGCCGCGAAGAAGAAGGAGCCACCGAAGCCAGGTTCAGTCACGGGAGTCGTCCGCGAAGCCGGAGTCGTCAGGCCAGGCCTGAAGGTCTACCTCATGGACCCGAATGCCAAGGACCCTGCCAAGATGGTTATCAAGGATGCGATCACCAAGGACGACGGCAGCTTCGCCTTCGAAGAGATCAACCCTGGCGAATATATGCTGTTCTGCGAGAACGACAATACGAAGCGCTCCGCCAGTCCCCGCATCTCGGTGTCCGCCGGCGAGGTCACCCGCAGCGACCTGGAGCTGTTGTTGCACTGAGACACTGCCCAACGGCCCGGGAATGCACGTCGATCACGTGCCGGGGTCCTGAGTCCCGGCGCCGTTCCAGAACCTGTAACCGATGAGCCCCAGGATCGAGACAACGAGTGCGGCGATCACCAGGCTGAGGATGGTCTTGAGGGTGGCTGCCAGCCGCAAGAACGAGGCATCCTCCCGCAATGCGTCGTCCGTCCACGAGACCTCGTCCTGCATCTCGATGAGCCGCGCGAAGACCCCCGGTGCAAAGGCCTGTTCGGTCTCGGAATCTTCGCCCGTGCCGGCAAGGTAGCAGCCGCCGAAGAGAAGCTTGTCGCCGGGCAGGTTGGGCAGACACTGCCGCACGAGCGAGGCGAGCGCGCCCCGCCGCTCACGGATGCGAACCAGCAACCGGAAGATCTGTTGGTTGCTCGTGAGCACCTCGGCGACTTCGTCGTGACCCCGGCTCGATTCCAGCTCGAACAGTGAATAGATCATCGAGCCGACAAGGTTCGTGGCGATCGCTTCGACCGCGCTCTCGATCGAGCTGGCGCGAGCCCTCGCTGATGTCCGGCACCAGCGGGTACCGTTGACCCAGGCGCTTCCTGCGCTGCTCGTGGGGAATCTTCTGGACGAGTTCCGTGAATCCCTCGACGCGCTCCATGTCGGTGATCATGACGAAGACCGGGCTCCGCATCCGGAAAACGCCGAACGCCTCAGTCAGGTCGGACTGGCAGGCCTCGGCGACGTCCCGTGGGCGGCTCTTGGGATCAGCCGCCGAGACGGGGAGCAGCACGAGCATCCCGTTGACGGGGCAGAAGCCCCGCCGGTCTCGCTTGATCAGCCGACATAGATGACGCAACCGGGCGGAGTAACGCTCGCGATCCTCGGCCTGGATCGACTTCGGGGCACCACGCAACTGCTCCAGGAGGCCCTCCCGGTTGGACGGGTCCAGATTCATGCCCTGGAGCTGCCCTATCGCGAGAGTCGCGTAGGGATTCGCGCTGGGCTGGGCCATGGTCGCAAGCGGACCCGCGCCGTCGTCCTGTCCCGTAACGAGGGGGTTGTGCTGGCCCAGCAGCGACGCGCCCGGGCAGGTCAGCCAGATCGCCTGGCGATCGGCCGTGACGTGGAGCGGCTTGATCTCCCCCTTGTCGTCCCTTGGTACCTGGCTGACCTTCGCCTTGATGCCCGCAGCCTGGAAGAGGGTCTCCTCGGAGCTAGAGGTCCACCCCAGCACGAGAAACAGGGGGGTCGCATCGAGCGGGATCTCGGCGCGATTCAGCGCCTCCATGGCCTGCGCCCAGGCCCGATCGATATCGGGAAACTCCGAGGGCTCGGGGCCCACGTCCATGCTCAAGGCGCGGTAGAGCCACCAGCCAAGCCAGACCAGCGCATAGAGGCAGAAGCCGAACAGCGGGAGCCAGAACTTGCCGACCGATCCGTACGTGACCCAGTCCTGCAGGCCGATGACCTGGAGCTGGTTGATCCCCCAGAGGATCAGCAAGAATGCGGCAAGGACCAAAGAGCGGAAAACCCAGCGAGGCGCGGGGCTGGCCTGGTCGGCGGCCGCGCCGCGTTCCGAGAACATCGGAAAGACCAGGCCCCACAGCCACGCCAGCCAATCCAGAGGCTTCTCTATGAGCTTGATCATGAGTTTGCCGACTCAACTCCCCATGCCGCGCAGAAAACTGAACAGGATCAGGAGAAAAACCAGGAGGGCGAGCGAGACGCCGCCATAGACGGCCAGTACCCGGCCGAGCGTGGCACGCCCGAGGAGCGGCTCCGCGTTGGTGGTGATGCCCAGATCGCGGGGGCCGGAGAAGCTCTCCGACCGGCTGACCTGCTGGCGCATCTCTTCCATGAATTCCTTCACCGTCGCCGGGCGTTCCAGGTGCTTTCCGCGAAAACCCAGGGCCAGGCACAGGAAAAAGGTCTCCACGGCATCCGGTCCCGGAGGGGCGGACACCCTCGGCGTGTTGGGACGGTGAAGGACGATCTCGGCCTGGTCCCAGAATTTCCAGGCTCGATCACGGCTTCCATAGAGCGTGACTTCGAGAATTCGCTCCTTCCAGCGGTCCGACCAGGAGGAATAGACAATGAAGAGCTCGTCGATCCAGCAGGTCAGTGCGTAACGGGCCCCGAGGAAGACGGCCCCATCGCCCGTATAATCGCTCAGACGACGGACCTCGCTGTCAGACCGCAGTCGGTCGATCAGTTGCCTCTGCTCGGTCTCGAGGTCGGGCTCATCTCCGTTGTCGAGCCTTTCCTTCAGGTCCAGAGCGTAGGAGATCACCGGATGTACCAGCTCGCTGAACTGTGGATTCATGGGTGAGTCGAGGCGGATGCTCGGGGTTTCTGATGTCGTAAGGTCACAAGCGTCGCATCGTCATCGACGGCCGGACCGCTCCGGCTCAAGCTTTCTTGGGTCCATTTGCCGCACCGCTCCCGAGCAGGAACAGGGCGAACCGGAAGGGCATCTCGGTCGTCAGCCGAAGATTGATGACCTCCTGACCATCGATGTTACCCACGACCTTGTTCTCGTTGAAGCGGATAGCCAGCGTCAACGAGCGATCCACGTACTGCCATTCGTTCTGCTGCTGCTCCCGGTTGATCTCAAAGTAGGTCAACCCCTTGTCCCGAGGAAGAGCCTGGGGCAGCGAGGGATTCGGCACGTGGGAGAACTTCAGGCCCAGGTCACCCATCCGGAAGATGCTCTCGACCCGGTCCGAGCTGCCCACCTTCATGTCGATACCCCTGGAAGCCCATCAGCTCGACGCAGGCCTCGGGATCAAGCGGACTGCGCACTCCGAGATAGAGCTGGACCTTCTGGTCGAGCCAGGACCGCTCGAGCGAGACCTGCATGCGCAGCCCGTTGCCGACGAACGGACGTTCCAGGTAGTCGGGTTCCGGAACGATCGACAGCAGGTCGTCGAGATAGTTCTTGAGCCGATGGAAGCACCCGCCCAGGTCGTCGTGATCGTAGCGGGGGATGGCCGGTGGACGGCGGGTCGGACTGAAGACTGACAGTTGCCCCACCAGCCGGCACAGCTCCTGGTAAGCCGCCAGCGGGTGAACTCCCTCCAGGAAGGCGATGTTCGTCAGCGTGGCGTAGGCCTCGTTGAGCTCGCGAAGCTGGGCGAAGATCAAGGCGTCGCCCGGCGCCATGCTGTCCAGGCTCAGCCCCCGCGAAACGGCCTGTCCGGCCAGCTTCTCGATCTTGCGACCGATCCGATCGTAGATCGCCTGGAGCACTCCCACGGACAGCTCATGCCAGGCGTCGCAGGCCAGCACCGGGGGTATGTAGGTGGTGTCGAGTTGCGGCGTTGCCTCGGCCCGTTCCGATTTCTCGATCTGCGCGATCGGCAACGCATCGTACCCGGAGAGGTCCTCGGTCGAGAGCAAGAGCCTCAGATTGAGCCGCCGGATGGCGATCGGTTGAGGATTGACCCCCACGTTCTCGTCTTCGAGCTGCAAGGTCTTGGAGAAGTAACGCATGCCCTCGGCGGGCCGTTCGGCAGCGACGTTGGGCTGCCCCGACTTGAACATCGGCACGCCCAGGTGCACCTTCACCTTGCGGTTGCTCTCGAAGGCCGGCTTGAGATCGAGCTCAGGCAGAGGCCCATCCTCGGGAACCTCGATCAGCGTGCCATCACGGAGCCGTGCCTTGAGCGAGCTGACCGAGAACCGGAAGTTGCTCAAGGCCTCGGTGTTCAGCGCGATCGCGCGGAGGCCCCAGTTGTGATGGAGGTCCCATTTCCCGTCGAGCTGCATCAGGCGCAGAGTCCGCCGGTGCTCGGTCAGGAAATGGTGGGGCCGCAGGAACATCCCTTCGTGCCAGTGAACTTCCCCGCTGGGCATGATCGACGTCGCTTTCCAGGTGTCGCGAGACTTGAACTCGTCAGCCGGGTTCGATGCGCAGGAGACGATCGTCTCTCGCCTTAATGATCCACCAGCATGATCATAACACAAGAAAACACGCATTTCGCTCCCGGTCAAAGGCAATTCTCCGCCGCACGGGATTCCTCTCGGTGTGCAGGGCCGAGCTCCGATGACACCCGGTGCACTTTCGCTCGTCCTGGCCTTTTCCGAAATCAGCTCTTGAAGGATTGCATTGGATCGATCGTCCGGTCAGAATAAGGACGCAATCCAGGAAAACCACCTTTCCCATGTGCTCAAGCACGGTCGGCGACCGGCCACTGGCGGGCAGGGTCGGACGGATCTCTACCGGAGACGATGCCCATGCCGCAATACACCCAGGCAAATCGGCCGATGGCCGTGAGCTCGGCCGATGGCCGTGAGCACTCCTCTGGGAACAGACGTGCTGCTCTTGCAGCAGGGTAGTTCTGGTAGTTCCGTCCCGATCTCGAGAACCGGACACCGAGCCTGACCCCGCGAAGCCCCCCGTGCCCAAAATCCCAAATGGGGAAGTTGATAAATCGCTGTATCCTAACTTCCGAAAAATTAGGTAAAATACTGATGTAAGCGTCCGCGGCATAATCAGCTGCAGGACGGCCTGTGAAGAATTACGTATAGTGTCCCCAGAACTACGAACTTAACCAGCCTGGATGATACGCCGACATGGGCGTAGAACAAAGTCGCCCTCGCGGGCGTATAATCCAGCGAATCCAAGACAAAGACGCCCACGTAGGCGTCGAATCAACGGTTAGGCCGTCAAGGTTGCGCCAGCATTCTTCACGAGTATTAACTTTCGGAATACCGGATTCAGGTGGAGACGTCCCATGGGCAGTTCCCGTCGCCCTGGCCTGATGTGTAGTACTAAGGGCGATGACATTGACGAGGGGACGATGTGCCTGGTACGCAGCCCGACTCCCGGGCCCATGTGCTTCATCGAGGGTCGGCCGGATCTGGTCCACGATCCCAGGTTCCGCGTGATATTCGGCTTGAATGGTACCGTCATCGGCTTCTTCCGCTCGTCCGGTGGCGTCTCCGAGGTCCGCAACACCGACGGCGAGATCGTCTGGGAAGACGAGTTGCCGCTCGAACACGGTATCCCCGTTCTCGACACGGTCCTCGACGCCGTCGAGGACGGCCTGAAGTCTCTCGGCTACGCCGCCATCGGCACGCTCGACACCGTGCTGGAGAACAACTGGGCCGCCCTCGGCCTGCCCATGGACGAGGACCATCGCGAGCCGATCGCCCAGAAGCTCGGCATTCCCCTCGACGCCACCGCCTACCGCGTCGGCCGCGGCGGGGGCCACCTCATCTCCTTACTCCAGGCCGGCGCCGAGGTGGTCGGCGGCGCCACCCTATTCGTGGCCGGGAAGGGCGCGTTCGTGGCCGGCGTCGCAACCACCCCCGAGGGCATCGGCGTGGTCATCGTCCCCGTTGCCGTTGTCACCATAGCCGCCGGCACGACGGTGGTGATCCACGGCGGGGCGCTAGGCCGGGCCACCTTCATGAACATGACGAAAGGTGACGGGGGCGGCGGGCCGAAGGAGCCTGGCATCCGGCCGCCGAAGAACGTCCCTCGCATTCGGGAGAAGACCACCACGTTCAAGGGCGGGTCCCCATATGACAACTTCAACAAGGCCCGCGCCGACGCCATCGCCCAGGCCAAACTCAAGCCCGACAAGATCGACTTCCGGGCAGAGGCGGGTCCAGCGCGCGAGATCGGCCGCGTCAAAGGCGGTATGAACAAGGACGGCGTCTCCGGCGGCTGGCGGCTCGACTTCGACCCCAAGGACCCCACCAAGGGCCTGCACATCAACTGGTGGCGCATGGAACGTGGCACGTACATCGAGGGAGCCAACATCATCGAGGGCGGGACCCAGGACCTGTACTGGGAGATCCTTTCGCACTTCCCTATGGACTAAACGCCCCTAAAGTTGCTCGGAGGGAAAAGAGGAGCAAGGGAAAAGGGGACAGTCATGCAACTCCATCACCGACTTGTTAGCATCCTGCGCCGCGTCAGGCAAGATGTGGTCACTCTCCTCGACAAGGAGGCCATCAACACCGCCTGCCGGGGTAATTCCGGGGACACCAGGTTAGTTCAGGGTCGGGGACACCATACCTAACTCCGAAAAATTAGGTATGGTGTCCCCGGAACTGTCCGCGGAACTGTCGGGAACTGTCGGAGCCGATTCAAAGCGTTCGCCCTCACGTCGGCAAAGTCCTCCTTCCAGGGTGCGCCGGGGATCGGGAAAAAGACGTCCTGACCTGAATTCCCCCACATTGAGGGTTGCATGGTGCCCTTGGGCACGTCAGAATCGCTCTGGTCGCCGCATTTCCTGGGCCAGCGCCGGGGTGGGCATCGACCGGTGACGGAGTGCGACGAGAACAAACGCCGTCCTGGAGAGAACGATCATGCCGCAATACACCCAGGCAAATCGGCCGATGGCCGTGAGCACTCCCCTGGGAACAGACGTGCTGCTCTTGCAGCAGGTTTCAGGCACCGAAGCGATTTCCCGCCTGTTTCGCTTCCAGCTCGAGTTCCTCGCCGAATCGAGCACCGACATTGCCTTCGACCAGATCCTCGGCCAGAGCGTCACCGTCACTCTCCAGATGCCCGATGGTTCGTCTCGCTACATCAACGGTATCGTTAGCAAGTTTGGCCAGGGCGAACAGGTTTCCTCTCCCATGGGAAGCGCCTTCTTCACCCGCTACCAGGCGGAGATCGTCCCTCAGCTCTGGCTGCTGACCCGGAAGGCCCAGAGCCGGATCTTCCAGCAAGTCGCCGTGCCCGACATCCTCAAGCAGGTCCTCACCGGTCTCAGCGTCGACTACCAGCTCCAGGGGACCTACAAACCACGCGACTACTGCGTTCAGTACCGCGAGACCGACTTCAACTTCGCCAGCCGGCTCATGGAGGAAGAGGGGATCTACTACTTCTTCACCCATGCCGACGGCAGCCACAAGATGGTCGTCGCCGACACGCCCATGAGCCACCCCGATGTGCCGGGCGCGACGACGGCCATCTACGAGGTGATCGAAGGAGGGCTCCGAAAGGAGGATCGCGTCAATAGCTGGGCGAAGAGCCAGGAAGTCCGATCCGGCAAGTACACTCTCTGGGATCAGTGCTTTGAGCTGCCGGGGCAGAACCTGGAGGCCGTCAAGCCGACGCTCGACTCGGTGCAGGCGGGTACTGTCAGCCACAAGCTCAAGGTCGCCGGCAATGACTGCGTTCGAGCTTTACGACTTCCCCGGCGGCTATGCCCAGCGGTTCGACGGCATCAGTCCCAGGCGGCGGCGACCGGGCCAGCGACATCCAGAACATCTTCCAGGATAACGCTCGCACCGTCGGCATCCGGATGCAGCAAGAGACAACCCCCGCGCTGGTGGTTTCGGGCCAGAGCACATGCCGGCAGTTCACTGCCGGGCACAAGTTCACGCTCGACCGCCATTTCAACGCCAATGGCGCATACGTCCTGACCCAGGTCTGCGCATTTCGCCACCATGGGAGACACCTACACGACGGGGTCGGACACTTCGCAGATCTACGGGAACACGTTCGAGTGCATCCCCAGCCGCGCTGCCCTTCAAACCGGCACAGACGACCCCTCGACCCATGGTCGAGGGGACGCAGACGGCCATC
The DNA here is from genome assembly GCA_963816015.1 of uncultured Planctomycetaceae bacterium. GTDB lineage: Bacteria > Planctomycetota > Planctomycetia > Isosphaerales > Isosphaeraceae > Aquisphaera. The sequence goes on along the minus strand of CAWFJM010000031.1, from coordinate 16,115 downwards.
GTGGTGGGCAACCCCGGGGACGAGATCTTCACCGACAAGTACGGCCGGGTGAAGGTCCAGTTCCCCTGGGATCGCCAGGGCCAGAAAGACGCCAACAGCTCGTGCTGGGCCCGGGTCGCAACCCTCTGGGCGGGCAAGCAGTGGGGCATCATCCACATCCCGCGAGTGGGCCAGGAGGTGATCGTCGCCTTCGAGGAAGGGCGACCCCGACCGGCCGATCATCGTCGGCAGCGTCTACAACGCCGAGAACATGCCCCCCTACACGCTTCCCGACAACAAGACCCAGAGCGGCTACCTGAGCCGAAGCACGCTCAAAGGCACGGACAAGAACTTCAACCAGCTTCGCTTCGAGGACAAGAAGGACTCGGAGGAGATCTACTTCCACGCCGAGAAGGACTTCAACCGCGTCGTCGAGAACAACGACACGCTCAAGGTCGGCTTCGACAAGAAAGACAAGGGCAACCAGACCATCGAGATCTTCAACAACCAGAGCACCAAGATCGGCGCCGGTAAAGGCAATGCCGACGACGGCAGCCAGACCATCGAGATCTTCAACAGCCAGAGTCTCAAGGTCGGCGACCCCCAGGCCAAGGAGGGCAGCCAGACCATCGAGGTCTACAAGGATCGAACCGCCACCATCAAGACTGGCAACGAGACCCTCACCGTGGAGCAGGGAAACCGCGTCGTGACCATCGACATGGGCAACGACACCCACCAGGTCAAGCAGGGCAATCGCGACGTCAAGATCGACATGGGCAACGACTCGCTGAAGCTCGGCATGGGCAACCAGACCACCAAGCTCGACCTGGGCGCCAGCTCGACCGAGGCCATGCAGTCGATCACGCTCAAGGTTGGCCAGAACAGCATCACCATCGACCAGATGGGAGTGACGATCAAGGGTATGATGATCAAGGTTGAAGGTCAGGTCCAGACCGAGGTGAAAGGCCTGATGGTCCAGGTGAGCGGCGACGCCATGCTGCAGGCCAAGGGCGCCATCACCATGATCGGATGAGCCTGGCCGGTGCGGGCGATGCAGCCGTGATCCGGGCCGATCACGGGAGGGCGAGGCTCCAGCCCGCCCATGTGCCGGCAGGATCCTCGCGCTTCTGGTACATTCGAATGAAGAGATTCCCTCACCGGGGATGCCACGACGAACCATGAGCCAATCCGGACTTGCACTGATCGAGGCGAAAACCGTCAAGGACGTGGTCTCCCGGGCCGCGCTCAGCGACGAGGCGCTGGGCCTGGTGCGCGGCGACCAGGCCCCGCAACCGTTCCTGGATCTCCTGGTGGAGCACGGCCACCACCTCGACGCGATCCGCTTCCTCGCCCAGGCCCTGGTCAAGCGGGCCGCGGTCTGGTGGGCTCTTCAGTGTGTGACCGAGATCTCTGGGCCGGACCTGCCGGCGGCAAAGGCCAAGGCCCTCGAGGCGGCCAGGGCCTGGGTGCTCGACCCCAGCGACGACAATCGCCGCGCGTGCTGGCCGGCGGCGGAGGCTGCCGAGATCGGCTCTCCGGCCGGCTGCACCGCCATGGCCGCGTTCTTCAGCGGCGGGAGCCTCTCGCTCCCCAACTTGCCCGCCGTTCCGCCCGGCGAAGACTTCACCGGCCGCATGGCCGTCGGCGCCCTGATGCTCGCGGCGGTCATGAAGGAACCGGAGAAGGCGCCCGAGAAGTACGCGGCATTCCTGCGGACCGGCCTCGAGATCGCCGACGGCAAGAACCTCTGGCCGACCCCGCCGCGGGTGCCGCCCGCGGCCCGCCCGCCTGTGAAGAAAAGATAGGAGACGCCGATGGGACAGCCAGCCGCTCGCATAGGTGACATGCACGTCTGCCCGATGGTCACGCCCGGCGTCCCGCCGATCCCTCACGTCGGCGGCCCGATCCTGCCGCCCGGCGGCATCACGGTGCTGATCGGCGGCCAGCCCGCCGCGCGGGTCGGCGACATGGCCGTCTGCGTCGGCCCGCCCGACGTCATCGCCTTGGGCAGCTTCACCGTGCTGATCTGCGGCCAGCCCGCCGCTCGCATGGGCGACCTCTGCGGCCACGGCGGCACCATCGTCCTCGGCTACCCGACCGTGCTGATCTCGTGATCCCGTCCTGTCGAGCGTGAGTGCGTTCGCTGACCAGGGAGTCCGACCCATGCCCATCAAGCTGGAATTCGGGGGGATCGAGCTGACCGGCGACGTCGAGAGCCAGCCCAGGCTGGCCCGCCGCACCGAGCCCGGCGCGGTTCGCATCGGCGTGATCGCCGACCTCCGCGGCCGGGGCCATCTCGGCTTGGCCGAGCCCGGCCAGCCACTGGCCGCACGCCGGATCCTGCGGGTGGATCGAGACAACCTCGACGAGGTCCTCGGCCGGCTCCGGGTCGAGCTGTCGCTGACCCTCCCCGGGGGCGAACCCACGCCGATCGTCCTGACCTTCCGCGAGCTCGACGACTTCCATCCCGACCGCATCCTTGCCCGCGCCGAGGTGTTTGCCGCACTCAGGTCTACCCGCGCACGGCTCGAAAACCCGGCCACCTTCGCCGAGGCCGCCGCCGAGCTCACGGCCTCGCCTCGAGAGATCGCGCCCGCCCCTCCCCCCCTGGCGGCATCACGAACACCGGCCCAGAGCACACCGCCCGAGGATCTGCTCGACCAGATCCTCCAGCAATCGTCGTCGTCGGCTGCCGAAGCTCCCACCGGCCCACGCCAGACCGGCGCCGGGGCACGTTTCTGGAGCAGATCACCGCCCCTCACATTCGACGCGAAAACCCGCTCCAGGCCGAGTTGATCAGCGGCATCGACGCCGCCATGGCTCAGCTCCTTCGCGACATCCTGCACCATCCAGGTTTCCAGTCTCTCGAGTCGCTGTGGCGTTCGATCCATCTCCTGACCCGTCGGCTCGAGACCGGCACCGAGCTGACGCTCGAGCTGATCGACGCGACCCGCGGCGAGCTCGAGGCAGATTTGCTGTCCGCCAGGGCCATCGACACCACGTCCACCTACAAGCTCCTGGTCGAACCGAGCGTCGGGATCGAGGGGGGCCGTCCCTGGACCTTCCTGGTCACCGACCTCACGTTCGGCCCCTCCCGGCGCGATGTCGCCCTGCTCTGGCGGCTGGGCCAGGTCGCGCGTCTTGCCGGCGCTCCGCTCGTCGCGGCGGCCAGTTCCCAACTCGTCGGTTGCGAGTCCCTCGTCGCGGCGCCCGACCCGGACGACTGGGCGGCTCCTCCCGCCGACGAGGGCTGGTCCGACCTCCGCCGCAGCGCCGAGGCCCCTTACCTCGGCCTCACCCTGCCCCGCTTCCTGTTACGAGCACCGTACGGCCCGGAGACCTCCCCGATCGAAGCCTTCTCCTTCGAGGAATTCACCGGTCCCCCGGCACACGAGGCTTACCTTTGGGGCAATCCCGCCTTTGCCCTCGCGGTGCTCCTTGGCGCCTCGTTCAACGCCGACGGCCGGTTCGACCACCGCCGCCTGGCCGCCGACCTCACCGACCTGCCCCTGTGCATCGAGCGCACCGACGACGGCGAGACCCGCGCCAAACCCTGCGCCGAGGTGCTCCTCGGAAGCCGCGGCGCCGACCGCCTGCTCGCCGCCGGCCTCATGCCGTTCCAGTCCATCCGCGACCGCGACGCCATCCGCCTGGCCCGCCTCACCTCGATCGCTGATCCGCCCACGCCCCTGGCGATCCGGTGAAGCCGTTCGACAGCGAGGTGGCTCAAGTGCCCGGGAAGTGCAGGCCGATGGGAGGTCAAAGGTGGAAAGAGACCTGGCGGCGTGGATTGATGAGGCGAGACAGCATCAGCACGACGGCAAACTGGAACTGGCGGCCGCGACCTACCGCCGCATCCTCCAGGTCCAACCCGCCCAAGTCGAGGCTCTGACGGGCCTGGCCGAGATCTTCCAGGCGAGGGGAAAAGCCGTGGAGGCGGTCCCTCTGCTGGAGGAAGGCCTCAGAAGATCGCCCGATTCCGCCAGTCTGCTCGAGAGCCTGGGCAACGCCCGGCATGCTCAGGGACTTCTCGAGAGCGCCATCTCGGCCTATCGCCAAGCCCTGGACCGGGAGCCCTGCCGCACAGGTGCCTTGTGGGGTATGGGGTGTGCCCAGGCCTCGCTCGGCGATCATGCCGCCGCGGCCGAGAGCCTGCGTCAACTCGCGGAGCTCCAGCCCGATTACGGCCAGGGGCATCACAACCTGGGTCGATCCTTGTATGAGCTGGGGCAGGTCGATCAGGCGCTCGAGGCGTTTCAACGAGCCTTCCATGGCTTGCCCCCCGAGGCTCGGGCCGTGCCCCTGACCAACATGGCCATGGTCATCCCCGGATCCCCGGCGGTGGGCAACCGGGAGATCCTCGAATGCCGCCGCGCCTGGGCAACGCAGTGCCTGCCTTCGGGACCGATCAGCAAGAAGTTCCCGGACCGGGATTCCCGGCCAGACCGTCCCCTTCGACTGGGATACGTGTCGGCCTACTTCGCCAGGCGCAACTGGATGAAGCCGGTCTGGGGACTGATCAACCACCATGACCATGAGTGGTTCGAGATCCATCTCTTCTCGGACGGGCCGGAGCCGTCGAACGCCGAGGGCTACGCCAGGGATTCCCGTGACCACCTCCATGACACAAGCGGGCTCTCCAACGAGGCCCTGGCACAGCTCATCGAGGAAGAGCAAATCGACATCCTGGTTGACCTGAACGGGTACAGCAAACCGCCACGGCTGGGCCTGTTCGCCCTGCGGGCCGCTCCGGTCCAGCTCGCCTGGTTCAACATGTTCGCCACCTCGGGGATGAGGAATTTCGACTACCTCGTCGGGGACAGTCACGTCATCCCGGCCCAGGAAGAGTCGTTTTACACCGAGCAGATCGTTCGCGTGCCCGGAAGCTACCTCACCTTCGAGGTCGGCTACCCGGTTCCTGAAATCTCCCCCCTGCCCTGTCTCGCGACGGGTTTCTTGACCTTCGGCTGCCTCGCGCCCCAGTACAAGATCACGACCGAGGTGATCGAGGCCTGGTCGCGGATCTTGAGCGCGAGCCCGACCAGCCGGCTGGTGCTCAAGAACGTGGTTCTGGAACAGCCGGCGGCCCGCGACTTCGTTCGCGGTCAGTTCGCCCGGTTCTCGATCTCGCCCGATCGGCTGGACCTCGAGGGCCCGGCCGAGCACTACACGTTCCTGGAGCGGTACTCCGGCATCGACGTCGCCCTGGATACGTTTCCCTACAATGGTGGAACGACCACCATGGAAGCCCTCTGGCAAGGCGTCCCGGTGCTCTGCTTCACCGGCGACCGCTGGGCCTCGCGGATCAGCGCCTCGCTGCTTCGCGAGGCGGGCCTGGCGGAGTTCGTCGCTCCGGACCTTGAACATCACATCGCGCAGGCCGTCGCCCTGGCCCGAGATCCTGATTCCCCCGCCCGCCTTGAGCTCCTGCGCATGTCGCTGCGCGACCGCCTCCGAGTGGCCCCCGTGTGCGACGTCACCGCGTTCGCTCGCAACATGGAGGATGCCTATCGCGCGATGTGGCAGCGCTGGTGCGAGCGAAAAGGGCCGTGAGTCAGGCGATCGAAACGACGAAGGGCCATGATTGATGCCGCCCAGGTGGGCGACCTGCCGTGCTCGCGGAACTCCGACACGGGCCTTCTCGCAGAGGCATCAGGGGCAGAGGCGTCGGAGACCACGAAAGTACCCCCGAATTGGGTTCGATCGTCACCGCAAACCGGCTGCTGGAGACACTTTAAGCTGATCACCCACATAGACTTGCGTCGTTCACAACTTGAAGCTATGAGAGGGAGGTGAAGGTCGACGCGACGGTTTGCAGAACCCCTGAGCCTGGGGAAAACTTGAGGAATTATCCCAGTTTCCCCGTTTACCCAGACCAGGAGCCCTGCAATGAACTACATCGGCGTCGACCTTCACAAGAAGATTATCACCGTCTGCGTAATGGACCAGAACCGTACCGTGCTCGCACGCAAGACCCTTTACTGCAACCAGCCTGACCAGATCGTTGAGTTCTTCCGGAAATTCCAGCCCTTCAAGGTCGTCGTGGAGGCGACGGCCAACTACCACTGGCTCGTCGATCGGCTCGAACCCCTGGCCGAGAAGGTCGTCCTGGCCAATCCCAAGAAGCTGAGGGTAATCGCCGAATCCACCAAGAAGACCGACCGCCTCGACGCCCAGATCCTGGCGGAGTTCCTGGCCCGGGATATGATCCCCGAAGCCTACATGCCCACACCCAGGCAACGGCAGCACCGGATTCTGGTCCGCCATCGACAGTATCTCAGAGAGTGCCTGACCTCCGTGCGGTGCAAGATCCGCCACATCCTGGCCGACCACAACGCCGACCGCAAGGACCTCTTCTCGACCCAGTGCGGCAAGGCTTACCTCAAGCAGGTGCCCCTCAGCGACGCCGAGCGGTTCGTCATCAGGCAGCTGTGGTCGGAGTTCGAGGACTCTCAAGCCCAGCTGTTGGCCCTGGCCAAGAAGATCAAGGCCTTCGCGGCCAAGGCATCGAAGCGGGAAGCCGAGGCCCGGACGATCCTCAAGACGGCGCCCGGCGTGGGGACGGTGACCGCCGAGGTGATCCTCAGCGAGCTGGGCGATGTGAGCCGATTCCGCAACGCCAAGGCGGTCTGTGCCTACGCGGGGCTGGCACCCGTCGTCAAGCAGAGCGGGGGCAAGAGATCCAAAGATCTTGCAATCAGCAAACAAGGATCGGGACTGTTGCGGTGGGCCCTGGTGGAGTCGGCCTGGCGGCTGGTGAACACGAGCCCGAAATGGATGGCCGTGTTCTCCCGGTTGAGGAAGCGCAGCGGCACCAAGCGAGCCATCGTGGCGGTGGCCAGGAAGCTCTTGTGCGTGCTCTACGCCATGCTCAGGACGTCGACTCCCTACAAGGTGATGGCTGCCTAGCGGGCCCACCAACCCCCAGAAAGGAGGGGAGGCCAAGACCGAATCGAACACAATCTCTGTGAGAGCGAGCCACCTGTCGAGCGAAGGCCGGTGGACGTGACGACCAGGAGGACGACCCCGCAACGAACCCCGACAGCGGCCCCATCACCAACTGTCGTGAAATTGAATGGTGGCGTCCCTTGGATTCCGGCTGAGTGGCGACATCGGAGCGATCCGGTGATCCCGAATAGATGGTTGAGCGAATCACGTCACGTCGGCTAACGCTTCGTACACTGCCGGCACTGAGGGGGAGCAATCTCCCTCGGCCTCAGGCTCAAAGGATGTGTTGCGGGGTGCACAACCAATTCGTCCGCGGACAGGTCTGAGATGGGCCAGATCGACCGAAGCCGACGGCGAAGGGGATGTGCGGGAGCCCTCCGACACAAAATCTGCACCGCCTCGCTTGACAACGCCCCTCTCATAGATGGGTTCGTTCGGCGTTTCTCAATCATGCCTGCGCCTCCGCGAGACCCTTCTGACGACCATCACCGAATTGCCAATGAGCCAGGGGAACGCGTGGGACGCACTCACCCGCTTACAGTGTGCGACACGTTGTCAATTACGGTCGGGCCTTGTCTTGAGAACACCAGCAGTTTAACCTACGTGATCGCCCATCTCCGCCCGCCGGGCATAACCGCACCCAGACGACAATCGCCTCGGCGGGGTCTAAGCAAGAGGCGAACAACGCCAGGCCCATCACGTGGCCTTCTTCGGCCGACCTCGTGGCCGAAGGCATGACTCAAGGCCCAGCCGCTCGGCCGTCTTCCTCGTCCAGCCCTCATCACCGAACGGCCGGCCTCGCGAGACGGAGTGACGGAGCCGCTGGAGGTCGCCGGCCGACAGGGGCGCGTTGACGGTCCGCAGCCAGTGCGGGCCACGCACCGGGGGCTTGCCGCCGTAGAGGAACGGATCCTTGTGACGCCACCCGGGCAGGCTCGACCAATCCCAGTCCTCGGCCCGAGCCACTAGCTCCGCCCGCACCGGGTTGCGCTCGACGTAACGCAGGACCGCGACCAGGTGGTCATCCCCCTGCACGGGAAACGCCTTGAACCGGCCCTGCCAGACGTGGCCGCTGGTCCCGTAGTGCCGGTGATACCGCCGGGCGTGGGCCGTCAGCAGCCACTGCATCCACCGCCCGAGGTCCCCGTCTGCTTTCGGCCGCAAGACCAGATGGAAGTGATTGGGCATCAGGCAATAGCCCAGGACGGCGACCGGCAGCCGGTCCCGGGCGTCAACCATCGCCTCGACGAACGCGGCATAGTCCTCGTCCTTGTGGAACACCGCCTGCCGGCCGTTGCCCCGATTCAAGGCGTGGTGCCACATCCCACCGACAGACGCTCGTGCGGTTCGCGGCATGACACGAGCGTAAACCAGGCGAGGCTGCAAGTCAATAAAGCGCTATGTCCCGAATGGCATTAAGCGAAGGGTAATCCTCTTCCCCGAAAGGACTTGAGGAAAGCAAAGGTCTCCTGGCCTCATGGGGTTGTCATACGACCCATGGGACAGGAGGCCCTCGGATGCATCGACGGATTGATACCACGCTACGGCAACTTCGGCAAGACCCCTGCCAGTACCTCGATCGCTCTGTGGTGGAACGGATTTGCCGCGCCGCCGGGCACGTTTGGCGCGACGGCATCCTGACGCCCTTCGCCACCCTCCACTGGTTCCTGCTCCAAGTCCTCAGCGGCAACACCGCGCTGGAGCATGTGGCCACGCTGGCCAAGAAGTCATTCACCGACTCGGCGTACTGTCAGGCGCGTGCGCGCCTCCCCTTGGCGGTATTTCGGGCGCTGCTCCGTCACCTCATCACGGCCTTCGTTCCGGATACCTACGACCACCTGTGGTACGGGCATCGCACGTTCCTGCTCGACGGGTCCTCGTTCTCGATGCCCGACACCCCCGACTTGCAGCGGTCGTTCGGCCAGCCCGGCGCACAGCAACCGGGCTGCGGGTTTCCCGTCGCCAAGATCTTGGCTCTGTTCCACGCCGGCACGGGGCTGTTGCTCGAAGTGATGGCCGCCCCCTTGCGCTCTCATGAGATGGCGCGTGCCGAGGACGTCCATCCCGCCTTGCAGCCCGGCGACGTCCTGGTAGCCGACCGCGGCTTCTGCTCGTTCGCGCATCTAGCCCTGCTGATGGCCCGGGGCATTCACGCGGTGTTCCGCATGCACCAGCGGCAGATCGTCGACTTCACGCCGGATCGGCCACACGCCCGACGCGGTGACAAGGCCGCCGGCAAGGGGCTGCCCCGCTCGAAGTGGCTCCGCCGGCTGGGCACGCTCGACCAACTCGTTGGATGGATCAAGCCCAAACAGAAGCCCAAGTGGATGAGCGCCGAGGTCTACGCGGCGCTGCCCGAGACGCTGGTGGTGCGCGAGCTGCGTTACACGCTCGACCGGCCGGGCTTCCGGACGCAATCCGTGACGCTGGTGACGACGCTCCTGGATGCGGAGACCTACTCCGCGGAGGCGCTGGCGAAACTCTACGGCGTGCGATGGGGGGTGGAGACGAACCTGCGTCACTTGAAGCAGACGATGAAGATGGATGTCTTGCGGTGCAAGAGTGGGGATGGTGTGCTGAAGGAACTGATGGTCTACGCGATGGTCTACAACCTGATCCGGGTGGTGATGGGGGAAGCCGCACGACGGCAGGGCGTGCTCGTGGATCGAATCGGTTTCATTGACGCGATGCGTTGGCTCCTGGACGCCGAAGCGGGCGACGATCTGCCACGCTTGAAAGTCAACCCTGACCGCTCTGGGCGGGTCGAGCCGCGCGTCCGGAAGCGAAGACCGAAGCAGTATCCGCTTATGAAAAAGCCCCGCTTTAAATTGCGCAAGAACCTTTTAGGACAAGTGCTTGCGGCTTAGCTTAATGCCATTCGGCACATAGATCTTTTCGGATTGTAGCCATCGGAAAACGCTGTGTCCCCCTATAGCCACTATGTCCCCCTATAGCCACTCCGACCGTATTTGGGGATCGCTCCCTATTGTGATGCGTAAGCCCTGTACTCAACCCCGGGCTCAGCAGGCGGATTTAAGCATGGAGTGATGTCCTTGTCCCAGATCAGTACTGTATGCTCTCCCACCCTGGACATCTCCGAGGGTGGCTCGAAGGTGCGGGTGGCCATTTGCATTCCAATGGTTTTGTCAATATGGTCATCATTGGACGTCCAGAAGACGAGGAAGTGCGCCGGCGTGTCCCGATACCATCTCCGGTCCATTATCCACGTCTTTGGCGCGAGCTTCTCTCCGTCGAAGATGACCGCCCTCACCTTGACCCGATTCTCGCTCGACACCGTCGTTATAGAGGATACCCAATATGTTCCATAACCATAGTGTAAATTTTTCTTGTAAAGGAAGTCGGCCAAATTGACGTAGGGATTGTCGGCCGGTGGCGACAGCAGACCCCGGCCGAAGAATGCCGCGTAGACGACGGCGAGCATTGCGATGCCTGGATAAAGGCACGAGACACAACCCGCCCTTCCCACGCCGAAACGTCCGGCCAGGATGGCACCGTAAACGAAGGATGGAAGCACATATCGCACGGTTGTAAGGTTTCTCGCCTCATGACCGAGGACATAAGCTGCGAGGTTGACGGCTATCGCGACGCTCAGGATCTCGCAGAGGAAATCTGCCCTGTTCTCCTCGCTGGCCCCCGGCGTCCGCCGCGTAGGAAAAGCGTGATACGTGCTGTACCCCACGAAGCCGAGCCCCAGTAGGCTGAGGAGCCTACAGGCGGTCGCACCGTTCAGCACGCGCCCGAAGAAATCAGCGCCGTACAGATCGAGGACCCCTTCAGTCAAATAAACTAAATTACATAAACATATATGTATATTGCTAAAGCGATATATTAAAGGAACTTCCGTGAACCCGCCGGTAATTTGGATCAGCTTCAAGATGCCCTTGGACGCGACGATTGCACAGAAACAGGACCCGAGGAGGACGACGTTGTTCGGCCCGTCCCCGCCCTCCACCTTCTTGAGGATCCGGCCTGCGCAGACGATGATCACGGGTATCGCCGCGACCCATAGCGCCAGCTTGTCTCCGGCGATCGCCAGAGTCAGCGCCAGCGTAAACAGCGCGTAGCGACCCCACGAGACGGCGCGACCGTGGGCGGTGTCCAACGTCGACAAGGACGCAATGATCAGCAGAGTTGTACCAATGTGATCATTTCCTGAAAATGCCCAGCGGGCCAGGCTTCCCGAGGGAAGGCCCATCAGGATGAAGGTGACGGCCATTCCGAGCCACGCAGGCCGGCGATCGCCCCGGCCTCTACCAGCAAGCCAGACGGCTAAGCCGACGGTGAGGGTATAGATTGCGGCAGGCACATCGCGTAGCAGGGAAGGGCGAACACCTCGGAAGAACACGCCGATGATGTAAAATGGCAGATCTGTGGTATAAAATGAAACATTCGAAACAGTCCATCCATGAAGCAAATAATTCCCTTGGAGAAATGCTTCGGCTTCGAGGACACCGGTCGCATCATCGGAGTTTACCGTGAATGTCCGCCCCAATCTTCCATATAGGGACGCAAGCAAAAATAATCCCACCACTGTAACGGCAAACCCGGCCACTTTTCGAACACTCAACCCTCCGCCCTGTTCCTGGACACCTACGGGAATGCTGCTCATGTCGCTGATGGCCTCTGATGGAGCATGCAGATACAGGTTGCGGTCACGACGATTGTTCCCTACGTCGATGAACTTTATCAAGTAGCCGTTCACGGCTTGAGGACTGCTCTTGGCTGATCTTGAGTCAGCTGATAGCTTGCGGGGCTCTACAGGGGGACATAGGGGCTCTACAGGGGGATGGGCTCTACAGGGGGACATGGCACTTTTCGATGGGCTACAATCCGAAAAGTGTATGTCCCCCTATGCCTATTTTCGAGGCGGCGGCGGTATTCCAGAACAGGGGGGGAGCCAGTGGTTCTCATGCAGGCAGATTGTGCAAACCACAGGCCGAGCGTGCATTACTTTCCTCCGAGCTTATAATATCCGTAGGCAACCGATCGATACGGGGGAGGCTCCGGAGCGTGAAGGCTTCGATCCGCGAACGTCGACCCCGCCACATTCCATCCCCGCAGAGCCGCCATGAGAGCCGTAAGCGCCGCGACCACCGAGGAATATGATGCGAAGGGATACTGCATCGTGGACCGCTTCCTGGCCCCGGAAGAGTGCGGGCGACTCTTGGCCCTGATCGGAAGATACAGGGAAGTTCACCCGGTGGTCGAGATCCATCGTGAAACGCGACGCCGATCCCTAAAATACAAGGTGATTGATGGTCATAATATTAAAAATAATTTACCATATATTTTTAAATTATACAATGACGTCGAGAGGATCGTGCACGAGGTGAGCGGACAGCGGCTGGCGCCGTTGGCGGATGAGAGGGTCGGCGTGAACGTCAACATCACCCCGGTCGGCGGCGAGTACCGGTGGCACTACGACCGGAATGCCTGCACAGCTATCATCTACCTCAACGAGGTCGCCGGGGGCGAGACAGAGCTCTATCCGAACTATCGGCTCCGCCTCCCGTTCGCGAGGAATTCTCGGCTCCGGCGCTGGTTGGACGGCCTCTTGCAGCTCGGTCCGGTGCTCGCCCTGCTCGGGAAGCCGACCATCGTTAGGCCACGCGCGGGCACGATGCTCGTCATGCAGGGGAATCGATGCCTGCACAGTGTACGGCAGGTCGAGGGCGACACGGAGAGGATCGTCATCGTCCTCTCGTATGACGTGCCGGGTGCGACCTTTGCCATCGCGGAGAAACTCGACGCCTACCTCTATACCCAAGAGGGGGTCGCCTCGCCGGACCCAAATTATTCCCGTTGAGCAGCCGCACACAGCCCAGGGCGTGTGGGGTAATCCGGGCTCATACCTCAAGCTACGCAGCCAGAAAGGGTTTGGTTCTGAGATAGGGTGGCTTCGCGGACTGCAATCTATCATAATATCATATATATTTTTAGCTGGATGGCAAGGAATTCTTGTCTTGATTGTTTTTACAGACAAATGTTTGATCCTTGGCAGAGCAACACGCCCCAGATAGCTTTCGGCGTTCCCACGCCATGCCCAAGGATCAGCCGTTCGCGAATGAATCTGAAATCGGAAAGTTATTGCTGGCCCGTTCCTTAAGCTCTCTCACCCATCCCGCGCAAGCCGGGTCTCCCCTTGCCCCCCGGGTCCGCCATCGGGCCGGCAAAGAGAGACACTGCACACATTGCCAGGGGACCGTATGATAGGAGGTAGGTGCAAGTCCGCAAGGTCGTGAACGGCGGTCCGGCCGACCGCTTCCCGTCCTGCGCGATCCGCTCTCAGGATGGGTGCGTCCCGGCCGAGGCGAGACTCCATGGAACATCCGGTCCCCATCTCGAGCCAGCTCAGGATCTTGACGGTCCTGGTCGCGATTGTTGTCATTCTGGGTATCGTGGCCGTGCTGGCGTTCCGCACCACGACCCGGATGATCCGGGATCGTGAATGGGTCGCCCACACCCAGGGCGTGCTCGCGGAGCTTCAGGAGACGCGGGCCCTCATCGACGACGCGGAGGACCAGCAGCGCGGGTTCCTGATCACGGGGGACGAGAGCTTTCTCGGTCCCTTCGAGGACAACCTCAACCGGTTCTTCACGAAGCTGCAGTCGCTTCGCCATCTGACGGCCGATCATCCGGACCAGCTCAAGCGGGTCGATCGGCTGGCGATTGCCGCCGAGGCCAAGCTCGCGTCCCTGAGGGCGGTGATCGATACCGGCGCCTGCTGGGCCCGCACCAGGCCCGAGTCCAGGTGACCTCCGAGATGCGCAGGAACCCGACCGACGAGCCCCGCGCGATCCTTCACGAGCTCCTCGACGTCGAGCGCGGGTTGCTTCAGAACCGGCTCGAGAAGTCGCGCCGGAGCGACCTCTGGGCGATCGTCCTGCTCGTGCTGCTCTTGATCTCGTTTCTGGCCTGCTTGACCGCATTTTTCTGGATGATCTGGACGAGCCTCAGGAAGCAGAACGAGTCCGCCCTCCAGCTCCGCAAGAGCCGCGAGCAATTCGAGCTCGCGGTGCGCGGCTCGAACGACGGGATCTGGGACTGGGACATCGAGTCGGACACCATCTTCTTCTCGCCGCGATGGAAATCGCAGCTCGGCTATGAGGACCACGAGATCAGCCATCACTTCAGCGAGTTCGAGTCACGCCTTCACCCCGAAGACCGCGAGCGAGTGATGAACACGGTCAAGGTTTACCTGGCGGGGCGTCTCCGCACCTATTCCGTCGAGTTTCGCATGCGCTGCAAGGATGGTAGCTACCGGTGGTTCCTGACCCGGGGCGTGGTGCTCCGCGACCGTCAGGGCAATCCCTTCCGGATGGCCGGATCGCACACCGACATCACCGAGCGCAAGGAATTCGAGAGCAAGCTCGCCGACCAGAACCAGCTTCTCGAACGGGCCATGAAGGCTGAACGCGACACCAACGTGGCCCTGAAGCGAGCCCAGGCACTCATGGTCCAGAACGAGAAGATGGCCGGGCTCGGCCAGATGGTGGCCGGCGTGGCCCACGAGATCAACAATCCCCTGGCGTTCGTCACCAGCAACGTCGCGCTGCTCCAGCGTGATTTTGACGAGGTCCTCCAGCTCGTGCGGCTCTACGAGTAGGCCGGGGCGGCCGTTTCGCGGGAAGCTCCCGAGGTGGCCGGCCGGATCGCATCACTTCGCCGGGACCTGGAGATGGACCATACTCTGGCGAGCCTTCCCGGCCTGCTGGGGCGGACGGCCGAGGGGCTGAAACGCATTCGCCGGATCGTGGGCGACCTCCGCCTCTTCGCCCAGCTTGACGAAGGCGAGACCCACGAAGCCGACCTGAACGCGGGAATCCAGACCACCGCGACGATCATCCAGGGACATGCGAGGACCAACGATGTCGAGCTCAAGCTCGACCTCGCCCCGCTTCCCCGCGTGACCTGCCACGCAGCCCGCATCAACCAGGTGGTCATGAACCTGCTGTCCAACGCGATCGACGCGTGCGCCCCAGGCGGGACGGTGACCGTGAAGACCGGCGCCGAGGATGGCCAGGTTCAGATCGACGTGATCGACAACGGCCACGGCATCCACCCGAACGATCCGGGAGCGGATCTTCGATCCCTTCTTCACCACCAAGCCGATCGGCAAGGGGACCGGCCTGGGGCTCTCGATCAGCTACGGCATCGTTCAGGACCATGGCGGCACGATCGATGTCGATTCCACACCCGGCAGCGGATCGCGGTTCACCGTGCGTCTACCGATCCGGCCGCCGGGGATATGCGGAGAGCAAACTACCTGAGACCCGCACCAGGGCCGTGTCAGGCCAGCCCCCTCGGTCGCCCACTTCGGATCTCGGGATCCTCGCTGGCCGGGTCGGGATTACTGGGGCTGACGCTGCCCGGCTATGAACGGACGCCCCTTACGGGGCTGGAGAAGGCCAGTCATCGAAGGGGGTCGGGTCGAGACGTGGCGGTTTTGCTGCGGCAGCTTCCAGGGTCACCAGCAAGGTCCAACGTGAACCGAGTCCTCGTGACTCTGGTCAACGATAAGCTGAAGGGGGACCTGGGCCCTACTGATCAGATCGCTTCGTCGCTCTATCAGATGGCTCTCGCCAACGAGATCGAGGACTTGCACTTGAAGCAGATCGCCTGGTGGGCGTTGGATGCCCTCGACCTCGCGGATGCGGGGCATATTGAGCTATCCCGAGAGCAGATCCTCAGTCAGATGGCGGTTGCATTTGATCGGGCCGCCACCAAAGCAGCAATCACGTGGTCGGCCGGTGTTCGGGCACAGAGGAGTCATCTAGCTCGCGCTGCGGCGGGCCCGGCCCGTCGCGGCGTGTTTTGGTTAGATCAAGGTCAGAGTCCGATCGCGCATGCCTCTTTCTTAACACAAACGAAGTTCTGGCACGATCCCGTCTGGATGGAGCGGCTGAGGCCTGGTCGGTCTCGGCCACGCAGGTGGCTGTCACCTACGACACGCTGGCCATATTGTGGCGAGGTCTCTCGATCTCGCCACGGGGGCGGCCTATGGTCCTCGGTTCAGCGGTTTGAGCAGAGAGACCTGCGGTCGGCCCGCAGCGGCGGGGTCGGAGACCCGCACAAAACGGGGCGGTGGTTCCCTGTCGATTTTCACCTCTCCTGGGGCCCCCCTGTCATGCACGTGCTGGTCCATCCCCACTCCCGCTTCGCTAACA
>CAWFJM010000030.1:0-148059 GCA_963816015.1 uncultured Planctomycetaceae bacterium | reverse complement strand
AGGGCCGGTTCTGCAGCCCATAATGCCGTTGGACTTGCCGGTGAAAGTCCGGTCGTGGGAATTGACTGTTTACCCACGTAGTTATATTCGACGCTGATCTAGGGTGACCTGGGTTGTGCAAGCTCGAATGTAAACGTCCTCGCAAGGAGGGCTAGCCAGCTCGCGGGCCGTAACATGAGTGCGAAGTAAACTCGGAGTGAACTCTGCAGCCTCGAAACGACCAATGTGATCGCCGAACCTGTAACCGGAAGGTGAAGGCTAAAACCGAAGAGGAAGCAACAGTCATCGGCACTCTTCGGGGCCACCGGGGTAAGGGAGGCGGCACGCGAGTCCAGTCCAGCGGAGTAAATTGGGGACCCTCTGAATTTCCACCCTCTCGATGGCGGTCTTTCCCAGAATCTATCAGGGCTTCATTGCGTCGGCCTGGTCAACGCTTCTGGCGGTACGAACGCGGCACAGGCTCTGTCCGGCGCACGCGAGAACCCAGCAGCCTCCTTCCCCGCTCCAGGTGCACCGCCACGCTCCCGTCGTCACGTCGGTCGATCGATGCTCGCCTCCGTCTCGCGCTCCCCGTGCACCTCCACTCATCGAGTCTCCCGACCTGCCCGTTCGCCTGGAGGCCGCACGGAGCAACGCTTGGTCGAGACCGGCCAGGCTGGCTGGCTCGCCACAGGAAAGGACGAGCAAACGGTGTGGCAGGTACGCCGATCGCCCGCGAAAGGCGGCGCCCGCGCGCTGGAGCCGCGCTTGTCGGCTCGTGAACGAATTCCTATAGTGCTATGAGGCTTCGGCTCTGCGCGGGGCGAGGCTCCCTGCCGAGCCACTATGCGAACTGGCTGGGCATGAGCCTCGCCCACCGGGACGGAGACTGGCTGAAGGTGTCTGCAGAGCCCACGAGGGAGTCGGAGATCCTGATGAAGCCCGGTGATTCGCTGACCCGCGTCGTGGTCCTGGGCTCGACCGGCTCGATTGGCCGGAACAGCCTGAGCGTGATCGAGCACGATGGGGGGAAGCGGCTCCGGGCGTGGGGACTGAGCGGGCACCGGAGTGGAGCCTCCCTGGTCGAGCAGGCCCGGGCTTTCCGGCCCCGTTTCGTGACCGTGACGGACCGTGCTTCGGGCGACCTTGTCCGCGGCGAGCTCGGGAACCTGGATGTCGAGGTGCTGGCCGGGACTGACGGCATCGTCCGTATGGTCCAGGATTCGGCCACCGACCGGGTCCTGAGTGCGATCGTGGGAGCGGCAGGCCTGGAGGGGACATGGGCGGCTCTGGAGGCCGGCAAGACGGTTGCCCTGGCCAACAAGGAGACCCTCGTGGTGGCCGGCCCGCTGGTGATGGAGCTGGCGCGAACCCGGAAGGCGAGCCTGCTTCCCGTTGACAGCGAGCATTCGGCCATCTTCCAGGCCCTTCATGCCGGTAAGCGGAAGGACGTATTGCGAGTCATCCTCACGTCCTCCGGGGGGCCCTTTCGGGGAAAGAATCGCCGGGAGTTGGAGGAGGTGACGCCGGACGAGGCGCTCAGGCACCCGACGTGGCAGATGGGCCCGAAGATCACGATCGACTCGGCCACGCTGATGAACAAAGCCCTGGAGGTCATCGAGGCACGCTGGCTCTTCGACCTGATGCCCGACCAGATCGAGGTGGTCATCCACCCCGAGAGCATCGTGCATTCGATGGTCGAGTTCGTGGATGGAAGCGTGGTGGCCCAGCTCTCGCCGCCGGACATGCGGCTGCCCATTCAGTATGCACTCACCTATCCCGACCGGGTTTCCTGCCCCGGTCCTCGGTTTGATCTGACGTCCCCTATAACGCTCCAGTTCGAGCCTCCCGACCGGGAGACCTTTCCCTGCCTCGACCTGGGATTTGAGGTCATGAGACGGGGCGGTACGGCAGGTGCCGCCTTGAATGCAGCCAACGAGGCCGCAGTGTCGCGTTTCCTTGCGGGCGAGATCGGCTTTCTCGACATACCCCGGGCTTGCCGCGCCGCGCTTGATCATCACACATTCGATCCCCATCCCACGCTCAATCACCTGTGGAAGGTCGACGCCCGGGCTCGCCTGGAGGTGCAGTGTTGGCAACCTTGAGCACGTTCTGGAATATCGCCCAGGTCGTCATCGGCCTGGGCTTCGTCATCTTCTTCCATGAACTGGGCCACTTCCTGCTGGCGAAGTGGAACGGTGTCAAGGTCGAGAAATTCTCGATCGGCTTCGGTCCCACGCTCGTGGGATTCCGCCGTGGCGAGACAGAATACGTCGTGGCGGCCATCCCGCTGGGTGGTTTCGTGAAGATGCTCGGCGAGGGAATGGAGGATGAAGCGAACCGGTCCACCGACCCTCGCGCCTTCACGAACAAGTCCGTGGGAGCACGGATGGCGATCATCTGCGCAGGGGTCATCATGAACGTCATCCTCGGCCTGGGCTGCTTCGTGTACGCCTATGGCCAGGGCATGGCGGACAGGCCTGCCATCGTCGGCGGAGTCGGCGCAGCCTCGCCCGCCTACGATGCCGGGTTGAGGGCCGGCGACGAGATCGTCGCCGTGGACGGCAAGCAGGACATCAGTTACACAGGCATGACCCTCAAGGTCCGGCTCAGCGGGCAAGGACAGACCCTCCACTTCGACGTGAAGCGACAAGGGCAAGACGGCCTGATCAGCATGGACATCCAGCCGAGACGGGAGCCGGGGGTCGATTACCCCACCATCGGGGTCCTGCCCACGAGCAGCCTAGGCGCGGGACTCCTCGAGGCCCCCGCCGGAATGCCCGATCCTCCAAGATTCCCCGGCGATCCGCCAACCGCAGACCACAAGAGCGTCGAGACCCTGGTGGCGGCTGGCCCTCCCGGGGCGGAACTCACCCCAATGCGGGACATCCAGGACTACAACAACCTGCTGGCGAAGTACCAGAACAAGCCGCTTGTCCACGTCTTCGAGCACAAGGAAAAGCCCGAAGCCCCCGTTTCGAAGCGCTACGAGATGACGATCCCACCGGCGAACTTCGTGGATTTCGGGTTCCGCCTGACCATGGAGCCCGTGAACGGCATCCAGAAAGGCTCTCCGGCCGACAAGGCCGGGTTCCGGACCGGAGACCGGATCGTCAAGGTGAACGGCAAGGACGATTTCGACCCCATGCGGCTGCCCAGCCTTTGCTATGAGAATGCAGGCAAGACCATGACCTTCGAGGTGCAGCGCGACGGGTCCGACGGTCCGAGGGCCGTGACGCTGACCGCCACGCCGGACCATACTCCTCCCTGGACCGAGATGGTGCTGCCCCAGGAGCCGCTCGAGGTCTCCGGCCTTGGGCTCTGCTATCCCATTCGAGCCCACATCCAGGCCGTGCGGCCGGAGTCACCGGCGGCAAGAGCGGGTCTGAAACCAGGCGACTTGATCACCGCGATAGGATTTCCCACTCTCCCGAGGCCCGAGGCTTCCAGGTCCGGTGGACAGGAGAAGGAGCGGAGCAACGACACGGCGAAGGACGCAAAGGAGGAGGAAGAGACGATCAAGCTCGACGACAAGTCCCCCTCCTGGGTCAGCGTGTTTCGCGCTCTCCAGTTCAGACCGAGCGGGCCCATCTCGCTGGTCGTCAATAATGGCTCGAGCCCCGTGCGGGTCGCTCCGGAGCCCGATCCGACGTGGTTTCTCCCGGATCGAGGGTTGCGATTCCTGGACCTGGTTCGCAAGCTCCCGCCGCAGAGCATCGGCGCTGCGCTGCGGCGAGGCGTGGACGACACCGTCGAGAATATCCTGAGCATCTATGCCATGATCCGCGGCCTGGCCCAGCACCGGGTGGGCCCGAAGAGCGTGGCCGGGCCGGTCAAGATCGTGCAGGTCGCTTACGCGGCCGCCTCCTATGGACTGACCGAGCTGATTCATTTTCTGGGGATTCTCAGCATCAACCTGGCCGTGATCAACTTTCTGCCGATCCCGCCCCTGGACGGGGGACAGATGGTGTTCCTGCTGGCCGAGAAAGTGCGCGGCAAGCCGCTCCCCGAATCGGCCCTGATGCCGGCGATTTACCTGGGAATCCTCATGATTCTTTGCCTTTTCGTCTTCGTGATGTACCAGGATGTCTTCGGCCTGATCCGTGACTGGAGAGGCGTGCGACCGTAACCATCGCCGGGTCAGACCCGAGCGGACCGCACCCCGGAGGACGACCGAGGGCCAGGACTGCGAGGTGAATCGTGAGCTCGCTCTGGGATCGAATCGAGGCATCGGGCAGTGGCGCGGACTTGAACTTTTGCTTGAAAGCCGGGGATGGCGTTGCCGTGGCCACGGTGGTCTCCGCCCTCGAATCGGGCGAGGCCGCGGGGTCGCTGACCCGATTGTTGGTGATCACCCCCCACGACATCCTGGCCGCGCTGACCTTCTCGGCCCTGGGAACTTCGCAGAGCCTCGGTCCGCCCTTGAACCAGCAGCCGCCCCCACGGCCCGGGCTGGGTCGCGCGCTTTCCGAGCAGGAGGTCGCCAGCCTACTTCCGCACGCCTCTCGTACAGAGGTCCTCGCC
The DNA here is from genome assembly GCA_963816015.1 of uncultured Planctomycetaceae bacterium. Classification (GTDB taxonomy): domain Bacteria; phylum Planctomycetota; class Planctomycetia; order Isosphaerales; family Isosphaeraceae; genus Aquisphaera. The sequence continues at coordinate 143,556 of CAWFJM010000030.1, read as the reverse complement.
GTGTCGGCCGGCTTGCTCCAGGTTCACGACTTCTGGGAGGACAGTCACGTTGCCGCCCAGGAGGCCGACGACCTTGGCGAATCGCGGTTCTCGGCCTACTGGCACGGGATCGGCCATCGCCGCGAGCCGGACGCCGGCAACGCCGCTTACTGGTTCCGGCGGGTTGGCCGGCACCCCATCTTCCCCACTCTGGCCGAAGCAGCCAGGCCGATCCTGGACGACGCTGCCGACCCACGCCTGAGCTCCCGCCTCCTCGGGCAAGGCGGCTGGAATTCCCAGGCCATGATCGACCTGTGCACAAGCGCCCGCCCGGACACCCGCGAGGAGTCCCTGGCTCGCCGGCTCCAGCGATTGGAGATGCAGATCTTGATGGATGCGACCGTCGCCGCGGTCGTCACGCATCGGGGTGATTGACTTACCGGATGGGCCAACTTAAGATCCACTCTCCGCCGAGCGTTCCCCCCCGCGGGAAATTGTAGGAGCCGGCGCCGCCTGGTGACTCCCGGGCCTTGCCGATCCCTCAGGGAGACTCAACTCCGGGATGCTTGCAGGGTCTTCGCCAGAGATCAGATCGGATACAGGTTCTTGAGCTTCTTCCGCGCCTCAGCACTCCCCTTGGACGCCTTGATCAGCGGGAATGTCTGCACCTTGCCGTCAACCTCGAGGGTAAGCTGGCCAGTGCGAATCACCGACGTGGCCACGCGGACGTGGCATGTCGTGCCATTGGGCAGCCACACGTGAATCCACTGGAGGTTCGGCTTGAACGTGCGGCGGCTTAGACCGGTGGTCTTCTTTCCCACTCCGCCCAGGTACTTGGCCTTGCCGCGCTCGGTCTTGTGATTCCCGAACGAGGTCTTCTTTCCGCTGACCTGACATTCACGACCCATCGAACCAACTCCTTGCCGCTGCGCGATTTTCCCCTGGATCGATCCAGCAACCTGAAGATCGATCCCGCGGCGTCACTTCTTCAGAGGATCTTACTTCTTGGCCTTCTCTTTGGCGACCGGATTGTGCGGCTTGCTGCGCTGCACGTTGCCGCATTCCTCGACCAGTTCACAGACTTTGTGAGGTGGGACGGCGAGCTTGCACTGCGGGCAGACATTGAGGGCGGGAGCGACCAGAAAATCGTGGCTTCGCCGCATGCCTTTCGCTGATTTGGACTTACGTCTCTTTGGTACGGCCACGAACACATTCTCCAGGACGAGACCACAGTCTTCACTCTTGTGCGAAAAATCTCATTATCCGTATCCCCGCCCTGGTTTCAAGAGCGACTTGCGGACTCGTGCGGCCGGATGGCACGCCTGGCGCTGACCGAAGCCGGCTGGAACCCGGCCACCCAACCTCGAGAAGAGTTCATCGTCGCGGCCGTTAGCTGGTGGGCGGGGGAGTGGGAGATTCCCGGACCAGCCCCAGCAAGCTAGAGGCCACAGGCTGGATCTGGTCTTCGGGAGGAGTGAACTCCTTCTCGAACCAGAACGTCAGTCGGAGCCCACCGGTATCCGGAGGCCAGTCCTTCTTCTGGGGTTGGGACGCCGCGGCGGCGGCAGCTTCCTGCCGCGCCTTCCGCGCAGCTTCCTCCTGAATTTTCTTCTCCTGCATCTCGGCCATGAGCACCTTGGCTTGCTCGGCGCTGGCCTGGGACGCCGCGACGATCCGGTCGAGCTCTTGCTTTCCGATTGACTGGACCTCCTCGAGGATCGCCTTGAGACGGGTGACCTTTCCCGGATTCAGCAAGAACTGCTGCGGACTTTGGGAGAGCCCGGCCACAAGGCTCTCTAATTCGTCTCCCAGGGCGTCAAGCTTGGGGTCGGGTTCCACGGGCTCACTCCTTGCTGACAAAAGAATCAGACGGGCTCATCTCCCGCCGGCGTGATCTGGTTCCGATAGGTATCGCACTGGGGGCAAAAAAGGGCTTCCCAGAGCCGTCCACAGCAGTCCTCGGCGACACAGCCCAGAACGGCCGCGGGTTGAAGCCGGATCGTCGCGGCGCACCGGCCGCAGCGAGCGGACTCCGGAATCGGGGCCTGACAGCGCGAGCAAACGACCACGGTGGCGTGCTCCCGGCGCGCGATCGCCACCAGGACCCGGCCGGTGATCTCCGAGGCGGGCCCGTTCGGTTGCCAGAGCTGGAGCAACAGGGTTCGGTCCAGGTTCCGAGCCGGGCCGGCCTTGGGATCGTGGACCACCGCCCGACCGTCGTCCAGGCCCACCAGGACCGTGTAATGTCCGTGGGGCGACGTGTGCGCGATCCGGTGATTGACGATGGCGCGAATCGAGTTCCGCTCGCAGACGCGGAGCAGATCCCAGGGGACTCGCGCCCGGACGATCAAGGCGTCGAACCCGCGCTGCAAGGAATCGACGCAGATCAGCCGGGTGCGGGCGCTCCGCGTCCCACCCGCCACCGCGTGCCAGACATCAGCCTGGGTGCACGCCACGCCGAACGAGCGGTAGACCATGCACAAGGCGGCGGCCCCGCACATCCGGTTGCCGTCAACGTCCTCCTGTCGTTCATAGGGAATCGCCGCCAGCTCGGTCTCGACCATCGGCCATTCTCCCGGATGCCTCCCAGGCGTTCGATTCGATCCAGGGGCCGCGAACGGCATCCGGTCGCCGCGCCGGCCGGCGATGCGAGCTCCAACCGCACGTTCTCGAGCTTGCCCGAGCCCCTTCCTTCTTGTTGACAGGCTTGTTGCGTGTAAGCTACCATTCGCATGAGGCATGGGCAAGTTCCGACCGGGAGTGGCTCCTGTGAATTCAGCATGCGATCCCATCGACAACGTCAGCCCCATGGTTGAAGAACCCCCCCCGAGCACGCCCACGCCCACAGCCGCGAGCCGGCTGCCCTCGGGACGGTCGGTCGTGGTGCGGACGGCTCAGGGCCAGGAGGAACTGGAAATCCGCACGGCCGAGGGTGAGCTGGAGGTGCGGATCACGTTGACCGAGGCCGGCCCCGTGATCCAGCTTCGCGGCGCCCGGCTCGAGGTCGAGTCGCCGGACGCGGTCGCGTTCCATTGCCGGCGGTTCGAGGTCCACGCGGAAGAATGTCTGGACCTCCAGAGCGGGGGGGATGCCGGCATCATGGCCCGCGAGCTTCGGGTCAAGACCGAGGGCGACGTCCGGATCGACGGCGAGGTCATTCGCCTCAATTGCGAGCAGTCCGGCTCGGCGGTTGGCGAGGAGCCGGCACACTCCTGAGACCAGACCTCGCGCGGCGGTCCCGTTCCGGTACCGGTGGGGCTCATCCGATCATGACCTTCGGGTATCCTGCCACGATCACGCCGCCGTGCGCGGTGGGGTCTCCCATCCGTGCGGCTGGCTGGCCGCCGAAAAGCACCTTGGGGTAGCCCATCGCGATGACGTCCGGCGGCCCAGTGCAGGTGGCCAGGTCACCCATCCGAGCTGCAGGAAGTCCACCGATCATGACCTTGGGATCGCCTGGCGGCAGGATCGGGCCGCCGACGTGCGGGACCAGCACGGTGACCATCGGACAGGTGTGCATGTCGGTGACACGCGCGGCCGGTGGCATGAGCAAGACTCCTGAGAGAAGAAACGCTTCCAAGGGATGACTGAGACCACGATCCAGGCCCGATCGCTTTCAGGCACGGCACGTCACTCCACGGGCGGGAGATCCTCGGCGTGCTTGCCGCCGGCGATTCCGATGCCCAGCGCCAGGAACTGGCGAAACATCAGCTCGACCTTTTCGGGCGGAGCGGTCGCGGCAGCCAGCTTGATGGCGCCGGCGACGCTATGCGCCGTCATCGCCGGGTTGGGCGGCACTTCGGGCAAACCGGGCGGCGTCAGGCTCCCCCCGCTGAACTGGACCGCCAGCGCGAGGTTGCCGGCGGGCGCTTCGAATCCCGCCGCCTTGGCCGGCTCCTTCGCCGCGGCGCGGTATTCTTCCTCGGGCCGCAGTGCCCAGCGGACGGCCGCCGTCAATGCCGCCAGCTCCTTGGGCGAGAGGTCCTCGCCGCCGGCAAGCTTGATGCAGAGGCAGCCCCACCAGACCGCCTCGCGCTTGGGTATCGCATGCGCGAGGAAATGGATCGCGTCGGCAAAGCGCTCGTGGGCGATCAGGGCGTCCAGGAACTCGAGCGGCGTCGGATCGTCCCGGAGCAAGGCGAGCGACTCCTCGTCGAGCCAATCCCCTCCCGGGACCTCACGGGCCTTCCTGGCCTTGATCTTCCTCAGCAGTTGAACTGGATTCGGCATAAATGGTTTAGGCTCCCTTACATCTACCTCGGAGATGCCCGCTTTTCGGGTCACCGGGCCCGTCAATGTCTTCCATGAGGATGAGGCCGTGGTGCTATGCATGCCCTGCACCTGAACAGTTATAGTTGAGAATACTTCGCGATCATGCCTCATTTGCAAGTTTGAGTGATGTGGACGGGCCGCAATTCAGCATGATCCCATGGGTCGGATGGAGCGTGATGCTGGACCCGACTCGTGGGAGACCACTCGCAGCGTGATCCCGTTGGTCGGGTGGAGCGTGATGGTTGGCCCTGTTGCCGCCGGGCCCGCCTGCAGGGTGATCCCGTTGGTCGGGTGGAGCGTGATGCTGGCCCTCGTTGGCGGCGGGCCCGCTTCCAGCGTGATCCCCTCGGTCGGGTGGAGCATGATCAAGGCCCCGCTTGCCGGGAGACCAGCGGCCATCTTAATACCCTCGGAGTCCATCCGCACGGCGGGGCCTACCGTCCGTCATGCCATACTGCACGAGCACCTTATCGGAATCCATGGACAAGCTGCTCTGGGTCGCTGGGCTATCGTTGCTCCCGACCACGATGCAGTAACAACTGCTAGCCACCTGTAAATTGGTGGATCGACTTGACGATGAATGCGTTTTCGACCTGCTGGACCAAGTTCTTGTTCTCTTTCTTGTCCGAGGATTCCATCTTTTCATTCGACGCGAGTCCGACCGTCGCTTCCGTCAAACCGGGGAGGATCTTCAGGATATCGATGTTCTCGACGTAGAGGGCGGCACTGGGGATATTATCGGTCTGGATCGAGAACAATTGTTTTGCGACAAACACGGATTCCAGGACAAAGAGCGCAGCCCAAGCCGCTCCACTCACCGCAGTCAAGCCCAAATCAATGTTCGTATGATACGTGTTATTGTTCGGGTCTAACGCTCCGACCGTGACCATGGTCGCGAAATTGATGGCCGCCACGGCTGCGGCCAGGACTCGCATGATCTTGCCACGCCGGATTGCCGATGACATTGACGACAGTTCCTCGCAACATATTCAAGGTCGTGCCGTAATTGATCGTCGAATAGCTCCCCAGGGTGAGGTAAACCTCTCCGCCGCCGATGGCGCCGAAGCCGGCGCCGCGTTCCCCAGGAGACCCGTGGCCCCTCCCGCGAGTTCTCCCAGAAAGCCGAGGGGATTGACGACGACGTCGTATTGGAAGCCACCGATGAACCCGAGCGAGAGCCCGGCGACGGCTGAGGTACTCACGCCATAGGTCAACGCGAGCGACTGGCCCACCTGGGCGGATACGTTGCCCGACGTCCAACTGAATGCCCCCTCACCTCCGCCGCTGCCGCTACCGCCGTCTCCATTGCCGCCGCCGCTCCCACTTCCCTTTTGGAAGCCGCCGACGGTGGTGAGGAAGGAACTCCCGACATGGAGGTGATGATCGTGGCCGACGGTGATCACCTTACTGTGCTCGACACTGGTCATCATGTCCTTCTCGGAATGGATCTGAAGGTGCTCACGCCCCTTCGTGTCCTCGAAGACGATGCCGTGGAAGTTGTCATGATCTCCCTTGTTGTAGCTCCGGGTCTTGATGCCCGTCCGTGTGCGGTACTCGGGCAAGGTGAACGGGGGCATCTGCACGGCGTTGAACATGCTGCCCGTGATGATCGGCCGGTCGGGGTCCCCTTCCAGGAACGCGACCACCACTTCCTGGCCTATGCGGGGGATGGTGATCATGCCCCAGCCCTGACCGGCCAAGGGCTGCGACACCCGCAGCCAGCACGAGCTGTTGGCATCTTTCTTGCCCTGGCGGTCCCAGTGGAACTGGACCTTCACCCGGCCGTACTTGTCACAGAAGATCTCCTCATCCGGCGGCCCGACGACCACGGCGGTCTGTGGGCCCTCGACCCGGGCCTTGGGCGTCGTTCGCGCGGGCCGGAAGGGAGAGGTCAGGGAGAAGGGGATGCACTCGAACGTATTGCCGTATTCGAACGGGGCTTCCTCCCCGGTCGTGTAGGCGCCTTTGAGTTCGGCGCGGTGGTTCACCTTGGTCAGCACATAAGGACCGTCGGCGTTGAAGTGGCCGTGGAGCTCGAATCTGTGCCCGGCTGCGAGCTGCTGGCAATCGCTCTGGCCAACGATGGTCACCGCGCGGGCGCTTTCCTCCTGCATCCGGATGTGGGCGGTGCGGTCGATGTCGGTGAAGATGTTCTGGAGGTTGGCGGCCTGCTCCCCGCCGCCCGCGTTGATCCCGTCGTACCGCTTGACGTACTCGCCCGGGTAGTCGTAGATCTCGAGGCTGCCATTGTTCGCCGCCCTCAGGTTGTGGGTCGCGGTCCCGACCTGGACGGATTGGGGCGGGTGCTGGATCGCCTCGAGGTTCTTGCGGGGCATCGCGAAACAGTAGTCCCACAGGGTGCATTTTCCCGAGCGGACCTCCTGCCTCTTCTTCCAATCGGTGATGCGCGCCTCGTTCCGCGTGCCGCCCGCCACGGTCTCGAACGTGATCGGGGTCGGTCCCGGGACGTCGGCATGGCTCGACGGAGTGTCGGCGACGACCATCGTGTGCCCGCTCGCCGTGTGCTCGAAGTAGTAATAGATCCCTTCCTCCTCCATGAGCCGGCTGGCGAACTGAAAGTCGGACTCGCGGTACTGCACGCAATACTCTCGAGGTTGGAACGTCCCCTGGATTTTAAACGAGACGTCCAAGCCCGCGAGCACCTGCTTGAGGATGTCGGGGATGGTCATGTGCTGAAAGATCCGGCTCTGGAAAATTTTCGTCAGCAACCAGAGCCGGGGAACCAGCTCCGCGTGATAGCGAATGAAGGTGGACCGACCCTGCGGGCCCGCAACCACCTCCGCCTGGCAGAAGCTGCTGACGATGCCGTTGATCGGGCGGGTGGAACCGTCCGGTAACGCCAGGGTGACGGTGACGGACTGACCCAGTACGTGGTCGAAGGGAACCGAGTCGTTGGCGATGGCCAGCATTTCCAGCTCGAAGCGGAACAGAGCAGAGAGGGCCTCCTCGCCGGCGACGGAGATCAGCAGCAGAGTGTCCGGCCCAAGTGGCGTGGAGACGGCGATCGGTCGGTTAGCCTGAGTGTAGATGCCCATGATGTTCACCCTCGAAACACGTCAACTCCAGCGCAGAAACCTGGTCCCAGCCCTGACATTCAGGATGGCTTCGGACGAACGGTCCACTGTCGATTCGACCATCGCCACGGCTGTCTCGCCCAAGCAAGCGCGGGAGATAATGAAAGAAAGGTAACGAAATGAAAAAGGTACTGAACCTTATGGGAAAAAGCAAGATCCCACTTGGTGAACCGAGTCGGTTGTATTGTGCGCAAGAGCCCCATCGCGGCAAGCCGCACAAGAGGATATAGGGGGACATAGCGTTATCGAAGTGTGGATATAGGGGGACATAGCGCTATTGAGGGACAACGACTCGAAAAGCCGTATGGGGGATCATCGTCCCGTTTTCCGACGTGGATATAGGGGGACATAGCGCTTATTGAGGGACAACGACTCGAAAAGCCGTATGGCCCCGTTTTCCCCTCCGTCCCCGTTTTCCCCGCACCGGCCCACTCCGAGCCCGCATTCACGCTCACGACGGCTCGATCTTCTTTCCTCCCGGCGTGATCGTGAAGACCGTTGACCCGCTGAGCACGCTGCCCGAGTTGCGGGTCACGCCTGGCAAGACCGTGAGCTGGCCGCCCTTTGGGAACGACTGGGCGGCGGTGAGTTTGAGCGTCACCGAATCGCTCGCGGGCGTGTACTTGACGGTGAAGCCCTTGATCGGGTTCAGGACGCGTTCGTAGCTCTTCTTGACCTTCTTGATCGTGACGGTGTCCAGGACGTAATTTCTCGGGTTCGCCGCCGCCGCCGCGGTGAGCGACATGTTGAACTCGAGCGTGAATCCGGTCAGGACCGCCGGGCCGGCTGGTTTGCCATTCTTCTTGAGCTTGCGCTGGAAGACAGGCTGCTCGCTGATGACCATCACTCGTGGTAGCACGTTGATCGGAACGGAGGACGTGACGGTCTTGAAATCGGTGTGGTCAGTCGGCGTGAAGATCACCGTCAGGGTCTGGCCGCTGCCGGTGGGAAGCACGGTTCCGGCCGGGGGTGTATAGGTCAACACACCCGGCACCGGCTTCCCGTCGAAGGAGGCGACCGCGTCAAGCTGGGCTGCGCCCAGTGGAGTGCCGGCGGTGATGTTCCCGGGAACGGCCCAGGTGAGCGTCGGCGTCGCCTGGCCGACCGTCAGGGGGAAGGCGACGCTGCTGGGCCGATCGCTCGCGTCGCCGCCATAGACGATCGTGATCGTCTGGTCGCCGGCGGTTAACTGGCTCGTCGCGAGTTCGGCAACGCCGTCGGTGAGTGTTGCCGTACCCAGGGTGGTGGATCCCTCCTTGAAGGTCACGGTTCCGGTCGGCACGCCGGTGCCCGGGCTGACGACGCTGACGGTGGCGTCGAGCGTCACCGGCTGGCCGAAGACCGGCGCGACGGGCAACGCCGTCACGACGACTTTGGTGGTGTTCTGGCCGGGGATCGCATAAGCGGCGAGGTCGGGAACCAGGAGGTTCGCGACCGGCGTGCCCAGGCCGGTGGCCAGGTCGTAGCCGGGCCCGGCGGGGTCGCCGTTGTTGCCGTAGAGTATGTCGTGGAAATCGGCGGCGGGAAGCGAGTAGAGCGCGGGCAGGGTCTGGGTGTTGCCGGTCAAAGGTGTGCCGCCGGCGAGCACCCGGCCCTGGTCGGCGATCGCGATCAGGCCGGCCCAGATGGGAGCGGCGGCGCTGGTGCCCGCGTCCCCGAGCCAGCCGACTGCCGACGCCGAGCTGGAAGAGGCGCTGAGCGTGCTCGTGAAGACGTCGTACTCCTGGGCTGAGCCTGAGTCCATGGAGACGTCGGGAAGCGCGCGCGCGCCGTAGGGATCGATGCTGGCGGGGACGACGCGGCTCTGCCAGGTCGGCTCGGCCTCCACTGAGCTCAGGCCGCCGCCTCCGCCCCCGTCCGTCCCGCTCTGCGTCCCATCACCCCAGGCGACTTCGCCCGAGGTGCCAGTGCCCGGGTAGTCGCCGGCCGAGTCGATCACGATCGAGGTGCCGCCGACGGAAACAATATTGGGCGAGGCGGCCGGATACTCCGCGGAGATCTGGTAACCGCCGTTGCCATAGATCCCGGAATCGCCCGAGGCGGCGAGGAAGGTGACGCCCGGAGTGGTGAAGTTCGAGTCGAGCGACTGCTCGGCCAGCCCAGAGGCGGCAACGGAAGACTCGGGCTCGGCATAACTCAGGGTGACGACCGAGACCCCCGGAAGCTTCGAGGCTTGCTGCATCGCCACCATCAGGTTTTCGAAGGAGGCGGTCCCGTTGTTGGGATCGTAGGCCGCGTTGTAAACGATGATCGACGCACCGGGGGCGACCGCGTGCGCCCACTCGACGTCGAGCGAGGCCTCGCCGACAATGCTGAGGTTCTGGGTGGTGATTCCGTTCTGGTCCACAACCTGGAAGCTGGGGGGAGCCGGAATTCCGAAGAACTGGTCGAAGGTCGTCAGATCGGCACCGAGCGTGGGGTCGACCCCCTCCTCGACGATGGCGATCGTCTGGCCGGAACCGTCGCCGGTGACGGCAGTGCCCCCGGGGCCCCTGAAGCTGATCTGGTCGATTCCGTAGGCGTGCCGAAGCTGCGCAGCACTGACTTGACCGCTGAAGAGCGGCAGTTCCCCAGCAACGGTATACGTATCAAAAGCCGCGTCGGTGAACGTACTGGTGAACGCAAGATAATTCGTTCCCCCCACGTTCTGGTACGTGATTCCGACAGGAGTCCCTTCGGAGTTAGAGGTGGGATCGGCCAGGAAGGCCGTCAGCGCGGAGTTGATGTGCACGATCCCGGGACCACCGCCGTAGAGCGAAGAGTTCGACACGGCCATGATGAAGTTGTTCTGCGAGTCAACCGTGATTCCGCCGCTGTCGATGTCGGGGACGCTCCTCAGACCGAGCGTCGGGACAGTCGGCGCGGGGCTGCCTCCCGTGTCGTAGAAGAGGTTGAATCCGACAGGCACGTGGATCGCCGTGGAAGAGCCTGCGCGTATGTAGGGCAATGTGGTGAGGACCGTCCCCTGCGAGTCGACGGCAACCCCCTCGGGTGAAGCCGAGTGCCCATCGCTGGCCGGAGAGGCGGCCAGGACCGTGGCAACCCCACCCGATGTGCCGTAAGTCAGCCGCATCACGAAGTCCCAGTTGTTCGACTCGGCGGCGATCGCCAGCGAATTCTCGTAGACGCCGAAATCCCCGTACGTCGCACCCGCAAGACTGATCTGGCTGCTGAGATTGGCCGAGGCGCCCGTCTGGACGTCGAAGACATTCGACGCGTTCGCGGTGTAATTCTGCAGGTTGTCGTACGGAGCGGGGGAGGAAGTGCCGCCGACCGGGTTCAAATCGTAGAGTTTACCGTCGGGCAGGAGCTCGAGAATGTCGCTGGAGCTCGTGATGGACGGGAGCGAGGCCGACGACCCGACCGTCGTCAAGGCGCCGGGAAGGCCGGGCGTGAAGAATACGCTGGAATTGAGCAGATGGCCGCGGGAATTGACCTCGGCAACGGACTGCTGCTGGGTAGAGCCGGAGCTATTCCAGCTAACGAAGACGTCACCGGACGTGTCGAACGTGATCCCGGCGATCCCCGGAAACGTCAGGCTCGGAACCAGTCGCTGCTCGAGCCGCAGCAGGCACGGACGAAGCTGCCGGCCGCGTCGATCGCCGCGCGGCCTGGGAATGCGGGGGTGTAAAACCATGGCTGTGAAGCTCCTCTGCTTAACCCTCCATGATATCAATCGTGTTTTCGTCCGAAACGCGACAGAGCCAGATTTCTTTCGTCGGAGATCGACCCATTGAGTGTACCACGCCCTGGACGTTGACCCTCTGGGCGCGTTGACTCACTTGCTCACTTCGGGTCGTTTGCCTGCGCCGAACTTCCGCTTGATTGCCTTGCTCGGATCGGGGTACGTTACGTCTCCCGATGCCCGTGGAGCGGCGGCCGGCAATCGAGCAGGGAGGCAAGGTGTTGATGCGCCCATTCCGCGAAACGCTCGCCTTCGGGCTCGTCCTGGCAGCCTGCCTCGCGGGATTCTTCCACGAGTCCCTCATGGGCGGCAGGATCCTCAGCCCGGCGGATGTCTTGCTGGTCCAGGCAAGTTTCCAGCCCGATCGAGGAGTCGACTACGAGCCGCTCAACCGGCTCTTGATGGATCCCGTGCTCCAGTTCCAGCCGTGGCTGGAATTCAACCGGTCGATGCTGCGGCAAGGTCGGTTGCCCCTCTGGAACCCGTACGCAGGGTGCGGAGCGCCGCACCTTGCCAACGGCCAGAGCGCGGTGTTCGATCCCTTTCATCTCCTGGCCTACGTCGGCACGGTGCCACGAGCGCTCGGGTGGATGGCGGCAGGCCGGCTCTGGGTAGCCGGGCTGGGAATGTTCTTGCTGGCCCGGCGATGGGGAGCAGGCGGCTGGGGCCGCTGGTTCGCTGGGCTGGTCTATCCTTTCTGCGGCTTCCTGATCGTCTGGCTGCTTTACCCGGTCACGCCGGTCGCCATCTGGCTGCCCTGGCTCCTGCTGACATCCGACCGGGTGATCCACGACCCGCGAGCCCGCCGGGCCGGAGAGCTTGCGATCGTGGTCTGTCTGATCCTCGTGGGGGGGCACGTGCAGACCGGCGCTCACGTTCTCCTGGCCGGCGGACTGTTCGCGATCTGGCGAGTCGCGACGACCACCTCATCCTGGCGCGATCGAGGCCGGAGCTTGCGGGCCTGGACGGTGGGAATCGTCCTGGGCCTTATGCTGGGGGCCGTGCAGATCATCCCGCTGGGTCACTACCTGGCGCGAAGCCCGGTCTGGGGCGATCGCCAGCGCGAGACGAAAGCCTGGTGGACCCTGGCGCGGCCGCGGCTCCTCGACGCCGTCTGCACGGCGCTGCCTTATGCGTATGGCAGCCAGCGGAGGGGTCATCCCAACCTGGCGCGCGGCCTGGGCGTGCACAACCTCAACGAGTCGGCCGGCGGATACGCGGGGCTGGCCACCCTGATCTGGCTGGCCCCCCTGGCTCTTCGCGATCGAGGACGGAGGCCCGAGGCTGGTTTTCTTTCGGTCCTGGTCATCGCCGGCGCGCTGGGCGCGTTTTGTCTTCCCCCCGTTGACAACCTGCTCCGAGCCCTTCCAGTGCTCGCCGTGACCGACAACCGGCGGCTCTCGCTCTGGGTGGCCTTCGGCCTGAGCCTGCTTGGAGGCTTCGGGATCGACGCCCTGGGGCGCGGAGCGATCCCGCCGCGATCCTGGATCGCCGCCTGGCTGCTCGGCGCCGGGCTGGCAGGCGGCGTTGCAGCCGGCATTCCCCGCCTCGAGCCCCTGCTCCAGGAGCGTGCCGAACGCCATTATCGGGAGTCGGTCCCGACAGCGGCGGAAACCGATCCCACCCGATCGCGCGAGCGAGCCGCGCGGCAGGTTCGCGCGGCGATCGATTTCTTGCCATGGTACTATGGCGTGGCGGCGGGGGAGCTTGCCCTGCTCGCGGGCATGGCCATGGCAGTGCGGCGCAGGGCCGGCCTGGCAAGCCGGTTGCCCCCCCTGTTACTCGGTCTGACCCTGGCCGACCTTGCCGGGCTCGGGTTCGGCCTGAACCCGTCCATCGCTCCGGAAGTCCAGTCGCTCGCACCGCCGGTGATCGCTCGGTTGCAGCAAGTGCTCGAACCCGGCCAGCGGGCGATCGGGATCGGTGAGGAGCTGCCGCCCAATGTCCTGATGAGGTTCGGGCTCTCCGATCCGCGGAACTATGATTCGATCGAGCTGGCGAGCAGCCTGGAGTTCCTGGCTCCGCTCTACGAGCCGGGTCCCGAGGCCCTGAACAGCCGCCGCCAGATCACCTGGGAGAGCGTGCACCGGGCCCGCGACCGCCTGGCGCAGGCGTGCGTTGCCGCCGCGGTGGGGGCCACCCCCCCGCCCGGCGACCGATTCTCGCGCGTCGAGCGGGCGGGCAATGTCTGGATTGCCTGGCTCGGCGCTCCGAGCTGGGCGTCGGCCGAAGGATCGGCAACGCTCGTCTCGCTTCGGCGCGAGCCCGGCCGGGCCACCCTGCGCATCCGGGCGGCCGCCGCGGACCGTCTCCTGATCCGGGAATCTCTCGACCCGGGCTGGCGTGCGCGGATCGACGGAGCGGCCGCCAAGATCGACGCCTACGGTCCGTGCTTCATTGCGGTTGCGACACCGCCGGGCGACCATGTTATCGAGTTAGAATATTATCCCAATGATTTTGTCTATGGATTTGTGTTGACCGTGCTGGGCATGTTCGGAGTCATTCTCGCCTTGACAGAAGCAGTACATTTTTGAATTCCTGGAATAACCAAGACAGGGCTTGGACGGACCCAATCCCCGTGGTTAGAATCGAGTTTGTGAACTTGACCGGACACTTGGGACCGGCTCATCAAATCTGAGGGATGAAACGCTGATGGTCCACTTCACGTGCGATCTCTGCGGCAAGGACTTGACCACGTCCGGAGATGGTCGGTACGTGGTCAAGATTGAAGCTTATCCCGGCTTTGACCCGACCGAGATCAAGGAAGATGATCTTGATGACGATCCGATGGAAGCAGTCTCCCAGATTCTTCAGCGCGACGAGGGACTGACCTCGGACGAGCTCTCCGCTCCCCTCCGCAAGGGTTTTCGATTCGATCTCTGCCCGGCATGTCATCGCAAGTTCGTTCAAGATCCGCTCGGGAAAGAGACGAGCCGCTCTTTCGACTTCAGCAAGAACTGATCGGCCGCCGGCTCCGACCGCGGTCGGAGCCGGGGTCGCAAGCAAGAAGCGCCGGTGAGTGTGTCGTCGGTCCGTCAGGGAGCGCGGTCCCGGCATGCGGCCGGTTCGTCATGCGCCTGCGCCGTCGGTCGCCAGGCTGGGGCCAATCAGCGAACGGCCAGCAGGATGACGTTGGTGACGACCGAGACAGCCAGAATGATCGCGATGGTGGCGATGATCTGGTTTCGATTGTTGACAACGCCCGCGAGCTCCATCATCTGCTCCTCGTTCAGACCTGCGTCGTCGACGTGGTTGGCCTCGCCGTGAGCGAGGGCTTCGAGGCTCTCGGGCTTCTGGCCGGCGATCATCGGGCTCTCCCCCTGGATCAGGCACTTGAGGTCAAGGATCAGGTCGTCGGGCGTAGAGTAGCGGTGTTCCCGGTTCTTGGCGAGCATCGTCTCGATGACCATGCCCAGCCCGCTCGAGAGGCGGGTGTTGAGGTGGTCCGGCGGCACGAGCTGGATGCGGGGATCGACGTGCTTCCGCATGACCTCGCCAGGGTTGTCGCCGCCATAGGGAACCTTGCCGGTGACCATGTGATAAAAGGTTGCGCCCAGGCTGTAGATGTCGGCTCGGATGTCGATGTCGGTCTGGCCGCGGACCTGCTCGGGGCTGATGTAGTAAGGGGTCCCGATGGCCATGCCGGCCTCGGCCAGTCCCCATTTCTCGTCGTCGGTCAGCCGGGCCAGCCCGAGATCGGCCAGCTTCACGCCGCCATCCCGGGTGAGGATCACGTTCTCCGGTTTGATATCCCGGTGGATCAGTCCCCGGTGGTTGGCGTGCTTGAGCGCCTCGGCCACGGCCAGCACGATCCTGATCGCCTCCTTCTCCTCGAAGATCTTGTTCTTGTCGAGGTAGTCCTTGATCGTCAGCCCCTCGACGTACTCCATCACGAAGAAGAACCGGCCCCCCACCTCTCCGGCATCGATCGCGTTGACCACGTTGTTGTGCGAGAGCTTGGCGGCGATCTTGGCCTCGCGCTCGAACCGCTTGATGAACTCCTTGTTCTGGGCCAGAGAATCGAGCAACACCTTGACCGCCACCACCCGGTCCACGCTGAGTTGCCTGGCCTTGTAGACCGCACCCATCGAGCCCCGGCCCAGTCGGTCCAGGATCTGGTAACCCGGGATCTCGAGCTTGCGGGTGCCTTCGCCTTTCTCCTGAAGGAGGCGAATCATCTGGCTGCGGGTGAGCACCTTGGCATCAACCATGACCTCCAGCAAGCTCGGCGAGGGCTCCTTCGCTCTGGCCGCCAGCTTGGTCCGGTGCGCCTTGCACGCCTCGATCTCCGCCTGTGTCGCCAGCCCGCGACGAAGGATCGACTTCTCCAGGTTCGCCTCGTCAAGACTCGAGAGCCCCCTGAGGTCTCTTCCCTGGGGATTGCCTTCGACCGAAGTGGCCATACCACCCTCTCCGTGACCCCGGTCCCCGCGATCGAGGGCCGGGGAAACTGCTCGTTCCCGTGGTCAATGCCGATTGGATTGTCTGATCGAGAACAGGACGTGTCGATGGGCTGCGCAAACTCGACGCTCTGCCGCAATTAAGTATGTTCCGGCCGTGCATCATGTCAATGGTTTTCTTGCCTGAGCCTGAACGTCGCGCGAGCTCGAAACTGCGATCGGCAACACCACGGGCTGCCGCGGCCCCCGCCCTGCCGGCCATACTTGTGAGGCCATCAACCCCACGTTATCATAACCTGACTCGATGCCTCAATTCTACGACCCCGGCCCCATCTCGGTGACGCGAATTCGAGCGGCCGGTCCCAGAATGAAACAAAAAAGATCGAATAAAGATGGCAGTTCAGATTTCGGAGGGTAGGTTGTTCAAGATCGGCGTGATTGCGGGCGACGGCGTCGGCCCCGAGGTGATTGCAGAAAGCCTTTCTGTACTAGAAGACGTGGCGGAAGTCCACGGCCTGAAGTACGAGCTGGAGCGGTTTGATCTGGGTGGCCAGAGATACCTCGCAACCGGTGAGGTCTTGCCCGACGCGGCGGTCGGCCGGTTGCGCACTTGCGATGCCATCTTGCTGGGGGCAGTGGGCCATCCCGACGTCGCCCCCGGGATCCTCGAGAAGGGGATACTGCTGCGGTTGCGATTCGACTTCCATCAGTACATCAACCTTCGTCCTGTCCGCCTCTATCCGGGTGTCGAGACACCGATCCGGAACAAGGGGCCCGAAGACATCGACATGGTGGTGGTCCGGGAGAATAACGAGGATCTCTACGTCGGGGCCGGGGGATTCACCCGCAAGGGAACTCCCGAGGAAGTCGCGATCCAGACCTCGATCAACACCCGGGCGGGCGTCGAGCGATGCCTGCGATTCGCCTTCGAGCAGGCCCGGGCCCGGGCCGCGCTCGGCCCCTTCCGTGGGCTTTCCCGGGCCGACCTCGATCGAGGTCTGACGCGGCAGGTGACGCTGGTGGCCAAGACGAACGTCCTGACCTTCGCGCACGACCTATGGATGCGGGCCTTCACCGAAATTTCGCGTGACTATCCCGACGTCAAGTGCGACTATCAGCACGTGGATGCCTGCTGCATGCGGATGGTCGTCAGTCCCGAGCGGTTCGACGTGATCGTGACCACCAACATGTTCGGCGACATCATCACCGACCTGGGCGCCGTGCTCCAGGGAGGCATGGGGCTGGCGGCATCCGGCAACCTGAATCCCGACCGGACCGCACCCAGCATGTTCGAACCCGTTCACGGCTCCGCGCCAGATATTGCCGGCAAGGGCATTGCCAATCCCCTGGCGGCCATTCTCTCGCTTGCGATGATGCTCGACCACCTGGGCGTTTCGGCTCCGGCAGAACGGATCCGCAGGGCGGTAGCCCGTGTGCTCGAACGTCCGGCCCCAAGAACGCCCGATCTGGGAGGAAAAGCCACCACGGCCGAGGTGGGACGCGCGGTCCGGGACGCGCTGCGATAATCCGACACCCCTGGCAGCTCTCCAGCACAGGGACGGCTTCCCCATCAGGCTCAAGAGATCCGTCCGACCAGGCCCCGGCGCCTCTGGGTCCTTGCACCTGATTGAAGTGCCTGTTTCCAGGCAAGCCGCGTCCTTGCACCGCCTGTCAACTCGGGAGAGCCTTGCCCATGAGCCTTGCCGCCGATTGCCCCCTCGATGGCAGCGTCCTGGTCCTGAACAAGTTCTACATGGCGGTCCATGTCATCTCGGTCCGCCGCGCGTTCTGCTTGCTCTTCAAGGAACTGGCCGAGGTCATCACGATCGACGACGGGCAGTACGTCGCGTTCAACTTCACGTCCTGGAGGGAGGCCTCCCAGGCCCGCGCCCTGTTCAAGGGCCCCGACGACGAATTCGTCCGCACGGTCCACTTCGAGATCGAGGTTCCCCGGATCATCCGCCTGCTCACCTACGACCGGCTGCCCCGTCAGAAGGTCAAGTTCAATCGCCGCAACATCTTCGCCCGCGACGGGAACCGGTGCCAGTATTGCGGGCGAAAGTTCGCCACCAGCGAGCTCAGCCTCGACCACGTCGTCCCGCGTAGCCAGGGAGGGCGAGCCACCTGGGAGAACATCGTCTGCGCGTGCCTGAAGTGCAACGTCCGGAAAGGGGGACGAACGCCGCGGGAAGCCGCCATGAAGCTCTATCGCGAGCCCGTCGAGCCCCGCACCAGCCCGTCGCGTTCGACTCAAGCTCTCCCACCGCAAGTACCGAAGCTGGAAGGCGTTCCTTGACAATGCCTACTGGTCGGTCGAGCTCGAGTAGCGCAACCCACCTGGAGCCGGCGGCTTCCCACGAAACGGGGCATCGCCCGGTCGCAGCCTCGATAGGTGGACGATCCTCGATGCAAGTCGTTGGCAACTAATCCGGCGATCGTGTATCCTGTACACAGGGTCGTCGTTCCAACGCAAGCCGTGGCCCCGGGAATAGATCCTGCACTTGGGGGCCGAGGAAACACCGATGCACCGTAATCCGAATCAGCGTCGCTCATCGACGGGTTTCACCCTGATCGAGCTGCTCGTGGTCATCGCCATCATCGGCGTGCTGGTCGCGCTCCTCTTGCCCGCGGTCCAGTCTGCCCGCGAGGCCGGCAATCGGGCCAAGTGCCAGAATAACCTCAAGCAGCTTGGCCTGGCCGCCCAGGAATACCACGACTCGTTCAATACCTTCCCCTCCGGCTGGTATTGCATGGTGCCCACCTACGATGCGAACAACAACCTGGTCAGCGGAGACACGAACTGCGCCACCCCGTCCACCCCTTACCAGAACTACATGTGGGGCCTCCTTCCCAGCCTCTTCAGCAAGCTTGAGCAAGGGAACCTCTACAACGAGCTCAACATCATCCTGCCGCCGAACAACCCGGAGAATGCGACCGCCGTCCGCCGCACCCTGGATGTCCTGGTTTGCCCCTCAAACCGCCGCCCGGAAACGACCAGCCAGACCGGGACCGTCCAGCGGATCGGCCCTTCCGACTACCGGGGCAACATGGCCGGCGGCATGGTGCTTCCCGATGCGAACGGCCCTTGCCCGACCCAGGACCCCACCAACCCGTACTGCCTCTACTACGACAACGGCGTGACCTACCAGAACTCGACCGTCAACATCGCCGACATCACCGACGGCACGACGAACACTCTCCTCATCGGCGAGACCCTGCAGGGGAACTGGTCGATGGCGACGAGCTGCTGTGTGCGGACCAATATCGACCGGACCCTGAACAAGCCAATCGTCGTCGGGAACGTAGAACTACTACACCTACTGGATGAGCAAGCACCCCGGCCAGGTGAACTTCGTCAACTGTGACGGCAGCATCCGCCCCGTGAGCCAGACCATCAACAAGCTGGTCCTGAACAAGCTCGCGACCCGCAACGGTGGCGAGACCATCTCGGCCGACGAGACCCGCTGATCGATCGGCGCATCGGCGTCTCGAGATCAAATCGGGGGGCGGAGCCTATATCAAGTCTCCGTTCGACGCAGACAGGATGATCGAGTTCAGGGCGGCGGAACGGGAGGCGAGGCAGAACAAGCGGGGATTGTGGGGACCCCGGCCGTAATGCTCGTCGCAGAAGATTGCCTGCTGTGGGCGGTTTCCCCGCTGAGTGACGTGGTGTGGCAAACCAGATACGACGACACGTGCAAGGGACAGGATGATCGAGTTCAGGGCGGCGGAACGGGAGGCGAGGCAGAACAAGCGGGGATTGTGGGGACCCCTGCCGTAATGCTCGTCGCAGAAGATTGCCTGCTGTGGGCGGTTTCCCCGCTGAGTAACGTGGTGTGGCAAACCAGATACGACGACACGTGCAAGTCGGACCGTGTCGGACCATGACGGAACACTACGAGCACCAGGATGGCCGGCCAAGAATTACGTATGGTGTCCCCGGAACTCGGTGAACTCGGTGGTGTCCCCGGAACTCGGAAGAATTACTTCTACAGCGCCAGGTTTACGGTTGTCGTTGGCGCAATTCGTTATGAAACAGCCGGTGCGTTTAATCTAGACTGACGAACACTATTTTGGCGCAAGCCCAATCCTCTCAGGGCGTTAACGTGGCATTGCCATACAAACTGTACTTTCCGCGATTGACTTCGCTCTCATGCCGCCAGGGCAAGCAACCGCTCGGCGACGGCCCGAATTTCCTCCTCGGTGACCCCGGGGCGTAGAACCGCGCGAATCTCCTCGGCCAACAATTCACGGCGCCAAGCCCGACGCTTGTCTGCGTGGCTTGGGCGACGGTTCGGATCGTCCCATGGCGATGCTCGGCGGTCCACCAAGTCGTCCTCCTCCCGACCCCATGCCCAAGCTTCGGTCATCGTGAACGTCCAGAGGCAGATGTGGAATGCACCGATGTTTGCCCACACGAACCGCACCTGCTGCTGGCCGGCTCCGACGATCTCCTTGCAGTCGCGGAACGCGATCTCTAATGAGAACCGGTCGGCGACCGTCGAGAGAATCTCTGCTACGGTCGCTGACACGTCGGTGCAGAAGAAGGCCACCCATCCACTCGGCTCCTCCACCAACACCACCCGGATTGCCCCGCCGACGGGCCGCCACATCGCCACGAACGTCTTATACCGCTTCTTCGCCCGCTTGCCATACAAGTCGAAGATGCTAGTCGTCCAACCGCGACGCTGCCCGGCCCGTTTGGCCAAGTCGATGCGCGTCTCTCCGTAGACCCGCGGCCTACCGCGCCGACCTGGTACCCGGGGCCCTGGGATCGTCCATAGCGCCGCGTCCTTGCGCAGCCGGCTGACGACCGTCATTCCCAGCAACATCGCCGGTTTGAGGAACGGGGCCTTGGCGTAGGCCCCGTCGACCACCACCCACAGCGGCTTGCCCAGGAACCGGAGCCAGAACCAAGCCCACCGCAGGAGCTCGACTCCCATCTCCAGCTTGGTCCGGAACTCCGGCCGATGCTTTGGGTCGATGCACGGCAGATCCTTGGCCCGCACGTACAGACGGGCCAACAGCGGCAGAGCGATGACTCCCCATGCAGGATGGACCGCCAGGAGCCCGAGCACCACCCAGACGTGGCCGTAGACATGCGGCGAGCCAGCCGGGCCGGGGGTCGGGTTGTGATGGATGCCAGCCCCCTGCACGTAGGGCCCATACCGCTGTGTCGGCGTGTCGTCTAGCGCCACGGTGAGCCGCGTCTGACCATCCACCAAAGGCTTGACCACCTCGTGGATCAACCGGCCGGCGATGTTGTCCGCCCGCTTGCCGGCTGCTGCGACGGTCGTGTAGCAAGGCTGATACTGTCGACTCAAGCCGGCAGCGCGGATCCAGCTGGTGACGGTCCTTCGGCCGCAGGCGAGGATCGCGCCGATAAAGAGCCACACCAGCCTGACGGCAGATCTGCGATCCAGGGGTGAAGCAAGGCAAGAGAACCACTGGCACGATGTCGCGTCCTGGTGCGATGATGTCACGGCCGACTCCGTCCGGGGTTGATTGGCAGGCTTGGTCACCGCCATCGTCCCGGCCGGACCGGCATTCGTCTACCCGAGTCACGTCAACGACCAAGGGAACCAAATCGCGGAAAGTACAGATACAAAGTAGCTGTCGTATTACGTATGGTGTCCCCGGAACTCGGCAGGGGAACTGGTCGATGGCGACGAGCTGCTGCGTGCGGACCAACATCGACCGTACCCTGAACAAGCCGATCGTCTACCAGGGCCAGAATTACTACACTTACTGGATGAGCAAGCACCCCGGCCAGGTGAACTTCGTCAACTGTGACGGCAGCATTCGCCTCGTGAGCCAGACCATCAACAAGGTGGTCCTGAACAGGCTGGCCACCCGCAATGGCGGCGAGACCATCTCGGCCGACGAGACCCGCTGATCGATCGACGCATCGGCGTCTCGAGATCAAATCGGGGGGCGGAGCCTATATCAAGTCTCCGTTCGACGCAGACAGGATGACACGTGCAAGTCGGACCATGACGGAAACACTACGAGCGCCACGAAGGCCGGCCAAGCATTGCGTATGATGTCCCCGAACTCGGGAACTCGGAACCTTACAATGATTACAGAAATCGACATTAGCAAGCAGGCCCGAGCCTTGACCTGGCTCCGCCTGAACGACTACACGCTGGTGTATCTTTGCGGCCTCTGGGCGATTGGCTGCCTGTCGGAACTGGTGGTCAGTTTCCCGTTCCCGTCCAACGACGCCGCCACGCTGGTCGGCGGGTTGATCGGCTGGTTGATCGCATTGGCGATTCTTTGCTTCGCGGTCTATACCGGCTGGCGCCATGTTGGTGTGATCGACCCGGCCGTTTGGCGCGCGTACCGCGTCGTATTTCCGTTGTTGTTGGTCTTCCTGTTCATTGCGGTGGCTGGCCTTATGGAACAGGACAGTACCGAGGTCTCTGGGCAATTCATTGGGCTGTTCATTGCCGCCTGGATCGGCAGCGTGGCGTTGCTGGGCTGGATATCGCTGAGGGTACTGCGGAGGACGAACATCACTGGGCTGGGTGCCACGGTCGACCAGATATTGTCGCGGCTGGCCAAGAACGCTGGCGTCAGGGCGGTGCAGGCGACCGCTATCAGGCGAATCAACAAGCCGCGCGGCCTGGCCTTTGGCACGGCCGGCGCATTGCTAGTGCTGGCCGTGAGCCTGGCCCCGGTGCCGAGTGACAAGGAATCGGCCAGATCGTTCTACCAGGTCTACCAGGGATTAAGCCTGATGGGTTTCTCTCTACTGATGGCGGCGCGATATTATTTCCAGATTGATGCCGACTCGCTGCTCGCCGTCGACCGGCGGCCGCCGATCTTGTTCCTGCGGTCTTTTGATGACGACAAGCTGGACTACCGAAGCCGCCGAAGGCCAGACAAGGCCTTGCTGGACTTCTCGCTAGAAACCAGGCTGTCCAATCATTTCTCCCGCTTCGGCCCGTTCATCGCCATCGGTTCGCCAAAGGAAAAGGTGCCCCAGCCCGGTGCCGCTCGCGTGCTGCTTTCCAATGACGAGTGGCAACCCCGAGTCCTGCGCTGGATGCAGGATGCCAGGCTGATCATCATGTATTCCGGCAAGACGCATTGGGTCAACTGGGAACTGCGACAGGTGCTTGAAAATGATTGCGCCACGCGGCTCATCCTGATGATCCCGGAAATCAAGGCCTGGCGCAGCTCGAAACGCAACAAGGAGATTTCGGCGCGGGTTGAGCAGGTCCGGGAGGTCTTCAAGTCCACACCATGGGAAGAGGAGTTGTTGCGGTTCGATGACTTCGCGGGATTGCGTGCCATGCTGTTCCGCCCCGATGGGTCGATGGTTATGATCAAGAGCCGATCGCGCAGGCGCGATTCCTACCACTTGGCGGTGCTCGTGGCGCACCAGATCCTGGGGTAGACCCAACAGTCGTGTTAAGCCGACCCGACCGATTCCGGGGACACCATACGTAACTCCTCGAAATTGCTGACCGTCACTGATTTTGGGTGTGTAGTTCAAAAAGCCCGAAAAAACACAGCTTCCCCTGCAATTGCCGGTGGCATTGGCCAAGCGGATTGCCGGGATGGCGCCGAACTTTTGGCGCTATCAAATGCTTGGAACAAAAGGCCTTCGGGCATTTCGGGCGATCAATTGACCAAAGTCAAGATCAAGGCACCCCCCCCAAAAATCAGTGACAGTCAGTCCAGGAGATTCGAAAGCCCGGCCCCGAGGCAGGATCCAAGAGCCGATCCGGATCCGGACAAGGGCATCGACGTGCCCTGATCAAGTTTCTCGATCACCCTCCCAGCGAGTCGGCCACCGCCTCGATCGTCCCCGGCGCGTTTCCCTCGAGGCGGTTGTTCACGAAGACGTAGGCCGGCTGGCGGGTCTTCCAGGCGCGCTCGGCAATCCTCCGCATCGCCTCGCGCGCGCCGGTGTTCGGCTCCTCCACCCGCTCGTAGGGCTCGAACGTCTTCACGGCCTGCTCGTACAACCGCCCCTTCTTGAGCAAGGCGCGAACGACCGTGAAATCGGCCGTGAAGGCCCCCGGCATGTCGATCTGATCGAGCAGCTCGGGCATGCGTGTCCAGGCATTGAAGACGTGCGCGGTGTTGTGGGAGTGGAGTGTCGAGAAGTAGTCCGGTCCCAGGTATTCGGCGTTGCGGATCTCCACCGAGTAACGAAAGTGCCTGGAGGCTGAACCGAGAAAAGGATCGAGCCGCGCGAGGAAGTCGGCCGGCTTGGCGAAGGTGGACTTGGCAAACGTGCCGAATTCGAGGATCAGCACCGCGACTCGCTCGCGATAGTGCTCCAGCGGCCAGGTGAACATTTCGTGGAAGAGATTGTTGTCAAGAAACCCGTGGTTGACCATCCCGGCGCGCGTGCCGTAGCGGGCATGCCCGGGCCACTTCGGGGCCGTGATCTCTTCGGGAACCTTGAGCCCGAACTTGAGGGTGGAAGGCGTCTCGTCGAAGAGCTTCTTCCAGTAGGATGGGGAGGGGAACTGGTAGAAGCTGAAGTCACCGCCGACCACCGGAAAAGTCTCGGCATACTCCCGGAGGCACTCCGCCTCGAATCGCTTCTGCGAGAACTTGCCGTGATCGACGTAGCGTTCCTTGCTGTAAATATTCCCCAGCCAGCCTTCATACTTCCACGAGGAAGTACCGAAGAAGACCCCCTGCTCGGCCAGGCCGTGCAGCTTCCCGGCCAGCCGGCTGGCCTGCGCGGGCCGCTCGTCAGGATCGAAGAGTGTCAGTTGCGTCATGGTGAGCGTCGCGTCCGAGTTTCATGACCATCAAGTCTCTTTCCTTATTGTATGGCCTGACAGCGATTTTCGGTACCGGTTCCGCCCGAGCGTTCCCGGGAGAGCGAGCGGTCCTACTTCTGACGCGGCAGGCTTGATGCTCCCCCGCTCATCAATCCGAACAGGAGACACAGCCCAAGCTGGGCTGCCGATCGAAGCAGCAGATCGAGGATGTCATGGAGCGGCCGGTTGAAGAGCAAGATCGCGGCCATGACCGCCATCAGTCCGATCGTCATTTTCGCCGGACGCTCGAGTCCTCGTTTCTGGAGGAAGCCCGCGAGCATCGGCACGAGATTCGAGCTCTCGAAGCAAAGAGGTAATCCAATCGCGAGCCAGACCAGGTATCCCGGGAGGTCCACGACCCTCATCCCTGCGCCAAGAGAGAGGTCGAGGTATAGGGGGTGTGACCTCGGATGTATGTAGTGTCAGGCCGCAATCGGGAACCCATACTGGTCGATCTTGGCCCAGAACTGTGACCAACGCTCGGCCGTGTACGTCAGGCACCGCACACTCAACACCGCCGCCGCACCCGGCTCCTTCCACCTCATCCCCGACCCGCACAGCCGCTGCTTGACCAACACCTTGCACGCGGCTTCCGTCACTCCGCTGCCGATGGGGATCTTCCCTGCCACCAGCGGGGCGTAGTTCATCCGGCCGGCCTTGCTCTGATTGGTGAAGTATGTGATCGCCGCCCCGACCTCCGGCTGATCCGGAGCGACCCCCTTCTCAGCCGCCAGCCGCTTCAGGTCCCGGACCAACTGGCGGGCGGCCCCCGGCTCATGCTTCAGCCGGTGGCAACTCGACTCCAGCCACGGCCGCTTCGCCCCAGGCGATCCAGCGAAGAGGACATCGGCGGCATCGCCCAGGTACTCGGCGGCATGCCAGAAGTCGATCACCTGGACCTCGGTATGCCGGGAGAGGAACTCCCAGTTCCCCTTCGCCCCATCGGCTAAGCCCACGTACCGGGCCCGCGGGTACGCCACCTTGATCCGGGCGATCTCCCGCTCCAAGCGGTCCAGGAACGTCGCCTTGCCGTACTCCGGGGTCGCCGCCAGGTAGATCGTATGCTGGCGCTCGCCGTTCCGGTCGTACAGGCCAATTGTGCCGACCATTGTTTCCCGCCACCCGTCCTCACACATCAGTAGGCAGGTCCCATCCATGCCGATGGTGATGGTGGCCGTCGGCTCCTCCAACGCGGGCAGGGCGTACTCCCAGGTCTCCTCCTGGGCCAACGCCACGGCGGCCACGGCGTCGGCGACGTTCTGGACGAACGACCGGGCCACCGTACGGCCGTGGTTCTCCCGCAGGTCCTCGATCACCCGAGAGGAGCCGAACTCGGCATACTTGTGCGAGATCATCTTGGCGAACCGGGGAGTAGAACTGCCGACGATGCGGGCGTTGCGGTCCAGCGGGCAATAGGTCTTGCCGCCTCGGGAGCTCTGGTAGAGGTGACGTTCGACGGGGGCGACCCCGTAGGGGGTCTGGTACTCCTTGAGGACCTGACCCATCGAGGTGAGCTTGGTGTCGCCGACTTGAATCGGTGAGCCGTCGGTGTCGAACCGTTGCAGGGCCTCCTGGGTGGCGAGGACGCCCGCTTGGTTGAGACCTTCCTGGATCGTCTCCTCGGACTCCAGCATGGAGGACCGGTAAGGGATCTCGACCTGGATGGTGAAGCCGGACTCGGTGCGGGCGACGATGGCAGCGGGCATGGCAACCTCCCTGGAAGGAGGCTCGACTTTACCCAAGCGGCTCGTCAGAGCCCACATAATTCCGAGGCCGCACCCGGTATAGGTAATGCAGCGGAACGACCGCGAGGCTGCGGACCCCGCCGAGTGTGATCAAACGCCCGAGCGTGGAGGGTGCGTCACCTCGGCACAAGAACAAGGAGACAGCCAGCGCGGCCGGAATCACCCCGAGCGTGATCAGGAAAAAGCTAATCGACATCGTGCCCCACCGAAACGGCGTGCTTCCTCGCGAGAAGAGCCACATGCCGATCGCTGAAAAGCCTGCGGCGACCACGAGAAGGCCCAGCCCCCACGCCCCCCTGCGTGCCATGATCCTCTGGGCGTTGGGCCCGGCAAGTCGGCCCAAAGCGTATCCCAGGAGTGGATAGACCAGCCAAGGACATGGAGGGTAGGCGAAGCCCTCCATGCCTCCGATTCCCATGAGGAACGGCACCCAGCCGCCATCATAGGTCAAGCCATGGTGTGATCTGACCCAGGGACCGATGCCGAACCTCGTCAGGGTGACCAGAACGGCCAGGGCAAGGGACACTTGCAAGCTTCGGGACGATCGACGAATCCACTCCAGGAGCAGCCCGCTCAGCGCGATGAAACCCAGGAAGTTGTTCCCCACCAACCTTCCGGTTTCGAGCCACAGAAACGCATCCGCCGCATACAGTATCCCAAGCTTTGTGAGGTATTGATCACCCCTCTTCGGTGCTTTCCACGTTGAACCGAGACCGTAGCCCAGCCCGGTCACGACGAAGAAGAGGACGGGCGCCATGCTTCCGAGGAAAGTCAAGAACGATACTGTCGGTGAATTCTCGCTGGCAGGTGTGGAGACGCCCAGGTGGTTCGCGATCATGAAGATCACGGCCAAGCCGCGTACTATGTCCAGCTCACTCCAGCGGACGCGGGCTCTTGACCCGAGTTGCTGATCCGGCTCGCCTGGCACTTTCATGGACGCTCTCTCAATCCGAGATTTTCCAGATGACGCGAGAGAGCTGCCGCCATCTCGCCAATCGCGGCCTCGGCCGGAATCGACAACGGGAAGCTGCTGTCGGTGCCGTCGGCGCGCAGGCTCTTCTTCGCCCTGCTGGAAGAGAACTACAACATCCTCACCGCGGCCGGAATCGAGCTCGGGCGGATCGGGCCGTTCCGCCCGGCCACGGTGGCCTGGATCCTCCGGCGGAATGGCTGGCCCGCGTGCTGGCCAGAGCCTTCGAGCCCTCGCTCCGCGGAACGTACTGCTCGATGGCCGGCGAGATCGCCAAGGGCCGGACCGAGATCGACCATTACAATGGCCACCTGATCCGCCTGGCGCAGCAGACCGGTACGCCGTGCCCGCTCAACCAGGCCGTGTACGACCTGGTGAGCCGGATGGCGGCGGAGCACGCGACGCCAACTCCCCAGGTCTGGCGGCAACTGGCCGCGGCCTGAAGTGAGTTCCCCTTCTGCCTTGCCTCTCACAGCGCATCGGTGCCGGCTCGGCCTCCGCCGGCGTGGCCGGCACGGGCGAGGCGGCTCCGTTGCCATCGCCGTCGCCGTTGGCAGCGGCGATCGGCTCCGGCCTGGGCCGCGACCGGAACTGGCTGGTGACCCGGTCGAGCCACTTCGGATCGGGAAGGCCGTAGGGGCGGAACTTCTCGATCCGGTTCTCTTCCTCGCTGTAGAAGAGGGCCCGGTTGGGGCCGAGCTTGCCGGCGGCCGGGGAGTCGATCAGGGCGCTGGAATCGTTGGCGCTCATCTGGAAGAGGACGCGGATCTCGAACTCGCGCAGGCCCTGCGGTCGAACGTCCGGTTCAGGTTGTTCACGCTGTCGCACCAGACGAGGGTGTGCACGCCGACCGCGGGGCCTTCCTTGAGGATGGTCGTGAACGACTTCGAGGGCGAGGCCGGCTTGTCCTCGCCGAAGCTCGACGAGAAGCCGAAGTCGTCGTCCCCCTTGCGCAGGTCGCGGAACCGCTGGATGTCGTAGATCAAGAGATAGATCGGGGCGAGGTCTTCGGCGTCCTGGTCTCTCCGCCGCTCGACCTCGGCGGCGATGTCGCCGACGACCTTGGCAAGTTCCCGGGCCGTGACGTTCTTGACCGGGTGGGGAATGTAGCCCTCGAGCTTGGCCGAGCTCGCCGGAGAGCGACGAATCGACGGGGCTGCCGTCGAGCAGGTAGAACCGCAGCCCGCCGGAGGCCCGTGGCGGATGCTGGGCGGCGATGCTCAGGCCGGCCATGATGAGCATGGCCAGGGCGGCCTCGTCGTTCTGGCCGACCATCAGAGGTTGCTGCCGCTCTGGGGACGGAAGACGGCGGCCGTCGGGTCCTTGATCGCGATCGCGTCGCCCAGCCAGGCCTGCTCGACCCGGGGCGGCTCGGGCCAGGCCGGGGCCTCGATCAGCGGGTTGAGGAGCGGGTTCTTGCTGGCGACGGCCGGCAGGTTGCCCTCGAAGACGATGGGCGTGGCCGGCGGGCGGTGGTGGGCCCGGGCCAGCTCCTGGATCTGCCGCAGGTATTCCTCGCGCTTCTCGTCGGAGAGCCAGACGACCTGGAACAGGTTGTTGCCCTCGATCAGGCCGTTGGCGTCGTTGTAGATCGCCTCGCCGGGCCGGGTGAGCAGGCGGGCGGCGGTGTTGTCCTCGCTGAGGATCAGGTGGGCGTCGGCCTCGCTGCACTGCAGGGCGATCCGCACGGCCATCTGGCCGAGCGTGCTGCGGGCCAGCGAGTAGGCCCCGCCCAGGGTCTGCGAGCCGAGGTTCACGTGGATGCCGAACGCCCGGCCCTGCCGCACCAGGCGGTCGAGCAGCAAGGAGACCTCCTGGGCGATCTTGTCGTCCTCGACGAAGAACTCCTGGAACTCGTCGACGATGAACAGGATGCGCGGCATGGGCGTGTCGGGCCGGGCGTCGCGGAAGCCCTTGAGGTCCTGCACGCCGACCTCGCGGAACAGGTCGCCGCGGCGCTTGAGCTCGACGTCCAGCCGCTGGAGCACGCTCAGGCCGAACTCGCGCTCGCTCTCGACGGCGATGACCCTGGCGTGCGGCAGCTCGAGCGCCGCGTAGACCTTGAACTCGACGCCCTTCTTGAAGTCGATCAGGTAGAGCTCGACCTCGTCGGGGCTGTAGCGCAGGGCCGCGTTGGTGATCAGGGCGTGCAGCAAGGTCGACTTGCCCGAGCCCGTCTTGCCGGCGATCAGCACGTGCTGACAGGTCCCCTTGCCCAGGGCCAGCGACTGGAGCTTGGTGGCCCCGGCCCGGCCCAGCGGCACGTCGACGCCGTTGCGGCTGTCGGAGGTCCAGTAGGCGTCGCTGGGCGGTGCGATGAACTCGAAGGGCACCTCGACGCGGTTGGCGTCGCGGGCCTTCTCGCCGACGATGTGGAGGATCTGCGAGAACGTGCCCGGGTCGGGCGGCGCGTCGAGGGCCAGGGGGAACCGGCCGAACTGCGGGTCGCGCCACTGGCAGCCGTCCCTCCTTCCAGTTGACGTTCACGCAGTGCGGCTCGAGGTCCTTGAGCCTGGCATCCCGACGGCAGCGGCAGCTTGGTGTCCAGCGAGATCAGGGCGTAGACGCCGCAGCGTGCCCCGCTGCTGACGATGCTGATCAGCCGCCGCGCGGCCGACTCGTTGAAGTTGGCGGGGAAGTTGGCCACCACCAGCACGCGGAACGGCTCGGCCACCTCGCCGGCGTAGGCGTTGTACTCCTCGATCGTCTCGAACTCGTTGCGGAGGTACTTCTGGATCACGTTCTCCATGTGCTGCTGGAGGTCGGCCAGCCGCTGCTCGATGTGCGGCGTCTCGGTCCAGATCCGGCTGGTGACCAGGAGCTCGTGGTAGTCGGCCAGGTGCATGAACGCGGCGAAGTTCTCGCCCAGGCCGACCGGGTCGAAGATCGTGAACCGGACCTTGCCCGGCGGCACCGAGGTGAGGAAGCGGAGCATCAGCGCCTGGAGCAGCTTGACCGCCTCGCCCTTGCCCGTGTCGGCCGTCTTGATCAGCACCGAAGACTGGATGGGAAACGGGATCAGTGCCGGCAGCTCCAGCCGCGTCGGCCCGGCGTCCTTGAGCCGGGGATCGACGGGAACGCCGCCGGGGAAGTCGGCCAGGTCGATCGGTGAACCTGCCGAACGGCAGGGCCGGAGGCACCTCCGCGGGCGGGGTCCAGTGGTCGAGCTGGGTCTTGTCCCAGTCCAGGAAGCGGCGCGACGATTCCTCGTTGACGTCGCCGGCCACGCCGCCCACGCGGGCCAGCCCCTCGGTCCACGTGCGGATCAGGTTGTTCCAGGCGTGTGTCGTACAGCTGCTTGGTCGTCTCCCTGGTCTTGCGGTAAGACTCCTGGAGCCGGTGCGATGTCTTGCTGGTAGGTCTCGTCCAGGGCCTTGATCCGGGGAGGATAGTGGTCGTCGGCCTGCTTCAGCCCGGCGTCGCGCGTCTGGGCGAGCTCGGCCAGCCGGGCCGGGTACTTGACGTCGGCCTCCTGCCTGTCGCGCTGCTGGCGGGCCTCGGCCTCGGCGAGCCGGCGGGCGAGGGTCTCGTCGGCTTTCTTGACCTCGTTTTCCCGGTGCTGCTCGATCTCGCTGCTGCCGCTCGAACTCGGTCTTGATCCAGTCCTTGGTCTGGTCCAGCAGCCGCTCGGCGTCGTCGAGGGTCTGGCGGAGCGGGAAATAGTGGCGCGCGACGCGCGGGCGGGCCAGCCTGGACAGGCCGATGTAGCTGCCGACGGCCGCGGCCACGGCGAGCACCACGCCGACGATGCCGCCGGCCACCCAGCCGATCGACAGCCCCAGCCCGACGACCAGCGCCGCCGCCAGCAGGATGAACGGCCAGACGAAGTTCTGGAGCCGGAGGAAGCCGGGCAGCCCCAGCTTCTCGAGCGCCAGCAGTTCCTCATCGGCGCGCTTCACGGCCTCTTGAAGCGTCATGACCACCGAGGACTCGGCGGGCGGCGACGGCGGGATCGACTGCGCCGGCGGGCGGCTCCGCCGCCGGCGCTGCCGCGGCGGCCGACGGCTCGGGGCCGGCCAGGCGGTGCAGCGCTCGAGCACCGGGCCGGCCGCGTCCTGGACGGCCTCGAAGTCGGCCCGGGTGGCGGCCAGGGTCTCTCGTCTTGCTTCCGCGTCTTGACGGCCCCGTCGCGCCCGGCCTCGTACATCGCCAGCGCCTGCCAGCGCGTCTCTTCCTGGGCCTTCTTGGCCCGGCTCCGGTCCTTCTTGGCCTGGGTTCGATCTTCTGCTTGACCTGGGCATACTCGGCCTGGACGGCCTGGGTCTCTCGCTCGAACGTCTGGACGATCGCCTGCCGCGCCTGCTCGTACTCGGCCTCCAGCGCCGCCTTCTCGGCCTTGTAGCGGGACGAGAGCTGGCTCGAGGCCGACTGGAACTCGTGCTCTTCCTTCTCCCTCCGGCGGTGAAAGAACAGCTCGGTCTCGGTCTCCCCCTTGGCCCGGGCGGCGATCAGCGCTTCCAGGTCGGCCAGCGCGGCGATCTCTTTCTCAATCAGCGGTGACTCGGGCATGGTCGCGGGATCCAGGCTTCAGGGATTGCGGTGATGGACACGAGGAGAGCCGTTCAGTCGTTCTCCTGGCACTGGCGGCGGATCTTGCCCAGCGTCTCGGACAGCTTGTCCATTCCCACGATCGTGTGCTTGACCAGGTGTTCCAGGGGATCCAGGTGGTTCTTCTCGAAGTCGCGGGCGACCTGGTCGTCCCAGGACTCGCGGGTGATGTCCCACTTCTCGCGCAGGTCCTTGAGGGCGTGCTGCAGCCGTGACGAATGGGCGCTCATGAGGGGTTCTCCTGCTCGCGGACGTTGCGGCCGGGTCGTGATCTTGGCTGGGCGTCTTCCTCGGCCGGTCGGATTCTCCGCCTGGTCCGCGTCGCCGGCCGCCGGCTGCGCCGGCGGCCGAGCCCCCGGCGCGGGCCGAGGTCATCCCGGGACCCGAGCCGGCCGGCTCCTCGAATCGCGGGGCGGTCGGAGGCGCCGTCGCGAGGTAGGCCTCGAGCGACTCGATCATCTTCTCCAGGCTCCCCAGCGACTTGTCGATCGCCGCCGGAGAGATGGTCGGCCAGGGGCGTGGCGTGCGAGATGTACTCGGCCATCGCGTGGTGGAAGATGGGGATCAGCTTCTTGACGATCTCCACCTTCTCCTCGGCCATGTGCAGCCGGCGCTGGGCCTCGCGGAGGGCTTCCTTCTGCTCGGTGTCGGAGACGGCGTCGCTGCCCTGCTGGGAGATCTTGCGGCGGTGCAGCTCGGTGCGGGCCATCATCATGGCCTCGTGCCGCCGCTTGACCTGCATCTGCCAGTAGCGAGAGCTGGTCCCGCTCCAGCCAGTCGCGCATCCGCTTCAGCTCCATGTCGACGCCGGAGAGCGCATTGCGCGACTCCTCGACGAAGTTGATCAGCGAGAGCCGGAAGTCCTTCAAGGCCTGGATCGAGAGAACTTTCGCGGACTGGGCCATGGGATAGTCCTCAGTTGCAGTGGCGAGTGGCCAGTGGCCAGTGGCAGTGAGACCAGGAGCACGGTCCATCGTCGGTGTTCCGCGAGCGTCGACTCGCCACTGCTACTGGCCACTCGCCACTCGCAACTTCTGATCACCTCTGCTGCAAGTACTCGTCCGCCCGATCGGCCTTGCGGAGCAGGAACGGGATGTGCTGGTTGGTCGAATCGACGAACCGCTTCATGACCTGCATGGTCTGCTCGAATTCCTCGACGAACTTGTCGTGCTCGCGGTCGCGCCAGGTCTGGCCCAGGCCGGAAACCTGGCCGTGCAGCACGGTGAGCTGGTTCATCAGATCGTTGTTGAATTGCTTGAGCCGCGCGGCGAACCGGCGGATTTCCTCCGGACTCACGATGGCCTGTGCCATGCCATGCCTCTTTTTCGGGGACGAGAACGGAACCGGCCACGCACCCTCGCGGCCGCGCAACCTGCTCCCGGAGACCTCGGATCAGATAACGCAACGCCAAGATTTGACATCTTTTATATTATACGGAGAAAGGCGGGCTGTAAAGCCACCGAGATCCGCCGGGCTGGCGACGGACCTTGAGGGTCGCGGGAGTGCGATCGTTTCGGTAGGATCGAGGACGTTTGTCCTTGCTGCCGATCCGGCATCGAATGGGAATTCCTCATGACCGAGCTGTACATTCTGCGCCATGGAATCGCTGTCCCCCACGGGACGCCGGGCATTCCCGATGAGGAGCGGCCTCTGACACCGAAGGGAGAGCGGCGGATGCGGCAGATCGGCCGCGGGCTGGCCGCGCTGGGGCTGGAGGTGGAGAGGATCGTGACCAGTCCCCTGCCCCGGGCCCGGCGCACGGCGCAGATCGTCGCCCAGGAGCTTGGACCTGGTCGACACGCTCGAGACGTCGACGATGCTGTCCGCCGGTGCTGATCCTCATGGCCTTCGGGACTGGCTCCGGGATCGCGCGGAAGACCGCCTGATGATCGTCGGCCACAACCCGGATCTCAGCGATCTCGTGGGCCTGCTGATCCTGGGCGAGGTCGGCAGATTCCCGTTCGAGCTCAAGAAAGGGGGCATCGCCGCCCTCTCCGCGACGCCCCGCTCGGGGCCTCTTTTCCAGCTCGACTGGACGGCCCCCGCGGGGCTGCTTCGGCGGCTTTGCAGGAAGATATAACGAGAGTTCTCGCTGATCTCTACCGGGTATTCCGGCTGTGGGGCTCAGTGACCACGCACGTGAGTGCGTCGGTTCAGACGGGGGAAACCCTCCAACCTCGTACGTGAGTGCGATCGGATCGGCCTTACGGCCGAGGCTGGGGGCTTCGCCTGTCCGATCCACGGTCTGACGACCGCGGTACGTCCCACAGTCAGCTCGCGCGAGGGCTCGAACGGGCAGTCGGAGGGAGGCTTGGACTTCCAGACGAACGCCGGAAACGACGGCTGCGGCAGCCTCTCCGGAGGCTCTTGCCCCGGGCGGCCGTGCGCCAGAGTCCGGCAGATCAATGCTGGCAACCCTATCTGCGAGGCCCGGAATGAGTCGTACCATGGTCTTGTCTCCTTCGACAATCACCTTCAACTCCTCTGAGGCTGTCTCATGAAGCGCATCGTACTCTGCTTCGACGGCACCTGGAACCGACCCGACGACAGGCAAGGTCGGACGAGGAGCGGCGCGAGTCGAACGTGAGCCGGTTCTTCCGGCTCGTCGATCCGGTAGGGGGCCGGCGGAATTCTCGAGCACGCCTGGTACAACCAGGCGTCGGCACGGCGTGGTTCAACCGCGTCGCGGGCGGGACCTTCGGGTTCGGACTCGACCAGCATATCCTCGATGGCTACCGGCACCTGGCCGAGACCTACGAGGACGGAGACGAGGTCTACATCCTGGGCTTCAGCCGAGGCGCCTACACGGCGCGGAGCCTGGTGGGGATGGTGCGCAACTGCGGGCTGGTCCACGCGACGCTGGCCACGGTCACCACCGGCATCGCCTACGGGATTTACCGCACCAGGAAGGACGGGCCGGACTCCGAGGCGGCCGTGGCCTTCCGCTCGACGGTTCGCCCGCGAGGTCACCATCCGCTTCCTGGGCGTCTGGGACACCGGTGGGCGGCTCGGAATTCGCCTGGACTTCGCCCAGTGGCTGAACCACGACTACTATGGGTTTCACGATCCGAGGCTCAGCAAGATCGTCGAGAACGCCTACCAGGCGATCGCCCTGGACGAGCACCGGGCGGACTACGATATCTGCCTGTGGGATCCCACGGAACAGCCGACCCAGGTTCTCGACAGCGCTGGTTCGTCGGGGCGCATGCCGACGTCGGAGGAGGATACCCCGACCGGAATCTGTCGGACATCACCTTGCAGTGGATGCAGGACCAGGCCGCCGCGCTGGGTCTGGGACTCGAGTCGCGTCGAAGTCGGGCCAGACAATGACCGAGCCGAGCCGACCGACTCCTACGCGGCCTTCCTGAACGGGCTCTACGCCCGGACGCATCCGCCTCATCTTCGTCCCGTCTTCCGGGCGACGTTCGGGAACGAGGAGCTCGATCCCTCGATCGACGAGCGACGAAGGCCCCCGCCTCCATTACGACCCGAAGAACCCGGGGTCTGCCCCCCTCCTTTCCGGCTGAAGCGCCTCGAATCCGGTACCGTGCCGGGGTGCACCGACCTGGCACGTCAGGCCCCGGGCTCTTCCGACTCTCGCCTCGATCGGCCGCCTGTTGCACTCGCGAGGAGTACGCTCGGTCGCCTCGGCGGGCACGAGGGTGTGCCAGGGGGTCATGAGGGCAGAGCCAGGAGCGGACCATGAACGTCACGGTCGGGGGCTCGACGCCGGAACGCTGGTGCGCTTGTGGACGGCCTCACCGCCCGCGTCGTGGCCTACGGCTTCGGCCTGGAGTACGGCACGCTCGAGCGGCCCAAGCTGGGCATCTTCGACGGGCGGAAGATGACGATCGACCCGGCCGTCGGTTTCGAGATGCAGTGCTTCCTGGTGCTTCACCTCTTCGGCCACTCGGTGCAGTGGGTCGCACCCTCGTACCGGCCGGAGATCGTGGGGGTCACGGACGACGATCTCGAGGTCTACCTTTCGGCCCTGGAACGCTACGAGCGCAATGCCGCCCGGTTCGGCCTGCAACTCCTGCACGAGGCGGGCATCACCGACCTCGACCCCTGGTTCTTCGACTTCGCCGAGACCGACTGGAAGTACGTCGAGACCTTCTACCGCAAGGGGACGCATCCCGGCGTGGGAAACCTGCGTCGTCCGCGGCGCGAGGCCCGTCGAGCCCTTGCCGATCCCGCCGCTGGAGCCGCGGCTGGTGGAGGAGCGGTTCGCGTTCTGAGGTGTCGAGGCGAGTCGCTGCTACGTGAATCGCTCAACGCGCTGGCGACTGCCACGACGGTGGGTCGACTGGGGCATCGCGTCGTCGGCGTGCTCGCGGGCCATGTTCTGGAACTCGGTCTGGGAGCGGATGACGGGCTCGCCGGGCTTGGGCTTGATCCGGCGGTAGGTGCCGTCGGGCTGGAGCTCGCGGGCCTTGACGTTGTCGGAGAGGACGACGGCGAGGATGCGGTCGATGATCCGGGTGCGGAGCGGCGGGATCCTCGATCGGGAACATCAGCTCGACGCGGCGGCGGAAGTTGCGGGGCATCCAGTCGGCCGAGGAGAGGAAGACCTCCGGCTCGCCGTCGTTGAGGAAGTAGGTGATCCGCGAGTGCTCGAGGTACTTGTCGAGGATGCTGATGACGCGGATGTTCTCGGAGACCCCGGCGACTCCGGGCCGCAGGCAGCAGATGCCGCGGACGAGCAGGTCGATCTTGACCCCGGCGGCCGAGGCCTCGTAGAGGGTCTCGATGATCTCGCGGGTCCACCAGCGAGTTCATCTTGGCGATGATCCGCGCCGGGCGGCCGGAGCGGGCGTGCTCGGCCTCGCGCTCGATGAGGGTGGTGAGCCGGCTGGCCAGGTGCACCGGGGCCACGACCAGCTTGTTCCAGGGCCCTCCCTGCGAATAGCCGGTCAGCAGGTTGAACAGGGCGCTGGCGTCTTCGCCGAACTCGGGGCGGCAGGTGAAGTAGGTCAGGTCGGTGTAGAGCCGGGCGGTGGTCGGGTTGTAGTTGCCCGTGCCGAGGTGGACGTAGCGGCGGATGCCGTCGTGATCGCGGCGGACGACGAGTGCGGCCTTGCAGTGGGTCTTCAGCCCGACGATCCCGTAGACGACGTGGACGCCGGCCTTCTGGAGCATCCGGGCCTTGTCGATGTTGTTCTCCTCGTCGAGCCGGGCCTGGAGCTCGACCAGGGCGGTGACCTGCTTGCCGTTCTCGGCGGCGCGGGCCAGGGCGTTGATGATCGGGTTGGAATCGGCGGTCCGGTACAGGGTCATCTTGATGGCCAGGACCTGGGGGTCCTCGGACGCCTGCTCGATGAACTGGACCACGGTGCCGAACGATTCGTAGGGGTGGTGCACCAGGATGTCGGCCTCGCGGATGGCCGTGAAGACGCTCTTGCGGGTGGCCATGCAGGCGGGCATCTGGGGCTCGAACGGCGGCTCCTTGAGGTCGCGGAAGCCTTCGAGCTTGTACAGGCCGGCCAGCGCCGTGAGGTCCACGGGGCCGCGCACCTTGTAGACGTCGCGCTCCTCGAGCTCGAGTGCGGAGGACGCCAGCAACTGGGCGAGGAAGCCCTCGTCGGCGCGCTCGGAGATCTCGAGCCGGACCGGCGCGCCCCATTTCCGCTGCCGCAGGGTCTCCTCGATCGTCGAGAGCAGGCTGCTCTTGACCTCGTTTTCCTGGATCGAGAGATCGCTGTTGCGGGTGGCGCGGAAGGCCACGCGCTCGATGACGCGGTAGCCGCCGAAGAGGGCGTTGAGCCGGGGGCCGATCACATCCTCGAGGAGGACGAACCGCCGCTGGCCGTCGCCCTCGTCGGGCAGGGGCACCAGCCGGTTGATCACCGAGGGGACCTGGAGCACGGCGTAGAGCTGGCGGGCGT
The DNA here is from genome assembly GCA_963816015.1 of uncultured Planctomycetaceae bacterium. Classification (GTDB taxonomy): domain Bacteria; phylum Planctomycetota; class Planctomycetia; order Isosphaerales; family Isosphaeraceae; genus Aquisphaera. The sequence goes on along the minus strand of CAWFJM010000030.1, from coordinate 106,188 downwards.
GCTGGGAAAGGGGCTCGATCCGCAGGAGCAGGTTCAGGCTCTTGTTGTGAACGTGGGGAAACGGATGCGCCGGGTCGATGGCCAGGGGGGTGAGCACCGGGTAGACCTGGCTGTCGAAGTAGTCGTCGAGGAACGCATTCTGGCCCGGCGTGAGCTCCTCGGGGGGGCAGATGCGGATGCCGTGCTCGCGGAGCGCGGGGTGGATCTCCTCGAGCCAGGTCTCGTAGAGCCGGGCGACGAAGTCATGGGCGCGGCGGGCGATCTCGAGCAACTGGGCCAGCGGGCCCATGCCGTCGGGAGGAAGGTCCTGGGGCTCGAGGTTCTCGTAGAGCTGGGCCTGCAAGCCGGCCACGCGGACCTCGAAGAACTCGTCCAGGTTCGAGGCGCAGATCGCCACGAACCTGAGCCGGTCGAGCAGCGGGTTGGAGGGGTCGCGAGCCTCCTCGAGCACCCGCTCGTTGAAGTCGAGCCAGCTCAGCTCGCGGTTGATGAACAGGCTGGCATCGAGCACCGGTCCGGCTGGGGGGCGCCGCCACCGCGGCGGCCGGGGGTCCGTTGAGCTGAGATTCGGTCGTGGCCACGAGTGCAATCCCCATCGAGTACTTCCGACCGCCGCGGGCTCGCGCTCGGGGCCGGGAGCACCGATCAACGATGGACTGAACCTCGGCGGAGAAGATCGGCATGGCGACTTGCCGGTTGCGATCACGACGCCACCAGCCCCCTGAGCGTCCTCAGGTTGCGGACGTCGAGATCCTCTCCGTCCTCGATCCCCTTGGGTGTTTCCAGAATCATCGGCAAGTGGCGGAAGCGAGCATCATTGACCAGGTGCCGGAAGGACTCGAGCCCCATCTTGCCGGCCCCGATTCCTGCGTGTCTGTCCACCCGGCTGCCGCACTCGCGGCAGCTATCGTTCACGTGCCAGACCCGGAGCCGGTGAATTCCCACCGTTCCGTCCAGTTGCCTGATGGTTTCATCGTACCGTTCCGGCCCATCCAGGGAATAGCCTGCCGCGAAAATGTGGCACGTGTCGACGCACACTCCCAGGTTCCGGGCGTCGGTCACAAGTTCCAGGATCGCCTGGAGATGCTCGAACCGATGGCCCAGCGAGGTGCCCTGCCCGGCGGTCGTTTCCAGGTCGATCGTCACGTTCATCCCTCCGCACCGCCGGAGAATCTCGTCGAGCGCCTGGGCCACGCGCCGGAAGCCCGCCTCCTCCCCCTCGCCCATGTGGGCCCCGGGATGCACCACCAGGTCGGCGATCCCCAGTTGATGGCACCTCTGGACCTCGACCACCATGGCGTCGATCGACTTCTTCCAGAGCGCCTCGTCGGGGCTGGCCAGGTTGATCAGGTAGGAGGTGTGCGAGACCGGATCGATGATTCCCGTCTGCTCGATCGCCTGGCGAAAGGCGGTCGTCTGCTCCGGCGTGAGCGGCGGTGCGTTCCACTGGTTGTTGTTCTTGGTGAAGAGCTGCACGGTCTGGAAGCCCACGGCGTGCGCGGCGCTGACAGCTCGCTCGCAGCCGCCGGCGATCGACATGTGGGCGCCGAACTTGCATGGTTTCTTCCTGGCGGTCGAACGATCCTTGCGCGGTCTGGCCATGGGGTTCTCAATCCTCACCGTTCTCTGGCATTCTGTGAAAGATCCGCGAAAACCGTCACTTGCGTCCCCGCGGGAGGCGATCCTAGAATAAGTCGTCCGCTCACAGATCCGGGGACGTGGCCGGGGGTCCGAACATGGGTTGGCTGATCTGGGCTGGCATCTTGCCGCTCTGCCTTGTCACGGCGCTGTTCTTGCTCCAGCGGCCGCTCCGCCAGTTCTTCGAGGACCTTCACGTCGACCAGGCCCGCGAGTCGTTTCACCACCAGCGCGAGTGGCTGGAGGCCCGGTTCGTGACCGCCCTGAGCCGGATCGATCCGGCGGAGGGATCGCGGTGGGAGGAAGCGCAGTGGCACGACGAGGTCCTCTGGGCCCGCGACCGGAAAACCCGCCGCTTCCTGGCCCTCGTGTGCGTCCATTTCGAGGCCAATCCGTTCGACCATTTTGCCTTCGGCCGGCTGGCGACCGCGGTTTTCGAGTACCGCAAGGGGCGCTGGTACGCCGAGGGCAAGCGGCTCGACGAGACCCGTCCCGACGAGGTCGTGGGCCGCAATCGGCGGTACGAGCCGGTCGTGATCGCTCATCCCGATACGAAGCGGGTGTCCTGACCGGGCGGGCCGCACGCGTCTCCGAGCTCCGCTCCGTCCCGCTCACTCGTGGGTCTTGGACTGGAGCCCCGTCCGGAGCTCGATGTAGCGCTCCAGCGCGAACTCGGGCGGACCGGCAGATCTCCAGCAACGGGCCGCTCGCGCGCGCTCGACCTCCGCACAGGCCTCGGCCAGCTTTGGAGCGATCTCGAGGGGGATGATGCAGACGCCGTGCTTGTCGGCGTGCAGCAGGTCGCCCGGGTGGATCGTCGACGCCGCCGATCGTCACCGGCTTGCCGAAATCGACGAGCCGCACGTAAGCGTGGCTCACGCACGGGTCCAGACCGAAGAGCTGGAAGCCGAGGGCCCGCACCTCGTCGAGGTCGCGGGGGCAGCCGCTGGTGATGTGGCCCACGCAGCCGAGCTTCTGGTGGATGGTCGCGGTGACCTCGCCGAACTGGGCTCCCAGCCCTGGCGGGTGGTCGACGTCCTCGCCCACCGCGATCTTGGGCCCTGGCTGGGCGGCGACATAGCGGAGGTAATCGGCCAGCAGGTCCGGCGCCTGCTCCCAGGGCGCTGGCGGAGCCGCCTTGGTCTGGCTCGTGACCGCGTAGCCGACGATCACCCCGAGCTCGGGCAACAGGCACCGGATCGTATGCGGCAGGAAGCCGAGATGCCGGGGGCGAACGTCGAACAGCTCGATCGCGTTCGAGATCGTCGGCGTGTTGTACCGCCGAAGCGCTTCGAGCTGCTCGGCACTGAGGTGGGACGGGGGCATCGAGGGAATCTCCGTGCAGGAAAATCACGCGACCCGTGTGGCCGTTCATCGCCTGGCGGTCAGCCTACCCGAAGCAGCCGGACAGAGCCAGTATCCGGAGCTGGCGGGGCCCGGAGTGCGGCTCCGACGTCTTGGGAGAGCGTGACGGTTCGCGGTGAACGAAACGGCCCGCTCCCGCCTCAGGTCCGGCTTGGCCGCGCGGGGCGACTCGCTAGGCTAGTGGTATCGTGACGAAGCCCTGAAGGTCCCAGGCATTGGTGGGGTCCCTTGGGCTCCCGCTCCTCCTCGTGGCCGGAAGGCGGCCGCGCGGCACCGTGTTGACGCACAGAACGAACTCGATTCGACCGACGGACAGGATCTCATGGCCGACCCGACCGATCACCCGACCCCCGAACCGGCTCCACGTGCTCCTTCCCAGACAAGCAACGAGGGCCGTCCCCGCAGCGAATCCGCCATCGACGACGCCCTTGACCAGGCCCTGGCCGGACCCGGGACGGCCTCCGAGCGAGCTTCCGCTCAAGCGGCAGTGGGACGCCGAGCTCGAGGCGGAGCTGGAAGCCGCACTCACGGGATTCGACCCCAAGACGTTCGACGTGGCCCGGGAGCGGCCCAGGACCTCCGACCGCGCCGCGGTGAGCGGGCGCGACCGGGGCCAGGAAGCCCGCAAGGGCACGCGCACCGGCAAGGTCATCAGCATCCGCGGCAAGAGCATGTTCGTGGACCTGGGGGGCAAGAGCGAGGGGGTGATTCCGCTCGACCAGTTCGAGGGCGAGATCCCCGCGCCCGGGGCTCAGATCGAGGTCATCGTCGATCACTTCGACACCAGCGAGGGGATCCAGCACCTGCGGCTCAAGGGAGCCGCGATCGATGCGAGCTGGGAGAACCTCCGCAAGGGAGTCATCGTCGAGGCCCGCGGCACCAAGGTCATCAAGGGGGGCCTCGAGGTCGACGTCGACGGCATCCGCGGCTTCATGCCGATCAGCCAGATCGACCTCTCCCGGGTCGAGGACGCCGCCCCGTTCGTCAACCAGAAGTTCAAGGCCCTGGTCACCGAGGCCAACCAGCGCGAGAAGAACCTGGTCGTCTCGCGCCGCGACTTCCTCGAGCAGGAACGGGCCGAGCTGCGGGAGAAGACCTGGGCCGACGCTCGCGGAGGGCCAGGTGCGCGAGGGAACGGTCCGCTCGATCAAGGACTTCGGCGCCTTCGTGGACCTGGGCGGCGTGGACGGCCTCTTGCCGATCGGCGAGATGAGCTGGTCGCGGGTCCAGAAGGTGGAAGACCTGGTCAAGACCGGCGACAAGGTCCAGGTCAAGGTCATCAAGATCGACCCCGTGGCCAGGAAGCTCACCCTCGGGCTGAAACAGCTCACCCCCAGCCCGTGGGAGCGGGCCGAGGAGAAGTACCCCCGCGGCCTGATGATCAAGGGCAAGGTCACCAAGCTCATGGAGTTCGGCGCCTTCGTCGAGCTGGAGCCGGGCATCGAGGGCCTGATCCACATCACCGAGCTCTCCCCCAACCGCGTCCGCCGCGTCGCCGACATCGTCCAGGCCGGCCAGGACGTCGAGGTCCGGATCCTCAAGGTCGAGCCGGAGCTCAAGCGGATCGCCCTCTCCCTCCTTCCCGCCAAGGGCAAGGAAGCTCCGGTGGAAGAGGACGAGGAGGACGACGGCACCCCGCCGCCTCCCAAGCCCGAGCGCAAGATCCCGCTCAAGGGGGGGCTGGGATAAAGGGATGCATGGTTCAAGGGACCGGGACGATCGGTCCAATCGTGCCCGGTGGAAACTCAGCACCACCATTTCGTCGGTCCCACCGCTGAACAGGTAGAGACGATGAGCATTCGTGCGAGGCAGACACCGATGAGCTTCAGCGATCCGGCGTGCTTCAGGAACGCGTGAGCTCCATCCCAGGAGTCCCAGACGAAGACATCGCAGTCATTGCCGTGCTGAAATCCACGGCCTCACGGGCACACGTGGCCCTCGGGGTCCGATGCCAGCCTCGGCGTGCTCATTTCTCCACCGGCTTCCCGTCGTAGGTGATGACCTTGATGTTCGTGAACCCGGCCTTCTTGAGCGCCGGCTCGACGGTCTTGCGGTCGCCGACGATGAGGATGAACCGCTCGGCGGGGGCGACGACCTCGGTCATGCTCTTCTGGATCTCGGCGGGTGAGACGCGCTCGAGGCCGGGCAGGAAGGTCTCGAGGTAGTCGGCGGGCAGGTGGAACTCGGCGATCTCGGAGAGGGCGCTGGCGATCCCGGAGGGAGACTCGAACTCCTCGGGATAGCTCCGCGCCTCGGCGGAGCGGGCCGTCTCGATCTCCTCGGCGGTGATCGGCTTCGCTCCGGCGAGGGCGTCCAGCTCCTTGAGGATCTCCTGGAGCGCCGGGGCCGTGGCGTCGGCCCGCACCGAGGTCGAGACGCGCCAGATGCTGCGGCTGCGGCGGAAATCGAAGGCGGAGCCAGCGCCGTAGGTATAGCCGTGGTCCTCGCGCAGGTTCTTGTTCAGACGGCTCAGAAAATCCTCGCCCAGGAGGTGATTGCCGACCAGGGTCGCCACGTACCGCGGATCGCGCCGGTCCACCCAGTGCCGGCCCACGTTGATCACGCTCTGCACGGCTCCGGGCTTGTCCACCAGGGAGATCACGCCCGGCTCCGGCTTCACCGCGGCGGCCGGCCTTGGCCTCGGGCCCGAGTTGCTGCCGCGCCATCGGCCCAGCGTCTGCTCGAGCAGTTGCGTCACGGCATCGGGGTCCACGTCGCCGGTGACGATGAGTGTGGCGCCCCTGGGCCCGAATCCACTCGCGTGGAAGGCCCGGACATCGTCGAGCGTGAGCGGCTTGACCGTCTGGGGATAGCCCTCGGCGGGCTTGCCGTACGGGTGATCGGGCCCGAACATGACGACGGGCAAGGCGCGACCGGCCAGCCACGAGACGTTGTCGGGCCCCTGGAGCAGGTCGGCGAGCTGCTGGGTTCGCTCGCGGTCGAAGTCCTTGGGATCGAACCGGGGCGATTCGAGCATCTCGGCCAGGAGGTCGAGCGACGGCTTCAGATTCCGGGCCAGGACGCTGACGCCAACCCCGGTGTCGTCGCGCCCGCGCCCACGCGAACGCTGGCGCCAAGCTGCTCGAAGGCCTCGGCCAGCTCGGTGGCGGTGCGGCTGGCGGTCCCCTGGTCGAGCAGCGTCGCGGTCAGGTTGCGCCAGGCCCGACTTCCCCTCGGGATCGTCGCCGGTGCCCACCGGCACCAGGAGCGAGAGCCTGACCAGCGGCAGGGTCTTCCACTGCGCGATCCAGAGGTCGATCCCGTTGGAGAGCGTCCGCCGCAGGTAAGCGGGAGGCCGGAAGGCGTCCGGCTTCGCCGGCCCGGGCAGCTTCGACCAGTCGGGGCCCGGGGCGGGCGGACGCGTGTGGGCCGCGACGGGCCTGGCCGGCGGCGGGCTCCGGACCGACGGGCGCCAGCTCGGTCTTGGTCTCGCCGGGCTTGACCGGCCGGACCAGGAGCTTGACCTTCGCGTCGGTCAGGTACTGCGCGGCCACGCGCTGGACGTCGGCCGGCGTGACCTGGAAGTAGCGGGCGAACTCCTTGCGATAGTGCTCGGGATCGTCGTGCTGGGCGAACCCGGTGCTGATGGCGATGGCCCGGCCGATCGGCTTGGTGAGCCCCGTGTAAAGGCCTGTCTCGATGCGTGCCACGACGCGGGCCAGCTCGGCCGGAGAGGGAGGCTCGGCCTTCAGCCGGCCGATCTCCTTCGCGAAGACCTTCTCGATGTCGTCGGTCGACTTGCCCTCGGCCGCGGTGGCCTGAAGCGTGAAGTAGCCGGCGATCTCCTTGGCGTCGTCGTCGGCCGACACGTCGGTGGCCAGGCGGAGGTCGCGGACCAGGGACTTGTACAGCCGGGACGTCTCGCCGCCGGCCAGCACCGTGGCCAGCAAGGCGAGCGCAGGGGCGTCGGGATGGTCGTCGGCGACGGTTGGCCAGGACCAGTGGATCCTCGGCAGCTTGACCTCGTCGGCCAGCTCCACCCGATGCGTCACGCGGCGTGCGACGGCAGGCGCCTTGACCGCCGCGGGCCGCGGGCCCGCGAGCCAGGGGCTCGAAGTACCGGGAAATCCAGCGCCTTCGCCTGCGCGATGTCGAAGTCGCCGGCGAGGCAAAGCGTCGCGTTGGCGGGATGGTAGAACTCGGCGAAGAACGCCTTCAGGTCGTCGAGCGAGGCGGAGTTCAGGTCCTTCATCGAGCCGATCACCGGCCAGGAGTACGGGTGGCCCTTGGGATAGACCCGGGCCAGGAGGGTCTCCTCGACGAGCCCGTAGGGCACGTTGTCCACGCTCTGCCGCCGCTCGTTCTTGACCACCTCGCGCTCGGTGTCGAACTTCGATTGATCGAGCGCCGTGGGCAGGAACGCCAGCCGCTCCGCCTCGAGGTAGAGGGCGCGCTCCAGGTACTCGGCTGGCGACCGTCTCGAAGTAGACCGTCATGTCCTCCGACGTGAACGCGTTGGACTGGGCCCCCGTCTCCTGGAGCGGGACGTCGTAGTTGGGCACGTTCTTCGTGCCCCGGAACATCATGTGCTCGAAGAAGTGCGCAAACCCGGTCCGCCCCGCCCGCTCGTTCTTGGAGCCGACGTGATAGGCCACGCAGACCACGACCCGCGGCACGCTCGGATCGCGGTGCAGCGCCACCTTCAGGCCGTTGGGCAAGCGGTAGGCCTCGATCTCCAGCTTCGGCCCCTTGAGCTCGGGCTCCGCCGCGAGGATCAGCGTGGGAGCGACCAGCATGAGAAGAGAGAGTGTCGTGAGACGACTGCTAAGGCAAAGGCGAATGTGGCTCAATGGACCGTCCCTGTCGTTCCGAGGGGCTTGGGCGAGGACCCCAACTTGGGCTCTCATTGCACGGGGGCGCACGGCACTGGCGAAACGGCCAGCCAGGACACCATGCTCTTAGGGATATCCAGGTGCCTACCAGAGAGCGAGCCGAGTGGAGACGGTAGCGCTTAGCCATGAGCGATTAATTCGCAGTTGGAAGACCATCTCACAACTGGTGACACACCGAGGTGGAAGCCATAAGATGTAGGTTGGAGACTCTTAAAGCCTTCGGGTTGAGCCGTCCCGGGTCGTGGGTCGTCCCGTCTGAAACATTGGTTCAGTCTGCTGGCGTTTCTCCCATCGATTCGTTCATTCGTTCGCTTGGCGTGAAGTCAAGATGGATGCCAAACCCAGGCCAAATCGGCTCCGATACCTGCAGATCCTCCACACGATGAGAAAGGAAGCGCCATTCGTTCCCGGCACCTGTAAGCCTGAATTTCTGGAATAAGCCAGGCACAGAATCCGCCAGCGTCTTTCTTGCGTCTACTATCGCGTCATGGCTGCATTGCATGTCCCGGCATCTGCGAGGGGAGCATAAACCGGGCGAGGTGGCAAGTCAACAAAGCGCTATGTCCTCATTGTGCCAAATGGCACGGAGCGGCAAACCACTCTGCGAAAGAGGTCTGTGACAGCTGGCATCAATGGCGAATAGTGCCACCCCGTCGAGAGTTACTGCGATTGGGCGGCGGGTGGGGCCGAGCCGTATCCGACGCTTGTCCGTAGGCCGGGTGGCACTATTCCCCCTTTGCGCTTCTATGTCCCCCTTTGCGCTTCCACGAAGCCTGCCAGGTCAGCCTTTCAGACTGCCCCACCGAAGGTAGAACGCGAAGAAAGGGTCCGTGATGTGAAGTTGCTTGTCCTGTTCATCAAATTCAATGACCGGTGTCGAACTCTCGTCAGTTGACGCGATATCTGACATGTGCTTCAGTACGCGGGCGACTTCATGAAGTTGCGGTGGCTCCTTAGCCGATACATCACGGATGGCGCTGCGGAGTGCCTCGTACTCGATTGTGACAAGCCCAGGGCGAATGTTGGCCAGGGCGCGCAGCACTAGGCCATAAATGTCTACTGCTTCTCCACCTTTCAGTTCCCGTGGAATTCGGTCAGTGCGTTGTCGTGGACCGCGCTAGTTTCTCGAATATAGGCCGTCCGATGGTCTCAGCCGTATCTTTGAATATCCTCTCCATTTCGTCGGGGGCCAAGTCTGCGCTCCAATTACCAAAGGACGTCGAGACCTGATGGGCCCGACAGATTGCGCGGCAGAACTCCTGCATCAGGTGCGGACTCCCGATGGACTGAGCGGAAAGATCTTGGACCAACTTCGGCGAGATAGTTGCGTCGAGTAGGGGGAATCCGTTCTCCGGGATGTAGGCCAACTCTCTCTCTGACCAAGCCGGGATGTCCACGGGCAAGATACGCCCTGTCATCTCTCTTTCTACTTTGACGGCATCATACCGCCGGTGGGGGATCGCGATTATTACCACCGGTAGTCCATCGAAGATGGGCTGCTTTAGGGCCCGAATCAGCTCGCCCTGAAGCTCCTTGCTCAAGTAATGAAAGTCGTCAATGACCAGCGCTCGATCGGATGATCCTAGGGCCTTGAGCACAGAAACCCGAGAGGGTAAGGTACGCTTGTGGGTGGTGGACTCTGTTCGTTCTTTAGCGAAGCTGGTTCCTGCCTCCGCCTCTCCCTTCGCAATGAGGAAATTGGCACCTCCCTTGCCTCTAGCCTCGAACTCTACGCCAGTCGTTCTCTCTCCGCTAACTTCGACGTCTTGGAATTCGTTAAGTTGATTGATGATGCTGCTCCAGAAGTCCTCCTCGGAGCCGACCATTCCTCCGTCTACCTAGATATGCTCGTCGCGTGGCAAAATGCTGCGAACGAGAACCGTCTTACCTGACTTTGTATGACCCGTGACAATGATCAGCTTGTACGCCTTCTCCAGGACCCGGTGCACTTTTCCTTCGAGTTGTAGTTCCAATCTTGGATTGTAGGTGTAGCGGGGAAAGCCTCCCGCCACGAACACATCCTGGTATTCGTACTTCCCCATGACCATTCCTTTCAGAACGGAACGAGTTAAGGTGCCACTAGACTCAATCCTCGTAACCAAGCCCAAGACTTTGCGGACAACCCCTCGTTATGCCGATCAAGGGATGAACAAGAGAGCTTTGCGAGTATGGTGCTGCACTCTGAAGGTCGCGAGTGAGCGCGGGCTGCGGTGCACATTCGGCCGTCCGCCTTATCAGACAATATAGCACGAGTTGCCTCGCCCCTCCTACCGGTTTTCGAGAAGTCCCACCGCCCTCATGGCCAGGATGTGAAGACAGCCCCGTGGGTCCAGGCTGTCGCGTCGAAACACGAAGTCGGGGCAGTCCCCAGGTGACCACGTGGACGGTCTCGGCCACCGAAGATGACGCCGGACCGGAAGGGATCGTCAGGGATTCAAGGGTGTCAGGAACGAATGGCGCTTCCTTAACGCTAACCTCTGTTCTCTGTTTGAGATAGACAAAGACGGCCTCTCTTAGGAAAACCTTGGGGTATGTCCCAATCCCAGGTTCGTTCGGCAAGGAGGCCGTCGATGTCCCAGAGTATCTGTCGGCGGATTCGTGACCAGATCAATTTGCTTCGCGACCAGCCCCATCTCCCCTTCAGCGACCTGCTGGACGCGGACTTGGTCGGGGAAGTACTGGGGGAGGAAGGCGTCCATTACCGGGAACGGATCTTCAGCCCATTAGTGACCCTCTGGACCTTCCTGACGCAGGTGCTCAGCCTCGACCATTGTTGCCGCAAGGCCGTGGCATGCTTGATCGCCTACCGCACCGCACGGGGCCAGGACCCCTGCTCGGCCGACAGTGGCAGCTACTGCAAGGCGCGGCAGCGGCTGCCCATCGGTGTCATCACCGGGTTGGTTCACCGCACGGCCCAAGCCCTCGAAGAGCGAGTGCCGGAGGACTGGCTCTGGAAGCGTCGGGAGACCTTGATGGTCGACGGCTCCACGGTCTCGATGCCCGACACGCCGGAGAACCAGCAGGCCTTCCCCCAGGCCAGGACTCAGGCCTCCGGCGTCGGTTTCCCCATCGCCCGAGTGGTCGCGATCATTAGCCTGGCCACCGGGGTGTTGCGCGATCTGGCCATCGGTCCTTACAAGGGGAAAGAGACCGGCGAGACAGCTCTCTTACGCGACCTCCTGGATCGCCTCAAAGGTGGCGAGGTGCTGCTGGGAGACCGCTGTTTTGCCTCGTATTTCGGCATCAATTCGCTGGTGGAGCGTAGGGTGGATGGCCTCTTCCGGATGCACCAGCGACGCAAGTTCGACTTCCGCAAGGGTCGATCGCTGGGCATCGAAGATCACATCGTGACCTGGACCAAGCCCGGACGTCCGGAATGGATGGACGAGGAGGCCTACGCTCAGGTTCCCGAGGGGATGAAGGTTCGCGAGCTTCGGTTCAAGGTTCAGAAGCCCGGCTTCCGGATCAACGAGTTAGTGTTGGTGACCACCATGCTCGACGCGGAGGAGTACACGAGGGAGGAACTGGCCCGGCTTTACTTTGAAAGATGGAACATCGAATTAGATCTACGCGCGATCAAATGTATCATGCAGATGGATGTGCTGCGGTGCGAAACGCCCGGGATGGTGAAGAAGGAGATCTGGATGCACTCGCTCGCTTATAACTTAATACGTGGGGTCATGGCGGCGGCGGCCCAGGCCCATGGGAAGGCACCCAGGCAGATCAGCTTCGCGGGAACGCTGCAGACCATGGCGGCATTCCGCGAGGTGTTGAACTGGGCCCCGCCGGAAACGCGCCGTCTGCTTGTAGAGGTCATGCTCCGTGCCATCGCCAGCCATGAGGTTGGCAACCGGCCCGGCCGCGTCGAGCCGCGCGCCATCAAGCGCCGCTCCAAACCCCACGATCTGCTGACCGAGCCTCGGAAAGCAGCGCGTAACCGCTTGATGCAGGCCGCTTAACGGTTAAGGAAGCGCCATTCGTACCAGACACGAATGGCACTTCCTTAAGCGTAAGTCACTCGCTTCTCAATGTTTGCGCTCGAAACATGGGCTTACCATACACATTCATGTACATATGGGCCGCCATTCAACAAAGATGATTCCCAGTGAATTGCGGGATTTCCACGCCAACCACATCTAGAACAATGTGGATAATTGCGGAATCCACCAACTCATAAGACGTTTACAGGAAAGGACTTGCGCTTAAGGAAGCGGCATTCGTGTCAGGAACCGAAAGTCTCTGGTTTTGCGATCTTGTGTGCCGATTTGGGTCTCGGCACCTTCTCGGTCTGAGGCTCGCGGCTCCTCACGCTCGGCGGTCATCGAGGCGGAAGTGAATTCCGTAGTGGTCAGAATGGATGGGCGGGGCACCATCTCAGGGTCTGATGATCGCACCATCGCGATCTGGGACCTGGGGTCCGGACAGCACGTGGTTTGCGTGACGCTGGATGGACCGTTCCTCAGGGTGACCTGGTACACTGGCGGTCACGGGCGGGTTGCGGGCGATGCGAATCGTGTCAGCACCTGGCCGGTCTAGCCCAGGTGCGGTTGTGACGACGGCAAGGACGGAAAATCCGCCCGGGCCGGGAGCAGCTCCCCGAAGCGTGGCGCAGAATGGAGATTGGAGCTTTGCGCTCCGACCGCTCCTTCTCAATTCGGCTGTCCGCAAGAATCTCCGCCCCCGATCGCCTTCGCCGCGCTTCCAGGAGAACGAAAGATGCTGCGAAACGACGATCGAAGCCAATCCGAAAACCGAGCTTAACACGTTGGCTTCACAGAGAGTAACGTCCGATGGCTTCGATCGCTTCGGCGGCGATCAAAGCCAATTCCGCCCGGGCGGCTCAGAGCAGCGCGGTCTCCTCGGGGCAGCCCAGCATCAGGTTCAGGTTCTGCACGGCCACGCCGGCGGCGCCCTTGATGAGGTTGTCGAGGCAGGCGAGGATCACGATCCGGCCGCGGACGACGCGGACGGTGATGTCGCAGAAGTTCGTGTGGGCCGAGTCCTTCGTGGCCGGCAGGTGGGAGACGACCCGGATGAACGGGCTGGCGGCGTAGAACGAGCGATAGAGCTCGAGCAGGTCGTGCTCGGCGGCCGGGCGCTTGGGGCGGGCGTAGATCGTGGCGAAGATGCCCCGGTCCATCGGCACGAGGTGGGGCGTGAAGATCACCTCGACCGGCTCGCCGCGACCGCCGGTCATCGTGGTCAAGACCTGGTCGATCTCGGGCGTGTGCCGGTGCCGGCCCACGCTGTAGGCCGAGAGGCTCTCGTTGCACTCGGGGAAGTGGGTGTTCAGCTTGGGCGAGCGCCCCGCGCCCGAGACGCCGCTCTTGGCGTCGATGATGATGCCGGTCCGCTCGATCAGGTCCTCGGCGATCAGCGGGGCCAGCGCCAGGATGCTCGTCGAGGTGTAACAGCCGGGGTTGGCGATCAGCGGGGCCGCCGGGATCCGGTCGCGAAACAGCTCCGGCAGGCCGTAGACCGCGCTCTTCAGGCCGGCGAGGTCGGTGTGCTTGTGGCCGTACCAGTCGGCGTAGACCTGCGGGTCGGCCAGGCGGTAATCGGCGCTCAGGTCGATCACGCGGACGTCTCGCGCCCGCAGGTCGGGCACGACGGCCATGCTCGCGGTGTGGGGCAAGGCGAGGAACGCGAACCGGGCGCGGTCGGCGATCCGGTCGGCGTCGAACGTCTCGCAGGCCAGGTCGATCCGCCGGGTGAGGCTGGGATGAAGGGCGTCCAGCCGGGGCGATTCGTCCTGCCGCGACGTCGCCGCGGTGATCGCCACCCGGGGATGGTTCAGCAAGATCCGGATCAGCTCCAGGGCCGCGTATCCGGACGCGCCGACGATGGCCACGCCAACCTGACCGCTCACGCCATGCTCCTCCTTCCTCTGCTTGCCGGAACGATGATCGCGCAGCGCGAGTCCCCAGGCCAGCCAGGCCACGGCCGAGATGACCAGTCCCTCTCGCACGTCGCGAGCCTGGTACTCCAGGTGGAGCGTCCACCGCCCCGGACCGGGAACCCGAACCCGCTGCCAGCCGCCGTCGCTCTCGCTCCGCCGGAACGTCGGCAAGATTTCCGCCGGAAGCTCCGGACCGGCCTCATCCGTCCAGCGGGCTTGCCACTGGGGATCCGCAAGCTGGGTGATGAGGATCCAGCCGGCGCCTCGACGTCAACGGCCAGGTCGGCGCGGTCGGGAGAGCGTCTCTCCATCTTCAGCGGCCGGGCCCGGTCGAAGAGCTCGAGAACGGGCTCGACGTCGCCGGCCCACGAATCCAGCATGGCCGGACGTGTCACCTCGGTCAAGGGGACGAACCAGGCCCGGGACGCGTCGGGCTGCGGGTGGACGATCCGGAACTGGCTCGCCCAGCTCCCCTGCTCCGCTCGCCAGGCCGGGCCGAACAACCATCCCGCCAGGTTCGGGTCGTCGATGGTGTCCCAGCTCTCCGTGGGGCCCTTCGAGCGAGCCAGCCATCGCTCCAGGGCGACCTCGATCGGATCGAGAACCCGCACTCCCACTCCCGCGGCACGAAGGGCTTTGCGGACCGAGGCTCCCGCTCGTTCCGTGCCCAGCGGACCACGAGCCCGGGCGTTCAAGGGCTCCAGGGCCGGCAGGTCAAGCGTCCGGTAGGCCGAGATCGGCTCCAGCCCGACGAGCATCGCGAGGTTGCGTGAGCCATCGACGATCCGCGTGCCCCGGGGCTCACGCGCCAGCCGCGCGAGCACGGGGCTCTGCTCGACCAGCGGACGAGCCGGTCCGATCGAGACCAGCCGGTGCTGGCCCAGAACCAGAAGATCGACGGCCGTGAGCACGATCAGCGCAGCCGGCAGGAACGAGCGATGCCGCCGGACTGGGCCGAGCGAGGAGAGCCAGGCGACCACCACGATCCCGGCCAGCAGGCCCCCGGTTACCGCAAGCTCCCTCAGGTAAATCTCGTGCCGGCTCTCCAGAAAGCTGCGAGCGTCCGCGGGGCGGGATGCGACGCCAGCCCGCTCGAGAACCGCCGGGACCTTCGGTTCGCCGGCCGGCTTCCGCGCCTGGGCCAGCACCGTGGGGAAATCCGGATCGTCGGCCCAGGGCCGGGCCTGAAACGCGCGCTGGAACAGGCCGGCCAGCCAGGGACTCTTCCCCGTCGAGCCGCTGCCCAGGGCCAGCTCGAGAATGCCCAGCGTTGCCAGCACCCAGACGCAGGCAAGCGCCGCCAGCCATCCCAGCGACCGTCCCGGCCTGTCCCACTCCCGGCACCGATCCAGCCCCTTCCCGGCCAGGATCGCCAGGGCCAGCGAGGTCGCCAGGGTCCACCGCGCTGGGGCTCGAAAGAACGAGAACCCGGGCAACGTGATCAGGAGCCGGAAACCGGGAACATAGGGGCCCAGGCTGAAGAACAGCGTGACCGCCGCGAGGATCGTCAGGATCCGGACGCTCCGATCGCGGCGAAACTCGCGAACGATCGCCAGGATGGCCAGGAAGAGCGGAGCCAGTCCCACATAGGCCAGCAGCTCCTCGGGCGACGTGTGAAACGGGTCCCAGACCAGGGGCCGCCAGAGGGGCGAGCGGTGAAACAGCCCCGGCGCGACGTAGCCGACCAGGTGAAAAGGGGTCGCGGCGAACCCCGAGAGGTAGTTGAAATCGCGCTGGGCGGCCGCCAGCCGGGCCAGGCGGGCTGTCGGCCAGAGCTGGAGCGCAGCCAGGGGAAAGACCATCGCCAGGCAGACCAGCAAGGCAAGCACCTGGCGAACCCGTGCGCGCATCGGGACGGCCTGCGTGACTTGGATCTCCTCGCCGCGCCGGATCAGCGGCTCGATCAGGAACCATGCGGCCATGACCGCGATGCCAACCTGGGTCAGGAACGCGACCTGGAAATGCCCGGGCAAGAGCTGCAACGTGAGCACCAGGCTCAGGAGCAAGAGCCGGTGCGCCCGGTGCGGACCGGGGGACGAGAGCACCAGCCACGCCAGTCCCCACGCCCAGGGCATCCACGATCCTGTCGTGTAACCCCAGGGATGAGGCATGTGAATCACGAAGAAGCCCGAAGCCGCGAACACGAAGGCCGTCAGTCCCGAGCCCACCGGCGAAACGCCGAACCGGCGCGCAGCCCACCACGCCCCCACGCCGCCCCAGAGCGTATGCAGCACCAGGCTCGCCACGTAGGCCCACTCGGTCGGCAACGCCCGGTAGAGCACCAGGTGAGGCGGATAGTAAACCCCCATCTGGCTCTCGCCGAGTCCGGGAAACCCATAGCCCCACAGGTCGTTCCAGACCGGCAGCCGCCCCGCCTTCAGAGATTCCGAGAGCACCCCCATCAGCCCGAGGAAGAACGAGGTCACGTCGCCGCCGACCGGCATCTTCCCCCCGACGCCGATCGGCCACAGCCAGGCGAGCAAGCCTGCGATCACGGTCGCCATCACCAACAGTCGATGACCACCTTCGGCAAACAGCTTGGGGAACCGTAAGTTCATCGAAATTGGGTATCTTTCCTGTTTTCTATATCTTTGCCCAGTGCCCAAGCTCTGGCCGTCGGGCGCAACTGAAGGAAATCCTTACAAAAACCCATTCGCGATTTTACACGATGATGAGGCTGTCCCGGGAGGATTGACCGGGGACGGAGTGCCGTTCCGGCAGATGAGAGGGGCTCTTCGAGATGATCTTCGTGATGGTAACGGTGGTGCGGCTCATTTGGCATGCGAGATGCTTTTGGCCTGAGCGTCGAATGATCGGCTTCAGAGTGAGCGTCACTCGCCGATCCGGCCCTGACTCAAGAGGAGGGAGTCATGCTGGTACTGAGCAGGAAGCTTGGGCAGAGTCTCCGTGTTGGAAACGGTGTTCGGATCACGGTGGTCAAGATCGACAACAATTCCGTGCGGATCGGGATCGACGCTCCCGAGGACGTATCGATTCAGCGCCAGGAGATTGCCTTCGAGATTCCCTCCATGCTTGTGAAAGAGACAGTCGACCGTTGACGGCCAGTCTGGAAACCTGAGACCCACCGCGACGACCCACCCGGATGATCGAGACGCTCGCAGCTTCAGACAACCTCGGGACGAGGCGGTCCCGAGCCGCGCACCCCTCCCGCAGAGGATATCCCTGTACCTCTGCCGCTGACTCACCCGTGACGACCTATCTCCGCGACCGGTCCGGCCGGGTTGGCCCCCCTCTCCCCGTTGCTGTATGCTGATCTGCATCCGTCAGGCTCGCGCGGGCGTGCCGGCATTCGGGCTGCGAGCCGAGGTCGTCCACCATGCGGGTGGTGATTGCTCCAGACAAGTTCAAGGGGAGTCTCACGGCACCCGAGGCCGCTGCGGCGATGGCCCGCGGCGTGCGCCGGGTGGCTCCGCGCGCCTTGATCGACGAGTTCCCATGGCCGATGGTGGCGAAGGGACGGTCGCCGCGCTGGTTGCCGCGACGGTGGGATCGCACCGCGAGGTCGAGGTCACCGGTCCTCTGGGAAGCCCGGTCACCGCATCGTTCGGCCTGCTCGGCGACGGCCGCACGGCGGTGCTGGAGATGGCCTCGGCCTCCGGACTTGACGCTGGTTCCGCCCGACCGGCGCGACCCCTGGCGGACCACGACGCGGGGCACCGGCGAGCTGCTGCTGGCCGCGATCGGCGCCGGTGCCCGGCGGGTGATCCTGGGCATCGGCGGCAGTGCGACCAACGATGGCGGAGCCGGACTGGGCCAGGCGCTCGGGTTTCGCCTCCTGGACTCCGAAGGGCGCGAGCTCGGGCCGGGCGGGGGTGAGCTGGGTCGTCTGGCGCGCATCGACGGCTCGGCTCGAGGCCGCCTCTCTAGACTCCGTGGAGATCGCCGTGGCCTGCGACGTGACGAACCCACTTTGCGGACCAAAGGGAGCCTCGGCCGTTTACGGACCGCAGAAAGGGGCGGACGCCGCGATGGTCGAAGCGCTCGACCGCCATCCTCGCCCACTTCGCGGACATCGTGGAGCGGGACCTGCACGTCGCGATTCGCGACATCACCGGCTCGGGTGCGGCGGGTGGCCTGGGCGGCGGCCTGGTCGCCTTCGCCCGCGGGCGGCTGCAGGGGGGAGTCGATCTCGTCATCGAGGCAGTGAACTTGCGGAGCCGCCTCCAGGGTGCCGACCTGTGCCTCACCGGCGAAGGCGCGCTCGACGGCCAGAGCGCCTATGGCAAGACGGCCGTGGGCGTGGCCCGGCTGGCGCATGCCCTGGGCTGTCCCACGCTGGCTCTGGCCGGCTCGATCGGTGCCGGGCGCGGAGGCTGTTCTGGACCAGGGAATCGATGCCTACTTCAGCATCTGCCCCGGGCCCATCCCCCTGGAACGAGGCCCTCTCGCAGGCGGCCGAGCTGCTCGAGAACGCGACGGCCCAGGCGTTGCGTGCTTTCCTTGCGAGGTACCACGCAACCTGACGCAATCTAACGCAAACCAAGACTCATCGGGGCACGACCGCGACCATGGACCCAGCATCTCCGGTCGGAGAATTCGGCCTGATCGACTGGATTCGCCGACACACGGGCGAGACCCGGCGAGGCACGGTTCTGGGCATCGGCGACGACTGTGCGATCCTCGACGTCGCTCCCGGATCGCAGCTCCTGGTCACGACCGACATGCTGATGGATGGCCGCCATTTCCAGCTCGAACGCGACGGGGCCGAGGCGGTCGGGTACAAGGCTATGGGGGTGAACCTCTCCGACATCGCGGCGATGGCGGGGCTGCCCAGGGCCGCGGTCGTCTCGGTGGCCCTGCCGCGAGCCCGGGCCGTCGCCGTCGCCCAGGGCCTCCACGCGGGCCTTCAGCGGATGGCCGACCGGTTCGAGGTCGACCTGATCGGCGGCGACACGAACGCCTGGGACGGCCCGCTGGTCATCAACGTGGCCCTCCTGGGCGAGACCACGCCCCTGGGGGCCGTCAGGCGCGCGGGGGCCAGGCCCGGCGACCTGATCCTGGTCACCGGACCGCTGGGCGGAAGCCTGTTCCGCGGCCGGCACCTCCGCCCCGAACCGCGCGTCCGGGAAGCGCTCGCCCTCCACGGCTCGGCGCGCCTGAGTGCCATGATCGACATCTCCGACGGGCTGTCCTCCGACCTGGGACACATCCTCGAGGAGAGCGGCGGGACTGGGGGCCATCCTCGACGCCTCGGCCATCCCGATCCATCCCGATGCTCTCGAGCACTCCGCCGCCGACGGCATTCCTGCGCTCGACCACGCGCTCCACGACGGCGAGGATTTCGAGCTCTGCGTGATCGTCTCGCCCGCGAGACGCCCGGCGCTGCTTGCCTCGCCTCCGGAACCGGCACGGCTCTACCGTGGTGGGAGAAATCACGGCGGAGCCGGGACTGCGGTTGCGGACGGGCGACGGCCGGGTCATTCCGCTGGCGTCTGGGGGGTTCGATCATCTCCGGCTGCCAGGTGCCTCCGGATGACATTGACTCGAGGAGAGCCGCGAGCTCATGAACGTGGTCCGGACGGCTACAGGCCTAGTGATCGAGCTCGATTCCGAGCACGAGACCGAACGACTGGGACGTGCGCTGGCCGGCTTGGTTCGAGCCTGGCGTCGTGATCGGGCTGATCGGCCCGCTGGGCGCCGGGAAGACCCGGCTGGTCCGGGCGATCGCCGAGTCGCTGGGCGTCGATCCCCGGGCGATTGCCAGCCCCACCTTCGTGCTGATTCACGAGTACGAGGGGAGGATGCCCGTCTTCCACTTCGACGCCTATCGCCTGGAATCGCCCCAGGCCTTCGAGGACCTGGGCGTGGCCGACTACTGGAGCGCCGGGGGGATCTGCCTGGTCGAATGGGCGGATCGGGTCGCTCGCCCTGCTTCCCCGCGACACCTGGCTGGTCCGGATCGATCCCGTGGATCCCACCCGGCGGAGAGTGGTCATCGAGGTGCCCGAACCCGCGCAGGCGGTGACCCACGAGCTCGCTGCCCGCCTGCACGACGCGCTCGGCGACGCGCGATCCTGGCATGTCGCCGGGCGATTGACGTTCCATGGCCTGCGACCTAGGTTTGCGCGAGGTGCCTCGCCGCGCGAGGCCGTTGGTCCTGGCTTGCCCGAGAGCGATCCTGATGGAAGGAGATCCGCGCCATGAGCCTTGCAACCCCCGCCGTGCTTCCGCCCCTGTTCGACGGACCGAACTCGAACGGCCGCAGGGCGTTTCATCCCCGCGCCGTGAGCACGTTCGAGGAGGCGGGCCTGGAGCAGGGCCTGGTCGAGAGCCTGGTGCTGAAGTTTCTCATGAATGCGGGCACGGCTTCGGGCCGGCGGATCTCGACTGAGCTGGGACTGCCTTTTGGTCCCTTCCCGGAGTTTCTCCGCCAGCTCAAGAACCAGCAGATCGTCAACTACACCAGCACGGCCGCGGCCAGCGACTTCGTGTACTCGCTGACCGACCACGGCCGCTCCCGCGCCCGGACCTATCTCGAGGAATGCACCTACGTGGGGTCGGCGCCGGTGCCGTTCGAGGATTACCTGGACTCGGTCTCGGCCCAGACGATCGCCACCGAGCACCCCCGCGAAGACGACCTCCGGCGGGCGTTTGCCGACCTGCTGATCTCGGAGCGGACCTTTGCGATGCTGGGCCCGGCGATCAACTCGGGGCGGGGCCTGTTTCTGTACGGCCCTCCGGGCAACGGCAAGACGAGCATCGCCGAGCGAATCACCCGCTGCTTCGGCACGACCGTCTGGATTCCCCGGTTGCTCTGCGTCGAGGGGCAGTTGATCAAGCTGTTCGACCCGGCGAACCACGAGCTGATCGAGGAGGCCTCCACGGGAGGGTTGCTCGACGGCGCGGATCACGATCGCCGCTGGGTCCAGATCATGCGGCCGACGATCGTCGCCGGCGGCGAGCTGCGGATGGACGATCTGGAGATCCGGTACGATCCGGTGACCAAGCTCAGCGAGGCCCCGCTCCAGCTCAAGAGCAACCTGGGCAGCTTCCTGATCGACGACTTCGGCCGCCAGCGCATGCAGCCTGTTGAGCTGCTCAACCGCTGGATCGTTCCGCTCGAGAAGCGCTACGACTTCCTCAGCCTCGCCAACGGCAAAAAGATACGCGTTCCCTTCGACCAGCTCATCATCTTCTCGACCAACCTCGAGCCCAGGCAGCTCGTGGACGAGGCGTTTCTGCGGCGGATTCCCTACAAGATCCACGCGGCTGATCCCAGCGAGCAGGAATTCCGCCAGATGATCGAGATCTTCGCGCCCAAGCTCGGCTTCGAGCACGTGAACCAGGAGGCGGTCGAGCACCTGATCCTCCAGCACTACCGCAGCGCCGACCGGCCGTTCCGATGCTGCCAGCCCCGCGACCTTCTGCTTCAAGTGCGGAACTACTGCATCTACAACGACCTGCCGCTGGAGATGAAGACCGAGTACTTCGATTTCGCCGTGGCGAATTACTTCACGGTGATGTGACCGGCCCGGTCGCCAGGCTGACGGACTCCTCGGGGCCCTGGTATCATGGCCAGGGGCCCCGGAGGACGGTGCGTGGAGCGTGTGGAAGGCCGTGAGCGATTCGACTGCGACGTCGCCGTGCTGGGGGCGGGGGCCGCGGGACTGGTTGCGGGGATCCGTGCCGCCGAGTGCGGGGCCCGGGTGGTCGTGATCGAGAAGAACCGTCGCGCCGGGGTGAAGATCCTGATGTCCGGCGGGACTCGCTGCAACCTCACCAATGCCCGCGGACTGCGTCGGCTGGAGGCGGTTTCCGGACCGATCGATCCGGCCTTCAACCCATCGTCGTGCCGGGGCATCCGGGACATCCAGGATGCCTTCGGGCCGGGTGGGCCGTTCCTTGGCCCCGCGTTGCGGCAGCTTGACGTCGACCAGACCGTTCGCCTCTTCGAGGCGGAGGGCGTTGCGACCAAGATCGAGGGCAACGGCAAGATCTTCCCCGTGACCGACCGGGCCGTGGACGTCCTGGAAGCGCTGGTTGCGCGGCTGGCTCGAAGTGGGGCCGTCCTCCGGACTCACAGTCCCGTCCGGTCGGTGGAGCGGGTTGACGCGGGAGACGGTCCGTCCCCGGGGTTCGTGGTGGCCTTCGCCGGCTCGTCGCTCACGGCCCGGCGCGTGATCCTGGCGGTCGGAGGACGGTCTTATCCGGGATGCGGGACCTCGGGCGACGGGTACGCCATCGCCGGCCGGTTCGGTCACACGGTCATCGAGACACGCCCCGCCCTCGTGCCGATCCGGGTCGAGCCCGAGTGGGTCGCGTCGCTCCGGGGACTGAGTCTTGCCGACGTGATCGCGTCGGTTCATGCCGCGGCGGGGCCGGCGCTCCAGCAGCGGCGGGAAGCGATCCTCTTCGCTCACTTCGGCCTCAGCGGCCCGGCGATCCTGGACATCAGCCGCGCCGTGGCCCGCCACGACGGGCCGGGGCCGCTCCAACTGCGACTGGACTTCTTCCCGGCGCTGTCCCGCGAAGCGCTCGACGCGCGGCTCCAGGCCGCCTGCCGCCGGGGCCGGCTCGCCGTCGCTTCCATCCTCGCGGCCGATCTGCCTCACCGCCTGGCCGAGTGCCTCATCCAGGCCGCCGGGATTCCGCTCGTCCGGATCGGGCCTGACCTGTCGCGCGCCGAGCGGGTTGGCCTGGTGAGCGCCTTGAAGGCGCTCGCCTTGCCCATCCAGGGCACCCTGGGCTTCGAGAAGGCCGAGGTCACCAGTGGCGGGGTCGCTCTCGACGAGGTTGACTCCCGGACACTGGAGAGCCGCCTCGTCCCCGGTCTTCACTTCGCCGGCGAGATCCTCGACCTCGACGGCCTGATCGGCGGCTACAACTTCCAGGCCGCCTGGAGCACCGGCTGGCTGGCGGGGGAGGCGGCGGCAAGGGGATCGGCGGCCTTCGCACCGAACGGGAGGGCCGGGACCTGAAATCCCGAGCGCCTCGATCTGTAAATCACCGCGATGCTGTGGACGAGGCCCGCTGCCAACAGAATCGCGGCATTTCAATATCAGCATATTCGCGGCAGCTCCTCGCCGGCGGGGATGTCGAGAACATAGGTGCTGCCCAGGGCGGTGTGAACCAGGACGCAGCCGGGATTCTCGGTCTGGACCCGCCCGATGGTCACCGCCCCTGAGCCGCGGGGATGAGACCGAAGTGCATGGAGGGCTGCGGCCTCATCGTGAGGGGAGACGACGAACAGCATCTTCCCTTCGTTGGCCACCAGCAGCGGGTCGAGACCGAGGATCTCGCAGGCTCCGCGGACCAGCTCGGGGACGGGGATGGCGTCGTCCTCGAGGAGGATGCCGGTTCGCGAGGCCTGGGCGATCTCGGCGAGGGTCGCGGCCACTCCGCCGCGGGTCGGATCGCGAAGGCACCGGGGGCGGACTCCGGCCTGATAGACGGTCGCGACGAGATCGCCCAGCGGTGCCGAGTCGCTTTCCAGGCTCGACTCGAAGGCCAGTCCCTCGCGCACCGACATGATGGCCATCCCGTGCAGTCCGATCGGGCCAGACACGATGATCACGTCGCCGGGCCGGACAGCGCGGGGGTCGGGCGGCGGTTCCGCGAAGACGAGCCCCAGCCCGCTGGTGGTGATGAAGATCCCGTCTCCCTTGCCGTGCTCCACGACCTTGGTGTCGCCGGTGACAAGCTCGACGCCCGCCTCGTCGGCCGCCCGGGCCATGGACTGAACGATCCGTTCCAGGTCGGCCAGGGCAAAGCCCTCCTCGAGGATGAACGACGCCGACATCCACCGTGCGCGGGCTCCGCATGCCGCCAGGTCGTTGACGGTGCCGTGAACGGCCAGTGAGCCGATGTCGCCCCCGGGGAAGAACGGCGGGCTGACGACGTAGCCGTCGGTCGTGAACGCCAGGATCTCCGAGCCCAGATCGAGGTAGGCCCCGTCATGGTCGCGCTCCAGCTCGCGGCTCCGGAAATGCTTGCGAAAGACGTCCTGGACCAGGCGGCGCGACATCCGCCCGCCTCCCCCGTGCGACAGCAGGATACGGTCGCTCGTCGCGGGCGGCAATGGACACGAGAAATCGAGGGGAGCGGGGTTCGCGTTCGACATCACGGTGCTGCCTGCGGAAACGGGTTGCGGGCTGCGGTACCGGAAATACGCGGCGCAGGCGCCTTCGGCGGAGACCATGGTTGCGCCCAGGGGATGGTCGGGATTGCACCGGGTGCCGAACGCCGGGCAGTCGCAGGGCTTCAGCCGGCCCGCCAGCACCTCGCCGCTCCTGCACTCCTCGGGCTCCTCGCTCGGCGGGGTCAGGTCGGGAAATCGCTGGCGCGCATCGTACCGCCGGTACCGGCCTTTGAGGGCCATGCCCGAGGCGGGGATCGGCCCGATCCCGCGCCACGGATAATCGACGATCTCGAAGACCGTCTCGATGGCGGCCCGCGCCGCCGGGTTTCCCAGGGGGCGAACGGCCCGCGCATACTGGTTCTCGACCTCGGCCCGGCCCGCCTCGAGCTGCCGGACCGCTCGCCAGATGCCGTCCAGCAGGTCGACCGGCTCGAACCCCGTCACCACGATCGGCACGTGGTATCGCTCGGCGATCGGATGGTACTCGTCATAGCCCATCACCGTGCAGACATGCCCGGCGGCCAGGAACGCCTGCACCCGGTTGCCCGCCGAGCCGAGGATCGCCTCGATGGCCGGCGGCACCCGCACGTGCGACACCAGCAGCGAGAAGTTGTCCAGCCCCAGGCGATCGGCCTCGAGCACCGCGCCGGCGGCCGTGGGGGCCGTCGTCTCGAAACCGACCGCGAGGAAGACCACCTGCCGGTCTGGGTTCTCGCTCGCCAGGTTCAGGGCGTCCAGGGGAGAGTAGACGATCCGGACGTCGCCCCCCCGGCTCCGGACCTGGAACAGGTTCTCCCGGCTGCCGGGCACCCGGAGCATGTCGCCGAACGTGGCGAAGATCACTTCCGGACGGACCGCGATCGCCATCGCCCGGTCGAGCGTCTCCAGTGGCGTGACGCAGACCGGGCAGCCCGGGCCGTGCACCAGCTCCACCTGCTCGGGCAGGGCGCGGTCGATGCCGAACTTCATCAGGTTGTGCGTCTGCCCGCCGCACACCTCCATGATCGTCCACGGCTGCGTGACGGTCTGGCGGATCTGTGCCAGAAGCGCTTGCGCGGGGCCGGCGGCCCGGTACTCGTCGAGGTATTTCATGGGGCACCCCCGGACCGATCAGCATCCCCGGCAGGATGATCCCCCGTTCCCTCGGCCGCCCCCGCGGCTTCAAGACTGGCGAGCGTCGCGAAGATCTCGTTCGCCTCGCTCTCGTCGATCAGGTTGAGGGCGAACCCGGCATGAACGATGGCATAGTCGCCCACCTTCGCTTCCGGCACGTAGGCCAGGCAGATCCGCTTCCGCACGCCGCCGAAGGACACCATGCCCAGGAGCAAGGCCCCTGGCTCCGAAGGCTCCTCGACCGCGACGATCTCACCGGGTATTCCCAGACACATGAGCTGACCTCAAGGTCGTCAGTGAGTGAGTTGCATCGCCGCCGCCCAGATCTGGCCCACGGCCAGTCCGCCGTCGCCCGGAGGAACGCGCTGGTGAGTGAGGACCCGGAAGCCATCACCCTCGAGAAGGCCGGCCACGCGTTCGCTCAGCAGCCGGTTTTGAAAGCAGCCTCCGCTCAGCACGACCGTCTTCCGGCCCACCCGCCGGGCTATCTCCAAGCTACCCAGAGCCAGGGAGTTGTGGAAGTAGGCGGCCAGGGTCGAGGCGGCCTCGCCGCGCGCCAGCCGCTGCCGGGTCTCCACCACCCAGAGACGCCAGTCCAGGCGAAAGAGTGAATCTCCGTCGTGGCCTGGCTGCTCGACGACCGGAACCTCGAAGCTCCCCTGCTCCGCCCGGTCGGCCAGGTCCTCGAGCCGCATGGCGGCCTCGGCCTCGTAGGCGGAACGTTGAACAACTCCCAGGAGCGAGGCCCAGGCATCGAACAGACGCCCGGCGCTCGTCGTGGTCACGGCGGCGGTTCTCGAATCGAGCGCCGAGGCCAGGAGCGCGCGCTCGGAGCGGGAAAAGCCCAGCTCCTGCGGGAGGTCCTCCGCCGCCGCGTGACAGACACCCGCCGCCGACCGGCGAGGCTCGCGGGCGGCCCGGTCGCCTCCGACCAGGGGGAAGGGCCAGAGTGAGCCAGTCCGGCGCCAGCTTGCGCCCTCGACCAGCAGGAACTCGCCGCCCCAGATCGTGCCGTCGGTCCCGTATCCGGTGCCGTCCCAGGCGATCCCCAGGGCCGGCCCGCGCTCGCCGTGCTCGGCCAGGCAGGCCATGATGTGGGCGTGATGGTGCTGGATGGCCAGACGCGGCAACCCGCGCTCCTCCGCGAACCGAGTGGTGAAGTAGTCGGGGTGGCCGTCATGCACGACCAGAGCGGGCTCGACTCCGAGCAGGCGGGCCAGGTCGGCAACATTCTCGACATACCGCCGGCGCGCACTCGGCGTGTCCAGGTCGCCGACGTGCTGGCCGAGGAAGAGCTCGCGTCCTCGCGTCAGCGCGATCGCCGCCTTCAGGTGCCCTCCGGTCGCCAGCAGAGGAGGCGGCTCGACCGGCAGCTCGATCCGGACGGGGGCCAGGCCGCGGCCGATCCGGAGCGGAACCGACCGGCCGCCGATGATCCTCACGACGCTGTCGTCCGCATGGCGGAGGATCCGTCGATCGTGCAGGACGAAGGCGTCGGCGATCGGGCCCAGTTCGGCCCGGGCCGCCTCGTTCTCGACGGGCATCGGCTCGTCGCTCGGGTTGCCGCTGGTGGCCACCAGGGGACGGTCCGCCATCCGCACCAGCGCCCGGTGCAGCGGTGTGTAAGCAAGAAAGGCCCCCACGGTGGAAAGCCCGGGTGCCACTTCGTCGGCCAGCGTCGAGCCGGCTCGACGGCGGAGCAGGACGATCGGCGCGGCCGGATCGGCCAGGGCTGTCCTCGCGGCCTGATCCACCTCGGCATGGGCCGACACTCCCTCGACGTCCAGGAAGAGCACGGCGAACGGTTTGCGATCCCGCCTCTTGCGGTCGCGGAGCCGCTGGACCGCCCCCGCCGAGGTCGCGTCGCACAGCAGATGAAACCCGCCGATTCCCTTCACCGCAAGGATCTGCCCCTCGCGGAGCCACGCCGCTGCCTGCTCGAGGACTGGAAGATCCGTGGATTCTGGAATCTCCCCTCCGATCCTGGAATCTGGAATCTGCCCTCTGGAATCCGATGGGGATCCGGCCGTTTCCAGCCAGATCCGCGGGCCGCACTGCGGGCAGGCGATATTCTGGGCGTGGAACCGGCGGTCGGCCGGGTCGGTGTACTCGCGCAGGCATTCCCGACACGGTGGGAAGTCGAGCATCGTGGTCCGCTCGCGATCGAACGGGGCCGACGTCTGGATGCTGAACCTCGGCCCGCAGTCGGTGCACCCGGAGAGGGCGAAGCCGTGGCGGCGCTCGGCCGGATCATCGAACTCGGCGAGGCAGGCCGGGCACGCAGCCAGGTCCGGAGTGATCACGACCCGGACCGCCGGGCTCGCGCCGGCACCCGGGTCGCCTCCGGCCAGCTCGCTCGGCTCGATGAGGAATCCGCGGCAGCCCCGGGCCTGCACCGGCTCGGACAGGATGGCATGAATCTCCGCGGCCGGCGGGCGTTCCTGCTCCAGCCGGGCCCGGAACGAGGCGATCCCGTCGTCGGTCCCCTCGACATGGATGACCACCCCCTCGGGCGTATTCTTGACCCAGCCCGCAAGCTCGAGCACCGCCGCCAGGCGGACCACGAACGGCCGGAACCCGACCCCCTGCACTCGCCCCAGGATCCGCAGCCGAACCGCCGCGGCGGCCGGGCCCGTGGCCCGCCCCGGATTGGCTTCGTTTGCTCGCGGCACAACCGGATCCAAGCGATTTAACTCCTTGCAAAGTAGTGATTTGTGATCTGTTCAAATTGGCTTCGTTTGACGCACTTCTTCAACCTGCGCCAGCCTCATTTACCCCGGCGTTCCCCTCGGCGCTGCGTCTTCCTTGGCCTCTGGTTCCTCGGTGCCTGCCATTACTTCGGTCCCCTCGAGCGACAATAACTCCCATGCTGATACGATCTGGACTCTGGCCCCGCCGGTTGCATCAATTCTGGACGCTTCTGCGATTTTCGTCCGGAGGTCTTCCCGCCAGATCGTTGGACGCCGCCCCGTTTCCCCGGCGTGGATGGAACCCACCGAACGATCAATGTCAATGCGGTGGTGGCTCTCACCCATCCTGCCAGGAGTCATTCCGGGTTCAGCGGCCGTCACCTCGAGCCCTTGCCGGTGACGGCGATCAGCTCATGGAGCTGGGCGACGATGGCTGGCCAGGCCTCCCTCAGCGCGGGACTGAGGTCGTCCGACGGCTCGCACTGGCTGGCCTGGACGCCGAACAGGAGGACCCGAGGGGGAAGCTTGCCCAGGCTCTCCGCAAGGCGAAGCGCCGAATCCACGCCCAGGCCGTGGGAGGAGGCATGGCTCTCACCCTCCAGGATGGCCGGCCATTCTCGAACGAGCACGGTGCCGGGAGTCCGTCCCGCGTCGCACGCATCGATCACGATCAGGGCGTCGCAATCGTCGATTCGATCAAGGAGGCCGATCGGCGTCGAGACAGCGTGGGCCGAGAAGCCCGACTGGTCCAGGTTGCTGAGCTCCTGAACGAGCCGCCAGCCGATCTGGTCATCCCCGTGCGGGCTGCCGATGCCGACGATGCGGAGCAATTTCTGGTCCTTGATCATGAAACTCGGCGGGCCAGGCCGTAAGATGGTCGCTCTATGGAGATCGTGCCGACTCGAGTCCCTGGAGACAACCCCATGTTCCGACCTCTCCTTCTCGCGAGCCTCTGTGCTGTTGCTGTTTTCGCAGGTGGAACCACCGCAACCGCCGAGATCCTTGTGGGCGCGGCGACGCGGAACATCACGCCCGACCCGCTCTTGCCGGTCTCCGGAGGGCTGGGAGCGCCGAATCCGGCCAGGGAGAAGCGCGGCGAGCTCTCGGCCCGGGCGATCGTCTTCCGCAAGGGCGAGGTCTCCGTGGCCGTGGTATCGCTCGATCTCCTGGGTTTCCCCTCAGAATGTGTGTGAGAAGCCGGGTTTCCGGCCTAGTTTGTGCAGTCTAGTCGGTCATGAGGTACCAACGTTATCCAACTGACTTGACTGATGAACAGTGGAAGCTCGTCGCGCCGTTGCTGCCTGCGGCCAAGCCCGGCGGCCGGCCCCGTAGCGTTGACCTCCGTGAGGTCCTTAACGGCATCTTCTACGTCATCCGCGGTGGCGTACCCTGGCGGATGCTGCCGCATGACCTGCCCCCCTGGGGCACGGTCCACTACTACTACCGGCGCTGGCGGCTGGACGGCCCCTGGGAGAAGATCCTCAAGGTGTTGCGGGCCCGCCTGAGACACGCCGACGGCCGCAAGAAGAGTCCCTCGGCCGCGATCGTCGACACCCAGACGGTTCGTACTGCCTCGGGAGGCGAAAAGGGGTACGACGCTGGCAAGCGGACTCCCGGAAGGAAGCGACACATCATCGGGGACACGATGGGGTTGCTCCTGGCGGTGGTGGTCCATTCGGCCAGCCTCCAGGACCGTGACGGGGTGAAGCGGGTGGGGGAACGGGTCAAGGGCCGGTTCCCCCGGTTGAAGCTGATCTGGGCCGATGCCGCCTATGAGGCGGCAGTCGGTTGGGCGAAGCAGTTCGGCAACTGGGTTCTGGAGCTTGTCCGCAAGCCGGCGGGCCAGAAAGGCTTCGTGGTCCAGAAAAGGCGCTGGGTCGTGGAGCGGACGTTCTCCTGGTTGGTCCGCAGCCGCCGGCTGGCCCGCGACTACGAAAGGCGGACGGAGTCGAGTGAGGCGATAGTCCAACTGGCTATGATCCATCTTATGCGCAAGCGTCTGAAACCCGTATAGCTACCTTCTCACACACTTTCTGAGCAGGACCTGAAGTCACAGTTGCGGCAAATCTCACGGTCGCTTCGGCGGGTCGGCCCGTCTTGCCGGCGGGGCCGCGAGGATGGGATTCTGACTCGGCGGGCGTGCGGTCGACTCCTTGCCTCGGCAGCGAAGCCGCAATGGCGAGTCTTCCTACATTTCACCGCCCCGAGACCTCCGCCGCAAGGGGGGCCAGCCTCGCACTGGCCGATCTGCGACCCCGCCGCCGCGCGGGTGGATTTGTGCGGTCAACGCACCGTCGATGCCACGCGCCCGCCGGCCTGGCCGGCGCTGGCTCTCGATCCGCGGGGCCTTCGCCTCGAAAGCCCGGAATTCCACCTCCTGTGCGTGGACGACGACAGGGTCGGGAAAGCCCCAAAGCGGCTCTTTGAAAAAAATTCAAAGTCAACGCGTCGCGTGATCTGCGTCGATTTCGACTTTAACGATTTTTCGGGCTTGCAGGGATCGTTGGAACGGGATAGAACCACCGCAGAATGGGACTGGCAAGCCGGTGATTGGCAAGGTCAGCGAGCCTGGAAAATGCGAATCGCGGTGTGCATCCCATGATTCTCCGGAAGATCGCCGGCGGCGTGGAAGTCCTCGCTCCGGCGAAGTTAAACCTGTTCCTCGAGGTCCTGGCTCGCAGGCCGGACGGTTATCACGAGATCGAGTCGCTGATGGTCACCGTGGATCTGCATGACACCCTGACCGTCACCGAGCTTGATTCGGGAGCGATCGTCCTGGAGTGCGACGACCCGAGCATTGCCGACCGGGAGCGAGAACCTGGTGGTCAAGGCCGCCGAGCGTCTCAAGGCCGCCACGGGCTGTGCTCGTGGTGCCCGCATCGCCCTCACGAAGGTGATCCCCGCTCAGGCGGGGCTGGGCGGCGGATCGAGCGACGCAGCGGCCACCCTGGCGGCTCTCGATCGGATCTGGAACCTGGGGATGCCCGCCAGCCAGCTCGATGCGGTGGCGGCAGAGATCGGCAGCGACGTGCCCTTCTTCCTGCACGGACCCTCCGCGGTCTGTCGCGGACGGGGCGAACGCGTGCAGCCCATGACCCTTCGGCAGCCCCTGCACTTCGTGCTGGTCGCTCCCAATGTCGGCGTGAGCACGGCCGACGTCTACCAAAACCTGCGACCGCCCGAGACGCCTCGGCCCATCGGACCGGTCCTGGGGGCGCTGGCCCACGGGGGGCCCGCCAACCTGGGTGGAAGCCTGTTCAACCGGCTTCAACCCGTCGCCGAGACGCTTCGGCCCGAACTGGTCCGGGTCCGGGACGCCCTGGCAAGTCTGGATCCGCCTCTGGACGGATCCCTGATGAGTGGAAGCGGCTCGGCCTACTTCGGCCTGTGCCGTGATTCCGCCGCGGCACATCGGGCCGCGGAAGACCTCCAACCGCTCGGACTAGGATGGGTCCGGGTCGTGACCTGCGGCCCCTGAGCAGAGAAGCCCTCGTAAAGGAGTACCGGCTGTGGAGATCACTGAAGTTCGCATCAAGCTCATGGAAGACAACTCGGGCAGCAACGAACGCTTGCAAGCCTTCTGCAGTATCACGTTCGACGACATGTTCGTCATCCGCGACCTGAAGATCATCGAAGGCGCCAAGGGCTTCTTCGTCGCCATGCCCTCGCGCAAGCTGACCGATCGATGCCACAACTGCGGCACCAAGAACCACCTGCGGAGCCGCTTCTGCAACCAGTGCGGGTGCCGGCTGGACGAGAACCGGGCCCTCCGCGACGCGGACGGCCGGGCGAAGCTCCACGCCGACATCGCCCATCCCATCAACTCGATGTGCCGGGAGAAGATCCAGTCCGCCGTGCTTGCCTCGTACGCCGAGGAGCTGGAACGCGCCAAGATGCCGGGCTACATCTCGCGTTATGACGAGTACGAGGTCGACGACTTCGATGTCCAGGTCCCGTACGACCATCACGCCCCCGCCGGCCACTCGTCCGGCAGCGAGCCGCCCCTCCGCCGGGGCCCGTTGCGAGGCCATACCCAGCATGCCCGCGGCAACCAGTCGGTGCTTCGCGGACCGCACGTCCCGCCCCGCCGGGAGAGCTCGTCCGAAGAGCTGGCCTCCGATTACCATCGCCGCGGTGACGCGAACTTCGGCAACGGCCTGTGAGCTGAACTGAGCTCGATCCGCCCTTACCGGCAATCGTTCCTGGATCACGCCCCCGCTCCGATCCCGACCTCGTCGCGCCGATGCGCCCGAGGTCGGCTCCGTCCCGCCCGTCCTGTCCCCCGCCGGGTCCGTCACGTTGCGGCCTTGCCCGCTGTGCCCGCCCGGCTTTTTTCTTGGTCGCCGGCGCGCTAACATGATCGACATGGCAAGCCGGGATGGGTTGTCCCGGTTGCCGCAGCACGGTCCGCATGCACGCTCGAGATGGTGACCCCCGAGACAGAGCGATCTTCCGAAGCCCCACTCCGGCGAGCCGGCCGCTTCCGACGGATCACGGTTCGAGGGCTCCGCTTGCTGGCCCTCATCCTGGTAGGTTTTCTTGTCGTGCTCTACTTCATCCAGGACCGCATGATCTTCCCCGGAGCCGCAACTCAGGGTGCGCCGCAATCGATCGTGCGGCCTCGACCAGGAGCCGAGTTGCTTCAGCTTGCCACGCCTCGAGGGGAGCGCGTGGTCGCCCTGTTCGGTCCCGCGCTCTTGCCGGACGGCCGGCCGCATCCAGACCCCACGTCGCGGCCGGCCTTGCTCTACTTCTATGGCAACGCGATGTGTCTGGCTTACGCCGAGCCCGAATTCGAGCGGTTCCGCCGCCTCGGCCTGAACGTTCTGATTCCGGATTACCTCGGCTTCGGCCTGAGCGGCGGCAAGGCCTCCGAGATCGGTTGCCGCGAGACGGCCCTGACAGCGCTGGAGGCGCTCCAGGCCAGAGGCTTCCCTGCCTCGCGGATCATCGTCGGCGGGTGGTCGCTCGGCGGTGCCGTCGCCATCGACCTGGCGTTCCGCCAGCCGGTCGGCGGCCTGATCGCCTTCAGCACCTTCACGAGCACACACGACATGGCGCTCGCCATCATCCCGTTGCCGCTGCCCCAGTGGTTCTTCGCTCACAAGTTCGACAGTCTGGGCAAGATCCCGGCCATCACCTGCCCCATCCTCCTGGGGCACGGACGCCGCGACACTCTTGCTCCCTTTCCCATGCACGACCGGCTGGCGCGGGCCGCCCGGGCGCCACTCACCACGCTCGTCATCGACGGGGCCGAGCACAACGACTTCTATGACGTCGGCGGCAAGCAGATCGACGAGGCCATCAGGCAGTTCGTGGAGCAGCTTCCGCGTTGAAATTCCGATTGGAGGACCGGAATTCTCGGCAGGACAAGGATCGGGCCACGGATCGGGGATCAAGTCACCGCTTTCACGGCGCTCTGGAAGATCCGCAGCCCCTGGCCCTCTTCCGAGAGCTTGTTGCCCAGGCGGGTCCACCGGGGATGATGGATCGCCGAGACGAACCGTTCGGGGTGGGGCATCAGGCCGAAGATCCGGCCCGTCGGGTCGCAGACGGCGGCCGCGGCACGGGCCGAGCCGTTGGGATTGGCCGGGTAGTCCTGCGTCGGCCGATTCGCGTCGTCGGCATACTTGAGCACGATCTGGCCCGCCGCGTCGAGCGATTCCATCGCCCCGTGATCGGCGAGCAGGAACTTCCCCTCGCCGTGGGCGACGGGCAGCTCGATCGGCTCGTCGAACGCGACGAACGGGGAGAGGCCCGGCCGGGGCAGGAGCCGGATCCAGCGGGCCTCGAACCGGCCCGAGTCATTGTGAGCCAGGGTTGCGGGGCAGGGGGCTGGCCCACCCGGCAGAAGGCCACAACGAACCAGGACCTGGAAGCCGTTGCAGATGCCCGCGATCAGCCCGCCGCGGTCGTGGAACCGCCGCAGGGCGTCGCCCAGGGCATGGCCCAGCCGCGTGGCCAGGATCCGGCCCGCGCCCAGGTCGTCGCCATAGGAGAACCCGCCGGGGATGGTCAGGATCTGGAACCGGTCGAGCGACTGAGGGTCTTCCAGCAGTCGCCCCACGTGCCAGGTCTCGGCCCGGGCGCCGGCAAGCTGCCAGGCGGCGGCGGTCTCCTCGTCGCAGTTGGTCCCGGGGGCTCGCAGAACGATCACGCGGGGTGCGGGCCTGGTGGTCATGGGATGCTCATCGAGAAGGAGTCGCGTTCCGTTCTTCCCATTCACATCAGGGAGTCGATTTCAAACCTGTTATCAAATGATCTGACAAGACTGGAATCTTGTCCCACGAACGATCTGACAAGATTGGAGTCTTGTCCCACGAAGAATTGGCTCAATAGCCCCCATCGCCGGAACTGTAGCCTCCGCCGTGAAAATCGGGCTCGGCGCGATAGGCGAGGTTGCGGCGGATGAGCTCTGATTCGTAGACCTGGACCACGAAATCGGCGGCGATCTTGAGCCGGGACGAGGTTCCCTTGGCGGGGAAGTCCGCCGGCGAGCCGCGGCGAAACTCGGCGACTCCGACGTGCTTGGACCGGCCCTTGACGTAATTGATGCCGGGGATGCCGTCGGCATCGCCCGAGATCAAGAGCGCGATGTCATAGTTGTCCTGCAGCGCCACCATGTCGACGGCCAGGCTGGTGTCGAGCCCTTTCTCGTTGACCGTGTGGTGCAGGAGATCGACCTTCCAGTGGCCCTCCTGGCGGATCTCGACGAAGTCGGTGGCCGACTGGACGCCATGGTAGAACCGCTTCTTGCGCTCGAGCGCCCGACGCTTGTTCTCGTACCACTCGCGGGTCTCGTTGAAGCAGGCGTTCCACGCCTCCTCGATGCGGCGTTCCCCGGGAAGGTCGGGCGACCTCCGGCTGATGTCCTCGATGTAGGCGTCGCGAAGCCGGGGATTCATCTCGAACCGGGCCCGCAGCCGGGCCTCGGCCTTGGGGTCGTTCAGGTCCCACTCGTCCATCTTGCCCACCACGTACCAGTAGATCCGCGTGTGCTGCGCGGTCGGCCAGTGAGCCCCCTCCGCGAACGTGCGACCCCAGTAATTAACGCTCTGCTCGAACACATGACGATAGAACGCGCCGTAATCATCCACTCGAA
The DNA here is from genome assembly GCA_963816015.1 of uncultured Planctomycetaceae bacterium. Classification (GTDB taxonomy): domain Bacteria; phylum Planctomycetota; class Planctomycetia; order Isosphaerales; family Isosphaeraceae; genus Aquisphaera. Next base: position 71,450 of record CAWFJM010000030.1, on the reverse strand, counting down.
GGTTCAGGTGCTTCAACACTCCATCCAGGTTGGATCCGTCAACGAATGTTACAAATCTTAACATGGGAGAGTCCTTTTACTGCAGAGCCTTTAACCCATCAGAAAAGCTGTGGGAGAGACGGGTCGCAAGGCGACCGGGGCTCTCCCTTCAACATACCCGATCACCAGCGCAAGGGCTGCTGCCAGGCTTCTTTCAGGTCGCGAACCGAGGCGTCGATCACGAGCGAGCCCTCGAGTCCGGCGACGGTGACCCGGCCGGATCCAGCCGCGGCCGAGCCCTCTCCGTCGGTGACCTCGCCGAGCCGGCCCATGGGCAGGCTGCCCACCAGGTCGGCCAGGGCGGCGTAACTCTGGGGTGGAACTTCCAGGAGGAACCGGCTGGGCGATTCCGAGAACAGGAGAACAAGGTCCTTCGCGGCGGCATCCTCGCAGGGGACATCGCGAAGCGAGACCGCGGCGCCCAGACCGCCCGCCAGGGCCATCTCCGCCAGGGCAACCGCCAGTCCCCCCTCGCTCAGGTCGTGGCAGCTCCGGACCAGGCCATGACGGATGGCCAGGTGAACCGCCCGGAACACGGCCTGGCCGTGCTCGGGAACCACGGCCGGCACCGTCCCTCCCTCGCGGCCCTGGATCTCGGCCCAGAGCGAGCCTCCCAGCTCGTTGCGGGTCATTCCCAGAAGCACGATCAGGTTGCCCGGCGCCTTGAAGTCCATGGTCACGCACGTGCGGACATCGGGCACCTGGCCGATCGCGCTGATCAGCAGCGTGGAGGGTATGGCCAGGCTTTGACCGTCGTGCGAGTACTCGTTATTGAGACTGTCCTTTCCCGAGATGAACGGGGTCTTGTACGCCAGCGCCAGGTCATGGCAGGCCTGTGCGGCCAGCACCAGGGCACCCAGGGTCTCCGGACGCTCGGTGTTCCCCCAGCAGAAGTTGTCCAGGAGGGCGATCCGGCGGGGGTGAGCCCCGACGGCCACGCAGTTGCGAATCGCCTCGTCGATGACGCAGGCCGCCATGGCGTAGGGATCGATCCGGCCATACCGGGCGTTGATCCCGCAGGCGATGGCCAGGCCCCGGTGCGTCCCGCGGACCGGCAAGATCACCGAGGCGTCGCCCGGCCCGTCGTCGCGATCGCCCACCAGCGGCTTGATCACGGTCCGGCCCTGCACCTCGTGGTCGTACTGGCGGACGATCCACTCCTTGCTGCAAACATCCCAGTGCCGCAGCAGGGCGAAAAGATCGGCGGTGGCGTCGGAGCTGTCGGGAAGCTCCAGCGGCCGCTCCTCCGGGGGCGTGAACGAGGCGCTCCGGGTCACCGCGGGGCGTCCCTCGTGAAGGAAGTCCATGGACAGATCGCCCACCACCTGTCCGTGGTAGCGGAGGGTGAGCCGGCCGGTGGGAACGAACTCTCCGAGGTCGGTGGCCTCGACGTGCTCGGCCGCGCACAGCGCCCGCAGCGCCGGCCACGCCGACGGCGGCACCGCCAGGACCATCCGTTCCTGGGCCTCCGAGATCCAGATCTCGGTGTAGGACAGCCCCTGGTACTTGAGCGGGGCACGGTCGAGGTCGACCACGGCCCCGAGCTCGGCTCCCATCTCGCCGACCGCCGAGCTGAAGCCCCCGGCGCCGCAGTCGGTGATCGCATGGAAGAGCCCGCGGTCCCGGGCCTGGAGGATCACGTCGAGCACCATCTTCTCGGTGATCGCGTTGCCGATCTGCACGGCGCCGCCGGAGAGCGACTCGCTCTCGCCGGTCAGCTCGGCCGAGCTGAACGTCGCCCCGTGGATCCCGTCGCGGCCGGTGCGTCCGCCCAGGGCGATGATCCGGTCGCCCGGCTCGACCTTCTTGAACGCCTTGCCCCGCGGCAGAACGCCGACGGTGCCGCAGAAGACCAGGGGATTGGCGAGGTAGCCCGGGTCCACGGCCAGGGCCCCGTTGACCGTGGGAATACCCATCCGGTTGCCGTAATCCCGCACCCCCGCCACAACCCCCTTGAGAACCCGCTTGGGGTGGAGCACTCCGGCGGGAAGCTGGTCGGGCGGAAGGTCGGGCGGAGCCACGCAGAAGACGTCGGTGTTGCAGATCGGCTTGGACCCCAGGCCCGTGCCCAGGGCATCGCGGATCACGCCGCCGATGCCCGTGTTCGAACCGCCGTAGGGGTCGATCGCGGAGGGGTGGTTATGGGTCTCCACCTTGAAGCAGACATCGTGGTCGTCGTCGAACCGGACCACGCCGGCGTTGTCGGAGAAGACGCTGACCAGCCAGTCGAGATCCAGGGCCTGGGTCGCGGCGAAGATCGTCTGCTTGAGCAGGTTGTCGATCGTCCGGCCCTCGAACTCGATCTTGCCCTTGAGCGTCTTGTGCGAACAGTGCTCGCTCCAGGTTTGCGCCAGGGTTTCGAGCTCGCAATCGGTCGGGTCGCGGCCCAGCTCCTGAAAATGGCGCTGGATCGTCCGCATCTCGGTCAGGTTGAGCGACAGTTGCCCCGCCCGGCTCAGCGCGATGAGCGATGTCGTCATCCATCTCCCGCAGGGGCAACGTGACGAGCCGGAAATCATAGTGCTGGCCCTGGCCCAGGTGGTCGAACGGCAAGGGCCCCATGACCGCCTGCTCGACGGCGTCGTTGGCCAGCACCCGCTGGATCAACCGGGGCAACCCGTCGGCGGGCCCGCCAATCCGGTAGCTGCGGATGGTCCGCACCCCGTCCACGGCGAAGCCGAGGTCGCGCAGCAGCTCCAGGGCGCTCTCGGCTTCGGGATCGGTCACGCCGGGCTTGGGAAGAACATGGACGACGGTGCGGTCTCCCTCCGCGGGCGACCGGGCAGGATGAACCTGGAACGTCTCGACGACCGGGTCGACCAGAACCTGCCCGGCCGCGCGATCGAGATCGTCCCGGCTCAGGGTCCCTTCGATCAGGAAGCCGCGGCTGGCCGAAATGGTCCAGTCGCCGGGGATCCCCGACTCCGCGGCCTCGAGGGAGAGCCGGTTTCCAGCCAGGTCGGGATGTCCCGGGGCGGGTTGAATCTCAAGGTGCCAGAGCATGCTAGACCAGGAAAGTAGGAGGAGAAAGTAGTCAGTTTCAAAAGGGAGCGAGAAAACGGCGAAGTCACGAGATAGAAGTTGCGTTTCAATATCAGGTTCGGGAATCCTCGGGCCGGTGGGGCGGGTGGGCGTCGAACAGCCCTCGGCGGTGCCTCGCCTCGTCCCACCAGCGGCGAATCGCCTCTTCATCGTCGGTCATCACGGCGTACTTGAATGCGGCCACCCGCTCTTCCAGGGCGCCCAGGGCCTTCAGCAGCGGGCCGCGGTTGTCGCGGAAGATGGCCGTCCAGAGGCCGGTATCGGCGCGCGGCCACGCGAGTGCCGTCGCGGTAGGCTCCGGCCGCCAGGGCCAGCCACTCGGCCGGTACCGACAGGGCAAGGGCCGCGGCCAGGGCGTGGGGAAGATGGCTCGTGTACGCCAGGACCTCATCGTGCTCGATCGGGCTCATCTCGAGAACGCGGCAGCCCAGCCCGCCCCAGAACCGCCGGGCGCGCTCGAGCCGATCGGACGGTGTGCGGGGCGTGGGGGTCAGCACGCAGACGCGGCCGCGGAAGAGCCCGGAGCGGGCATGGGCCGCCCCCGACCGTTCCGATCCCGCGATCGGATGCGCCCCGACGAAGACGTCGGCCGCGGTCGGGTGCCCCTCGACCGTCTCGACGATCTGCCGCTTCGTGCTCCCGGCGTCGGTCACCAGCGCGTCCGCTGGCGCGGCCTCGGCCACCCGACGGACGTCGTGGGGAATCCGGCTGACCGGGGTGCAAACCACGACGACCGCGGCGTCGGCAACCGCCTCGGCCAGGTCGGTCGTGGCCGTATCGATGGCTCCACTGGCCCGTGCCTGTTCGAGCGTCCCAAGATCTCGGCCCACGCCCACGACCCGCGACGCCAGCCCACCGGACCGCAGTGCCAGGCCGAGGGAGCCCCCGATCAGCCCGACGCCGATGATGGCCACGGTGTCCAGACGCTCCAAGACTCTTCCCCCTGCACGACTCTCGATGATCCACCTTCCCAGGACGGACTTCATCGAATCTTGATTTTACAGGACCCCCGGGTTCAAGACGAGACCGAAGCCCGGAATCCGCCGGGCCCTGGGCCACGGTTCCGCCGGATGGTGAGCCGGTCCAAAGCGGCATCAGGCCGAGCGGGGAGGGGCATACGGGCGGAGGGCCTTCCACATCGCCGTGGCCGACTTCCACCGGTCGCTCGGCCGCTTCTTCAGGGCTTTCAGCAGCACCCGCTCCAGCCCTTCGGGAGCGTCGGGACGGAAGGCCCGCAGCGGAATCGGAGGGTTCTCCAGGATCATCTCGTAGGAGTCGTTCCGCCGAGGATCAAACCCGAGGAAGGGGTACTTCTCGGTGAGCAGGAAGAAGAGGGTGGCGCCGGCACAGTAGATGTCGGCGGGCTCCCGGACCTCGCCGAAATTGAGGATATGCTCGGGTGAGAGAAACCCGATGGAACCTCCGACCTCGCCTTGCCCGGTCAGGTTCGCGAAGACCCGGCTGTCAACCAGGCTCTTGGCCAGGCCGAAGTCCGAGAGCTTGAGGCAGGGCCGATGGACCGGGCCCATGATCAGCAGGTTCGACGGCTTGATGTCGCGGTGCACATAGCCCCGGGAATGGGCATACGAGAGGGCGGAGAGCAGGGCTTGGCCGATCTGGGCGGCCGACTCGATGGGCAGGGGCTCCTTCAGCGACCGCAACCACTCCAGGGCGTTCTTGCCGTCGACATACTCCATGACGAGCTGGAGGTGGCCCTCAACCTGGAACAGGTCGTAAAACTCGACGATGCTGGGATGGCACTTGCCCGAGGGCATCAGCATGTCGCGGAGGGCCTGGATCTCGCGGTGGAAGTAATCCATGGCCTTGTCGCCGGCGGTGCTGTTGGCGAGCATCATCTTGATCGCCACCCGCCGGTTGCGGGAGATCTGCCTGGCCCGGTAGACCTGTCCCATCCCCCCCTCGCCGATCCGCTCCTCGATCAGGTAGTCGGGGCTGGTCTCCGGAAACTGCCTGCGACGGTCCTCGCACCGCTCGCAGAGCAAGACCGGCTGGACCGGAAACGGGGCCGTCAGCATCCCGCCCTCCTGCGGTCCTTCCGCTGACCGGGATCGCGGCAGGCTCGCTTCCAGACGGGAACCACAGCCGGTGCATAAGCCTTCAATGGTCGATGTGCCTTCGGCCTCGGTGTAGTGGACGCGAAAGTCGCTGTCCCCGGCGGAGATCATGTCTCCCTCGCGAAGCAAGACGCGCTCCACGCGGAGGCCGTTCACCTTCGTGCCGTTCGTGCTGCCAAGGTCAACGAGGTGGCAAACCGGCGGGGCATGATCGAGCTGGAAGTGCTCGCGGGACAGGGCGCAGTCCTGAGCCATCGGAAACGCCGCGCGCGCCGACCGGCCGACGACGAAGCGGCCGCTCTGGTCAATCCCGTATTCCTGGCCCTCGTGAGGACCAGAAGTCACGCGAAGGACGATGCCCATCCGCCTCCTCTCCCCCACACGGATCTCTCAAACCTCATTCTAGAGTTCAAGACCCTGAGATTAAACCCACCGAGCCGAGAGAGGTGTCGTCGATCGCCGATTCTGGAACCGCTGGAAGCCGCCGCGAGCCCGGAAATCGCACGATCAGGCACCTGGCGAGCCCGCCGGGGTGGGAGCGTTGCGCTCAGCCGACGCGCCCGTGACGCGCCAGATCGCGGAGCCGTCGAAGATCGACTTTCCCGGTCCCGGTGATCGGGATCTCCGCAACCTGGACGAAGTCCCGCACCGACGGGATCCAGAGCCGGGGCAGCCGGCCGGCCGTCAGCGCCTTGTGAATCTCATCGGGCGACATTCCCAGGTCGGTGTAGAGCACGCAGAGCCGTTCGCCATGCTTGGGATCGGGAAGAGACGTGACCGCCAGGTGATGCTCGTCAACTCCGGTGATCTCCATGATCGCCGACTCCACGCCCACGTGCGGCACCATCTCGCCGGCGATCTTGGAGAACCGGCTCAGCCGGTCCGTGATCTTGAGGAAACCGTCGGCGTCCACGTACCCCAGGTCGCCAGTGACATACCAGCCGTCCTTGATCACCCTGGCCGTCTCTTCCGGCCGGTTGAGATAGCCGACCATCACCTGCGGCCCCTTGACCGCGATCACGCCCTCGGATTCCGGCGGGAGATCCGCGCCCGTGTCGGGATCGACGGTCTTGATGGCCGTGCCCGGAACCGGAATCCCCACGGTCCCCGGCCGGTTGCCGTGAATCCTCCGGCCGTCGGGCAACACCACCTCTTCCGGAACGTTCACCGCGACGATCGGCGACAGCTCGGTCGTGCCGTACCCCTCCATCGGCTCGATCCCCAGCCACTGATTGATGTCCCGGTAGAGCTCCGGCTTGAGCTTCTCCGCCCCCAGGACCAGGTGCGTGAGCGTCTTGAATTGCTCGGCCGGACAGCTCTTGATGTAGAACCGGGTGAAAGAAGGGGTGCCCGCAATCAGCGTCACCTTGTGCTGCTCGCACAGCTTGCCGATGGTCCGCGAGTCGAGCGGATTGAAGTGATAGACGAGCTTCTTGCCCAGGGCCAGGGCCGTCCAGATCGTGACCGTGTAGCCGAACGAGTGGAAGAAGGGGAGGATTCCCAGCAAGACCTCGTCGACCGCCAGTTGGATCTGCTGGTCCACCTGGCAGACGTTGGACAGGATGTTGCGATGCGAGAGGACCACCCCCTTGGGATCGCCGGTCGATCCCGAGGTGAAGATCACCGTGGCGATGGAGTCCAGGTTCAGCCTGGCCAGCCCGGGCAGCAGACGCTCCAGGAGCCCGCGGCGAACCAGGTGAGCGAGGCCCGCGCCGGCCAGCTTGTCGACGCGGCGGATCTGCCTGGGAACCTCCTCGAGCATGAGCAGCTCGACGTGAGGCTTGACCTGGAACTTGTCCAGGACCTTGGGCGAGGTGATCACGTGCTTGATGCCGCACTGGGCAATCGCCGAGTCGATCATCTCCTGGCCGGCCGTGTAATTCAGGTTGACCGGGATCTTCCCCTGGAGGACGAGTGCCAGGTTGACCACGGCGGCCGGAACCATGGGAGGAAGCAGTACACCCACAAACGGCTCGGCGCCCATCGTCCGCGCCAGGAACCGGCCCAGCACGGTCGCGCGGACCAGGGTCTGGCCGTAGGTCAGGCTCGCGCCGGTCCCGTCGCAGACCGCGGGATCGGACCAGTGGTCCCGGACCGAGCCCACAAACGCATGGGCGAGCGAGCGCCAGGCCGGCGGCAGGGGACGAAGAGGCCGCACAGCGTGCATTTCAGACGGGATCGATGCTTGCTGACCGATGGTGTTCCGCACGCTCGAGCTCATCGCGCCGCAGCTCCGGTTGCTCTATGTAACTCAACAGATCTGATACACTTCGGTCCACAACCCCGGGGGGATGATCCACTCTACGCGAAGGGATCGGCCAGGACAATCCGAGCGCCGGCGGTGCAGTGGTTTCCGGTCCGCCTGGTATGATGGGCAAGCCACTCCGCCAGGGAAGACTTGCCCGAGCCGCGGATCGATCGGGCGGTCCCAGCCACCTCGAGCTCTTCGACAACAAGCCCCAGCTTGCGAAGTTTGACGGCAAGCTTCCCCCGGCCGACCTGCTCGAGGGCTACCGCGCGGCGTTCATCAACCCCGATGCCCGGCTGCTGGGCCCGAAATTCAAGTTCGCCCGCCACGGCCAGTCGGGAATCGAGCTCTCCGAGCTTCTGCCCCGTCTCGCCGGCCTCGTCGATGAGCTGGCCGTGATCAAGGGCATGTCCACCGACGCGTTCAACCATGCCCCGGGCCAGATCCTGATGAGCACCGGCGCCATGATCTTCGGCCGGCCGAGCATGGGGGCATGGGTCTGCTACGGCCTGGGCAGCGAGTCTCAGCATCTCCCTGGCTTCGACCACACCAAGCTCACCTACCGCTTCCAGGGCCGCGACTTCCGCCTCACCGACGTCCACGGGCAGGTGATGAAGGGCTTGCTATCGAAGAGCCGCAACGATCGAAGGCGATCCAGACTGGTGGACGCACCGCCGGCAAAGAGGTCAAATCGAAGGCCCACCGTACCAACTCGATTGTGTTGACGAGCCGACGCGACGTCACTAATCTGAAACAAGAGCCATGTTGGCACCGGTCAGCGTCCATTTCAGGATGCTGGTGTCTCTCGCGCGGTGATCGCCACCAAGCTGACACACTTGTCATGAGCCAGTTTCTGCCACGGATCGTAGATGGCTTTACGGGCAATGCCCTGGCCATTCGACGGGTCGATCCGGTCGGGAGTCCGGCCGCATGGGCATGGTGGCAGTTTTGCGGAGTGCCCGTCACGAATGGCCCTGGCGCCAGGCTCCATAACCTTGGTTCGGGCAACTTGGTTCTGCCCTGGCGATCCTTGCTTCAATTCGGCCTGATGGCACTGGTCTGTGCTCTGGTCCTGGGACGAGTGTCAACTGCCGGCAGCCTTGCGGCGAGGGACGTGAGACCTCCTCCAAACGTCCCCGATCGGGCCAAGACGCCTGTCCGGGCCGTGTCCGACCCCCTCGCTGGCGGGGCCCTCCCTGTGGCGGCCGACATCCTCGAGGGTTGAATCGCCCTGCGGGCGAGCGGGTTGGGCGAGCTGGTTTCGGTTTACCAAAATTAAGTATTGACAGTCACAAATAGAGTCATTAGGATTCTTCTGTCATCTGTTTTTTAGAAGGAGCAATCAGGAATTCGGAGGGCTTACGTGGGTAAACTCCGGCGCCGACGGTGGAGATCGCGAGGGTTCACGCTCATCGAGCTTCTGGTGGTGATTGCGATCATCGCGGTTTTAATCTCGCTCTTGCTGCCGGCGGTGCAGGCCGCTCGAGAGGCTGCCCGGCGCGCCCAGTGCGTCAACAACGATGTGGTTGTTCCGCACGTGGCGGGAGACCTCGCTCATTGGCCTCAGCAGCACCGACATCGCCGGTCTGGCCGCCTGAAGTGTGAGTACGCCCACGCCATTTCGGGCCGCCTCAGGCGTTCGTTCTCGCCGGCTCATCGACCGGGTGTGACGCACCCGCAGCGCCGGCTGGTTACGCCCCCCAAGGACTCAGTCTGCCACGAGGATAAGGCGAACTCCATCCTATCACGAGGATGCAGAATGAATGCCAATCAGGAATATGAAGAGTTGCTGATCGCTCAGGGTGAAGGCCATCGCATTTCGGGTCAGACCTCCGCGGCGTCGACACCGGAGTCCGGGCCAGCGCCGCGCCGAATGGGCATCGGGCAGAAGGCCGTCGTCGCGATTCTCCTGACGGTGGTTCTGGTCCCGCCGCTGGCGGGGTTCTACAGCTACTTTTCAGGCATCCCTCTGCACCTCCTGGCGTCCAGCAAGGAAGCAGAAAAGGCCCCGGACACTGCCGCCCCAGCGAGCGTCTCGCTGGTCTCGGGCCAAGCCCATACTCTGCAGGTCCCGGAGGAAGTCTGCGCCGCCCTGGGAATCCGCAAGCGCGAGCGGGACGCGGTCGCGGTCGCGCAGGCGCCCAGGACGATGCGGCCGCTCGTGCTTCCCGGTTCCACTGCGCTCGATCCCACTCGCCTTGCCCGCATCCGCGCTCGCTTCGCTCCGGCCCGAGTGGTGCAACTGGGCCAGGTCTGGGATTACTCCCGCAAGACCGGACAAACGGAATTCCGCGAGCTGAGACAGGGTGACAGCGTCTCGAAGGGGGACATCCTGGGGGTCTTCTACAGTCTGGACGTGGGATCCAAGAAGAATGATCTCCTGGATGCTCTGGTGCAACTGGAGCTGGACCAGGAGATCCTCGACGAGGCCCAGAAACACGTGGAAGCGGTTCCGCAAGTCTTCATGCTCAGTACGTTTCGTGCCGTGCAGGGAGATCGCAACGCCATCAACCGGGCCCTCAACAACCTCAAGCTGTGGGACATCCCCCAGGACGAGATCGACGCCCTTCATGCCGAGGCCAAGAAAATCGGTGCCGACAGGGACGCGTGGCTCAAGACCCCGGAAGGACGCTGGGTCAACCGCGAGAAACAAGCAGCGGCGACCAAGGCTGATCCCGGCAAGGAGAAGGAGACTGAGGACCCCTGGGGCAAGGTCACCCTGCGGGCGCCGTTTGACGGCGTCATTGTCGAGCGGAACGTCCACAAGGATGAGATGGTCGTGGACAACACGGTCAACCTGTTTCAGATCGCCGACGTGAGCCGGCTCTTGGTTATCGCCAGTTGCCCCGAGGATTCATTGCCGTCGTTGGAGGCCCTCGGCGGCAGCGAAAGGCGGTGGTCCGTGCGAACGGTTGGTGCAGGATCGGCCACGGGACTTCCCGGAACCATCGACGAGATCGGCTACCTCATCGACCCCAATCAGCACACGGCGGTCATCAAGGGGTATGTCGATAACCCCGGGAAGCGGATCCGGGGGGGACAGTACGTCATCGCCACGGTGAACATCCCGCCCCCGGACGACGTGGTCGAGATTCCGACGGACGCGCTGGCGGACGACGGCATGCAGGACGTGGCGTTCGTCCAGCCCGATGCGTCCATCCAGCGATTCACGATGCGGCGCGTCCAGGTGACGCAACGCTTCGACCGCGCGGTGTTCGTGCGATCCACGCCGATCCCCAAGGAAGAGCAATTGACGGCCAAGGAGGCGGAAGAAGGGCTGCTGCCGAAAGAGCCCCTTCGGCCGGGCGAGCGTGTCCTCCTCGCCGGGGCGGTGGAACTGAAAGCCGCCTTGCTGGAGCTCGAGTCGCGACCGGAGACAAAGCCGGCCAGCACTGCCGCGAAGGAGAAAACGCGATCGGTGGTGGAGCTCCTGTCTCCACCGGAGAGGAAGCCGAAAGCGGGCAAGGGCTGACAGACAGAACGACGCTGGTCAAGAATCCTCCGAAAGATTCCCATGGTTCGCAAGCTTATCGGGTGGGCGCTCGATAACCCGCTCGTCGTCATCCTGCTCGCCGTCTTCCTCGCGGTGATCGGGGTCGGTTCCTTCCTGAACGTCAACGTCGAAGCCTACCCCGACCCGGCGCCGGCGATCGTCGAGGTGATCGCGCTGTTCCCCGGCGCGTCCGCCGAGGAGGTCGAGCGGCAGGTGACCATTCCCCTGGAAGTGACGTTCGCCGGCATGCCCGGCCTGAAGAAGATCAACAGCAAGTCGCTGTTCGGCCTGAGCGACCTCAAGATGACGTGGCACTACGGCAGCGAGTACACGTACCAGACGGCTCGACAGGAGGTGATCAACCGCCTGGCCACGATTTCCCAGCCGCTGCCGAACGGCGTGACCCCGGCCATTTCGCCGGAGTCCCCCACGGGCGAAATCTACCGCTATGTCCTGAAAGTCCCCAAGGATGCTTCCGGCCGCGAGCTCTACACGCTGAACGACATCAAGGCGATGCAGGACTGGGTGCTGGAGCGCGAATTCCGTAGGGTGCCGCGCATCGTCGACGTCAGCAGCTTCGGCGGCACGGTGCGGCGCTACGAGGTTCAGCCCGACCCCGACCGGCTCCGCCGCTACGGCATCACGCTGGGCCAGCTCCAGGCAACGCTGGCGAACAGCAACGCCACGGTGGGTGGCGATTACATCAACCCGGGTCAGGTTGCCAAGACGGTGAGGAGTGTCGGCCTGTTCGGCGGCGGCGTGGACCCGGTGAACAAGGTGCTGGGGCTGAAGAGCCCGTCCGCCGCCGCCTCCATACTCCGCGCGGAGGAGTTGCGCCGGATCCGGGAAATCCGCGGCCTGGTCATCGCCTCGGTCAACAACCAGCCGATCCGTGTCGAGGACGTGGTCGAGGGGGGACGGCTTGCCCCGGATCAGTTGCCCGGAGAGAAGGGGGTAGTGGTCAGCAACCAGACGCGCCTGGGGCGGATCGGTTATTGGAGGGCCGACCGCGAGCGGTCCTCGGGATCTCCCCTTTCCCTCGCCGACGTCGGTCACGACGAGGACGACAGGGTGACGTGCATCGTGCTCCTGCGCAAGGGGGAGGAGACGATGCCCGCCCTGAAAGACGTCGAGGCCAAGGTCCGGCAGATCAACGACCCGGCCTCCGGCCGGATGTTGCCCGGGACGGAGATCGAGACCTATTACGACCGCACGGACTTGCTCAAGATCACCACCGAGACCGTGACGGAGAATCTCTGCCTCGGCGTCGCGCTCGTCGTCACGATCCTGTTCATGTTCGTGAACAATATCAAGACGGCGATCATTGTCGCCATCAACATCCCCTTGGCGCTTTTGTTCGCGTTCTCGATGCTTTACGTGCGCGGCAAGTCGGCAAACCTGCTCTCGATCGGGGCGGTCGATTTCGGCATCATCGTCGATTCGTCCGTCGTTGTCGTCGAGAACATCTACCGCAACCTCGCCTCAGGCAACTACCCCGACCTGCCGATCAAGGAGCGGATCCTTCGCTTCGTGCACGAGATCGACCACGCGCTGGTGTATTCCGTGTTGATCATGGTGTGCGCCTTCGTGCCGCTGTTTGCCATGACCGGCCCGGAGGGACAGCTCTTCGCGCCCATGGCGCAGACGTATGCGTTCTCCTTGGCTGGCGCCCTGGTGCTCGCCGTGACGCTGACGCCCGTGTTGTGCATGCTGCTCTTCAAACGGTTCAAGCCGGTCGAGGAAAACTTGCTCGTCCGTGCATTGAAGTTCCGCTACTTGTGGAAGCTCCGGCTTTGCCTCAGGTTCCCAAAGACCACCTGTGTCGTGATGGCATTCTTGATCGGCGGCACCGCTTGCTTGATCCCGCAGCTCGGACGTGAGTTCATGCCGGAACTGGAGGAGGGGAACCTATACCTCCGCGGCATCGGTCCGCTCAACATGAATCTGGAGCACCAGGTGGCGATCGCCAAGCAGGCGCGGGCCATCATAGCCAGCTATCCTGAGGTCGAGTCGATCGCGACGCAAAGCGGCCGGCCCGACGACGGCACGGACACGGAGGGTTTTTACAGCGGCGAGTACTTCGTGCCACTGCGGCCCCAGAAAGACTGGCCAAAACTGGTGCCGGCGACCGGCTGGCGGCGGTGGATCTGGGGCCCGACCCGGGTGCGGACGAAACGAGAAGTCGTCGACGCGATGAACGACGACCTGGAGCGGCTCATTCCTGGCATCGTGTGGAACTTTTCGCAGAACATCCGTGACAACGTGATGGAGGCTTTGTCCGGGATCAAGGGCGACAATTCCCTCAAGATCTTTGGCCACGACATCGACCAGTTGGAGCTGCTTGGCCACGAAGGCCAAGAACATCTTGCAAGACATCCCGGGCATCGCAAACGTGGGCATCTTCCACGTCCGCGGGTCGTCGCACCTGGAGTTCCGCGTCGACGCGGAGAAGTGCCAGAAGTGGGGAGTGACGACGGCGGACGTCAACAACGTCGTCAGCAGCGCCGTGGGCGCCAAGGCCATGTCCAGCATGGTCGAGGGCGAGAAGCTGTTCGACATCTCCATCCGCTGGCCCAAGTGGCGGCGGACCGACGAGACGTCGATTCTGGACATCCCGGTGGACATCATCAACAACCAGGTGGTCCTGGCGCAGGGCTCCGGCTTCACGCCGAACGCGAGCGGGCATGCCTTGCCCCCCCCGCGGTGGCCGGCACCCTGGCCGACACGTCCAACCCGATCAGCAGCACCCCGCGAATTCGGCTCGGGGACCTGGTCACGCCGGTCGGCGCGGACTACGCACCGGACCCCAGCGGCCGGTTCAATCGCGCCGGCGCCTCGACCATCTACCGTGAGAACGGCAAGCGCATGATCGCCATCAAGTTCAGCGTCCGCGGCCGCGACCTGGGCAGCGCCGTGGACGAGGCCAAGGCGCGGACCAAGGACCTCTTCCAGATCCCCTACGAGGCGGTCTGGAGTGGCGAGTTCGAGCAGATGGAGGAAGCCAACGGCCGGCTCATGTGGATCATTCCCTTGTCTCTCGGCCTGATCTTCATCCTGCTGTACGCGGCGTTCCGCTCGGTCCTGGACACGATCGTGATCTTCAGCAACGTCTTCGACGTGGCGGTGGGCGGCATCTGGTCCTTGTACCTGACCGGGACCAACTTCAGCGTCTCGGCGGCCGTCGGCTTCGTCTCGCTCTTCGGAATCGCCATCATGGAGGGCCTGCTGCTGATCTCGTATTTCAACGCCCTTCGCGCCGAGGGGCTCCCGGTGCACGACGCCATCATCCAGGGCTCCCTCAAGCGGGTGCGGCCGGTGATGATCACCGCGATGACGGCCATCCTGGGCCTCTTGCCCGCGGCCCTGTCGACCAAGATCGGCGGCCAAACGGCCCAGCCGTTGGCCATCGTCGTGGTCGGCGGCATGACCGTCACGCTCTTCCTGGACCGTTACCTGATGCCGGTGCTCTACAGCTTCTACGGTCACCGCGAGCCGCCCGCAGGCAGCGGTGGATTGACCCACTGAGCCTGGAGTTCTCGGCCGCGGGCGGACCCTGTCCCCGCCGGCGACCTGACATGGTGACGAACGTCCTGACGCCATCCCCGACATCACCGGGTTTTCCATCATGCTCGACAAGATCATCAGCGGCGGCCAGTCGGGTGCGGATCGAGCCGGGTGGCGTGCCGCCAAGACGTTCGGCGTCTCATCCGGCGGTTGGATGCCCACAGGCTTCTTGACCGAAGACGGTCCCCACCCCGAGATTGCCGGCCAGTACGGCGCGGCGGAGTTGCCGACAGACAGCGCCATCGATCAAACCGAGCAGAACGTCCAGGCTTCCGACGCGACCCTCTGGTTCGGCGCGACGACGACCGTCGGGGCTCAGGAGACGGTCGGGGCGTGTCACCGGTTCGCCAAGCCATGCATGCTGGTCTATCCGGGCGCGTCGTTCGAGCCGTGACACGTCGCAACCTGGATCGCAGAAAACAAGATCAGGACGTTGAACGTGGCCGGCAGCCGCGAGGAAGAAGAGCCAGGGATCGGGGATCGCGTCGAACGCTTCCTCGGCGAGGTCCTGCAACAGCTCGGTCACGAACGGGCTTGATCCCGCTGCGACGATTGCGGCTCACGGCAAGACCCTGTGGCCCCGTTCCCCGACCCGGAATGGCAAGGCAGGTGTGGCTGGGGCAAGGTGGAGCGCAGCGGAACGTGCCCGGTGCACAGGCCCCCACTCCGGGGCACGCGTCGCCATGGCGACGCTCTGCCCCAGACACCCGACGTGACTTGCATGCCGCGCTCGACCATCATATCCGCACCATCGCCACAGAAAATCAGCACGATTTCCTCAAGGACCCGGCCCGAATTGCCGATAGCGGTGACTGTAGGCACGACGGCAAGGAGGCGAAACGAATGGGACGCGATGCGACAGGAAGACGACAAGGCAGTGTGTCAGGCCACGACGGCGATTCGCCCGCCAGTCTGATCACTGTCAAAGTGACTCTCCATCTTACCGTCGGGACGGCTCAGCGTCTCGGCGTCGAGTCTGCAATGCGGCGGATCTCTCAGTCCGCCATTGCCGAGGAAGTTCTGGCGGCTTACCTGAGCCGCTGGCAGCTCCCCGCCGTGGTGGACTCGAATCGGCTCGAAGCGAGTTGAGATGACGGATCGCGGAGGCTAGCCCGCTCGGCCGGCGGACCCCCTTCCGTGACCCCTCGATAACATGTTCAGAGGATGTGAACCGTGATCAGTGGCTCGCCGCGGATATCTCGGGCAAGCACCGGAAAGTTCCAGTCTCGTTCCAAACCGGGCGAGTGGCCATCCTCACTTGACCTACCCCGCTTCTCGCGGCCGCGGGGTACGGAGATCCTGAGATGTCAACACGTCTGCTGGTGCTGGCCTGTGTGATCGCGCTGGCGGGCGGTTGCCACACACCGCCCCTGCAGTCGATCGATGAGACCGTGGCCCAGCTTGCCTCGCATCCGTTTGACGTGGCGCCTGCCCCCGCTCCCAAACCTGCCGAAGACCAGCCGCCCAGGGCTGGCGGCTTGCCCGATGCCACGGTTCCCAGCCAGGAAGTCCCTCGCCCCAAGCCGCCCCCGGGGGGCGCCCCCAGCCCGTTCGGTGGCGCGCCGGCCCCCGCTCCGAAACCCGTCGACAACCGGCCACCCCAAGAAGGCGCACCGCAGGGTGCCGCAACCCCAGGCCGGGAGGTGTCGGGCTCGAGGCCGCTCCGCGACAACGTCATCCAGGCCTCCTTCACTCAGGTCGAGGGAGCCGCCCCTGGCCAGGGCACTCAACCGCTGCGGAAGTTCGAGCTGCGAATTCCCAGGGAAGTTCCGGGGTCGGAAACGCCGCTCGTCAGGCTGCCCGCCGAGCGTGCCCAGCGGAAAGGAGCCGTCGCTCGGCTGTATCCGCAACTGCCGCCGCTGTCCGAGGAGCCCGTGCCGCTGCCTGGCCCGAACGGCCAGCCGTACACGCTCGCGGAACTCCAGCGACTTGCGGCCATCAACAGTCCGGCACTGCGCCAGGCGGCCTCCGATGTCGAGGCGGCCAGGGGGCTCTTGATCCAGGCCGGCACTTATCCCAACCCGACGATCGGCTACGAGAGTGGCCCCAACCCCGACAACACGGCCACCGGAGCGTGGGGGTTCTTCATCGATCAAGTGATCAAGACGGGCGGCAAGCTGACCCTCGGGGCCGCGGCGGCCCAGATGAACTTGCTGAACGCAGAACTGGCTTTGCGGCGGGCTCGCAGCGATCTGGCCACCGCGGTCCGGACGGCTTACTACGGTGTCGTGGTCGCCCGGGAAACGGTCCGCGTCAATAAAGCCCTGGCCCGCTACACCGACGAGATTTACCGGCTCCAGGCCGACATGCTTGCGGGAGGGTTCGCCGCCAGCCACGAGCCGGCGGCCCTTCAGTCGCAAGCCTTCATCATCCGCCTCGGCTACGAGCAGGCCATCGCCAACTACGTGTATGCCTGGAAGCAGCTCGTCGCGGCCTTGGGCCTGCGGCAGTTGCCGCTGAGCGATGTCGAAGGGCAGGTCGATCGGCTCGTCCCGTACTATGACTACGATGTCATCCTCGCCCATGTCCTCCGCAATCACACCGACGTCCTCACCGCCCGTAGCACCTTGCAGGGGGCTCGCTACGGCCTCAAGCTTGCCCAGATCACTCCCGTGCCCGACGTCGAGGTGCGTGCCGACGTGTGGAAAGAGACGACCATCATGCCGCTCCAGAACTACCACGCCATCAGTGTCGGTATCCCGCTTCCACTCTGGGACAAGAACAAGGGCAACATCCGCGCCGCCTCCTCCGCCCTGGTCCGAGCCGCCGAAGGACCGCACGCGGTCGAGGTAACCCTGACCACGGGACTGGCCGCGGCTTACGCCCCTTACAAGACCAACCTGGCTGCCGTGGAGTATTACCGCCGCAACATCCTGCCCCGTCAGGTGCAGTATTACCGGGGCGTCTTTGAACGGCGGAAGATCGACCCGAGCGCGGCGTTCGCCGACTTGGTGCCGGCCCAGCAGACCTTGGTCGCGGATGTCACCGCCTACCTGGGCGTACTGGGGTCGCTCTGGACATCGGTCGTGGGAGTAGCCGACTTTCTCCAGACCGACGATCTGTACCAACTGGGCAAGCCCCTCAAGCTGCCGGAACTGCCCGACTTCGACAAGCTGCACGATTGGCCGTGTCCTCACCCTCAGATGACGCTCCAGCCGGACGGGGTCCAGCCCGCGCCGACCCCGGTCCAGCACGCCGGCCTGCCGCCGCCTGCCACTTCGACTCCACCCCAGGATGCGACCCATCAGACCGGGAAGCCCCCCGCGACGGCGGCATCTGACCCGCCAACACAAGGGTCGAGACCAGGCCGATCAAATTCCAATGGAAACACAGTGCTGCGGGTGCTCGAAACCCCGTTCGACGGCATGATTGCAGCGGCGGTTCAGCCGGTTGCTCAGCCGCCCATACCTCTCGCGGCTGACCTCTCGCGGCTCTTGAGCGCGACGAGCTTGCAAGGAGCTCATCATGACTGAGAGAAAATACCTGCTTCCAGCCGTCGCCCTTGCTCTGGCGCTCTCCGCCTCTCAGCCGTGCGCAAGACTCTCCTCCGAAACCGGGCGGCCGGGCGTTCGCCGATTACTCCGGGGCCTCCGAGATCGGCCAGGCGCAAGACACTGCACCGACGGCGCTCCCCTTGCCAGCCGCGTCAGCCGCCGATGTCGGGCAAGGCGTTCTCCAGTCGCTACCGCAACCGCGCGACCTGCCGGCGTCCTTGTTCGCGACCGCGCCACCCCGCTCGATCAGCCCCCATGCCGGTGAATACTCCCTATTTCGTCGCCGATCCTCTGCTCGACGGGCCATTCCCGCCCCCGGGCTGGTTTGCTGGGGCGGAGATTCAGGTCGTCAAGCCGCACCTGTTCAACCACCTGAAGCATGACGTCCAGAACTCGGCCCAGCGCACTCAAGGGACCTCGACTACCGTGGCGCTTCCCAGCGCCCCGCTCGATTGGACCGTCGCCCCCTGCTTGTTTCTGGGTTACCGCCTTCCCTCCGGGTTTGGCGAATTCGCGGTCGCTTACCGCTACCTGG
This sequence comes from uncultured Planctomycetaceae bacterium, assembly GCA_963816015.1. GTDB lineage: Bacteria > Planctomycetota > Planctomycetia > Isosphaerales > Isosphaeraceae > Aquisphaera. Next base: position 52,960 of record CAWFJM010000030.1, on the reverse strand, counting down.
CAACCGTGGGCAGTACGGGCGTTCGAGGCGTGGACGGCCCGGCCATCCTGAACAGCCGGCTCGCTTTCAACATGATCGACCTCGACTACAGCAGCCGCGAGCTCAATCTTCGGGCACTCATGGGACATGAAATGGACGCTTGGATTTCGTATCCTGACCCTGTTTTTTGACTCGCAGTCTGACCAGCCACTTGCCCAGGCGGCGGCCGGCAGCGGCATTTTCCAGAAGCGAGAATCCAATAACCTCGTCGGGCTCGGCCCGCATGCCGCGCTCGAGCTGGCTCGCCACTTGGGGATTCGGGGTGGGCGCTATGGCTCCGGACCGATTTCACAGAGCCGTTCGACTGGATCAACGATGGGTTTTTCACCCGGTCCACGACGCGCGGCCCTGCCGGCCAGCCACTTGCCAGGCAATCCTATCTCTTCGGCCACCAAGACACGCCAATCCTCAACGTCCAGGTGGGCGTCACTTGGAAACCGTCGAGGTTCAGCAGCACACGATTCTTCCTGGGCTACCAGTACGAGAACTTTTGGGCCCTGAGCTCGGTGATCCTCAACGACCGACGACGGGCCAGCTCACGGACCAAGGAGTCGTCATGCAGGCCACCTTCAATTACTAACGAGCCTCCGCCTCAGACCGACGAGCCTTGCTACAATAGACGACGACCATAGCGGGTAACCGGGTGTTGAAGATTGCATCCCGTTAAGGGCGACGGCAAGAACTTACGCGTTTAACGCGATTGAACGATTACGATGGCAAGCATCCGGCGGGTTACTGTGTCGCGATCCAGAATGGCGGCATCAGCGGCTCCAGCATCCTCGGTTCACTCTTCGAGAACAACCTTGTCAGAAACAGCAAGTACGGCTTCGCGATCAATTCGGCCGGCTGCACCGGCGTCCTGATCACCCGACCCAGGTACGAGGCGATCGGCGAGTAGCGGGTGCTCGACCATGGCAGCCGGACTCTCCAGACGTCATCGCCCGCAACAGCACCGCACCCGTGAAGGCCGAGACCGGATGGTAGGGGACCTTCGCTGGCCCTCCCGGCTTGTTGAGAGCGCCTTCCCCGGAATCGTTGGAAAAGAGCGGCCGCTTCGGGCGAGGCGATGAGCACGACGTGCCCCGCGCGATCACCGCCCAGCCTGGCCGGCGCTCAGCCGGTCGGCCAGGGCCCTCAGGTTTTCGGCTTCGCTGGTCTCGCCGAGTGCGCGGAGACAGCGGATCAGCCCCTCGAGAGCGTCGTAAAACGGCCTGTTCGCGGCTCGATCGGCGGGCAGGCGACCCCGGAAATCCGGGCGAAATGCCTCGCGGGCCAGGTCGACGGCGTAGCCGAAGTGCCCTCTCGCGAGGGAAGGATCCCGGAACTCCTCGAGGGCGATCCTCCCCAGCGCGACGTGAACCCAGAGATTGTCGTGACACCCCTGCAGCGCGTACCTGAGGGCGTCACGCGCTTCCTCAGGGTCGCCGGCCTTCCAGAGCTCCACGCCTTCCTGATAGTCGAGCTCGGTCTCGTGCACGCACCGGGGATGAACCAGCTCAAAGGCGTCCGGGGTTCCCTCCACCTGCGCCAGCCTGATCGGCCCTGGCCCCGCGGCCGAGCCCCCAGGTCGCCCCCGGCCGTCTCCCCGGCCCGATGGCCGCCGGCCATCCCCTCGCTTGCCCATGAACGCCCCTCGCCACCAGTCCTGCCCCGGGAACGTGCCTCCGCACGATTTCCCCAGAGGCTATCGCCGGAGCGGGAGATTCGCAACAGCACCCACCCCGGGGTCGACCCTTCGCGGAAAAACGGGACGAGTCCAGATTCTTTGTCGCTTCTGCGGGAAAGGTCGGTATGATCGGCGCCATCGCAGCTCTTCCCTCGAGGAGACCACGTCATGAAACGCCGATTCTTCCGCGGGGCGTCTTTCGACCTGCCGGGTCTTCAGGTCGTTGATGAACGCGCACCATCCGCTAGGCGTTTCAAGAACGCAACACCTCCTCGTCAGTCCCCTCTCGTTGCGTCCTCCGATCTCAGCATGCATTTCTGGCGGTTGGTTCCATGCTTGCCGCAGGTTGTGAGGGGGACAGCATAGCGGGTTCCTGTCGGCCGCTTGCCCGCTCGCCCGGTGAGACGCATTGCCGCTTTCGTATCAGCCTGCATGACAGAGACTTCCGGCGGCCGCTCGGGAGGAGAATCGAGCGGAGAAGGGCGAGCATGACCAGCCGTGCGGAGATGGCGGGGGGGATCTGCACCGACGCGAACCGGAAAAAATGGCAGTACCGCCTCAGATTCGGCCAGGATCTGCGTCTAAGTGATTGGGAGTCTGGTCCTTCACTGCATGAAGCCGCTGAGCAACGCAAGGGAGAGAGCCATGAACGGGCGCCGGGATCGGTGGGAGACTTTCGCAATCGTCGGGGCCGCACTGTTCGGGCTGGCCCTGACCCAGGAAGCGATGGGGCAGGGGTTCATCGTGGATCGGAGGCCGGCGATCCCGGTCGGCCGATCCTACGAGATCCGCGAGGTCAGCATCGACGCGCGGGTGCGAGACCAGGTTGCCGAGGTGCAGATCTCGCAGACGTTTCACAACCCGGGATCGGTCCCGATCGAGTCGGAGTTTCTCTTTCCCCTGCCGGAAGATGGGGCGGTGCAGAACTTCGTTCTTCTGGTCGATGGTCGCGAGCTGCCCGGTCGGCTGATGAACAAGGACGAGGCCAGGCGGATCTACGAGGAGATCGTCCGCTCCCGGCGCGACCCCGCCCTCCTGGAGTACATGGGCCGGGGGCTCTATCGCACCAGCGTCTTCCCGATCCCTCCCGGGGCCGACCGGAAGGTGACCATGCGGTACACGCAGCTCTGCAAGCGGGATCGCGACGTCCTCGAGTTCTCCTATCCACTCAGTACTCAGAAGTTCACCGCCAAGCCGATCCAGCGGCTGACCGTGAACATCTCGATCCAGAGCAAGGATGCCATCAAGTCGGTCTACTGCCCGACCGATGATGCCCGGATCGACCGGCTCGGCGACCACGAGGCCCGGGTTAGCCTGGAACGTCGCGACGTGGTGCCGTCCGCCGACTTCCGGCTGGTCTACACCCTGACGGACGGGGCGCTCGGGGCCTCGATCCTCAGCTACCGGCCCAGCTCTGGTGACGACGGCTATTTCCTGCTTCTGGCCAGCCCCGAGGTGAAGGCCCCGGATTCGAAGCCCCTGCCCAAGACCGCGATCTTCGTGCTCGATCGATCGGGCTCGATGGCGGGCAAGAAGATCGAGCAGGCGCAAGGCCCTCAAGTCGGTGCTCAACAACCTCCGCGAGGACGACCTGTTCAATATCGTCGTTTATGACGACCGGGTCGAGAGCTTCAAGCCGGAGCTCGAGCGTTACGGGTCGCGGACGCGCGAGGAGGCCGAACGCTACGTCGATAACATTCGCGAGGGAGGTTCAACCAACATCGACTCGGCACTCAAGACGGCGCTGGGGATGATCCGCGATGACTCCCGACCCAGTTACATCCTCTTCCTGACCGACGGCCTGCCCACCGCGGGCGAGACCCAGGAGCTGCGAATCGCCGACAATTGCCGCCAGGCGAACTCGCGGCGCGCCCGGCTGTTCTGCTTCGGGGTCGGCTACGACGTCAACGCCCGGCTGCTCGACCGCCTGAGCGGCGGAAACAGCGGGACCAGCGAGTATGTCAAGCCCGACGAGGATCTCGAGGCCCATGTCGGACGGTTCTACTCCAAGCTGACCAGCCCGGTGCTGGTCGACCTCCGCATCGAGCTGACGGGGACCGACGTGAATCGCACCTACCCGCGCGACCTGCCCGACCTCTTCGATGGCGGCCAGATCGTCTGGGTGGGTCGGTACCGCCAGTCGGGCAGGACAACTTTGAGGATCAGCGGGAAAGTCGGTGGCGAGCGGCGATCGTTCGAGTTTCCAGCGGAGCTGGCCGACAGCGACCGGGGCAGTGGCCACGAGTTCGTCGAGCGGATCTGGGCCACCCGCCGGGTCGGCTACCTGATCGACCAGGTTGACATGTCCGGCCAGAACAAGGAGCTGATCGACGAGCTCGTCAGCCTGAGCACCAGGTACGGCATCCTCACGCCCTACACGTCGTTCCTGGCCGACGAGCGGGTGCCGCTCCACGCGGCGATGCAGAACGCAAACCGGGCCCGCGAATCGTTCCGCGAGCTTGGCGCCGTCAGCGGAAGCTACGGCGTGGCTCAGCGCGACCTGAAGCAGTACTACATGCGAACCGACAAGGCCGCGATGGGGGGAGCAGGCGGCTTTGGCGGTGGTCTCGCCGCTCAAGGACGGATACGGCGCCATGATGGGCCGGCCGGCGACGGGACCGATTCCGGCTGGGAACGCCACTTCTCTGGCCGCTGCCCCGGCCGGTCAGGTGACTGGGCGGGGGGGGGCGGTTCCAGGCCAAGGCCAGGCGGCCAAACCGGCCCTGGCGGAGCCGACCGTGGACTTCCAGACGGAACGCCGCCCAGGAAGTGCGGTCCAAGGTTCGCCAGGTGGGATCGAAGACCTTCTACTTCAAGGACAACCGCTGGGTCGATTCGACCGTCAAGCCGGATGAGGATGCCAAGGCCAGGAGGATCCGCCAGTTCAGCGACGAGTTCTTCAGCCTCGCGAGGTCGCAGTCGGCCGAGCTCAACCAGTACCTGACGTTCTCCGAGCCGGTCACGATCAAGCTGGCGGGGACCGTCTATCGCATCGATCCGGCCGAGAGCAACCCGTGATTCCAGAAGAATCGAGTTTCAAGCAACTTGAAACACGATCTGACCCGGCGAAGCCCCCCAATGGGCTTCGCCCTTACCTCATCTCCGGCCCGCGCAGCGATTCCCGCAGGTCCGCCACGGCTTGGTCCTGGTGTGGAATCCTGTAGAGGTCGAGGATCAAATCGAAAGCCGCCGTGAAGTAAGTCCCCTCGTTGCGGAAGTCGCCGTGAACCCGGCCGTGCAGGAGCGGTGGCAGGGAAGCGGTTTTCTCTCCGGCCAAGAGCAGCGGGAGCACGCTGGCCTTCTGCGCCTCGGTGCCGAGAAGCCGGTTGGCGATCAAGTCCACTTCCGCCGCCACGACGTAGCCGGTGCTGGCGTCCTTGTTCTCGTATTTCCGGCGGTAGAGCGGTGTGCCGACCATGACGATCCGGTCGCTCTTCTCGATTCGCTCGATGAACCGCGCCACGCTCGCGCCGATCTGCGCGTTGTGCCACCGTCCAGCACCACCTCGATCCCCGCCTTCTGCAAGTCTGTCGCCAGCCGCTTTTCGACCCAGCGTTCGTGCTCGGGCACGCCCCAGGCGTAGCTGAGGAAGCACTCCGGCGGCTGTGATCTTCTGGTCGGCCACGTAGGCTTGCACACGAAAGACGGCCTGCTCGAAGCGCGTCCGCTGCTCGGCGCTGCGGCGTTGCACCTCGACCTCGGCCTCGACTTCGCGCGTCAACTGGATCGGTTCCGCCATCCTCGGCAACGTCAGCTTCTCGCCGCAGTCGTTGCAGAAGGCGAACGTCTTTCCCTCCTTCATCCGCTGGCGCACGACCGACCGGTCCAGCAAGTGGCCGCACGTCGCATTGCTGCACCGCACCGGCTCGTAACGCTTCACCGTCAGGTTTCGCCGGGCGAGGAAACTCTCGAACAGCCCTTGAAACAGCGTCCGCACCGGCGAGCCGACCTTGGGAGAGAAGCAGAGCACGAAATCCAGTTCGCCGTCGCGCTCGGCCTCCTGCCGGAAGCCGCACACCAGGCCGTCGCCCACCTCGTAGCGGGCGTTGTTCTGCCATTGGTTGGTGCGCGTGAAGGTGTGCGTGTAGCCCAGCAGCACCACCAGCGAGGCAAACACGTTCTCGGTCGGGCCGGTCACCGTGTAGGCCACGCCCTCCTCGGTCGGCTTTTCCTCCTCCGGCGGCTTCTTCAGATTGATCAGCTCCGGGAAGACCAGATACGGCTCCATGCGCAGCGGGTCGGTCTCGCGAAAACAGACGTTGTGCTCCAGGAACAGCAAGGCCGCCGAGTCCAGGAGAACGTCGCCTTCGCCCTTGCTCAGGTCCTTCAACTCCGGAAACGCATAGCCGCCGGCCAGCAGCCGTTTCTCCTCCAGCGAACCCAGCCCCTTCGGATTCCGCCGCGCCTCCAGCACGAACGACGACGCCAGATTGTTGAGCCGTTCCGGCTGGAGCAGGACGCGCTGTTCGCCGTTCGAGGTCCGCAGGCGTTTCACGTAGCCGTAGTTCTCCAGGTGGCCCACGGCGGTCAGCATCTCGGCGTCGGTGAAGCGCCAGCCGGCATCGGTGGCCTCCAAGCGGCGGCGGAGTTCTTCGGGCGTGACAATGCTCTGGGCCGTCCGTCTCCGCCCCTTTCAGGCCGAGCACGTAGTCCTTGATCCGCTTGAACGTCGTGGTCGTGACCGTGGCGGATTTGTCCTCCCACGGGATCATGGCCTTCATCCGCTCGACCAGTTCGGCGACGCCCACGCCGGTCAAGGCGCTCGTCTCGATCGGGCCCACGATGCCGTGCTTCCGGCAGAACGCCTGCAACTCGTCCGGCGTCAGCGTGCAGCTCCCGCGATCCGTCTGGGCGGCCACGAGGACGATGGGGCAGCGGCTCCGGCCGGTCTGGAGTTGTTTGAGCCAGAAGCCCACTCCGTGCAGCGGGTCGTGGATGTCGGAGGCATCGAACAACACCAGCGCCAGGTCGGCGTCATCCACAAACAGCGCGTGGACGAGCCGGTAATCGGGCTGGCCCGCGAAGTCCCAGAGAATCGCTTCGCACTCGGTGCCGTCGGCCCGGCGCTTGCCCAGGGCGGGGAACACCCAGAACTGCTGGCCGTGCGTGGACGCCTGCTTCTTGAACGGCCATGAATCATGCGATAGCCCAGCGCCGACTTGCCCACGCTGTGATCGCCCACCAGCACGATCTTGCCGGTGGTGTGATGCACGGCCTGCGGCCGCCGTGCTGTGCCCAGCAACACGGCCAAATCCAGTTCCCAGAGATGAATCAGCCGGCAGCGCTCATCCTCCGGCGTGTCTGGCGCCGAGCCGGCCGTGGCCAGCAACGGCAATGTGGGATGAAAGGCAAGGGCGGGAATCCACTAGCTGACGATCGTTGGCTCCGGGATGACCGCGACGGTTTCCCATGTTCGCAACGCCACAGCGCGCACCGTGTCGATCGTTGCTCTTGGACGCCAGCAACTGGCCATCTGCGAGAAAAGGCGACGCAATCGACAGGCGTCCGTGTGCCCTTCCAGCGTGCGGAGCAGCTTGCCGCTGGCCGGCTCCCACAGCTTCACCGTGTTGTCATCGCTCCCGCTGGCCAGCGTCTGGCCCGTGGGGTCAAACGCCACGCTACAAACCGTCTCCGTGTGCCCTTCGAGGGTGCGGAGCAGCTTGCCGCTGGCCGGCTCCCACAGCTTCACCGTCTTGTCACCGCTCCCGCTGGCCAGCGTCTGGCCCGTGGGGTCAAACGCCACGCTCTAAACCGCATCCTCGTGCCCTTCGAGGGTGCGGAGCAGCTTGCCGCTGGCCGGCTCCCACAGCTTCACCGTGTTGTCATCGCTCCCGCTGGCCAGCGTCTGGCCCGTGGGGTCAAACGCCACGCTACAAACCGCACTCCTTGTGCCCTTCGAGGGTGCGGAGCAGCTTGCCGCTGGCCGGCTCCCACAGCTTCACCGTGTTGTCATCGCTCCCGCTGGCCAGCGTCTGGCCCGTGGGGTCAAACGCCACGCTCATAAACCGCATCCGTGTGCCCTTCGAGGGTGCGGAGCAGCTTGCCGCTGGCCGGGTCCCACAGCTTCACCGTGTTGTCATCGCTCCCGCTGGCCAGCGTCTGGCCCGTGGGGTCAAACGCCACGCTCATAAACCGTCGCCCGTGTGCCCTTCGAGGGTGCGGAGCAGCTTCACGCCCGGCGGCAGTTCCCGTTCGGCTCCGCTGCCGGCTCCCGCTGTCGGTCGTTTCTTCTTGCCCCTGGCTGCCATGGCTGTATTCCAGTACTTTCCGCCACTGGCTGTCAACAGGATGGATCCTGCCCGGGCCGGCGTCATTTCTTGAGCGTGTGAACCGAGACGATCTCGGGCCTGATGATCTTGTCGCCGGCCTGGAAGCCGGGGCGGAGCGGCCTGCGATGGTCTTGTCTGGCTGCTTCGGGCTCGCCCATCGTGCGCATGCTTGAGTTCGCTCTCCACCAGGTTACACTGGCAGGCTGGAGAAAGTCGTGAGATCGATCACGCGCGACGACGAGTTTCCGTGCGTTCGTCGCGGCCCCGGGGAGATATCATCGATGGCCCAGGCAGCGGCCCTGGCGGAGTTCGCGCCGGGGATGACGGAGCTCGACGCTTTCCTGCTGGTTCAGGCAGCAGCCATGCGCGAGCTGGGTGAGCAGGTGCCGATCTACGGCGACTTCGTATCGGGGCCACGCTGTGAGACCGAACGGGGCGGGCCGCCAGGCCAGCGCGTGATCGAGCGGGGAGATCTGTTCCTGCTCGACTTCTCGGTCATCGTGCACGGCTACCGCGCCGACTTCACCAACACGTTCGTGATCGGAGACGAGCCCACGCCGCGGCAGAACGAGCTGTTCGAGATCTGCATGGGGGCCCTGGCAGCCGGAGAGTCACTGCTTCGCCCGGGAGTGGCGGCCAGGCAGATCGACGCCGCGATCCGCGGTCATTTTGCCGCGCATGGAATGGACGCCTATTTCCCCTCGCATTCCGGTCACGGGCTCGGGCTGGGGCATCCCGAGCCCCCTTACCTGGTTCCCGACAGTACCGACACGCTCCAGCCGCACGACGTGGTTGCGCTCGAACCGGGCCTCTACGTGCCGGGCGTGGGAGGGATGCGGTTCGAGCGCAACTACCTGATCACGGCGGAATCCCACGAGACACTCACGCGCCACCGGCTGGGGTTGACGCGTTGAATGCCGGGCCTGTCCTCGATCACGCCCCGGCGGCCGACTTGAGTGCCTTGAGGGCCGGCTCGTAGTCGGGTTCCTGGACGATCTCGGGGACGATCTCGGCGTAGGTGATCTTGTTGGAGGGGTCGACCACGAACACGGCTCGGGCCAGCAAGGGAATCGGCAAGCCCTGGATCAGGACGCCGTAATGCTGGCCGAAGCTGTGGTTGTGCACGTCGGAGAGGTTCTTCAGGTTCTCGATGTTGGCCTCGGTGCAGAACCGCGCCTGGGCGAAGGGAAGATCGAGGCTGACGGTGTAGGCGGCCACCTTGTCACCCAGGGCCGTGAGCTCCTCGGCGAACCGCTTGGTCTGCTTGTTGCAGACGGGCGTGTCGAGGGAGGGGACCACGTTGAACAGGCGGGCCTTGCCGGCGGTGTCGGCCAGCTTGACGAGGGCCAGTCCCGCACCGACCGCGGTGAAGTCCGGGGCGGGATCGCCCGCCTTGAGCTTGGGGCCGACCAGGTCGATCGGGTTGCCCTTGAACGTCACTTCGCCCTTTCGTGTCTCTGCCATGGCTGTCGTTCCTGCTGGTGATTCGAGTGGGGTTTTGATCTGGATCCGGAACATGAGCCGTCCAGCCTAGCGTGAGATCCCGGGCAGGTGCAAGCCGTTCGCCTCGGTCTCAGGGCCCGTCTCGGCGGTTCCTCTGTTCGCTGGCGGGACCTTCCCTATAGAATGGGGCATTCCTGGCTCCAACCCACCCGATGACCCTCGTCATCCTCACCGCCGCGGTCTGGCCGCGGTCGAATGGCTCATGGCGCCGAAGCACCACCCCTATCGATTCGATGTTGTCGTGGTAGGCGCAGGGCACGCCGGGCTCGAGGCGGCCCTTGCGGCGGCCCGGATGGGGCTGCGTACCGCGCTGCTGACCATGAACTGCGACACCGTGGGCCAGATGAGCTGCAATCCGGCGATCGGCGGAGTGGCCAAGGGGCAGATCGTCCGCGAGATCGATGCGCTGGGCGGGGCGATGGGCGATCCTCACCGATGCCACCGCGATCCAGTTCCGCCTGCTCAACCGGGGCAAGGGCCCGGCGATGCACAGCCCGCGGGCCCAGTGCGACAAGAAGGCCTATCAGTTCCTGGCGAAGCTCACCGTCGAGCGGCAAGCCAACCTCACGCTGCGCCAGGAGATGGTGGAATCGATCGACGTGGACTCGAGCCGTGTCGCCGGCGTGACCTGCCGGGGGGGCGTCCGTTACGAGGCCCGTTCGGTCGTGCTGACCACCGGGACGTTCCTCCAGGCCTTGATGCACACCGGCGAGGTCAAGACGCCCGGCGGGCGGGGAGGCGACGCGGCGGCCACCGGACTTTCCGGCAGCTTGCTCGGCCTCGGTTTCGAGCTCCGCAGGTTCAAGACCGGAACGCCGCCCCGGCTCAACGGCAGGACCATCGATTTCGCCCGCCTGGAACCTCAGCCGGGAGACGCCGAACCGGTCCCGTTCTCGTTCCTGACCGACCGGATCGTTCAGGACCAGCTCGATTGCCACATCACCACGACCAATCCGGCCGTTCATGACATCATCCGGGCAAACCTGCACCGGGCTCCGATGTACAGCGGACAGATCCAGTCCACCGGGCCCAGGTACTGTCCGTCCATCGAGGACAAGGTGGTCCGGTTCGCCGATCGCGAGGCCCACCAGATCTTCCTCGAACCCGAAGGCCGCAACACCCTGGAATACTACTGCAACGGCATCTCCACCAGTCTTCCCCGCGACGTTCAAGAAGCGATCATCCCGCTGATCTCCGGGCTCGAGCATGCCGAGATCATGCGGTATGGCTATGCCGTCGAATATGACTACGCTCCGCCGGAGCAGCTCCGGCCGACCCTCGAGACCAAGCATGCTTTCAGGCCTGTTCTTCGCCGGTCAAATCAACGGCACGACGGGATACGAGGAGGCCGCGGCCCAGGGGCTGATCGCCGGGATCAACGCCGCGCTGGCTGTCCGGAACGAGCCGCCCCTGATCATCGACCGATCGCAGGCCTACATCGGGGTGCTGATCGACGACCTGGTGACTCGGGGGGTCGATGAACCGTATCGGATGTTCACAAGCCGGGCCGAGTATCGCCTCCTGCTGCGGCATGATAACGCGGACCTGCGACTGACCGGGCTGGGCCGGCAAGTTGGGCTGGTGGATGACGCCCGGTGGGCGCGCTTCGAGTCCCGGCGCGATTCGATCTCGCGGCTTCGCGAGCGGCTGGCGACGACCCGCGTGAACGGAGATTCCCTGCTCCAGGTCCTGCGCCGGCCCGAGACGAGCTGGGACGATCTCTGTGGCCTCGAGCCCTCGCTCGGACCGAGCGGATTTGATCAGGACGTCGTGGCCCAGGTGATCATCGAGGCCAAGTACAACGGCTACATCGGTCGGCAGATCGAGCAGATCGAGCGGTTTCGCCGGCTCGAGGACAAGCCGATTCCCCAGGATCTGGACTATCACGCGATCGCCCAGCTTCGAGCCGAGGCACGCGAGAAGTTCCAGCGGGTGCGCCCCCGCTCGCTGGGCCAGGCGGGACGGATCAGCGGCATCAGTCCCTCCGACATCGCCACGCTTCTGGTCCACCTCAAGCAACGTGCCGGTGTCAATCTCAGGCACCTCGAAAGGTAATGACACCACGTCAGTCGAGCGCAATCCCGACCAGGAGCAAGGCGACACGAATCGTTCATCAGGAGTGCGTTGAGCCTCGCCCATGTCGCTCCTCCACCTGGCTTGAACGAGCCGCCCGAAAGCACGTGGATTGCTCAGTCTCCTGAGACTCTGCTGATTCTGGAGCGGGGGTGCCCCGCCGCTCTTGACACTCCGCCTGCCATGCCCCTTTCTTGTCAAAAAGGCCAATTCTCACTAGTCGTCACCCAGACAAGGCCGAGAGGTCTCTCTTTTTTCCTAATCTTTCCCCCGGACGGTCTGTAAAAGGACGGTGTTGAGAACTGAGGATTAGCTGGCCAAAGTGAGGAAGATGGGACGATGCCGGGCCTCCGTCCCATCTGGATTGACAATTACCCGTACTATTTTACAATTGGTGAGATTGGCAAGCTTGGCAATATCTATAGGCTTCGCAAGATTTACCGCTTGTGCGATGCCCAGGGGTTGAGGTGGTTCATCACCCACTCTCAACGGTGAGATTGCCAGGCCTTTTAGCAACGGATTGTTGCATGGAGGCAGATCGGGCGATGCCGTTGTATCACGACCCGGCCAGAGAGGCCGATCGGAAGTGCTTGGCTCACCCTGATCCTGCAAATCGGGACTCACACGACCATGAAGACCGTTTACACGACCGGCGAAGCGGCGAAGATCTGTAAGGTCAGTCAGCAAACGATCATACGCTGCTTCGACTCGGGACAGCTCAAGGGTTTCCGGGTTCCCGGCTCGAGGTTCCGGCGAATCCCTCGCGAAGCGCTCTACCGCTTCATGAAGGAGAATGGGATTCCCACCGACGCCCTGGAGAGCGGCCGGCGGCGGATCCTGATCGTTGACGATGACCAGGCTGTCGTTGACCTGATCTCCGAGGTGCTGGCAGCCGACGCTCGATTCGAGTACAAGGTTGTCAACAATGGGTTCGGGGCGGGGATGCTTGCCAAGGAGTACCACCCCGACCTCATCATCCTCGACGTGATGCTCCCCGACATCAACGGCCAGGCGGTTTGCGAGCTGATTCGCCGCGACCCGACGATGTCGGACATCAAGATCATCTGCATCTCGGGCATGGTCGAGGAAGACAAGATCGACGACCTCCGCAAGTCGGGGGCCGACGATTTCTTGCACAAGCCGCTCGATATCGATGAACTGATCCGCCGGATCTGCCGACTGTTGGATATGGAAACCAGCGCCGGCAGATGAGCGCTGAGGAAAGGCCGGAAGCCGCGGGCTTCACGGTCTCGAGGCGTGTCGGAAGCGGGCCGGTCGCCCCTCGTGCCGGGGGATTGGACCCGGATCTCGACGCTTGGGGACCACGAATCGGGAAGGAGCCCGATTGCCGTGCGGGGCCATTCAAGCCGGAAATCAGCAGCCGGTGGACTGCGCACCCGCGTGGAGGGGTTGGACCACCTGCCCCTCCGTCCTGTCGACATCGCGGCTGGTGATGAGTGCTGCGCCCGAGGTCTCGGCCGAGAATGACTCTCTGCCCATCGACTGGTCCCGCACGCGTCCCGCGTGCGAGCTCGACCCCGGCTGGATTCTGGGTGAAGCGACGGCGGCTCTTCCGTTCGACCCGATCGGGCTTGTGGCGGACCGTCCATGGTGGTCCTTTGGAGGTCTGTCCAGCGTCGTCGGTGAGACGATGCAGCGCCTCTGGAGGCATTCGGTGGCCGTCAGCATGGCGGCGCGCACGCTGGCACGCGGACGCCGGAGATCCCGACCCGGGGAGGGTGGCCCGAGCTGGGCTGCTTCACGGGCTGGGGCGGTGGGCCGTCGCGGCCGTTGATCCTGGGTGGATCGCGCGTTGGCTCGAGGAGACCGAGCCTCGCACCCGGCAGCGGATGGAGCTGACGGACCTCGGCACCGACCTGTGCGACCTCGGCCGGCGTCTGGCCGAGCGTTGGGGTTGTGAGCCACTGATCGTCGAAGCCGCGTGGCTTCACGGCCAGCGGAGTACGGCACTGAACCAGGTGGCGACCGAGCCTCGCCGCCTGGCGCTGATCCAGGAAGCCTGCCGCTGGGCCGAAAAAACTCCCTGGGCACTGGCACCCGCGGCCGAGCAGGACTCGATGCCGACCGAGCCTCGCCTGCGGATCCTGGTTGCGGAGGTCCAGTCTCGCTGCGGCTCGATGTTCGTGGCAGGGGATGCCACCCCTCATGAAGAGGCCATGACGAGGCAGAGCGCCCGGCTCATGCTCCGTCTGGCCGAGAACTTGCGAGCCAGCTGCCAGCAGGGACCGCTTGCTGCGGTCGCTCGCGGACGCCGGTGCCGCGGAGTCGCCGGAGAACTGGGCCGCCCGCACTGGGCTTCTCTGGTGCGCCGAGCCCGAGGTCACGGCCGCGCGCGTGCTCTGGAAGGAGGATGCCAGCGAGGATCACCGCGACGATGCGACCGGAATGCCCGGCGAGTCCACGAGCCCGGGAAGTGGCGAGGACCGGGGCGGGAGGCGACCCCCCATCATCGTCCCGCTCAGCTCGCGGGGCCGGACGCTGGCCGAGATCCACCTCTGGTGCGACGGGATCCAGGGCAGTCTTCAGCGGCGGCTTGAAGGCACACCGGTTCTCTCCGCCTGGTCGGCGTGGGCGTCCATCGTTGCCGATCGCACCCTCCTGGAGCGGAGGCTGCAAGGCCTCGTGTCGGCGGTGCGGCAATACTCGGACGAGGAGCAAGTTCGCGTACGAGACGGCAAGCTGAATGCCCTCGCCGAGTTCGCGGCGGGAGCAGGGCATGAGCTGAACAATCCCCTCGCCGTGATCGTCGGTCGTGCCCAGTTGCTGCTCGGGCGAACCACCGACCCCGAGACCAGCCGATCGCTGCGCATCATCCTCAGCCAGGCCCAGCGCACGCACAGGATTCTCCGGGACCTGATGTTCGTGGCCAGGCCCCCTGCGCTGAGGCCGCGGGCCTGCCGCCCCTCGGAGATCCTTCGCGCCGCCCTCGCGGGCTTTCAGGCGGAATGTGAGTCGCGGGGAATTCGCCTGACCTCCGAGCTGGAGCCGGCCGAGGCGCAGACCTGGGCCGACCCGGACGCATTGACTCACCTGGCCGAGACCTTGATCCGCAACGCCATCCAGGCCACTCCGCCCGGAGGACGAATCCAGGTCGGGTCGGGACGGCAGGGCAATGAGCTGCGCTGGTGGTTCTGCGACAGCGGGACCGGCATCGGGCCGGCGGAAGGGGATCACCTCTTCGATCCGTTCTTCTGCGGACGTCAGGCAGGGCGGGGCCTTGGCCTGGGGCTGCCTCGCGCTGCGAGGACCGTAGCCCTGGCGGGAGGGAGACTGAACTGGTCGACGTCGCAGGGCCAGGGAAGTGTTTTTCAGGTCCACTTGCCGCTGACGAATCCGCCCGAGCACGTGGCCCCGGGGCTTCCTTCAGAGCGATCACCCCAGCCGGCCGCGAACGGGCCGCCAATAACCTAGGCACTTTGTGCCCGCATTACCATCACGTCGGCCACGGCATGACAGTCGGCGCACAGGAAGGTCACGTTCAGCGGTTCCGCGTAATCCCAGTGATGTCGCTGGAGCCGGCCGCGACGGCGGCACCAGACACAGCATCGGGGTCGTGTGATCAAGCCCAGCGTCTCGCCCAGGGCCGCGGCGTACCGCGCAGACCTGGTCCGGATGCGGCGGGGCCGCAATGCGTCGATACTGATCTCCAGGTGCCGGCTCAGACGGGCAAGCAAGGCGCGATGGCGGTTCCGCTTTCGCTTCTTCATGGTTCGCATCCATGTTGTGAGCCTAGGAGCGTTGACAGATCCGACGAGACGAAGCGGCTGCCCTCGCCTTTCGGTAGTCCTCCAAGGCGAGTCACAGCACGCCCAGCACGAACCGATGGCGGAAAGGTAGCAAAATTGATACCGGAAAAGCAATGTCGATGTGAACCGGCATGCGCCGACGAACATCGTTCATGGCCGGTATCCGCCTGGCCGTCGTGCTCAGACACCGCGGCGGGGCAGCGGGTTCGACGGAACCGGGGCAGCGCGGCCGGCCTCAGCCGGGAGGGGCACGGAGGGGAAGAGCCTGTTGACTCACGCGTGCAGGAATCGTTCTCGTGCCAGCAAGGCCGCGCCCAGGATTCCGGCATCGTCGCCGAGAGCGGCGCGCTCGATCTTGATCTGCCCGCCGGGGTCGGTGAGGATCTGCGCCCGGGCGGCCGTGCGGGCGAGGTCGACCCAGGGATCGCCCAGGGCATTGACCACGCCACCGCCGATGATCACGATCTCCGGGCCGAGGACATTCACCAGTCCGCCCAGGCCCAGGCCCAGGAAATGGGCGGCGCGCTGGGTGGCCTTGACGGCGACCGGGTCTCTGGCGGCAACCGCCTCGGCCAGGTCTCCACTCTTGAGCCGGCCTCCCTTGCGCACCATCTTGTCGCCGAGGGGCGTGGGAATCCCTTTCCGGACGGCCTTGTTGATCCTCCGCTGAATGGCGGTCTTGCTCGCCAGGGCCTCCATGCAGCCCTTGGCTCCGCAGCCGCACCGTGGTCCACCCGCCCTGACGACCGTGTGGCCGATCTCGCCGGCATTCCCGGTCGAGCCGGTCACGATCTCCCCGCCCAGGATGACGCAGCCGCCGATCCCGGTTCCGACGAAGGCTGCGATGATGTCGCGGTAGCCACGCCCGGCACCCAGCCGGAACTCGGCGTATCCGGCGACGCGGACGTCGTTCTGCACGAGCACGGGCCGGTTGAGGTAGGCCGACAGCTCGGGGCCGATCGGGTAGTTCTTCACGTTGAGGTTCGCGCTGAAGAGGATCACGCCCGCCTTCACGTCGAGCGGCCCGGGAGAGCCGATTCCACCGGCCACCACGTCTTCGCGCACGACGCCGGCGGAGAGGATCGCCTCGTCCACGCACTCGATCATCGCCTGGAGGATCGCCGGCCCTCCCTCCTTGGCGGGCGTATTGCGCTTGCCGCGGCCCAGGATCTGATGATCGGCGCTGACCACTCCGGCCAGTATCTTCGTTCCGCCGAGGTCGACGCCGACCACGGGCGGTCCACTCCCCTGCCATGTCATGACGAGCGCTCCGAACCGTTGACTACCACGTTCGTCGAAACTCCGAGCCTCAACCGGACCTCTCTGAGTCTACCTGACCGCGGCCGGCGCCGAAACGTGCCAGGCTTGATCACCGCGAGACCGGCCGGGAATCCTGGTCGTGAAGCTGCTCGAGCAGCCGCACGGCCTCGTCGACGATGATCTCGCCGCTCCCTCGCTCGAGGTAGCTGTGCAGGCCCATCCAGACCTGGTAGCCTCCCCGATCGAAGCCGGCCGGATCCCTACTGGGAGCCGCTTCGCCGGGCCATGGGAGTGACACGAAGCTGGGCAGACCGGCTGGACCTGGCCGCGATGATTCCGCACGGTGAGCTGGCCTCCACGAAGTGGTGCCTGGCCCATCCCGGAGCAGAGTACCTGGTCTATCTTCCCGAAGGTGGCCAGGCCGAAGTCGACCTGAGAACCGCTCCGGGCAGGTTTCGCGTCGAGTGGACAGACCCCTCCGACGGCAGGACCATCCTGGGCGAGCCAACCATGGGAGGCGCCAGGAGAAGGTTCACTTCGCCGTTCCGGGAAGATTCCGTTCTCCATCTGCGAAAGGAGTGACCGCAGCCCGGCTGCGCCGATCCACAGTGCCGCTCGAGGAGCCATGCCCTGTCACGGTGCGGTCAGCGGTCCCCACTCGCCTCCCGTGCGGATTCCGCACCGGCGAGGATCCGCTGGAGCTCCTCGGCGTCGATGGTCTCTCGCTCGATCAGCTCGGCCGCGATGCGATCGAGGGTTGGCCGGCGGCTCTCGAGGATCTCCCGGCGCGGGCCTGAGCTTCCTCGACGATCCGGCGCACCTCGAGGTCGATCTCGCGGGCGGTCTGCTCGCTCCATCTCGGCTCCGGGCCGCCGGTGGCGGGCGGGCCGGAATCCCGCATGTAGTTGAGCCGGCCGACGGTCGGGCTCATGCCGAACTCGACGACCATCCGGCGGGCGATCTGGGTGGCACGCTGGAGGTCGCTCGAGCAGCCGTCGGAGGCCTCGCCCAGGGCCAGCTCCTCGGCGAGCGTCCCTCCCAGCAGGCTGCTGATCGCGTTTTCCAGCGAGGTCCGCGTGTGCAGGAGACGGTCCTCCTCGGGCCGGTAGAGCGTGTAGCCGAGAGCTCCGTTGCCCCGTCCGATGATCGAGACCTTGTGCACGGGATCGGTCTCGGGAAGGCAACGGGCCACCAGCGCATGCCCGGCCTCGTGATAGGCGATCCGGCGCTTCTCCTCGCGGCGGATCAGGCGCTGGCGTTTCTCGGGGCCGGCGATCAGGCGCTCGATCCCCTCCTCGAACTCGTCCAGCCCGACATCCGTCTTGCCGCGCCGGGCCGCCAGCAGGGCGGCCTCGTTGACGAGGTTCGCCAGGTCGGCGCCCACGAACCCGGGCGTCATCGCCGCGACCTGGCGAAGGTTGATCGTCTCGTCGAGCGGGACGCAGCGGGCGTGGACCTTGAGAATCTGCTCGCGGCCGATCAGGTCGGGACGATCGACGACGACCTGGCGGTCGAAGCGGCCCGGCCGGACCAGGGCGGGGTCGAGCGTCTCCGGGCGATTGGTCGCGGCCAGGAGAATGATGCCGCGATCGGCGTCGAAGCCGTCCATCTCGACCAGGAGCTGGTTGAGGGTCTGATCGCGCTCGTCGTGTCCACCTGGCCCGCCCGAGCCGCGCGCCTTGCCGATCGCGTCCAGCTCGTCGATGAAGATGAGGCAGGGCGCCTTGGCCTGAGCTTTGGCGAAGAGGTTCCGGACGCGCGAGGCCCCGACGCCGACGAAGAGCTCGACGAAATCCGAGCCGGAAAGCGAGAAGAACGGCACGCCCGCCTCACCGGCCACCGCGCGGGCCAGCAGCGTCTTGCCGGTGCCGGGAGCGCCGATCAGCAAGACGCCCTTGGGAATCCGCCCCCCCAGCGAGCTGTACTTTCCGGGCGTCTGGAGGAACTCCACGACCTCCTTCAGCTCGGTGACCACCTCGTCATGACCCGCGACGTCCTCGAAGGTGACGCGGTGCTCGCCGTCCCCGTAAAGCCGCGGCCGGCTCTTGACGAACGCCATGGCCGAGCCCATGCCGCCGGAGCGGGAAATGACCCACGAGAGCGCCAGGAGCATGAGCACGAAGAGCCCACCGGGCAAGACCACGGTTTGAAACGGCGAGGGCCCGGTCTCCGCCTCGTATTCGCCCCCCGGAACATGGGCGTCGAGCAGGCGGATCAAGTCCTCGTCGTGCTCCATCCCGACCCGGGAGACACGGTAGCGGATCGGCTGGCCTTGCGAGTCGGCCGCCAGGAGCCGGCCCTCGATGGCCGTGGGGCCGACCCGGGCCGATCCGATCTCCCCCCGCTCGAGCTGCTTGCGGAACTGTCCGTAGGGAAGACTTCGCACCGAGGGTTGCAGGTAAAGGGCAGCCGGAACACCCAGGGCGAGCACCAGCCCGCAGGCGGCCAGAGAGCCCAGGATCCGTCGGCGACGGTCACGAGGCGATCGGGTGTGGGGCATCTTCAAGGAGCTCATTGCAGGAACCACGGCCAGGCGGGGCCGGTGAGGTCGGGGCAGCTTCAGGTGATCGACGGGTTTCGGTCGCGGCTGCGGGCGGGCTCCGGGGCACCTTTGCCGGCCTGCTGAGAACGCCCGAGCGGAACGTGAGGAAGCGGCGCGTGGGGTTCGATCCGCCTGGCCTTGGACAGGTCGATCGTCTCGTCGGAGAGGGTGACCTCGAACCTCCGGTTGCCGGGCAACTGAAGGGGCAAGCGAATGGTGAACGTGCATCCTTGCCCGAGCTGGCTCTTGAGCTGGATCTCCCCGCCCAGCAAGCGCGTGAGCTCGCGAACGATGGAAAGCCCCAGCCCGGTGCCCTGATGCTCGCGGGTCAGCACGTTGTCTTCCTGGCCCGGCACCTTGGCCTGGCGGAACTTCTCGAACACGGTCTCCCGGTCTTCCTCGGCGATGCCGATGCCGGTGTCTTCCACCTCGAGCACCACGAACCGTCCGTCGGTCCTCGCCCGGAGGGTCACTCGGCCCCCCTCCGGAGTGAACTTGATGGCGTTGGAGAGCAAGTTGTAGAGAATCTGGCGGACCTTGCCCGGGTCTTGACGGAGCAAGCGGGATGGCTTCCTCGAGCCGGCACTCGAGCGTGATGTTCTTGCGGTCGGCCATCGGCCGCGTCAGGTTCGTGAGCGCCTCGCAGACGTCGCGGATCGAGAAGTCCTCGATCCGGACCTCCATCTTGCCGCTCTCGATCTTGGCCAGGTCGAGGATGTCGTTGATCATCCCCAGGAGCATCTTGCCGGAGGTCTGGATGTTGCTCGCATAGCGCCGCTGCCGCTCTCCCAGGGCATCGCTGCCGGAGAGGACTTCCGAGAAGCCGATGATCGAGTTCAGCGGCGTGCGGAGCTCGTGGCTCATGGTGGCCAGGAAGTCGCTCTTGAGCCGGTTCATCTCGTAGAGGGCCATGTTCGCCTGGGCCAGCTCATCGACCTTGCGGTCCAGGTCGTTGTTCACGTCCCGCAGTTCTTGCTGCATGGCCACCAGGTTGTGGAGCATCCGGTTGAACGCGTGCGACAGGTCCTCGAACTCGTCGCCGGTCTGGATCTGGCTGCGGATGTTCAGACGCCCCGTGGCGATCGCGTCGGAGACGTCGCGGAGGTGCTTCACCGGCTTGACGATCACGTACCGGACGATCATGTACGACGAGACCATCGCCAGGATCGCCGTCACGAGGGCCGCGGTGATCAGCATGGCGCGGTTGCTGTTGATCGCCTTGTCGGTCTGCTCCATGGGGACGTGAACGACGACCGCCCCGGCCAGATCGCCGGCCTTGGTAACCACCCAGTGCTGGCCATCGGCGGCCGGCCGCATCAGGTGGTTGTCGATGTGGTCGGAGTTCTCGTCCTGGCCGCCCAGTCCGCCGCTGTCCTTGCTGTGGCAGTCCATCAGGCAGCTCGACTTGAACGTCACCGCCTGGACGTACTGGTATTCCTTCTTGGCCTTGTTGATCCGGTCGGCCCACATCGGCGTTCCGTCGCCGAAGTAGTAGGGCTTCTCCCGCGGCTTGCCGGTCTTCTGAAGCGCTTCCTCGCTGGTTGCGGCCTGAACGAACCTGGCGAGCGTCCCCCGCTCGAATTCGTCGTCTGGCTGCTTCTTGGGGTCCTTCGTGCCGTAGGGGTTCAGGACCCACGCCTCGTAGTTGGGCAGGTCGTCCAGCGGCCTCAGGCCGCCCCAGAGGACGTCGATGATCGACTCGAAGTTCTCGTTTCCCAGCTTCTTGTAGTGGATGTTCATCAGCGTGGTGTTGATCAGCATCCGCGCCGTCTGGGTGGTCTGCTTCTTGACCAGGCTTTCGGTCTTCAGGCCGTAGAGCAGGAAGCTGACGGTCACCAGGAGGAAGATCCCCAGGCCGAAGATGAAGCGGCACTTCCGCTCCAGGCTGGTCTCACCGAGCAGGTGCTTGAAGCTGCGGTAGGACACGGATCTCACCCCTCACTCCGGCCTCATGATCCGCCGGCGCCTGCTCTGTCGGCACGCCAGCGCGGACCGGCATTCCTTGCCAAGATAAGCCCCTGCCATCCCTGACTGTCCTGAGAAGACTCTTCACCCTACTCGAAAACCTCGCGGACGGCCAGACCGAGCGTTCGGCCGCAAGCCAGCCTCAGGCTGATCGGGATTGACGATCCTCCAACCGATCCGGCTTTCCGCCCGTGAAAAGACCATGAAAATCGGGTTCGATCGTTGCGCCGTTTCGCGCTGTATTTTACTCTAACATTTGGTGAATCATCGACTTAGGCCACGGTGATTTGGCTTCGTTCGGCGTGATTCTCTCCCCCTGCTGGCTTCCAAGCGGATTGGTTGGGCGACGCCCACCCCCTGCAGAGGAAGCCTGGCTGCGCCGGGTGCCATGCTCACATCTTCGTGAGCATGGAGTGCCCTGGCTTTCCTGGCTGTCTGGGACATGCTCACCAAAACGTGAGCTTGGCACCCAAACCTCTTGAGCATAGAACCTGCGATGGAGTCCGCAGCAGTATGGTGGATTTAGGCGAGGATCGTCTGAAAATCGGGTTCGATCGTCGCGCTGCGTCACGCTGTAATTGACTCTAAGCTCTGTTCCATCAACAACTTGCGTCACGGAGATTTGGCTTCGTTCGGCATGATACTCTTCCGCTGCCGGCTTCCAGGCTGATTGGGTGGGCGACGCCCACTCCAGGACCGAGGCCGCCGGGCTGAGCCCTGCCGCCGCTTCCCGGCAGATCCGCCGGGGAGATCGAGCGGCCCGGGTGGCTGGGGACGAGCGGGATAAAGGCCTGCGAGAACCAGGTGTGCGGGCCGAGGCCTACACCCTGGGTCTTCGCCCGCTGGTCTCCGACCCAGCCACCCGTCGCGTGTATTCCGACTGCCGGATTGTCAAGGATCGCCGGGAGCGCGCAACGCTCCCTCTCTTATTATTGCGCTCGTTTTGCCGGTTTCCTCGGACTTTCCCTGCGACTTTCTCGGGCTCGCCACCACTACAATCGGTCCGAAACCTCGCGACGGAGGGACCAGCAGATCCCAACCGTGCGCGACGCCCCGAGCAGGCGGCGTTCGTGCATTGCATGTCCTCTCTTGATTCAATTGCTAGGGCATCAAAAAGCGCTATGTCCCCCTATGCTGCCCGGGGGGGATCGCCATGGCCGCGACGACCTTGCGGGCGACGGCGAAGCGTTCGGTGAGCGTCTTCTCGTCGGACCACGCCCAGAGGATCGCCGCGCCGATCAGGCCCTTGCGAGTCCACGTGCAGTCCTGACGAAACACCACGTCCGCGAGCGGCGCCGGTTCCAGGAGCCAGTCGAGGGCGGGGACGCGGTATGACCGTGACTGTCTTGATGCGACATGCTCGACTCCGTCGGGTGGTTGAGCCGTCCGGTTTCTGCCGTGCAACAGAAACGGTGGCTGCCAGGTCTTGTCGCATCAAGACTTTTGGTTTTCCCCCCGGAAAATGGTTAACGGCGGTAGAGTGCCACCCGCCCGTGTAGGCTCAGCCTCCAGGGGCGACGTTGATCGTCCATGAATTCTCGTAGTGAAATCCTATACCATAGGCGGACGACGTAGGTGTTGTAGCAGTCGTGTATTCATCCGGGTTCAGGTATGCGGGTCCGTTAGGATCGTTTTTGGGAATCTTGAGAAACGAATCGACTGTCAGGGTGTGCTCGCCCACGGCGAGCGGTGGGAGGACCAAGCCGACACCCTGAGCGAAGATGGCCCCGGTTGAGCCGTAGGAACTAGGACTCGCATAGTTGATGTCAAGAGGCACGTCGAAATAGTACTGGCTCACGTTTCGCTGATTGCTACCGATCAAGGTCCGACCGTCGAGGGTAACCGAGATTGGGTTCGCGGTCAGGTACTCCTGCGGAAGCTTTGGATCAGCGGGGTGCCCACTCCCACCTGCTGCAAAGTCGTAGCGTTCGCCAACCCAGGCGACGACTGGCAGCACGATGGCTGTTCCGGGCTTCAGAGTCACGTCGGTGTGCCCTTGCAGGATTTGCGGGTCGCCGAAAGTCCCTGTTCCACCAGAAGGGGTTCCGACGGGCAGAGGGAGGAGCAGGACGTTACCGACCTGCTGGCCCGGGCCAGCCTGTATCCACGTCTGCATCCACCCAGACAGTGTCTTGCCGAACGCAGACGATTGCGGCGGGGACGTTCCGTGGCCGCCGCCGACTGCGGCGAGGTTGCCGGTGAGGGTACCAGAGAGCAGCGTCGGCCCTCCAGCACCTCCAGGCAAGGCTGTTGGTGGGTCCGCCTCGGACCCTTGACCCTGTTTCGGGCCGTCTTCCAGCTCAGTAGAGCGGGCATCGTTCACCTCCTCGCGATGGGGTTCCCCTCGGCCGAACATCGAAGCTTATGGCCACCTCGCGATCAGGAACGGAATCCCACGAAATTGCGACATCGAGGCTCGCCTATCGAGGGTGATCGGTACATGAAACAGCACTGCCTGCTCGGGGACCGCACAGCGCAGGCCACCATAACCGAGCACGCATGCCCGACCGAGCACAGGGACCCACCCACAAGCGTGGGTGGCGCGGGTCCGGCCGTCAAGCGTAATTTTTGCTGTCAAGTATTTTAATCTATTCGCAATTTTCACCATTTTTGTCGGACGGGTGGCCTGGGCAAAGTCTGCGTGCCCCGGTCCTCCGAACGCCGCTAAGGTGACCAATTACCCCTCGACCGTCCATTCGGGAGGATCAGGTCCGGGGGGGCTTCGCGGGGTTGGGTCCGGTTCTGCAGCCCATAATGCCGTTGGACTTGCCGGTGAAAGTCCGGTCGTGGGAATTGACTGTTTACCCACGTAGTCATATTCGACGCTGATCTAGGGTGACCTGGGTTGGCGCAAGCTCGAATGGAAACGTCCTCGAAAGGAGGGCTAGCCAGCTCGCGGGCCGTAACATGAGTGCGAAGTAAACTCGGAGTGAACTCTGCAGCCTCGAAACGACCAATGGCTAGGGCATAGGGGGACATAGCGCTTTTCGATGTGCTAGGATCTGAAATAATGAATGTCCCTTTATCCCCTATCTGAAATAATGAATGTCCCCTTTATCCCCTTGAAATAATGAATGTCCCCTTTATCCCCTTAGGATCTGAAATAATGAATGTCCCCCTTTATCCCATCCTGGACGTCGCGCTGGCCCTCCGGTGGTGTCGATGCGTCCCACGACAGCCACCCGGGGTCCTGGGCGACCTTCATCGGGTGCCATTTCGTCGTTTGACTCCCTCGAGGCTTCCGCAGGTATCCCGAACACCACAGCTTCCCGCTCATCAGGAAAAATTTACAATCCGCGCCGATGCCGGAGGATTTCTTGGAGCAACCCGCAAAGTCGATCCGAATTAACAGGGAGACGAGCGTTTTTGTTCGATGGCACGGGCATGAGGCTCTCCATGGTCGCTCAAGGAGTGGATCGGCGTTCCCTGGCTCTCCGCATCCTGCTTCTGGCTGCACTCATGCCGAGTGGCATGGCCTGCGTCGGCGTGGGTGATGGCAGCCTCCATGTTCGCGGGGGGCGAGGTGGTGAGGAGAACGTGCGGCTGCCCGATGCGGAGCAGATGATCGATGACCTCGACCGGATCATGACGGCCAACGGCACGATCGGCGTCAAGTCGCCCGATGTCTGGGGGCAGGACCGGCTGGCGAAGTTCCGGTCTGAGTATGAGACCCAGATGTCCGAGTGGCTCAAGACGGCGTTCAAGGGCGAGGTCAACGCGGCGGTGCGCCGGGGTGAGACCGAGGTGCGCCGGCTTCACGTGGGGACGACGCTCGCCGAGCCCGCTCGCACGGAGCCGGGCAAGAGCGGCGAGACGGGGACAGGGACGGGATCGGCGGATTCGCTGGCGCGATCGCTGGCAAACGCCGACGCCAGCGCCCTGGCGGCCGGGAGCTTACCGGAGAAGACGTCCGTCTTGCTCGAGCCGACCGTCGTTCTCGACGAGCATTCGAACTACTTGAACCACCTTAACCAGTTGCGGCGGATCAACGCGGGCGACGACCTCACCGATCGGCCCGGCTACGGGCTCTACCTGGTCCGGATCCCGGTTACCCTGTCTCCCGGGCCCAGGAGCCGGCGGGGAAAGGGGGCGATCATCACGGTGTCGGCGAAGTCGCTGATGACCAGGGACACCCTGCGGAACACCCTGCGCAACGCGGTGATCAACGAGACGGTAAACAACCTGACCCAGGCGATCTGCAATCAGCCCGGGCAGGACGGCGAGCCGGCCTCGGGGCCGGGCGCAGGGTCGTTCTCGCTGGTCGCTTATGGCGACACGGAGGTCTTCTACGGGCCGACGAACATCGCCCTGCTGCGGGGCGAGGTCGAGCACCAGCTCGCGCGGGATCTTGCCGACGAGCCGCACCACCGCAGCGCCCGGGTTGCGGAGTGGCTGCGCGGCGAGCTCGAGGCGTCGTATCACCTGCTCGAGGAAGCCGCCGCGCCGGTGCGTTCCGGCCAGCGCCTCGCCGCGTTTGATCCGCTCGAGGAGATCGGCGACCTGGTGGTGCACCGGGACTACACTCGACTCGCCATGCTTCAGCCCACCGGCGTCAAGGACACCCAGGTGCTCCGCGCAGCGGGAACCGCCCGGCATGCGGCCGACGACGATC
Organism: uncultured Planctomycetaceae bacterium; assembly: GCA_963816015.1. Taxonomy (GTDB): domain Bacteria; phylum Planctomycetota; class Planctomycetia; order Isosphaerales; family Isosphaeraceae; genus Aquisphaera. The sequence continues at coordinate 27,264 of CAWFJM010000030.1, read as the reverse complement.
CCGCCGCCCAGCGTAGGCGAGTGGCCGACGTGCTGGGTTTCGCCCTCCGGATCCAGGCCGCGGCGGTCAACCGCCGGCTCAAGCAGGACATGGCCGATCGGGACGCCAACCTCAAGCAGCAGGACCTGAAGCACACCAGCTTCTTCGATCCCGAGGCGCCCGCCGAGGTGATCCGCCTCTTCGAGAAGTACGTCAATGCCAAGTGGCCCTTGCGGGTGTACGCCATCGAGCCGGTGATCGCGCAGCAGAACGTGGCCGACGCCTTCGGCCGGCGGACCCAGTCGGCGCTCGAGGTTGCGGCCGCCGCTCCTGCCGGGCCGCTGAAGGTGCTCGGCGGTCTCGCCTCGGCCGGCCTGGCCGCCGAGCGCAAGGCGGCGGAGGACGAGACGGCCATCCGGCTCAATCCCACGATGGTCGGGTTCGGGGCCGGCGAGAGCACCTTCGGCTGGGTCTTCTACCCCAGGATCCAGACCCGGGCGCGGGACGGACGGCTGCTCACCGATGTCGCACTCCTCTTGAACGGCCGGTTCCCGGACCCGACCGGCAAGGATCAGAGCGTCGAGCCCGGCCAGCGCGAATGCACGGCGCTCATTGTGATGCCCAATTTCGTGCCCAAGATCGAGTTCACCACCGTGGCCAACTGGTTCCGCACCAGCGAGGTCGGCGACGGTCAGAAGTCAGACCTGGAGAAATCGTCGACCCTGGCTCGCAGGCTGGTGTCCGCCGAGAACGCGCTCAACCGGGCCAGGATCGAGGGCCAGTACCGCCCCGAGGAATATCAGATCGCGCTCGAGCGGCTCAGCCAGCTCAAGAGCCTGATGCCCACCCAGCGGCTCCAGGTCAGCGTTCCGTACACCGATGACAACAACGACTCACGGATCTTCTGTTCCCAGGGCGGGCAGCTCCGGCCCTCGCTGCTCGCCTGGCACGGCCGGCCGCCCCAGGAGGGCGACGAATCGACGATCCTCATCGAGGGCAAGAACTTCAGTGTCCACGACACCCACGTGATTGCCGGAGGGAAGCCGGCCAGGGCGGTGCTGGTCAGCCGCAACGTCATGGAGGTGACGATCGCGAAGGACGCCTGTGCGAGCCCGAGCCTTGATGGCAGGCCGCTGCTCGATCTCAGCGTCGCCACCCCCAACGGGGTCTCGAATCACCTGCTCATCGAGATGCATCCCCCCTGTCCCGATCACAAACGGCCCCCGGAAAGCTCACCCGTGGCCGGAGCCCCGCCCCTTGAAGGACACCACGCGAGCCCCACGACCCATGAGACCACCTTGCACGAGAAGGAGAAACGCCTCCCCCCGAAAATGAGCCAGGAAGGACGGCTGCCCGGTGTCCGGCCCGGGCAGCCCTCCTCTTCGCTGGCCGGATCGCCCGGTCAGTGAGTCTCCACCTTACGCCGCTGCTGGCGAATCTGGCCGCTTCGGAAATAGGCGTCGCGCACCGCCTCGCGGGCGTCTTTCCAGCTCATGCCGGCCCGATCGCCCCGGGTATCCCAGTCGCGCGCCAGGTCAGTCTCCAGCTCATCGTGCGACTGCCATTGGGTGGAACATCGACTTTCTTTTCCGGGTCTTTCTTGCTCGCTATGATGTGAACTCCTTGGGAATGAGATGTGTGCGGCGATGCCTCTGAAAACGCCCACGTGATGTCGACAACTGGGAAAGACTCCTCCGGGTCTTCCGGCAATGCGACTCGGTGCAGTCTCCTTCACGCGAAGACTCGATCCGTTCGCATCGCCATTTGCGATTGACTGAATGAGAGCGCCTGTTCTAAAATCAGGGTTGAATTTGCTCGTGACGGGCAAGTTTCTCCGAAGACTGTGGCGGCCACTCTCTTGCCCCTGGAGCAGAGGGGTGGCCTGTTGAGCTTCAAGGTTGGTGTTTCAGGATCGGATCGCTCTCGGAACGAGCGACCGACAATTCAGGTAATCCTCTCCCGAACCGGATCGGGCCGCCCGGCACGGTCCGCTGGCTGTGGGGTTTGTGCCCCGGCAATGACGGTGTGCCCAGGGAGCGACGCTCCTAGAATCATCGAAGATTCACCGCACCCGAGTCTCTCGCGTCGCGAAATCGACGCCCCGACTGGAATTGTGTGGGATCATGCCGACCGGCGTGCGGCCGCCAGGCTGGGCCATACCCTCGAACTCGATTCCTTAATCGATACCAGGAGCTTCCTAATGAGTCTGCAAACCAACGGGTCCTCCTCGAAGAACCACGAGAACCACGTTGCCCAACCCGTCAGGGGGAAGGTCGCCGAGCGGTGGGTCAAGGAGGCCGCCTACTACATCTGGGAGAAGGAGGGCCACGTCCACGGCCATGACCTCGACCACTGGCTCCGCGCCGAGACGGATGTGCGCCGGCTCGTGGATGCCGGTAGGATCCGCGAGCAGGCGTGGTGATCAAGACGTCGGGCCTGGCTCACAACGGTAGGGCAGGACATGTCCTGCCGAGTGAGCCATTGCCGGCAGGATGAATCCTGCCCTACGAGACTCGACGTCAGGGCGCTTGCCACCTGAATGTAAGCCGCTCTAGCGGCCGCGCCTGCTTGGCTTTCTGGGCTGACAGACCGGGCAGAAGTAAGTGGGGCGGCCGATCAAGCCCACGATCCTGGTTTTCTGAATCGGCTGCGCACAGCCCCGGCAGGGCTCACCCGCGCGGCCGTACATCGCGTTAATGGCCAGGAAGCCCCCTTCCAGCCCCAGGACCGTTCGATAGCCGGCGTCGAAGCTCGAGCCCTCCGCCGCGATGGCCAGGTTCAAGACCTCGCCGATGGCTCGATGCAGCCGTGCGAGCTCGTCGCGCACGAGGCGCGAGGCCGTGCGCTCGGGATGAATCCGGGCCGCGAAGAGCACCTCGTCGGCGTAGATGTTGCCGATGCCCGCGAGAATCTTCTGATCCATGAGCGCGGGCTTGATGCCGCGGTTCGTTCGGCGAAGCCTCGCCGCCAGGTCGTCCAGCGCGATCTCGAGCGCATCGGGGCCGTGGGATCGAGCGAAAGCCTCGGCCGCGGCCTCGGGGCTATCGAACCAGTGAATCTTGCCCAGTCGCCGCGCATCGCAATACCAGATCATCGCCTCGGGTTTCGCCAATCGAAACGACAGGCGAACATGCTCGGGACGAGGCGGGTCGACGAGCCAAAAGCCTCCAGTCATCCGCGGCTGGATGACGATCATTCCCCGGTGATCGGCGAGCGTGATCGCGACCCACTTTCCCCGGCGCCCCACCTCCGCGACCTCCACCCTTCGCCCGCGCCGCGTGAACTCCCGGGCATCGCAGCCCTGGAGCAGGAACGGATCGTGGACCAGGGTCTGCTCGATCGTCCGGCCCAGGAGGGCCGGCCGCAGGCCCCGCACCATCGTCTCCACTTCCGGAAGCTCGGGCATCAGCGCCTCCTCGGAAAAGGACCTGAGAAAATTCTATCCGGCCCCGCGAGCCCGGAACAACCGGCAGGAAACCCGCCATCTTCATTCAATTTCCATCAAAAAACTGAAGGTTCTTGACAGTCTAGTGGCGTATACTGGAAATTAATGAAAGAGATAGGGAAGGATTTCTTCCACTCGCGGGGTCTCCATGCTGGTTGAGACGCGTCGTCGCCGCCTTCTGGACCTGGTCAGCCGGCAGGGTTTTGCCACCCTGGACGAGCTGGTGAGGACCCTGCGGGTCTCGGAGAGCACGGTCCGGCGCGACCTCGAGGCACTGGATCTGGCGGGCACGGTCAAGCGGACGCACGGCGGCGTGGTTTACTCGGGCGAGGTCCGCGCGATGCCGGCGTTCGAGGATCGCACCCAGACGGCGATCGCCGAGAAGCGGGCGATCGGCCGGGCCGCGGCGGCGATGCTCGAGGATGAAGACACGGTATTGCTGGATGGGGGGACGACGACCCTGGAGGTCGCCCGGGCCCTGCTGGGACGGCGCGTTCAGGTGGTGACCAACAGCTTGCCGATCGCCCAGCTTCTGGCTTCCAGCCAGCAGACCGACCTGATCCTGATCGGCGGCTACGTCTATCCCCGCACCGGGGTGGCGATGGGGCCGCTGGCGGTTGCCACGATGCAGGGCATCCGCGTTCGCAAGGCGATCCTGGGAGCCGGGGGGATCGTGGCCGACGGGGTTTACAACTCCAACCTGCTACTGGTGGAGACCGAGCACCAGATGATGGCCTGCGGGCAGGAAGTGGTGATCGTGGCCGACCACACCAAGTTCGGGCGCCTGGCCCTGGCCCGTCTCTGCGGGCTCTCCGAGGTGCACCACCTGGTGACCGATCCCGGTCTCCCCGACGAATACCGAACGATCCTCGAGGCGGCGGGTGTGACGATCCACCAGGCCTCGCTTGAGGAGACAGAGAAACCGAACGGCACTTCAATCGCCGAACCTCTTCGCAGCGTGACCATGAGGACTGAGGCATGAGCACCAGCACCCTCGTGAACAGGGACCAGGTCGAGACCCTGGTTCGATCGATCATCCTGAAACACCTGGGGACGGGGCCGTCCACCAACGGCCACGCCGCGGCGCCGGGCTACACGCCCAACGTGGTCGTGAACATCTCGGCGCGGCACTGCCACCTGACCCAGGCCGACGTGGACATTCTCTTCGGGCCCGGCCACCAGCTCACCTCGATGCGGAGCCTGTACCAGGACACTGAGTTCGCGGCCAACGAGACCGTGGCGGTGGTCGGTTCCCGCCAGCGGATGATTCCCGGCGTCCGGATCCTGGGGCCGTGTCGCAAGTTCAGCCAGGTGGAGCTCGCCTTCACCGACTCGATCAGCCTGGGCATCGACGTGCCCGTGCGGCTCTCCGGCGACATCGAGGGAACCCCCGGCGGCCTCTTGATCGGGCCCAAGGGCTCACTCGTGCTCAAGCAGGGGGTGATCCGGGCCGAGCGGCACGTGCACATGGGGCCAAGAGACGCGGAATACTACGGGGTCAAGCACCTTGACCGCATGAACATGAGGGTGGAGAGCCCCTGCCCTTCGACGCTCGAGGGGCTGCTGGTCCGCACCCATCCCGAGTGGAAGCTCGAGGTGCACATCGACACCGACGAGGCCAACGCGTGCGACCTGGCCCACGCGACCAACGTGACCCTGACCAGGGCATGATGGATTTCTCCAGGGATTGCAGCACGACCAAGGGCGCAGCGTTCGGAATTGACGGCAACTGACTCAAATCCGCGGAAGGAGGGGCTCACGTGGCCTCAGCAACACTCGAAGCACTCGGAATGATCGAGACGAAAGGGTTCGTCGCGCTCGTGGAAGCCAGCGACGCGATGCTCAAGGCGGCCAACGTGGAGCTTGTCGGCTGGGACAAGATCGGCAGCGGGCTGGTCACGGCCTTCGTCGCCGGCGACGTGGCCGCCGTCAAGGCGGCCGTTGACGCGGGCGCCGCGGCGGCCAGCCGGATCGGCGAGGTGGTCAGCGTCCAGGTCATCCCTCGCCCCCACGAGGACCTGAGCGGAGTTCTCACCTTCGCCAAGGCCACTGCCGCCGCCGCTTCCACTTCCAAGACCTCCAAGAACGACGGAGCCTGATCCCATGGCGACACTTCAACGATCCGCGACACGAACGACAGGTCTGGGAGGCGGCACGAGCGGCGAGGCGCTCGGGCTGATCGAGACCAAGGGCCTGGTCGGGATGATCGAGGCGACCGACGCGATGCTCAAGGCGGCGAACGTCCATCTGGCCGGACGCGTGCAGGTCGGCGGCGGCTTCGTGACCTCGCTGGTCCGCGGCGACGTCGGCAGCGTTCGCGCGGCCGTCGAGGCCGGCGCCGAGGCCGCCAGCCGCGTGGGCGAGCTGGTCAGCGCCCACGTGATTCCCCGGCCCGACGAGGCCGTGCTCACCACGTTCCTGGGCTGAGGCTCCCACCCACCTGAAACCCGAATCGAGATGAAAAGAGGGGAGTCTACCACCATGAACGGAAACGCGCTGGGCCTGATCGAGACCATGGGCCTGGTCGGGCTGATCACCGCCGTTGATGCCATGCTCAAGGCGGCCTCCGTGGAGATCGCCAGCTCGATCATCAAGCTCGACGGCGGGGTCGTCAGCGTGATGGTCCGCGGCGACGTCAGCAGTGTTCGCGCGGCCGTCGAGGCGGGCGCCGAGGCCGCCGCGAAGGTCGGCGAGCTCCGCGCCGCACACGTCATCCCACGCCCGGGCTCCGCCGTGGTCCGAGCGTTCGCGGGAGGATCGGCCCGTTGAAGATCCTCGTTGCCAACCTGGGGTCCACCAGCTTCAAGTATCGCCTCTTCGACGTGAGCGATCCGGCCGAGCCGGTCCTGGCGCGGGGAGCGATCGAGCGAATCGGCTCCCCGTCGGCCAGGGTGATCGTCAAGTCGCAGCGGGGCGAGCGGGAGATGAACCGCCCGATCACCGACCACGGCGACGCGGTGCAACTTTGCCTCGACCAGTTGACCGACCCCGAGATCGGCGTCCTGGCCGACGCTTCCGATGTGTCGGCCATCGGGTTCAAGGCGGGGTACACGCCCGCAACCTGACCGGCGTACACCTGGTGTTTCCACTCAAGAGGACCTCTCGGCGATGTTCCTGGCCCGGGTGACAGGCAGCGTGGTGGCGACCCAGAAGGTCGCCTCGATGACGGGGCACAAGCTCCTGACCGTCGAACCGTACAAGGTCGACGACAAGGGGGCCGACCGGCTGGTCCCCACGGGGAGAACCTTCGTCGTCGTGGACACCCTCGGCGCGGGGATCGACGAGATGGTGCTCATCTGCCAGGGGTCGAGCGCCCGGTTGACTCCGGAAACCGAGAAACTCCCCGTCGACGCCGTGGTGATCGGCCTGGTCGACACCGTGGACGTGGGGGGGAAGGTGGTCTTCTCGACCCGGACGAGCTGAGCTTCACGATCCCGCGGCGGGCACTACACGCCCCCGATCGCTTCCATCATCATCATCAACCACTCCTTCGATCCATACGACAGGGCCTCCTTTGCAACGGTAACAGCCATGCAAATGACCGAAGATCTCATCCGCAGCGTGGTTCAAGAGGTCCTCTCCCAGATGGGAAGCGGGGCCGCCCCGACCAATGGCAAAGCCCACGCCGGGCCGTCGGGAAACCTGGGAGTCTTCCCGACGGTGGATGCCGCCGTCGCGGCGGCCGAGGCGGCCTTCGAGCAGTTCCGCCGCCGCGGGCTCTCCGACCGCAAGAAGGCCGTGGAGACGATCCGGAAAATCTGCGTCGACCAGGCTGACGAGCTGGGCCGTGCCGAGCTCGACGAGACCAAGATTGGCCGGCTCGATCACAAGATCGCCAAGCTGAGGGAGACCATTCCGCTCATTCCCGGCGTCGAGTACCTGCGGACCGAGAACGCCAGCGGCGACGACGGACTGACGCTGACCGACTACACGCCGTTCGGCGTGATCGGGGCGATCACCCCGGTCACCCATAGCCTGCCGACCCTGGCGGCCAACGCTATCAACATGCTGGCCGCGGGCAACACCGTGGTCTTCAATGCCCACCCCTCGGGGGGGAACATCGCCGCCGAGGGGGTCCGCCGCTTCAACAAGGCCATTCGCGAGGCGATCGGCCTGGAGAACCTGCTCACGATCATCGATCCCCCGACCCTGAAGACGGCTGCCCAGCTCTTCGATCACAAGTCGATCGACCTGCTGGTGGTGACGGGCGGCCCTGCCGTGGCCCGTGCGGCCCTGGCCAGCAAGCGGCGGGCGATCGTGGCCGGCCCGGGCAACCCGCCGGTCGTCGTCGATGCGACCGCTTGCCTGGACAACGCGGCGAAGTCGATTGTCGTGGGAGGAGCGTTCGACAACAACCTGATCTGCATCGGCGAGAAGCAGGTCTTCGCCGTGGCCGAGATCTTCGACTCGCTCACCGAGGCGATGACCCGGCACGGCGGCTACCGTCTGACCGCCGGGCAGATCGAGGCGCTCACGAAGGCCGCGTTCCAGAGCGGCAGCGACGGCAAGCCGCACGTCAACAAGGAGCTGATCGGCAAGGACCCCTCCGTGCTCGCCGAGCACGCTGGCGTCAAGCTGCCCGCGGGCGTCGATCTCCTGTTCGGCGAGACGGGCGTCGAGCATCCGTTCGTCCAGGAAGAGCAGATGATGCCCTTCGTCCCCTTCGTGCGGGTCTCGAACGTCGATCGCGCCATCGCCCTGGCCAGGGAGAGCGAGCACGGCTTCGGCCACACCGCGATCCTCCACTCGCGCGACACCACGGTGATGTCGAAGATGGGGAAGGTGATGGACTGCACCATCTTCGTGATCAACGGTCCGTGCATCGCCGGCCTCGGCGCCGGCGGTGAAGGCGTTCCCTCGTTCTCCATCGCCGGCCCGACCGGCGAGGGCGTCACCACTCCCCTCACCTTCTGCCGCCAGCGGCGAACGGCCGTGGTAGGCGGGATGAGGTTCATGTGAGGAAAAATTAGCCAGCAGGCAGTGGGCAGGGAGCGGAGGTTCTCATGCAGCTTGGCCGGGTGATGGGGACGGCGACCTCGACGGTGAAGCATCCCACGTTCCAGGGGGAGCGGCTGCTCGTCGTCCAGCTCGAGACCGGCGACGGCCGGCCCGACGGGGAGCCGATCCTGGTGTTCGACCGGCTGGGGGCAGGGCGAGGCGACCAGGTGCTCTGCACGAATGACGGACGGGCGCTTCAGGAGCTGCTGGGGGCCACGACCCCGGGCCGATGGAGTGTGCTGGGTCTGCCGGATCGCTGAGTCATCGGGACGAGGAAGGCATGGTTCGTCAGTCATGGGGCACGCGGCAACGGGTCTTGAAGTTCGCGGGGTGGAAACGGGACCGGCCCGGTCCCTCCGCACACCCGCGCGAGCACCCGACCGTGATGACCCGATCAGGATCGTGAACGAGGCCGTGCGGGCCGTTCTCGCCGGCCTGGCCGTCGTGGGCAGGCAGCGAAGGGAGCCCGACGAGCAGGTTTTCGTGGACAAGCTCTTCTCGGTCCGCCATGCCGAGGGCCTGCCGCCCGGCACGCGGGTCGTCCGGGTCGGACCCGGAACGGTCGTCACGCCGCTGGCTCGCGACCTGCTCAGGCGGCAGGGCATCACGATCCGGCTGGGCGGCCCGGGTGAGGAGGCTAGCAGCCGAGGGGAATGGGCCTTTGCGATCGAGTCGGAAGGTGGAACTGTGCAGGCGCTGCGGCGGGGTTTGCTCGATGATCCGCGGCCCTGGATCGAGCTCGAGCCGTCGCTGGACCTGGTCTCGAGCTGGCTGGTCGAAGGAACCGGAAGGGGAGCCATGTGGATCACGGGAGAAGGAGCCCTGACGGTCTGGAAATCCTGCCAGCTCGCGGGCATCCGGGCCGCGTCGGCCGCCGAGCCTTCCGAGGTTCACCGAGCGGTGAAAGGCCTGGGCATGAACTTGCTCGTGGTCGAGCCGGCAGGCAAGTCGATCTCCTGGATGCGGCAACTGGCAACGGCGTTCCGGGCTGCCGGCGCTCCCCGGGTTCCTGAATTCCTGTTGGCGGGAGGGCAGAGATGAGAATCGCCGAGGTGATCGGTCGCGTGACGCTGTCCCGGTTCCATCCGAGTCTCCGAGGTGGACGGTTCGTGCTTGCCCTGCCCATGCCGCTCGGGGCGCTGACCGGGAACTCCCCTGCCCGGGGCGAGGATCTGGTGGTCTACGACAATCTCGGGGCCGGCCACGGGGCGCTCATCGGCGTGAGCGAGGGCCGTGAAGCCGCCAACCCGTTCGGCAAGAACAAGACGCCGGTGGACGCGTTTTGCGCCTGCCTGATCGACACACTCTCCCTGTAGCGAGTCAAGACACGACGGTGCGTTCCGGCCGGACCGCGAACGCTTCTGCTTGAACCCTGTTCTGGACACTCTGGAAGACGGTGAGGATCCCGATGATCGGCAACGGCACGGTGATGAACGAATGGAAGATGCGCGAGCTGATGTGTGAGATCGGCCGCCGGATCTACAACAAGGGATTCGCCGCGGCCAACGACGGCAACATCAGCTACAAGCTGGCCGAGGACCGGGTGCTCTGCACCCCCACCCGGATCTCCAAGGGCTTCATGAAGCCCGACGACCTCTGCGTCGTCGACCTGGACGGCAAGCAGATCAGCGGGAAGCGAAAACGCTCCAGCGAGATCCTGCTTCACCTGACCATCATGAAGGCACGTGCCGACGTTCGCTCGGTGGTCCACTGCCATCCCCCCCATGCGACGGCGTTTGCCGTGGCGAAGGAGCCCATACCCAAGTGCGTGCTCCCCGAGATCGAGATCTTCCTCGGCGAGGTGGCCATCTCGCCCTACGAGACCCCGGGCGGGCAGAAGTTCGCCGACACCGTGCTTCCCTACGTGAAGGACACCGAGACCATCCTCCTGGCCAACCACGGCACGGTCACCTATGGCACCGACCTGGAAGACGCCTACTTCAAGACCGAGATCATCGACGCCTACTGCCGGATCCTGCTGCTGGCCAAGCAACTGGGCCGGGTCAATTACTATGACGACACGAAGGCTGCCGAGCTCATCAAGCTCAAGCCCAATCTCGGCATCCCCGACCCGCGTCTGACCCGCGGCCTGGAGAACTGCGACCTCTGTGGCAACAGCCTCTTCCGCCAGGGCTATGGCGACCCCGGCCCGGAGCCGAAGGTGTTCATCCATCCCAAGCTCCTCGCCGACGGCCAGCCCTCGGGCGCAGGGGTTGCCTGCCAGGTTCCGTCGGCGCCGGCCGCGCCGGCCGCGAGCGCCCCGTCGTCCAACGGCCATGCCGGTGGTCCCGACGTCGACGCCCTGGTCAAGACGATCACCGACCAGGTCATGCACGCCCTGAATGGCGCGGCCCGCTGAAACGAAGCGTAGGGTCCGCCGTGCGGGCCTCAAGCTGTCGATCATCCGTAGGGCAGGAAGCAGCCTGTCCGACCGAAGACCAACGGATCGAGATCTCGCGAGCTATTGGAGAGAGTCCTCATGAGGGTGAGCATCATCGGCGGTGGGGGGCTGGTCGGTTCCTGCGCGGCGTTCGCTCTCCAGTGCGGGGGCGTCGTCAGCGGGATCGACCTGATCGATGTCAACGCCGATCTTTGCAAGGGCCAGGCGCTCGACCTGCTCCACGGAGCCTCGCTCGTGGCCGACCAGCGAATCCGCGCCACCGGTTACGAGGCAATTCCGGAGAGCGACCTGGTCATGATCACCGCGGGGCTCCGGCGCAAGCCGGACGAGAGCCGGCTCGACCTGATCAATCGCAATGTCGAGCTGTTCCTGAACATCCTTGGCCAGGTAAAGGGCGCCGGGCTCAAGCCCGAGGCGATCGTCCTGGTCGTGTCCAATCCGGTAGACGTCTTGACCTATCTCGCGACGACCCAGCTTGGCCTCGCCGCCCATCAGGTGATCGGCCTGGGCACCGCCCTCGACACGGCACGGTTTCGCAGCCTGATCGCCGAGGGCCTGAAGCTGCCTCCCACCCAGGTCACGGCCCTGATCCTGGGCGAGCACGGCGACAGCATGGTGCCGATCTGGTCGGCAGCGCAGGCCGCCGGGCTGCCTCTGGACAAGTTCCCCGGATGGACCACGGCCCAGGGCGAGGCACTGTTTGCGCGCACCAAGGGATCGGGCGCCGAGGTCATCAAGCTCAAGGGGGGCGCGGGGTTCGCCGTCGGGATGTCGATCCGCGAGGTGGTCCATTCCGTCGCGCTCGACGCCAGGCGGATCCTTCCGGTCTCGTCCCTGGTGAGGGGTCCCTACGGCCTCCGCGACGTCTGCATCTCGGTTCCGACCGTGGTCGGGCGGAACGGCGTCGAGGCCCAGCTCGAGATCGGGCTCTGGTCCAAGGAGGTCTCGGCGCTTCAGCACTCGGCCCAGGTGCTTCGCGAGACCATCGACACGGTCCAGAAGAGCAATCCTAAAGCTGCGGGAAAGCCGTCCGCGGCCTCGTCACCGGAGCCGGCTTCCGCCGCGAAGGGCGGACCCGCGCGGCCCGTGCGGGTGACCATGGGCGCTGGCGGCGGCGGCAACTCCACCGGTTCGGGATCGCGTGTCACCGTTTCGGGGTTGGGCCAGGGAAAGGGCCAGGGGCGAGGGAGCCGTTAAGATGATCAAGTCGCTCGATCGCAAGCTGGCGGCCATTCATGCCGACCCGAATTCCCGTGAGTTCATCCTGGCCGACGCCAAGGACGCCGACATGGCTCTGGGCCTGGGCGCGCCCGGGAAGTCTCCCGAGATGCACGCCGGCGAAGTCCGGTTCAAGACGCTCGAGGAATACCGCGAGCAGATGCGGCTGATCACCCGTCAAGGCCTGGTGGACATCATGCTCATGTCCGCCAGCTCGAACTACGCCCTGACGCTTTGCGAGCGGATCTTCGACGACTCCGCCGTGACCCCGGCCGTGCGGGCCAACGACACGACCGACATTCACCTGGCGCGAGGATCGGGCTACGCGGGCGAGCCCTCCCGGCCGTTTCGCACCGCGAACATCGACCACATCCAGTGCGGCCACCTCGACTGCACGCCCGAAGAGCGGACGTCGGGCGCGAACCTCGGCCTCTACAGCGTCACCTTCAACAACCAGCTCGAGCGCGACCTCGAAACGCTCGAGCGGTTCCACCGCTTCCGCGAAGAGGCCGAACGCAAGGGCTTCCGCTACTTCCTGGAGGTCTTCGACCCGAACAGGCCTTCGGCCCTCGCACCCGACATCATGCCGCATTTCATCAACGACATGATCACCCGGATGCTCGCCGGAGTAGCCCCCGCGGGCCGTCCGCTCTTCCTCAAGATCGTCTACCACGGCCCGAAGGCCATGGAAGAGCTGGTCCGGTTCGACCCCCACCTCGTGGTCGGTATCCTGGGCGGCTCGTCCGGCACCACGCGCGATGCGTTTCAGCTCCTGGCGGATGCGCAGAAGTACGGCGCGAAGGTGGCGCTCTTCGGCCGCAAGATCAACCATGCGGAGAACCAGCTCGCGTTCGTCCAGTTCCTCCGCCTGATCGTCGAGGGCCAGATCGGACCGGTCGACGCGGTCAAGGCTTACCACGCAGTCCTCGGCAAGCTGGGCATCCCGCCGCATCGATCGCTCGAGGATGACCTCAAGATCACCGAACAGGCCATGAGCTACGCCGGAACCTCGGCCGTCACGGTTCCCGCCAGACCGCAAGCCCACAGACCTGCGTCTGCGGCTTCGACCCCGGCGTTTGACGGCGGGCTGCTCTCGGCCTCGCCGGCCTCTCCCTCGGGCAATGGCCGTCACGCGTGCGCATGCAACGGAGCGACGGGGCACGCCGCGCCAGCCTGCGCCTGCACGGGCACGAACACGGGCACGGCCTCGGTCGTCACCGAATCCGCGGCGAAGACGAATGTGACCGGGCCGCCGGGCTCGTCCAACGGCCGCCCCGACTTTGCGAAGATGAGCCCGGCCGATCGCCTGGCCTATCATCGCCAGCGGCTCGGACTGGGGCGCTGATTCGACGGCGCGATTCCCGTAATCTGGATCGCCGGGCCGTGCGGCGCTCGCCGTTTGGCGGACGCCGTGCGGTCTGCCACGATCCCGACACCACCGCTCCGGAGAATCGAGCCCCATGTTCACTGCAAGCGCGTCCAGGTTCGCCTCGCCGTGGCCCGCGATCCTGGTTGGGGGGCTTCTCGCCTGGCCCGCATTCGCCGGCGCCCAGGGCATCGACCATGTGAAGGCCAATTACACCAAGTACGAGCACCGGATCCGGATGCGGGACGGAGTGAAGCTCTTCACCGCGGTTTACACGCCCAAGGACCGCTCGCAGCCCTACCCGATCCTCCTCTGCCGCACGCCCTACAGCGTTCAACCTTACGGGGCCGACGCCTACCGGCCGGACCTGGGCCCCTCCCCCCTCTTCGGTACCGAGGGTTACATCGTCGTGTACCAGGACGTCCGGGGCCGGTGGATGTCCGAAGGCGAGTTCGTCAACATGCGGCCGCACAAGGACGAGAAGCACGGTCCGCAAGACATCGACGAGAGCACCGACACGTTCGACACGATCGACTGGCTGATCAAGAATATCCCCAACAACAACGGCAAGGTGGGCATGTGGGGGATCTCCTATCCCGGGTTCTATACCTCCGCGGGAATGATCGACGCCCACCCCGCGCTCAAGGCCGCCTCGCCCCAGGCGCCCATCGCCGACTGGTTCGCCGGCGACGACTGGCACCATAACGGCGCCCTGTTCCTGCCTCACGCCTTCGATTTTCTCTCGTCGTTCGGCCACCCGCGACCCGAGCCGACGAAGAAGGGTCCGCAGGAGCGGTTCGATTACGGCACGCCTGACGGCTATGCCTTTTACCTCGAGATGGGTCCGCTCGCGAACGCCGACAAGAAGTACTTCAAGAAGGATGTTCCGTTCTGGAACGAGATGCTCGCGCACGCAAATTACGACGATTTCTGGGCCGAACGGAACCTGCGTCCCCACCTCAAGAACATCCGGCCCGCCGTCCTGACCGTGGGCGGCTGGTTCGACGCCGAGAACCTCTACGGCGCGCTCGAAACGTACAGGAGCGTGGAGGCGTCGAGTCCCGGAACGACCAACGTCCTGGTCATGGGCCCCTGGCTCCACGGCGGCTGGGCGGGCGGCGACGGTGCCTCGCTGGGCCCGGTGCCGTTCAACTCGAGCACCGCGGCGCATTTTCGCGACAGCATCGAGTTCCCGTTCTTCCAGTACTATCTCAAGGGGAAAGGCACGCCGAATTTTCCCGAAGCGCGGGTCTTCGAGACCGGCACGAACCAGTGGCGTGAGTATGACGCCTGGCCGCCTCGCAAGACGCGTCCTCGCTCCCTGTATCTGAATGCCTCGGGCCGTATCACTTCGGGGCCTCCCGAGGGCTCAGCATCCGACGCCTCGGCCTTCGACGAGTACGTCAGCGACCCGGCCCACCCGGTGGAGTTCATCGACCAGATCGCCCAGCGAATGAACGGCGATTACATGATCCAGGACCAGCGGTTCGCCTCTCGTCGTCCCGACGTTCTGGTCTACCAGACGAATGGCACTAGCTTAAGGGCTAGCAAGTCCTGGCCCCTCTGCTGGAGTTTCAGACGACGAACATGGCTAGACTGTACCACCTATAATGGACGTAGGAGGCGCTTCCTGCTCGTGTGACCTTTCTCCGGACTGGACTCCGGGCCGGCGCTTCCTGGGTTCGCGCCACTTCCACTCGAGACATATGAGATCACTTATGACCACCTTGGAGGAGGTCCGCGCTCGCTTTGCGCGCGACCAGGGACTGCCGTTCGCCGACTCCTTGAGCGAACTGAGCATCCTCGACGCTCTCAATGAGCATGGCATCAAGTATCGAGACCGAGTGTTCACTCCCGTCACTACCATCTGGGGCTTCCTCAGCCAGGTCCTCGGCGAGGACCACAGTTGCCGTGACGCCGTGTCCAGAATCATCGCCCATCGCGCCGCGGCCGGGCTCGAGGTGTGTTCGCCCAACACCGCCAGCTACTGCAACGCCCGCGCCCGCATTCCTACGGCCGTGCTGCGCCGCTTGGCCAGACGGACGGCCCAGCAGCTGCAGGCCGGCCTCCCCGATGGGTGGAAGTGGAACGGACGGAGCGTGTTCATCGCCGACGGCTCCCACGTCTCCATGCCGGACACTCCGGAAAACCAGGCGGGCTACCCACAGCCGGTGGTGCAACGGCCGGGGATCGGCTCCCCGCTGGCGAGGGTCGCCGTGCTGCTCTCGCTGGCGACTGGCACCTGCCACGACCTGGCCATCGCGCCGTACGCGGGAAAGGGCACCGGCGAGACCACACTGCTGCGGCAGATGTACGACTCGCTGTCGCCCGGCGACGTGGTCTTAGCCGACGCCCTGTTCGACAACTACTTCCTCGCTTGCGAGTTGCGATGGCGCGGCATCGAACTGGTCGCCCGCGTGCAGGCGGAGCGGGTGGGGAGCCGGACGGTGGAGAGCCGGCCCGACGGCGACGTCATCCTCTGGCGGCGGCCCAACAAGCCGCGCGGGATGACGGGGAAGGAGTATCGCCGCTACCCCGAGACCCTGCTGATGCGGCAGGTGGCCGTCGACGCCCGCGACAAGAACAACCGCGCCGAGCGGTTCAAGGTCGTCACCACGATCCTCGACGCATCGGTCGACGGCGGGCAGATCGGTGACCTTTACGAGCGGAGGTGGGATGGAGAAATCGACATCCGTTCGATCAAGTCGGCGATGCAGATGGACGTCCTGCGGTGCAAGACGCCCGAGATGGTGCACAAGGAGATCTGGGCCCACCTGCTGGCGTACAACCTGCTCCGCACGGTGATGGCCGTCGCCGCGGCCGACGTCGGCATCGAGCCTCGCCAGGTCAGCTTCAAGGGTGCCAAGCAGGCGGTGACGGCGTTCGCCCCGAAGATCGAGTCGGCGCGGCCGGCGGATCGGCCGGCGCTGATCGACGCGCTGCTGGCGGTGATCGCCTACCACCGCGTCGGCGACCGCCCGGGCCGGTGGGAGCCGCGGGCGCGGAAGCGTCGGCCGAAGCCGTGTGCCCGCCTTAACCAAACAAGAGCCGAGGCCAGGCTTCCGGGCAATCGCCGGAAATGGTTCTAAAGCTAGTGCCATTCGTCTACCAGACCGGTCCGCTCGACGAGGGCCAGACGGTGGTCGGCCCGATCCAGGCTCGCCTGTTCGTCTCGACGTCGGGCACCG
This sequence comes from uncultured Planctomycetaceae bacterium, assembly GCA_963816015.1. Classification (GTDB taxonomy): domain Bacteria; phylum Planctomycetota; class Planctomycetia; order Isosphaerales; family Isosphaeraceae; genus Aquisphaera. The sequence continues at coordinate 10,669 of CAWFJM010000030.1, read as the reverse complement.
ATTCCGACTAAGTGGTCAAGCAGATCGACGTCTACCCTGGCGACTACTCGGGCCGCAGGGGGTTCGAGCCTGGGCGGTTACCAGCAGCTCGTCCGCGGTGACGTGATGCGTGGCAAGTTCCGCAACAGTCTCTCCGCCCCCGCGCCCTTCGTCCCCAACGAGCCCACGGCGGTGAACTTCCGACTCAACGACGTGGCGCACTCCTTCCGGACCGGCCACAAGCTGAGGATCCAGGTTCAGAGCACCTGGTTCTCGCTCGTCGATCGCAATCCCCAGACCTTCGTCAACATCTCCGAAGCCAAGGAGTCCGACTTCCAGAAAGCGACCCAGCGGGTTTACCACACCAAGGAGAGGCCCTCGCACCTGGAGATTCTGGAGCTTCCGCATTGAGCCAGGGCTTCCCTCCAGGCCAGCCTCTCGGGCCAATCCACCTTGACGGACGTCGCCCAGGAATTCATAGTTGACTTAAGCAAGCCGAAGTGGCGGAATTGGCAGACGCGCTAGGTTCAGGTCCTAGTGGGCTTAACGGCCCGTGCAGGTTCAACTCCTGTCTTCGGCACCTTACTCGACAAGGGCTTGCGGCGATTCCGCCGCACGCCCTTGTTCGCTTAAACGGCCGCCGTGTCCGTGCCGGTGTCCGTGACCTCCCCGGCGGCGGTCCCGGCCTTCCGGGCGACCCAGGGCAGCTTGCCGACCTCCTGGGTCGTGTCGAGCAGCCCCTGGTCGGTGTAGACCTGCGTCGTCAGCCGCGAGTCCGAGTGGCGCATCAGGGCCATCGCCTGCCGCAGCGGCACCCCGTGCCGGTGGAGCATGGTGCAGTAGGTCAGCCGCAGGGCGTGGAAGTCGCTCTGCCGGCCCCGCTCGTCGAGCCGCTCGATCCCCGCCCGCTCGTAGTCGCGCCGCCGCGTCTTGTTGGTCGGGATGCGGGCGAAGACCGCCGACCCGGCCCCGCCGCCGGGCGGCCGGGCGGCCCGCAGCTCGGCGACCAGCTCGGGGTGGAGCGGGATCGACTCGGCCTTTCGGTTCTTGGTAGTCTTGGCCCGCAGGTGGACGTGCGGCCGCTCCGCGTCGAGCCGCAGGTCGCCCCACTGGAGTTGCCGGAGCTCGCCCCGCCGCAGCCCGGTGTACATCGCGGTCAGGTAGAGAAGCCGGCGGGGGCCCGCCACCTCCAGGAGCCGGGCCAGTTCGTCGTCGGTCAGCGCCCGCCGCACCCGCCGCCGCTCGGTCAGCGCGGCCTTGCCGACCCGCGCAGGGGATTCCGCTCCAGGTAGACCGAGCGGACGCACCAGTTGAGGAAGGCCGAGGCGGTCTCCAGGTACTCGTTGGCAGTACGCGGCGACCTGCCGGCCCTCTGGGCGTCGCGGAGCCACCGGGCCATACTCACGGCGTCGATTCGCGCGAGCGTCCCCCAACCCAGGTCGCGGGCCAGGATCGTCAGCAGCCGCCCCTGATTGGCACGGTAGACCTCCGAGCGGCCCAGGCGCTCCAGCTCTGCCAGGTAGGTCGCCAGTACCCCGGGCAGCGGCTCGCGGGCCCGGCCCGGATCGACGGCCGAGGCCCCCGAGCGGACCCGCTCCTGGTCACGCTCCAGCCGGGCCGCCTCCTGCTCGGAGAGCGCCCGGTCGGTGAAGCCGGGGGCGGTCCGGCGTCGCCCCTGGGCGTCGGTGTAGTCGATGTACCAGCGGGCCCGCTCCAGGAGGAGCTTGGAGCCGTCCTCGGTGAGGGGGACGGTCTTCGTCCGGCCCCTCAGGTCTGTCCAGCGGGCGCACCGGCGTCCGCGGTGGGTGATGATCGACGCCGCGGCCGGAATGGGGCGTGTGTAGGTCTTCCGGTAGACTGTCGCCATAGCGGTACTCGGGAGTTCGTCGAGTAAGATGACCGTGATCCGTCCTAGTGTGCCATTAACCGGCTTGGATATGAACTTCGATGCCGTGAGGCCCCGCCAACTGCCGGCCCACGTCGGTGGCCCTCTCGCCCTTGATCGTAGGCAGACAAGCCCGGTGTCTCATGGAGATCGCTCCTCATATGAGTGCGAGCCGGAGGAGGACCCCGAACCGCCGAAGGTTCAGGTCGTGCTTGGCTCACCGGATAGCCAGCACCACGGCCTGCCCGACCCCGAGCCCAATCTTCTGGATGCCGTCCACGTACAGATAGCGAGCGACCGACTCGAAGCCGAGGGCCTCCCAGTCGCCGAGGGCCACGCAGAGGATCTCCTCCCAGGGGATGCACCGGCAAGGCTCGCCGCTGCTGGCGGCCAGCCGGCGCTCCACGAGCCCCATTTCGAAGCTCTACCAGCCTCGTGGTCGCACTCCCGGACGTGGTGCTCGTACCGGGCGAACCCGACCCGGCCGAGTGCCTGCTCGAGGCCATCCCCGGCCGCCAGCAGTCGGTCGATCACGTCCTCGGGGGGCAACCTCAACCCGTCCATGGCCAGGCCGGCGGCCAGCCGCGCGGCGAAGGGCAGCCGGGGGAGCCCAGCCGCCGCCAGGAGGTCCGCCTTCATCTTGCGTATTGTGTCGTTCATGGCGTCACCTCGCGGACCAGGACGTCAAAGCTCTGTCCGTTATCGAACGTGAGGGCCAGCCCGTATAGGCCGGATTCGCCCACCTGCTCCATCGTGGCGACCACCTCCCCCTGTCGGTCACGAGTGGCTCCAGGAGTTCGTAGCCGCTGACCCGGCTGGCTTCCGCCAGGCGGGCGCGATCGCTCTCGTTGATCGCGACCAGGAGGCTGGTCATCCCCCTGGAATTGGTCTTGTTCTGGGTGTCGGTGGCTGGGATGTCTGGCTCGCTCCGGGGTTCTCGTGTCGGGTCTCGATCTCGGCGGCACCTCGACCGCCAGATCCATTAAAACACGTTGATTTGTACACACGCAAGGTGTTCGCGGTGGGCACGGCCCGGGGTGTGGCGGCAGTGCAACGCGACATGGCGGCCCGCCTAGAGTATGGTAACGTCCGCGTACGTGCGGGCGTGCAGGGAAGAGTCTCAAATGCCCTTGATCTTCGTCATGTCGCCAAACCTCTGGCCTACTTCGACATCCGCCCTGATGTCCAAGGTAGCCCACGCCGGACGCCTCCGCACGACCGGCAATACCAGCCGGATGAAGGCATCCCTCTGACCCTCCGGCACCTCGTAAACCAGGCTATCGTGAACCGTGAGGATCAGCTTGCAATCGTCCCGCCCGGCCCGCCGGAGGGCGTCGTCCACGCGGTTCATCAGCCAGCGAAGATGGTCGGCCCCGGTGGACTGGCACAGGGCGTTGAACGCCTGCCGCAGCCCCCGCTCCTGCCGGGCCAAATAGCGGATAAGCCCATGCTCGTCCTTGACCCACTCGATCTGCGAGAAGTTCAGGTTGCGGAAGGGCGGGCGGTTGAAGTGGTCGGCCCGCGTGATCGGCTCGCTGTGGGAGAGGTAGTTGAGCGTCCCGTCCGGGTTCCCGACGAGCACTGTCTCCAGCCGGTCGTCGTCGCGTTCCACCCAGCACGTCTCCACGAACGCCTGCACCCCTTGCCGTGTGGCTCCCAGGGGGATGATGCGGGCGAGGTAGTGCCGGGGGTTGGGCCGGTGCCGGTAGAACCGCACCGTGACCGGCTCGGTGCCCGCGAGTTGGTAATAACCGTTGATCCGACGCGGCCTGCCCCAGAGGTTGCGGACCATCCCCAGGTGGATCATCCGCAGCAGGGTCAGCTCGCGGAGCGGCCCCAGCGTCGCGTACTCCGTCTCCAGGTTCTCGATGGCCTGCCGGGTCCGCTCCACGCTCCATTTCAGCTGCGGGGCCAGCGTTTCGGCTTGTGACCCGTAGGCCAGGGCCAGGAACGCCTTCTTGCCCCGCCAGCGGTTCTCCTCCAACCAATCCGCCTCCTGCCCCGCCGCCTTCGCCTGGCCGTAGCCCTCGGGGTCGAGGGCTGCGAGCAAGGCGTTGTAGGGATCGTTGAACGGAACGCCGTGCTTGAAGACCCGCCAGAGCCGGTCGCGTTTGTATTTGGGCCACTGGATTTCCAGCGGGTAGGAGTTGCAGTTGACGCAGTACTGCCGGAATCGGCCCCCATCCGCCACGGTATCCATGGTCGTACCGCAAACCGGGCAGGGCTGCGGCAGGTACCGCTCCCGGGTCGCCCCCATCCGGGCCATCAGCACCGGGTACTTGGCCCAGCGGAGGGAGTGCAGTTCCCAGACCTCCTCGTAGTACCCCTCGTCCTTCTCCTTGAGGGCCTTCTGAAAGAGCATCGCCAGGTATCGCGGCTCGGCGGCACTCAGGTCGATGGAGACGAGGACGTGCCCCGGCCTGGCGACGAACATGTTGCGGGTCTTGTGGCTCTCCGCACACCCCGGAGGCAGGAGCGACCGCCAGCCGCCCTCCGGGTCCACCTTATCGGCCCGCTTCGGCAGGTTCTGGAAGTTCGGCGAGGAGGAGAACCGCGTCGTGACCAACGTGCTGGCGAACCGGTCCAGGTACAGGCGGTTATCGGTGTATTTGACCAACTCCGGCAGCGGGCTGACGAAGGCCGACAGCCGCTGCTGCATCTGCCACTTGGACAGGAGCAGGGCCAGCACCAGTTTCTTCTCGGGGCGGCCGCACGCGGCCTGCAAGTCCTCTAACAGCTCCATCGTCACGGACGGATCGTAGTCCTCCCCCGAATCACGCGGGTGGCTCGCCGAGGCCCACGGGTCGGCGAACGGGTCGTAGTGCAAGTCTTCCTTGAAGTTCAGGTGCCGCAGCACGCGGAGCAGGTCCTTCGGCTTGTCCAGCGGCCAATCGACGCCGAGGGTTTCCCAGATCGCGTCGCGGCAGTTCTGGATGGCGAGCCGGTAGGCGTCCTGCTGCCGGCGGGCCTCGTCCACGTCGATCTGCACCCCCTCCCACATCATCCGGGCCAGCGGCAGGTGGTTGGGGTCGTCGATCTTGCGGACCAGCTCCTCCAGCACCGGGTCGGCGGCGAGGAGGGCGGTCGCCCTGGCGTACAGGTTGAAGGTGTTGACGACATCCTGGGCACAGTAGCGGGCGACCTCGGTGGGCGAGGCCGAGAGGGTGTTGCGAGGACCGACCGTGCCGTGCAGCGTCGGCGGTCGCCGGTTGAAGTAGATCAGCGTCAACTCTTTGAGGCCGTAGCCGACGTGATCCAGGTAGGCCCGATAGGTCGGCTCGCGGCTGTTGGAGCGAAGGTTCTCGTCCAGGCGGTGGGCCAGGATGAGGGTGTCGCTGACTCGGCACCGGACCTCGAGGCCCCACTTGAGGAGCATCCGCAGGTCGTAGGTGGCGTTGTGCATGACGACGCGGTTCGACCGGCGGCGGAGGAAGGGCCGCAGCACGCGGACGAGGGCCGCCGCGTCCCACAGGGGCACGTCCCGCTCACGTCGGGCGTGGCCGACGTTGAGGTAGAAGACGCGATCCGGCTCCGGCAGATACACGCCCAGGCCGGCGGGAACGGCGATGCGGGGCCGAACGTCGCTCGTCTCGAAGTCGAGGACGGCGAGCGTGGCCCCCCGCAAGGCCGCCCGAAAATCGCCCAGGTGGGTTTCGATCAGGTCGGGAAGTGTTCGCGGCACCATAACGCCAATCCGCCACCATCGCACCTTGGCACGGCCCCCGCCAAATCACCGATCTCGCCGACGCTGGGACGTGTGCCGGCGTTCGTACTCCCTGGCTGCCCCGATCAGGACGGCTAGGAAGGTCTGCCCCGTCGCCTCGACCTTGCGGTTGATCGCCCGCTCCAACTCCTCGGGAATCCTGATCCGCAGCGGCCTCCGCTCCCGCCCCCGCACGTCTTCCAGCTCCAGTTCGTCCACGATCGCGGCGAGTTCCAGGAGGGCGGCGTGCCGGTCCTCCACGCCGGGTCTCACCCGCCCCAGGTCCTGGAGAAGCTGCCGATCCCGCTCGTGCAGCCGGAAGGTGAGGTAGCGGCCCGGTCGCGGTGCGTTGCGTCGAGTCATGACTGCCCCCGATTATTTTGCCTTGCGACAATCCCCACTGTTGACTGGCAGGGGTCAACCGGCTACTATGCTGCTTCTGGTTGCCATTTTACAGTGGGGATTGGCTCTAGACAACAGGCCGTTCCGACGGCCACGCAACGGGTCGGGCGGCAATCGACCTGTCCAAGAAAGGGGTTCGGCATGAGTGACCTGCTCCAGGAATTGAAGAAGGTGGAGGAGTTCGAGTACCTGGTCAGCCTCGGCGACGACCGGCACCTGTTCCGCGTGCCCATCGCGGCGGTGGAAGAGCACGAGGACTTCCAGCGGCTGCGGGGCAAGGCGGTCGAGAAGATCGACCTGCTCCAGGCGTCCATGCGGCGGACGGGCACGTCCCTCTACCCGGTCTGCGTCTACGCCGAGCGGGACGCGGCACGGGCCATCCATCTGTACCTCGTGGACGGGCACCAGCGGTTGCGGGCCGAGAAGCAGAACGGAAGCCAGCGGCTGGTGGTCCAGTACGTCTCCCGCTGGAAGAACCTGACCGACGCCTTTGCCGAGGCCATCGACCTCAACTTCGCCCGCTACGAGGTCGGCGAGGATGACCTTATTTCGATCCTGCAGACGGGTAAGCTGACCGTCGCCGAAGTGGCGAGCCACAGCGGGTTCGGCGAGACGACCGTCCGCGACTACGCCAAGATCGCGGGCTACAAGTGGGCCTGCGACCTCCTCAAGGCAAAGGCCCTCGGAAGGGTAAAGCTCGGCAAGCTGGTCGACGCCTGCAACAACAACAGCCGCAAGCTCGAAGCCCTGAGCAACGCCCTCACCGAGAAGCTCGAACAGGCTAAGGCCGACGCCGAGGAGGTCAAGGCCCGGATCAAGGGCGACAAGAAGCGGAACTTCAACCGCAAGTTTACCGAAAGGGCCGACGTCGCCTTCTACTTCCGCAACGAGCCGTGGGACGCCTGGGTTCAGGCCCTCGAGGAAGACCCGGTGCCGGTCGAGGTTCGCGACGGCAAGCGGTTTCTCAAGGTCGAGGGCGGGGGCGGCAAGGCGGCGTCGCCCTTCGTCGGCAGCTCGAAGGACTGGGAGCGGGAGGTAGCGATCTACGACTTCGCCGGCCGCAAGCTCGACGACATTCTCACCGAGGACTTCGAGGAGATCCGCAACCACTGGGACGAGATCGCCGCGTACCTCGACGCCATCATCCAGCGGCGGCGGCAGGCCGAGGCCAGGGAAGACAACCCCCTGCCTGCGTCCGGGCGAGTTCAGGCCCGACCGAGCGAGGCCCCGCCGACAGAGCAGGTCCCCCAGGCCAAGGTCGGTCGGCGGGCCAGGGCCAAGGCGAAGTAACCCGGTGGGCCGAAGAGGCGGTCCACCCGCTGGCTGCGAGCGGACACCGGCTTGTTCGTCGTCTGCGTCGACAGGGCCACGTTCCGCCGCATCGAGGCCCAACGCGACCGCAACTCGAACTAATCTCACACGGTGGAGGCCGGTGCTGCCCCCCCCACCGGGCATCGGCCTCCTCCCTGTTGAGACAGACGACCACGCGGAGCCTTTTCCGACCGAAAGCCGAGCCTGGCCTCCTACCGGCCGCTCGTGACCGACTTTACCCAAATCGCTCGCATGCCACAGGGGAAGGCCACGGCGAATCCGATGGGGGTCAAGCGATGGATCATGGCGAAAATGCGATCCGCGTTGCGAGCTGCTCGATCGGATTAGCTACCTCTTCTTCGGCGAGCACCCCGGCTCCGTGATAGGCTCGTCCTCGGCTAGCGCCATGCGCACCGCACTCACTTCGCATGCGTACCACGGATAGCCCCCGAGGGAGCACTTGCCGGTTCGGCTCCCCCGGGGGTTCTCTCCATCGGGAACGATACCCGGTGCGCGGAGCAACGATGCTTGAGGTTTCGCTGATGCGAAACCAGGTTCGGGCGGGCGGCATGAACTGCCGCCGCCCATCCCTCTCTACGCCGGCGCGAAGAGAGAGCAAAAGGAGGGTCACTCGCGACTGAGCCGACAGGCGCTGAACGGCTCGCAGGAAGATCGGCAAGCCACGGGAAAGGACGGTCAACGCTCGTGCCTGTGATTCAGAAGGCGCAACGACCCGGTCGATGAGACCGGATCGTTGCAAATCCTTTACCAGTGGCGACTCGCTGACGCTGGACCGATGAGCAAGACCGGCCAGCAACAGACCCCAAGAGGCGCAACCCTCAAGGTCCGCACCGTGCACAATACATTTGCTCGGGCAGCCCGGCGGTACGCTGACCTCGGACTTGTGCTCATACTCCTCGTGTCCAACGGCAAATCAGCCCTTCTCCCAGGCTGGCCCCGGCTCCGACCGAGCACCTTGCTGAAGCAGTTCGACCGCCGTCCTGGCAACCTCGGGCTCCGGCTCGGCAAGCAGACCGATGGCCGAGTTCTGCTGGTTATCGACGTCGATGCAAAGCGAGGTCTAACAGGGGGGAGGGGGGCGCGAGGCCGGAAAAGTGCGGACACCATGTTAAAAGTGTGGAAAATCCGGGAGGGGTGCCCGACGCTCGCATGTATTTGAATGGATGACCGAGACCTGCGTTGTCGGACAAAAATTTAGTAGGCACCCTGTCGTGTGATGACCAACAGGGGTGCCGCGACAACCCGACAACAATCTACCGCCACTTTTCAAGCAGCATCACACGACCCCCTGGGACGAGCTTCGGTAGGGCTCCCCAGGGGTGTTCGCTTTTAATGATGCATTGCTAGTGGGACAAGGGTCTCCCCACGATGCTCGAACACGCACTAGCACTCGCCAAGCTCGGCTACCGCGTCTTTCCAGTGGGCAACAAGAAACCTGCCATTAAGGACTTCAGCGGTCGCTATCAATTCTACGAACTCGCCACCAACGCCCCCTGCCAAATCACCAAATGGTGGACCAAAAAGCCCAACGCCAACATCGGCATCGCTCCCGGCCCTCGGCTGGTCGTCTTCGATCCAGACAACCACCAAGCTCTCTGCTTCCTGGCCAGGACGGTGGGTTTAGCCCCCAAAGTCCTGCTCGCATCTACCAGAAGTGTGAAAACCCCTGGCGGCGGCTACCATCTCTACTACACCACACCCATCCTCTACAAGAACCACACCGCCAAGAAGATTCTAGACGAGCGTGGCCACCACCTAGCCATAGACGTCAAGACCTGGGGCGGCTTCGTGGTAGCACCACCGTCAACATCTCACAAAGGCACGTATGAGTTAATCAATGACCAGGAACCCGCTCCCCTGCCGGATGCCCTTGGAAATGAGCGCGTAAGAGTGACCCACCCTGAGCGCGTAAAAGTGACCCACCTGGTTCTTTAAAATGGCCGCTCTGGGCAAGAGCGGCAAGCCTGTTTCACTCGGACTTTCGACCCTTCTTCGCTTTCATCGACTCGCGGAAGCGGTAGCTCTCGCCATTCATCTCGAAGATGTGGCAGTGGTGGGTCAGGCGGTCCAAGCAGCGCCGCCGTCATCCGCTCGCCCTGGAAGATCTGGCTCCACTCGCTGAACGGCAGGTTGCTCGTCACCAGGATGCTGCCGCGCTCGTAGCGGTCGGCGAACACCTGGAACAGCAGCTCGACGCCGCCCCGGCTGAACGTCACGTAACCCAGCTCGTCGCAGATCAGCAGGTCCGCCCGGTCGAGCTGGCTCAGGAACCGGTCCAGCGTGTACTGCTTCTGCTCCTTCTCCAGCCGGCTGACCAGCTCCGCCGCCGTGAAGAACCGCACCCGCAGGCCCGCACGACACGCCGCCAGGCCCAAGTCCGATCGAAATATGCGTCTTCCCAGTTCCGTGACTCCCGACCAGGCAACAGTTGTATTTCTGTTCGATCCACTCGCAACGCGCCAGCTCCAGGATCTTCGGCTTGGAGAGCTGCGGCATGACGCTGAAGTCGTAGGTGTCGAAGTCCTTCTCGACCGGGAAGTCCGGCGTCCTTGATCCGCGTGGCGACCGCGTTGGCGGCGCGAGCGGCCAGCTCCACCTCGGTCAGCCGGAGCAAGAACTGGGCGAACGTCTGATTGGTCGCGGCGGCGTCCCGCGCCAGCTTCTCGAACTCCCGGCCCATCGTCGGCAGACGCAACTGCCGGAAGTGGGTCTTGAGCAACTCGATCGTCACATCGGCCATCGGCACATTCCTTTCCAACACGAGGATCTCGAGCCCGAGACCGGCTGCCGATCAGGCGAAGAAGACGCTGACAGGGCCCTCGGCAGCGGGGCCGCTCAGAAGCTGATTGAAGCGGCTCAGGTCGGGGAGCGGGACGTCGACACGAGACGCGGCGGGCACTCGGCAGGCACCGCGGCACCGTCGCGTTCGTGGCCTCGATCGCCGCCAGCGATCGGGTCCGCTGAATCACGGCCTCGGCGCTGTGGAGATGATCGCGCAGCACGCTTCGATCGCCTGAGTCACGCGTGCCATCGGGTGCTCGCCCAGCAGTTGCAAGACCCGCACGAACCGACGAGAACCGCCCATCGCGCCGCGGATCCGTTCCAGTTCAGCACGCACCTCGGCGAAGCACGCGGGGAGCTTCCAGTCGCGGAAAACCGGCGCGTGGTCGAGCGCAGGCTTGCGGCCCAGCACCACGAGATAGTGGATCGGGTCGAGAATCATCGTCTGTTTCTCCAAGGATCGTTCGTGAGTGGCGACGACCTGGCCGTGCGCCACGATCACGACCCGGTCGACGTAACCCTTGACCGACACCATCTGGAACGCGAACGAGCGCGGCACGCTGTAACGGTTGCCGTCGAAGGCAACG
>CAWFJM010000029.1:0-317812 GCA_963816015.1 uncultured Planctomycetaceae bacterium | reverse complement strand
GAGTCGAGGACGGCGTCGGCGGTGGTCTGGGCGTCGTGGATGCAGTCGGGAATCCCCACTCCGTCAAAGGCGATCCCGGTCAGGAAGAGGCGGGGATGTCTGGCCAGCTTGCGGCGGATGGCCTCGACCCGCTCGACGTGGCCGAGGATGTATTGCGGCATGGCCCGGGGATGGCGGGCGATCCGGAACATGAGGGGATCGCCGCTGACGCCGATCAGCTCGCCGAGCTCCTGGGCGACGAGCTCCCTCAGGGGTTCATCATCGAGGTCGCACAGCTCGGGCTGGGTCGCACCGCCGATGAAGACCCGCATCAGCGCCGTACCGGCCGGAGCGCGGCAGGGGAACTTGACGTTCGAGAACGAGACCGCGAGGATCGATCGATTCTCGATGGCCGGGACCACGACGCCGAAGCCGTCGAGCGGGTGCTGGATCTGGTCGCGGCGGTAGGCCACGCTCACGATCACCGACGAGGCGTAGGGAATCCCCCGAAGCTGAAGCGCCAGGGCGGCATCCGCGGAGTCGATGATCCGGGCCGTGGCATGAGCCTCCGTGGTGACGATCACCGCGTCGGCCTCGAGGGGCGGCCCGTCGAGCAGCTCGACGAGCCACGGAGAGCTCGCTCCATTGCGGCTCAGCCGGCGAACCGGAGAGCTGGTTCGCACCGCACCTTCGGGAAGCGCTGAGGCCAGCCGCCGCGGCAAGGTGTCCATGCCGTCGGCCAGAGAGACGAACATGCCATACCTCGCCCCCGAGGCCTCGCGCTCGTGCTGGCGAGAATCCCGCCGCCCGGATCGCTGGCGCCAGGCCGCTCGGATCAGGCTGCCGTGTTCGCGTTCCATCGCCAGGTACTGCGGGAGCGTGGCGCGGAGACTCAGGTCGCTGGGATCGCCCGTGTAAATGCCGCCGACAAGCGGCTGAACCAGCCGCTCGAGCGCCTCCCGGCCGAGCCGGCGGCGGACGAATGCGGCCAGGCTCTCCTCCGACTCCTCGTCGCGACGGGGAACCACCAGGTCCATCAAGACCCGCAGCTTGCCCCGCCATGACAGAACCGGGGTGGTCAAGATGGGAAGGATGCGGTGCGGTGCCATGAGCACGAACCCTTCCGGGACCGGCAAGAGCTGGCCCTTCCTGACCACGAACAAACGCCGGTGGCTCGAATCCGTCTCGATGAGCTGGTCGGAAAGCCCCAGCCGGTGGCAAAGGTCGATGCCCCAGGGCTTGTTGGTGATGAACGAATCCGGCCCGCCCTCCAGCGTGAAACCGTCCGCCCGGTCGGTCCAGATCACGCCCCCGATCCGGTCCTTCGCTTCCAGCACGACCACTTCGAGGGGCCGGCGAAGCGAATCGGCGCGCTCGTTGATCCGGTGGGCGACTGCCAGTCCCGACAGCCCCCCTCCGATCACGACCACGCGATCGCGTTTTCCGGAGGCCGGCACGCGCTCGATCAAGTTCCTGATCTCCTTCTCGACTTACTCGTGCACGACGCCCAAGCTCCCGCTCTGGTCCGGGCCTCGGCGCGAGATCATACAGGAAAAGTGCAAATCCTGTATGCAGAAAAGCAGGTAGGCCTGTGAGATTCCGGCGGGTGGGTGCTTTGGTGAATGCGTGTTATTCCTCGTTCTCCAGTCCACTTATTCTATCAACTCGGTCCCCCAACGGCGATGGGCCAGTTCTTGACCGAGATACGTGGGATCAGGATTTTGACTGAGAGATCGCGTGGACCATGTCGATCAGGGCCCGCACATGATCGACGGGCGTCTGCGGCAGGATGCCATGGCCCAGATTGAAGATGTGGCCGGGGCGGCCTCCCGCCTTCTCGAGGATGCGGCGGGTCTGGCGCTCGATCTCTGGCAACGGTGCGAAGAGGACGATCGGGTCGAGGTTACCCTGCACGGCGACGCCGGAACCCAGGCGGTGCCAGGAATGTGCCAGGTCGACGCGCCAGTCGAGGCCGACCACGCTTCCGCCGGCCTCGCGCTGGAGTTCCAGAAGGGCGCCTGTGTCGGTGCCGAAGTGAATGGACGGTACCGATGGATCGAGCAAGGAGAACAGCCGCGCCATGTGCGGCTGGACAAACTGGCGATAATCGTCGGGGCCGAGGGATCCAACCCAGCTATCGAAAAGCTGGACGGCCTGGGCCCCCGCGGCGATCTGGGCGTTCAGGTAAAGGACCGTGGAGTCGACCAGTCGGTTCATCAGGGCGTTCCAGGCGCCCGGGTCCCGGTACATGAAGGTCTTGGCCGTTTGATAGTGTCGCGAGCCGCCCCCTTCGATGGCATAGCAGGCCAGCGTGAAGGGAGCACCGGCGAACCCGATGAGCGGGATCGTGGGCTTCAAGGCCGACCGGATCGAGCTCACGGCCTCATAGACGAAGCTCAGGGGCTTCGGGTCCTCGAGCGGCCGGACCCGGTCCACGTCCCTGGGCTCGCGGACCGGATTGTGTATCACCGGGCCCTCGCCCTTGGCGAATTCCAGGTCGAACCCGAGCGGCTCGAGGATCAGGAGGATATCCGCAAACAGGATCGCCGCATCGACCCCCAGCACTTCCGCGGCCGTGACCGTGACCTCGGTGGCCAGTTCGGGACGCTTGCACAGCTCCAGGAAGGGCACCTTCGCACGGATCGCCCGGTACTCGGCCATGTAGCGGCCCGCCTGCCGCATGAGCCAGATCGGGGTCACATCGACCGGTTCGCGGCGGCAGGCCTTGAGGAACGGGCTGTCCCGCAGCGCAGCCGTCAGACCGGCGGGCGTCTCGCGCGAGGGCGACTTGGGCATGACGTTCCAGTCAGCGGAGATCAAGAGTCCGGGATCACTGGAGAGGATTGTATCCGCTGGATCCGGCCTGGTGAACCCGTCGGCAAGCGGCAAGCACAGCGTCGTGATGGGAGTCTCCGGACAGAGCCGTCTCCGTCCACCGACCTACTGACATCTCGCCGTGTATCGGCTCGTTGAAGAAATCACAGGCCCCTCTCGAAACCCATCCCGGCTACCTCGATGGCTCCCAAGCTGCTATCGTGAAATTGCACCGGGCCGGAATTCCGGTGTCTTCGTTCGAGAAACCTCTGGAGCCGAGAGAACGCATACGATGACCGAGAGGCTGGATGGAAAGGAACGGCCCAACGGGCCGAAGGGGGAGAAGGCGGTCGAGCGGAAGGGAGAGGAAGCACGAGGGCGCGGGGCAGGTCCGAATTCGGGACCGCCCGGAACCTCGGGATCGCGTCAAGCCAGGCTCAGCTCGATCCGCTCGATCACGCAATCCACCGAGGACGAGCAGCTTCTCAATCGCACCCTCCCGGCCGAGCCCATGCCGCAGTCTGCCGAGCTGGGCGCGTTCACTCACGGCGAGTCGTGGCGCGTGCTGCGGATCCAAAGCGAGTTCGTTTACGGCATTAACGCGCTGGCCGAGGTCGGCGCGGCCGTGGCCGTCTTCGGGTCGGCCCGATTCGGCGAACATCACCCGATGTACGAGCCCGCGAGAAAGCTCGGCAGGCTGCTTGCGGAAGCCGGCTTCGCCGTGATCACCGGCGGCGGCCCCGGGATCATGGAAGCCGCCAACCGGGGTGCCCACGAGGCGGGAGGGCTGTCCATCGGCTGCAACATCGAGCTCCCCTTCGAGCAGATCAGCAATCCTTACCTCGATCTCTCGATCAACTTCCGCTACTTCTTCGTGCGGAAGACCATGTTCGTGAAGTACTCCGAGGGGTTTGTCATCTTCCCGGGCGGGTTCGGCACGCTCGATGAGCTCTTCGAGGCTCTGACGCTGGTGCAAACCCGCAAGATCAGCCGGTTCCCGATTATCCTCTACGACTCCGGCTACTGGAAAGGACTGCTCGACTGGATCGTCAAGACCCAGCTCGAGCAAAAGGCGATCTCGCCCGAGGACCTGAATCTGCTGATCGTGACCGATTCGGTCGAGGAGATTCGCGAGGCACTTTTGGAATGCTACAAGACCCGATGCTGGGACACCTGGAAGCGATCGTTCGGCGCGAAGATGGACGCCGATCCTCCTGGAGCTCCGGCCACGGCTCCGGATCCCTCCAAGGCCGACGCCCAGTGAGCCGCAAACACGGTGCCTGATCGCGGCCTGGCCACCGCACGCACTCCTTGAGGTCTGACCATGACGAAGCAACCCGCGACCGACACCCTCGCAACGCCAGAGCCTCGACCCGGCGAGGCGGATCGCGCGTTCGACGCCCTCGAGCGCACGCTCCGAGATTCCGGCCCGCTCCCGGCGCTCGCGGAGCTCATCGAACACCTTGACGCCGCCGATGAGTACCGCGCGCTGCTTGACGCGCTCCTGCTCAAGGCACGCCATGAGCTCGGGCTTCCGCTGATCCAGCATGGCGGTCTCTCGAGCCTGCCGGAACCGGTGCGCACCCGGTTCGAGGAGCGGTATGTGGAGGCGGTCCGGCTGGTGGGCTCGAAGCTCCTGAAGGCCGGGGAGATCCCCACGGCCTGGGCCTACTTTCAGGCGATCGCCGAGCCCGAGCCCGTCGCCGCCGCGCTCGAGGCTTATCAACCGGACGACGATGCCGAGGCGATGGGCCAGATCATCGACGTCGCCTTCAACCAGGGAGCCAACCCGAGGCGCGGGTTCGAACTCATCCTGGACCACTACGGAACCTGCTCGGCGATCACGGCCCTGGAGCAGGTCCCACCCGGAGACACGGCCACCCAGGTCGCGTGCGTCGAGCGGCTGATCCGGCATCTCCATGCGCAGCTTGCCGCCAGCGTCCGGGGCGACATCGTGCAGCGGGGGCAGCTCGCACCCGCCAAGGGGACATCGATTACCGGCCTGATCGAGGGGCGCAATTGGCTCTTCAGCAACGAGGCCTACCACACCGATATCTCTCACCTCTCGGCCACGGTGCGCTACTCGATCCTGGTCTCCGACCCGGCTGTGCTTGCGCTCGCCCTCGACCTGGCCGAGTACGGTCGGCGGCTGTCGCCGCGGCTGCAATTCGAGGGCGCGCCCCCGTTCGAGCGGACCTTCGATGACTATCGGCTTTTCCTCAAAGCCCTGCTGGGCGAAGACCAAGACGCGGCGATCGCCCACTTCCGGACCAAGGCCGACGCGTCACGTGGCGACGACTTCGAATCGACGCTCCCCGCCCAGGTTCTGGTCACTCTGCTGGCCCGCGTGGGGAAACTCGACGAGGCGATCGAGCTTGCCTCCGACCGGCTGGCCCACCTTCCCGAGGCGGCGCTGACCTGCCCAGGCATCGCCGAGCTCTGCCAGCGTGCGGGCCGCCTGGACCGGCTGGGAACGATCTCCAGACGGCAGGGGAACCTGGTGAACTTTCTGGCCGCGAAGCTCCACGGGCCGGAACCCGCTGATCGGTCATGATGGCCGGACCGATCCGCGGGCCCACGCGGCCGGCCGCAACCCGGGGTCAGCCTGATACTCCGGCCCCGTCGTCGTCCGCATCGCTGAAGCAGAAACCCGCCGAGGCGAGTGCCCCGGCGGGGATTTCCTGGAACCGGCTGAGCAGAAGGTCGCGCGCCCCAGTCCTCGTTCTCGATCGCGTCGAGAGGAGGCAGGCTGTCGGGATCGATGCCGAGCGGCCCGGTGAGGACCTCGTAGGCCTCGGAGACACCCAGCTCTAGGATCGGGGTCAACTGGCCCATGACGAGGGCCTGGGCTGTGAGCCGCCGGTCGTCACGACGATGGGCGCCAGTTGCCAGACGCCCTGGCCTCGATGAACCCAGCGATAGCCCGGCGGAGCGGTCCAGACGCCCTGGTCGGAAGGACCGCCACCGCCGTGGGTTCGCCGCCACTCCTCGGCAAGAACTCCCCGCTCTTCAGCCCCCGCGGCCAGGAAGATGAAAGCGGCCAGGGCCATGTGCAGAAGGTAGTGGAAGTGGAAGAGGGCGTAAACTCCGAACGCCATGGCAAGCCCACGCCCGATCGTGGCGGCGATCGAGGTGGCCCGGGCCCGTCCGAGCCATCCGCTCAGGAGAGCGCGAAGCACGCGGCCGCCGTCCATCGGGAAGGCGGGGATGAGGTTGAACAGGCCCAGGACCAGGTTGACGACTAACAGGTAGTCCAGAAAGTCGCCCAGGAATGCGGTTGAGTCTGCACCCCCGAGGCCGAGCAGCCTGAGTCCCATCAGACCCGCCACGATGGCGAAGTTGACGGCCGGCCCGGCCAGGGCGATGAGAAGCTCCGCGCCGGGGGCCCGGGGCATTCGCTCCAGCCGAGCCACTCCGCCTATCGGGTACAGCGTGATATCGAGAGTCTCGATCCCGAACCTACGTGCCATCAACGCGTGCCCCAACTCGTGGAGTACCACGCAGCCGAACAGGGCCGTGATCGTCAGCAGTGAGAGCTCGCCCGCCAGGAAGCCGGGCAGCAAGATTAGCAGGAGTAGCAAGAAGGTCGGGTGCAGAAACAGGTCAATTCCGGCGACCCGCCCGAGTTTCCAGGACATGCGCACGAGAGGCTCTTTCCTTTCCAGCAATCGAGGCGGCTCACCGCCGCGCTCTTCATCTCATTGTACTTCGATATCAGCCGGGAGGAAAGTTCGGATGTTCGATTTGAGCGAAACCACGCACTCACAGAAAAGCATCCACCCGCCCACGACTTTACTCGCCCTCGGGACCGCCCGCTGCTATCCACCACATGGAGATCGCTGATCTCGAGAGTGTTGTGAGTTACGGAATGATTCATGCTAACACTCATGCGGCAGACCCGTTCCAGGTCGAGCTTTCCGTTTGGGTCGAGGATATTGGCCGGGCTCGGGACGAGGTCATCGCGAGGGTACTTGCCCACCATGCCAAGCCAGGGAGGGCTGTCGTGCGCCATCTCCAGAATCGGAACTCCACTCTCGCGGTAGAGCCCGCGAATCGTGTCGTAGCCCGATGGCCCCTACCAGTCCCGGCGCTGGCGATCCGGATGGACGGCTGCCCAGCTCAGCCGCTCGCGAACCATGGCGATTCCACACCGGCGGGCCACCCGGATCAGCATCTCGCGGCTCGGGGCATCGGTCACCAGCCAGGAGAGCGCCCCGTCCATCGGGAAGAAGAGATCCGGCTCGCCGCTCCATGCCGGCAGGCACACCATCACGAACCTCTGGCGGCTCGCCGGCAGCTCGATCTCGACGAAGCCCTGATCCCGTCGCAGCGTGGTCTCCCACTGCTTCTCGTCCACGCTCAGCGTTCTAGGATTCCCGGCCGGGTCATCTTGTAGCCCTTGACGGCAACCTCGAGCTGGGGCCAGTTCTGGGCGGCGGTGACCACCTCATAGCCTCGAGAATCGATCACCACGGTATCTTCCGAGCGGGCAGGGCCCACGCTCGGATTCCAGCAAAGGGCCATGTTGGGCCTGAGCACGAAGCTGCTCTCGGGGGCGAGCAACATCTCGCGTGGAGAATAGCCGATCAGCACTCCCTGGTAATCGAGCGTCCACTCGTGGGGGGCGTTGAACTTCTCGTAAATGCGCTTGCCGCGGCGAAAGACATCCGCAACCGTCTCGCCGGGCCGCGAGAAGAAGATGCAGGTGGCGTCGACCATGGCCGCCAGGGAATGGTGAGAAGAGAACTCCCGGTCCACCTTCCCGAACGAGACCGAGCGGGTGACCGACGCGCAAAGGCCGAAGCGGCGCCCCGTCACGGCGATCGTGGCCCGCTGGAGGATCGGGGCCGCCTTGAACGTCGGCTGCCGGTACCGGGCCAGCCGATCATCGCCGGCGACTCTCAGGTCGACGGGAACCACTCCCTCGCGAAGCAGGCGATGAGCCAGGTGCCCGGCGACGTCGGCCTCGCGCTCGCCGCGGTCGAAGTTGCGGCAGGTGGCCTCGACGGCGAGCGTCAGGGTCCGGCCGAGCTCACGCATCCGCTGCCGCTCGAGAGGCGTCAGCGATCGCCGCAAGTTCCGCAGGGGATCCGCCTCCCGCCTACAGTGCATGCATCCCTTCGACCCCAGGTCGGTGGCGATCCGCTTGTTGTGGCAGAGCTCGGCGATAGGTCGGAACGGGTCGCCGAACCACGGCCGCTCCTTGAGCTGGAACCCCAGTCCCGCGAGCTCTTCCTCGAACACCCGGGTGCTCTGCACGTTATCGGACACCACCGCTCGGGACGTGTGGTTGATGAACAGGAGAATCGAGCTGTATTCCGAGGTGAAATCCTGGCCGAGGTCTCCCCCCGAGGTGAACCAGGACACAGAGTCGGCCCGACCCAGCACCACTGCGTCCTGCCCGGTGGCGTCCAGGAAGTCGCGGATCCGCTGATGCTTCAGGTCGATATCCGCACGGCGCCGCTTGAGCTCGACGTTCTCGTGATCGGCTGCCGGGTCGGCCATGACCGGAAGCGTATCGGTGTGCGGCCGATCCGCGGCCGTGATCAGCACCGGGTCGAATTCCCCCGAGAGATCGACCTCCAGGGGAAGAACCGCGATCATACCCCCCGCGTGAGTTTCCGTCGCCACTGCGTCGCCTCCATCCAAGGACGACAATCGGACCTGGGCCGCTTGCGGGTGCCCGCGCGAGCATGCAACCTTATTGAGTTCTAATGGATTAGGGATTGGTTCGCTATCGTTCCAGGTTGTGTCGAGAAATTCAAGGATCTGGAACAGCAAATTCTTCGGAGTCTGGATCGGGAAGTCCAGGTTATGGCCTGCTCCGGGCAGGACCACCAGGCGATGGGGTACACCAGCCGCTGCGAGCGCGTAGTCCATTTCCCGCGACTGACCGATCGGTACGAGGGTGTCGCTCCCGCCATGAACGAGAAAGAAGGGAGGATCCGAGGGGCTCACCTGGCTTGCCGGCGAGGCCGCCGCATAGCGGGCCGGCACGGCCGAAGGCGGACCACCCAGGAACTGGGCCACGGCCATGCCCGCCTGGGGGCTCTGGGCGTAGAGGGCAGCCAGGTCGGATGGTCCGGAGAAGCTGACCACGGCTTCGACGGCCGCGGAAACGCCCGAGGCGTCGGCCTGGGCGCCGGGCGAGTTCGTGCCCAGCAACTCGGCGAGGTTCCCACCGGCTGACTCGCCCATGGCCACAACCCGGTTCGGGTCGAT
This sequence comes from uncultured Planctomycetaceae bacterium, assembly GCA_963816015.1. GTDB lineage: Bacteria > Planctomycetota > Planctomycetia > Isosphaerales > Isosphaeraceae > Aquisphaera. The sequence continues at coordinate 308,797 of CAWFJM010000029.1, read as the reverse complement.
CGAAAAATCGCTGGCATGGTGCTTCACCCAGCGGACCGCTGCCTCGATGTCCTGGAGATTGAGCGGCCAGCTCGGCTTGCCCGGCGACGACAACGGGTAGTTCGGGGCGACCACGGCATAGCCTTTCGCGACAAACGCCGACGCAATCCGGCGACCCGTATTCGCGCTTGTCGAACCGCCGCCAGCCCCCGCCGTGGATCGCCATGATCACGGGCCAGCCCTGCGGCGGCGGGGCTCCCCCAGGAAGGTAGACATCCAGCTTCTCGGCGTGTCCTTGCGCCGTGGTGTAGGTGATGTTGCTATACACGATCTGGTGGACGGGAGCTGCATGCCTGGACGTTTGGTGATTCCGGGACGCTGAAACCTGACGCGCCTGCCCCGTACCTGCCATCGATCCCGGCGAGAGCCAGGCCGGCACGGGCGATGCCGCGGGCATCGCCCTCGAGAGGAGCAGCCGCTCCTCAAGGCAGTCGTTGCCCTCAGGCCAATGCCGGCCGTGGTTGCGGCGCCGCTGTTTCAGCCGGTCGTCGAACAGGCCGCGCATCAGCAAGCGAGTGAAGCAGGAAAGCAGTCTCATGGTGCAAACACAGGTGCAAAAGATTCAACGCGACATCGTCCCGGGGCGAGCTCGGCGCCGGCCAGGCCCGGGTGCGTTACGGAGGCGAATCAACCCTCTCGGTGGACTGGCTGGAGCATTGGCCCTCTCGGCTTCGAGCAGCTCATCGGGGAAGGTGACACGTCAACTTGCCACACGGCTTCCAGGAAGGCAAGGATCTCGGGGAGAAGATCGCGGGTTTCGGGAGACCCGATCCGGAACTCGAATCCATGCCGCGCACCGGGAACCAGAATCAGGCGGTGCCTGACCCCGGCCTGGGACAGTCGTTCAGCCATTTCCTGGGATTGCCGGGGAGAAACCCAGGTGTCGTCCAGCCCATGAACCAGCAACATGGGAGGGGTGTTGCGTGTGACCTGATGGATCGGCGAGGCGGCGCGAGCCTGGCTCAGGTCCTCGCGAGAGTGCTCGCCCAGAAATAACCACACCGGATCATTCGCCAGGTGACGGCCCTGGACCGTTTGCTGCGAGATCGGTTGGCCCGTACAGGCTCACCACGGCCTGAACCCGCGAGGAAATCTCCGCCGCGTCCCGGTCGGGCGGAGATGTCCCCAGGAGCGCCGCGAGATGGCCTCCCGACCCGCTTCCCAGAGCGATGAGCCGATCGGGGTCGACCCGGAAATCATCGGCGTGGCGACGGATCCAGCGGACCGCCTCGCGCAGATCTTCAAGGGCGCCGGGCCAGCTTGGCTCACCGGGCCGGGCCAGCAGGTAGTCGGCCACGAACACCACATGGCCGTGCTTCGCCAGCCGGGCGACCTGGGGACCATACTCGGATCGGGACCCGCCCGTCCAGCTTCCCCCGTGAATGGCCAGCACTCCCGGGTGTCGAGAGCGATTGCCCAGCTGGCCGGGCTGAGCAGGCGGAAGGTAGACGTCCAGCTTCGCATGGATGAGGCCCGGCCGCTCGGTACACCTGATCCCGCACGACGACGGTGCCAGCCGACTCCCCCAGCGGTTCGCTCAGGCGGGGATCGCTAAGCCAGACCCATGCCGTCGTGGCAAGGATGCCCATCCAGCCCAGGAGATGCGCGGCGGGCGACAAGCTGGTCATCGGTTCGCAGAGCTCTCTCCCTGGTCGAGACAACAAGCCCCCACGCTCCAGTATGCGACAGGCATCAGGGGTTTGGCGATCTCACCGCGTCGCCACCAGGTCTTCCCAGCCGGTACGATTGGTACAATGAGCCTGACCGCACGTTGCGAGCTCGTGACGGTCATTCCAGCCCGGACGACCTCCATTCGCTGAGAGGAACCGATCGCCCATGAGTGGTGAGACCGCGAGGCTGACCCTGCTCCAGCAGCGTGAGATCGAGGCCCGAATCGTCGGCCCCGTGGTGCGGGCGTTTGCCGCCGAGCTGGGCCAGGAGAAGGCGATCGAGATCCTCGGCCGGGTCATCACCGAGCTGGCCCGGCAGGGAGGCGCAGAGCTTGCCCGACGACTGGGCGAGCAGAGCCTGGAGGCCTTCGCCCGCACGCTTGACCTCTGGCGCGAGAACGGCGCGCTGGAGCTGGAGGTGATCGAGCAATCGCCCGAGCGGCTGTCGTTCAACGTGGTGCGCTGCCGTTACGCCGAGATGTATCGTGCCCTGGGCATGGCCGATCTTGGTGCCAGCCTGTCGTGCCAGCGCGACTTTGCCCTGGCCGAGGGCTTCAGCCCCGACATTCAGCTCACCCGGACCCAGACGCTGATGAACGGCGCCTCGTTTTGCGATTTCCGCTTCCGGCGGCTCGCGAACGAGGAATCCGAGGCCGGCGAGCGGGACAGGGAATCGAGCCCCAAAGCGCCCGGCGAGGGAGGGACACTCAACGCTGCTCCCGGGAGTAGCCGGCCTTCTCGGTCTGATCATCCCGGGTCCTGAGCGGTCCGGCTGTCGTGCCGAACCGGACCGGCGCTCCAAGCAAGCTCACCCAGAGCTCTTGCTGCGTCTTCGAGAGGACCGACTGGGCCTTCTGGTTGAAGGCCGACTCGTTCCCAGGCCCCGTTGCCGACCTTGCCCGCGCGGCATTTCGCTCGGCGATGACGCGGGCCAGGGCTTGCCGCTGCTCGGGAGTCAGCCTGAGGTGATCGGCGATGGTGGGCCGGCTCAGCATGGCTGACACGCCTTCCCACTGGAGCTCGATCTGGCGAAGCCGTTCTAGCTGGATGCCGGTGAGGTACTTGCTGAGCCAGTCAAGCTGCGCCTCGTCAATCGCCCGCCGCTCCGCGATCACGGCAGCCCCCGTCTTGCCGCGCAGGGCCAGAGCGCGGCGGGTCAGTTCGTCGATCGTCTTGTGAGCTCCAAGAATCTGGGACTGGTCGAGACGGAGCTCTGCCTGCACGTCGGGACGCGAGAGCAAGAGCAGAGGAGCCGTGCGGATCCCCAGCCGGCTGTCGGGAAGCGTCCATTCACCGGCAAGGCCGGCCCGCCCGTGAACCAGACCTCCCATCCCGACGACCACCCAGAGAACCGCTCGCAGGACAGTCCATAGCCCTCCGTGACGCATGGCCCGGGTCCCTCCGGCATACGCGTACCGATCCTCAGGCTGGCCACCGACGACTGGTCACGCCGTCGGGCAACAAAATCGCCAGCCGCCGGTCGTGGACCGGCGTGTGGCGGCGTGATCACCTTATACGGCGAACCGGAAAATCAGGAAAGGCCAGAGTCATCCCTCGCCGGCTGTTTGATCTAACGGTCAGCCTGGGCGAGGGATGCGCCCGACGGTTAGTTGCCGGGCGGGTCGGCTGGGGGCTGCTGCCCGAGGCCACGGCGCTCCCGCAGGCTTTGCCGTCGCGGGGTTGTGGCTTGCTTGGTGGTCGTGCTCGTCGTCGTGTCGGCCTTGGCCTCTGTCCCGGTGGTGGCCGGGGCGGCCTTGGCTGCGTCCTTGGCCTGAGGGCCGCCCGCGTTGGGACCGTTGCGTCCCGGGCCGCCGCGGAAGAAGCCCTGCGTCAGCGAATCCACATCGAACGGCTTGCCGAGCATCTTCTTGAACGCCGAGACCTGGCGGCGATCCATGGCCTTGTAGACCATGGCGTATTCCCGGTCACGGAGCTGCTGCTGCTCCTTGCGGCCCTCTTCCATCTTGGCCTTCACCTCGGGCTTCTCCATGATCTTCTGCATCTCGGCAGGGTCGAATCGAGGGCGATTCTGGCCTGCCTGCCCGCCCTGCCCCCCCTGCCCGCCTCGTGCTCCCCGTGCTCCTCGTCCTCCGGGGCCGCCCGGACCCGGACCCGCCTGGCCGTTCTGTCCACCATTCTGCCCCCCGGCCGCAGTGGCTGCCGGTCCCCCCTGGGCCGGCGGAGTTCCTCCGGCGGGAGCGGGCATCAGGCTGCGCATGAACTGGAAGTTCTTGGTCATGATCTGGCGTCGCGCCGCATTGGCCTCGGTGAGGATGCCCTGGATCTCCGCGTGCTGCTCCTCGTTGATCTCGAGCTTCTCGGCCACGTCCTCCCTGAGGACGGCGGAGGGGCCTTCGGCCTGGAGCTGGATCTCGTGGAGCCGCTTGAACTGGCCCTTGTCGAGGACCCTGGCAAGCTCGCTATCCCCGGCCTGCTGGAGCTGCTGCATGGCCTCGCGCATCATCTGCCAGCCCTGGGCCTGAACGGCGTTTGCCGCCTGCTGCCCCTGGAACTGGGCTGCCTGCTGCTGCTGGGTCGGGTCGATCTGGAGCTGTCCGCCGTAAATCGGGGGCTGATAGCCCCGGCTGTTCAGGGCCCCGGCAAGGGGATTGCCTGCGCCCGATCCGCGGGCATCGATGGTCGGGTCGATCTGAGGAGTGAAAGCCTGTGCCTGGGCTTCCTGGGCGGCCTGGGCCTTGGCCATGTCGGTTTGCTCGCGGAGCTGCCGGAACACGTCGCGCCGCCGGTTGTTCTGCTCGTCGGAGACCTTCTTGACCGCCGCCTTCTGGCGGTCCGTCATCTTGATCTCTTTCTGAACGGCCTCATTACCGGCAAGGGCCGTCAGGCTGCCGAAGGGTCCGCCGGGTCCGCCGAACCCGCCAGGGCCTCCGGGTCCGCCGGGGCCTCCCCCGCGCTGGCCGCGCCCTCCTCCACCTCCACCACGCCCTCCCGCAGGCGGCTGGGCCTGCGAGGTCAGGGCCACGGCCGCCATGGCGACGACCAGACCCGCCATGATCATTGTGACTCGGATGCGAGACATCGCGTTGCTCCTCGGTTCGGTGGCCGGACGACGTCGCCCTCGGTGGTTGAGGCGCACCGTGCCCGACCCTTGTCCGGTTCCCTCCTCATCATAGCGGTTTTCTTGCGGCGGGTGGACGCAAGAACTTTCGGAACCGTTCACAATTTCACAATCCGGTCCGCTCGCTGCGGATCGCCGATCCGGCAGCAGGATTCGCCGGCGGGTTCAGCGCGCTGTCCAGAGCCAGGCACCCAGGGCCAGCATCGCCGATAACGTGCTGAGCCGCATCAGGATGCGGTACGTGACGAAACGCCGATGACCGACCAGGAGTCCGGCATCGTCGCCGTCCAGACCGAGCGATCCTTCGCCCGAGCTTCGCTCCAGGTTGGCCAGCGTGGCCATGCCCACGAGGTGGACCAGCCAGAGGACCAGGAAGCCAACCCCCTGGTCCAGCCAGGCCCGCCAGGGAACCGGAGGGAGGCCGGGCTTCCACCATGCGGGCGTCACGAGCGGCTGGTCGCTCTGGTAGACCAGGAGCCGAGTGGACTGGGTGGCGATCTCCGCCCCGTCGCTGACCCGGACGGCCAGGGAAAGCGGCTGGGGAGTTCCCTTCCTGGGAGTGCCCTGGAGGATTCCGGAGGCGGGATCGAACGAAAGTCCCTCGGGGATCGGCCCGTCCACGGTCCAGCGCAGCGGCCCGCGGCCTCCCGTGGCGGCGAAGGCCACCGCGTACGGCCGCCCGGCGATGGCTTCGGGAAGCGCCTCGGGTGTGGTGATCTCCAGCGGGGACGGAGGGGCTTCCGACCCGGCCCGAGAGTCCTTGCCCCCCGGCGGTCCCGTGTCCACCGCCTTGGGCAAGAGCGCCATGATCACCATGGCCAGGAGCAGGATGAACAGGAGCGCTCCGGTGAGTTTGGTGACCACCACGGCGACGAACGAATCCTCGCCCGACCCGCCGAACTCCAGCCCCGAGCCTCCACCCCTTCGTCTGTGCCGCATGAATCGGTCCTCGTCTCATCCCGACAGGAATTCCCAGGCCGGTCCGTTCCGACGGTCAGGCGGCCCGAACCGAGTCTGACCGTGAGGGGGTGCTGCCTGACCGCTCGTCGAACAGCTTCTTGACGATGTTGCGATACAGCGAATTGCCTTGCTCGATGCTCACGTTGATCAGCTCCAGGGCATCCTTCAGGCTGTTGAGCGTTCGGGCGAGCTGCTCCTGGGTGGTCCGGCTGGACTTCTCGTAGGCCGAGGCCCACGAGCTCGACAGGCTCTCGATGGCCTGGGTGGCCCGGTCCAGCCCGCGCCTGATCTCCTCGAGCTGGGGATCGGGCGTGGCCGACTGGGTGAGCGCGGTCTCGATCCGGGAAAGGGTCGCGGCCCCGCGCTTCATCGCGTCGCCCGCCGTGTTCAGCACCTCCAGCTCGTTGCCCAACCGGCCAATGGCCGCGGCTCCCTGCTGGAAGGCCGCCATCGAGGCGGGGAGCTGGTCCATCGACGCCGCAAGCTGGGCGACGGGCGCCCTGAGGCTCTCGCCGATCTTCTCGGCCTCGACCTGGAGCGACCGGGCCGCGGGGGCCAGGATCGTCGCCAGCTCGTTGCGGAGCCGCTCCAGGTGAGGAGCGATCACCTCGTCCAGCCTGTCCGCGAACGGGTCGCGCGTTCCCACTCCTGGCAGCACGTGCTCGACGATCCAGCCGTCAACCCGGCCCAGGAGCGCCTCGGACTTGCGATAGACCAGGGTCTGCACGAGCATCAGCGCGGCACTCAGAAACAGGGCCAGCAGCGTGCTGTCAAACGCGATCTGAAGGGCCGAGGTCACCCCGGTCAGGTTGTTCAGAAAGGCATCGAGGTCCTTGACCAGGGGAAGCACCTTGCTGATATTCATCAGCGCCTTGGAAATGCCCTCCACCGTGCCGATGAAGCCGATCACCGGCAGGAGATAGAGGATGTACCGGGTGAGGGTGAAGCGTCCGGCCATGCGCTCCTGGTCGAGCCCCGAGGCTTCGCGGTTGACCTCCATGAGCTGGGCCGCAGAGGGGGCATGGGTCTCGCGCACATAGCCCACGAGCTGGCGGACGCGCACATGCAGGATGCGTCCGTCACCGGTCACGGCCGCGGCCAGGGGCGAGCCGTCGCCCGGGGCCGGGCTTGAACCCGTGCCCGAAACCGGCGCCGAGCTGCCCCGCTTGAGCATTCCGCCGATGTACTGGAGCAGCCTGGGGGCGTCTGCGAAGGCCTGCTCGTTCCGCCAGATATTCCAGAGCTCGCGCCCCAGGGTCAGGACCGCCCAGAAGTAGATCGCCGTGCCGACATACTGCTCCCAGCCCCGCTCGAACATGAGCGTGGGATTGAAGACCATCAGCCCGATGGGGAACAACACGGCCAGCACCAGCATGGCCAGCGCGGCAAGATATCCCATCCGTGGAGAATCGTGAGCACTGCGTGCCATCCTTGAATCCCTTCCTGGGGGCCTGGTCCGCCTCGGCCTGCCGACCCCAGCGGGGCTCGGCCTGCCCGGCTCGACCTCGGCCATCCTCGGTATCCGCTGTCCCTGCCTGTGAGGCGGTAAAACCGCGAAAATCCATATCATCCTGATTCTCGGCACGTCTGGCTCTGCAACTTGAACGATTCTCCCGGAACCTCGACTTGATGTCGAAGTGAGCGTCTGACCCACGCCCTGGGTTCTGGGCTCCGCCCTACCTTGCCCGCCTCCCCGCCGGTCGCTCCTACCCCGGAAATTGGCTTCCTTCGTCGGGCTCAAATTGCTCCATGACCGTGTTTAAGATCCTATCCTCCAAGAACTTATGGGTCATGAACATTGGCTTCGTTCGGCGCATTTTCGCAGAGTTGTCTGAACCACGAAGAGCACGAAGGACACGAGGAAGACTCTCCAAGCAGCCGATCATGGTGCCCCGCTCGGCGGATCGCACCGGGCCTGGCGCTTCGTGGTCCAGCCCCCCGCGCGGCCGTACCCGACTGGCGATTCCAACAACCGAATTGCCAGGGAGCGTCGGGGCGCGCAAAGCCCCTACTATTATTGCGCCTGTTTTGGCGGTTTCTGCGGCTTCCGCACGGATTCTCCACACCCCGCCGTCGCTATAACCCGACCTGGCCGTGAACCGCCGACCGGTGCCTTCCCGTGCGATTAGAATGGGGCGTGGTGTCCCTGGATCTCTGCCAAGGGTCTCGAAAACCGTAAACTGGCCCCGACCCCGCGAAGCCCTCCGACCCCGCGAAGCCCTCGCCATCAGCCAAAGCTGGGGTTTTGGGAGTAGTGGAACAGGATTCTACGGATTGGAAATCTACGGCTGTTTCTCGCGATGGGTCTCCAACAGGAATAGGGCAAGGGTCGAAGCTGCTCCGGCGGCCAGACGAGCGTGCCGTGTGTGCAGCCCCTTGGCCCGACCGTGTGGCCCATGGCCCGTCCCGTAGGGGTTCCTCAACTCAACGAGACCCTGTACGACCGTCGCGAGGTTGCTCAGAAGCCTCTTAATGGTCTCCGAGGCTTTGGCTTGATCGTGGATGTCGTCGGGAACCAGCCTTAGTTCCTTACGGGTTTCCTTGAAGAGAGCCATCAGGTCCAAATCCTTGTCGAACGGCCTCCCCCGGTCGGTCAAGATTGTCTTACAGGTCGTTTCGACCATTTCCTTAGCCGTGCCGATCGCGAGCCAAGGGTCCTCATCGATGGCTCCCTCGATCCGCTCCAATTGCTGCAGGAGATAAGGCAGGTCGGCCGTTGACGTGATTGTCATCAGGTGCGGGAACGACGTGACGTGGCCGGTCGAAATGACGCGGCCTCCTTCGTACTCGAACCCGTCCCTTTGGAGCCATCTGGCGAGGCGTCGAATGGTTTTGCGAGTGTCATCGGATTGGCCGTAGAACCCCGTCTGGCCCACCATGTCACGTTCAGCTTCGGCCTCCGCCTTTTCCTCAAGCTGCAGAAAGACAAGCTCGAAGACTTTCAAGAGCTTACGGGCGTCTTCCGGCTTGGACGGATCGACCGACTTGAGGTACTTGGCGGCGAGGCTACGACGTTGACCCGACGTTTTGGGCTCGTAGTCCTCAGAGAGCGGAATGTCGGCCGACTCGAATAGGCCGTGGATCTGGCCCAAGGTCCAGCCCGCCAGGTGCTCCTGCAACTCGAAGAGCGTCTTCTTGCTGATAACGGGCAGGGCCATTAATTCGTCTCGGTGGTATTGGGCTCGCCTAATTTCGCCTGAGCTATAGACACGGGGGGCGAGTAAAAGGTTCTCGTCGATATATTAGAGAGTCACTGCCCCCAGTTGGTCAGCGTCAGCGGATAGCCGAGCTGCTGAATGCGTTTGGAATGGGCCGTGTTGCCGGTGATCAGCTCCAGCCACCCACAGGGGGACATAGCGGCCACCCACAGGGGGACATAGCGGCCACCCACAGGGGGACATAGGGCCACCCACAGGGGGACATAGGCCACCCACAGGGGGACATAGCGCTTTTTGATTCCCTAGGATTCGAAATCCTGTATGTCCCCCTTTCTCATAGCCACCCACAGGGGGACATAGCGCTTTTTGATTCCCTAGGATTCGAAATCCTGTATGTCCCCCTTTCTCATAGCCACCCACAGGGGGACATAGCGCTTTTTGATTCCCTAGGATTCGAAATCCTGTATGTCCCCCTTTCTCATATGTCCCCCTTTCTCAGCCACGGTGGGCCCCTACGTGGGACAGATGTCAGGGTAACCTATCAATATCACGTTGACGGGGCACTAGTCTTCTACGTCCCGGGGAGATAGTGAGACCGACGCCGGGAACTGGGTTTGTCGGCAGCGGTAACATAGCCACCGATACCGCCAGCCTACTCGGTAAAGGCGCAGCGGATACACTTGCCCGCATGCTTGACAAGGCGCTCGGCAAACTCGATCGTCCCGTTTTTGAGATTCAGGGGGTGCAGCATGTTCCTCTGTGGGATTACACGGTTGGGTATCTGACTGGTCTATTTCGCGGAGAAGCTCCTCGACTTCGTGGAGCCGTGACCCCAGGACAGCAAGATTTTCCCTGGCTTGAGACAGGTCGCCGGCTGGGATACAACATTGAGTCGCTCTTGAGAGGCGGTCAACATCTTGGCTTAACAAGGCAACGGCTTTCTCCTCAAGCGATTGCCGACGAAATTTGGAAGGCCCACTTTGCATACAACCGCCTTTCTGATTTCGAGAAGAATGTGATGCGAAGGGTTGTTACATTCTATACGTTCACATCCAGAAATATACCACTACAGCTAGTGCCTCGTCTAGCGAAAAAGGCATAGGACAAAGGGGGACATAGCGCTCTATTGACTTGACGCATAGGTGGGTCGCGAAAAACCTGTACGTCCCCCTTTTTCGCTCGAAGGGGCACATAACGAGTGCTGACATAACGCTTGGTTCGACCTGTACGCCCCCTTTCGCCGCTTGGGTTCCGAAAAACCTGTACGTCCCCCTTTTTCGCCCGTCCCCCTTTTTCGCTTCCGTGGAAATCGGGTTACTAGTTAACGACCAGGGAAGGGCGCGTCCATGTCGACTAACCACCAGTCCCCGGTCATCACCTTGCTGACATCCTCGGCCCACTTGGCCTGGGCAGTCAGGAGGGCCTGCATCTGTGCCTCCGCCACCTGCCGCTGAACCTCGAGGTTCTTCTTCCACTCGCTGATCAGCTTGGTACGGAGTTCCTCCAGCTCCTTGGTCGTGTGGACGGTGAGCGCTTGTTCAATGATTTTCAGCCCGCCGTTATACTGGGCTTCCAGCGTCTCCTTCTGCTTCTTGAGCAGATCCCCGAAGGTGTCGGCCCACTTTTTCTGAATGGACTGGACCTGCGCAGGTCCGCCCCCCCAGAAGTTGCCCCAGGTCCGGAACATCTCCTGCTGGACCTGAATCGCCGATTCGGTGGACTTACGGAGACTCTCAAATACTAGGTCGTACATGGTTTGTCGCTCCTCCGGCTATGAACGGTCCAGTTCACCCAAGCCTCATTCATCGCTCATCCTTGATGTGCCTACCCGAGAATTGACTCCATAAAAAGACAAAATACGTACGTGACTAGGACCTGTCAACAAATTCTTCTTAAAAAGCGATTTGTGCCTGGCCGATTTCGAGCATCGATTTCGAGCATCATGGGGACGGCGTGGAGGCGCACATCAGGCTTCCCGGAGGAGAGTGGCGACCCGCCCGCAACGGCGTGCCGTGCGAGGGCCGTCGCTACGTCGGTCCCGTGTCCGTGCCGGCGTGAGCGGACGATTCGCTTCGAGCATCACGGGTACTCATCCGGCCGCGGGAGAGGACGAGGACAGGCACTTGATGAACACTCCGGGGTGTCCCGTCTCGTAGGACAGGACGAATCCTGCCGGTACTGGCTGAACCCCGTGATGATCAGTGTCTCCTTGCCGTGTCTCTTCGGTCGATGCGCTGCATGTCTCCAGTCCGGGTCGTATCGTAGCCCGGAAGTTCGCCGAGGAGCCGGCGATAAGAGGAGGAGCGGACTACCCGGACGAGTGCCTGAAGGCGGGGATCACCGGCGAGTGCGGCAGGGAAACAGAGGTCATAGGCCTCCCGCCGCACGTTGAGGAAATCGAGGTTGGCCTCCAGGCTGGTCAGTCGCAAGCAGATGCCCGCGTCGGCCCAGCCGCCGCGGATCGCATCGGCCACGCCGCGGTGGTCGAACGCCAGTTTCACGCTCCGCGGGAGGTGCCGCTTCGGCCTTGGCCCCAGCACCTCGTCCAGGCACTGCTGCGCACCTGAGCCCGCTTCTCGACAGACCCAGTGGAGTCTGGCCCTGACCACGGCCTGGATCGTCCTGAGCCGGAATCGGGGCGCAAGCGCGATTCCCTCATCCCAGTCGGTGACCCGAAGCAGGCGATGGTCCGAGCCTGCGCGGAGGAGTTCCCGGGCCACCGCCCGATTGCCCTCGGGCTCGTCCGCTCGGGCCAGGTGAACTCCCGCGGCGTGGATCAAGCCCTTACCGAGCAATTCCAGCGCCGCGTGGCTGGACCGTTGCAGGACGATCAGCCGAACATCGGCCGCTCGCGCCAGCTCCCCGGCGAGCAAGCCGACGGCTGGATCGCAACAGGCAACGACAAGGGTCTGCAACGGGGCGGCCCGCGCGTGATCACGAAAGATGCCGTTCTGAAACGTCCCATCATGGGGCAACAAGCCCAGGGGGGAAACCTCGACCGGATAGGCTCGTGAGTGCCCCGCCACTTCGGCCCGCCAGTACCGACACTCGCCCTGCGTCGCGGGCCAGGCCCAGGCGGACCCGCCTTCCTCGGTCACCGTCTCGACCCGCGGCAAGCTGAAGAGGTCTTCGACCGTGCAGCCGAACGCCCGTGCCAGCGCCAGTGCGGCCCCCGTCGAGGGAACCAGCCGGCCGGTCTCGATCGCACTGATGCCGGTGCGCGAAAGGCCCGACCGCCGCGCCAGCTCGTCCTGCGACCAGCCGAGTCGCTCGCGGAAGGTTCGCACTTCATTCTCGAGCCGTGTGTCATCCGCCATGATCGTGTTCGTAGCGAGGGCTTGTCGCCGGAGTGGACACTTTCTACAATCAACCACCTCGCCATGATCCTGGCGAGAAACGATAGAATCCTGTCAGCTTTGATCGAGGATTTCAAGAGTCCGTTCACAACGAGAGGGACAGCCGATGCGGGTTGGACGAGCGAACCGTGGATTCACCTTGATCGAGCTTCTGGTCGTCATTGCGATCATCGCCGTGCTGATCGCACTGCTCTTGCCGGCCGTGCAATCGGCTCGCGAGGCTGCCCGGCGGGTCCAGTGCACGAACAACCTCAAGCAGATCGGCCTGGCGCTGCACAACTATGTCTCGGCGCACAACGCGTTCCCGCCGGGGCGAATCAACAGTCACATCGCCGGGATGGGAAACTGCTGGGGCGCCTACTCGCAACTCTTGCCCCAGCTCGATCAGGCGATTTTTAACGCCTTCAACTTCAACCTCTCGCCCGACATCGACCCTGCCGCTCCAACACGACCGGCTCGGCCATCTTCATCGCCACGTTTCTTTGCCCGAGCGATCTTCCCGTGCTCCTCACGGTACGCACAAGTCAATTATGGCATGCACAATTACCTGCTCAATGTCGGAACCAGTATCCGGTGCTGACCAATCCCATGGCGCCGCTGGCGGGTTCAGCCCAACGGGATCTTCTACGAGAACTCGCGCGGTGCGAGTCGCGGCGATTCACCGACGGGCTCTCGAACACGATCGCCAGTCAGCGAGACCATCCGCTCCGCGCCGGGAATCGACCTTCGCGCAATGACCCGCTGGGCGTGTTCCTCATCACCGGGAACAACAACACGACCGGCCCGCCGCATCAGCTCCGACGCGGACTACTCACGCTCTGCCTGAGCCTGCCCCCCCCGACGTTCCAGGTGACGCAGGCAGCAAGTGGCACTATGAGCGCCCGGGCACAGCTGTATAACCATCGCCGGGCCCAACGATCGCCAGTCGACTGCCGGGGCGGACTTCCCCACAGTGACAAGACCGACCCGCTTGGAGCTGGCTGTCGCTGAACGTCACCTCGCGGAGCCAGCATCCCGGCGGTGTCAATCGCTGTTTGCGACGGCCATGTCGCATTCCTCAAGAATTCGGTCAGTCTCCCGGTCTGGCAAGCTTGGAAGGCCAATGGAGCGGAAGTGATCTCCGCGGATAGCTATTGAGGCATGGCAACAAATCACGGGAGACCGCGACGTATGAGGATTCCTCGTCCTGTTCGGCACTCTGTCGCTGATGATCGCCGGATGCGGGAGCAAACCCGGTCACGGTCTATGGAACCTGAAGATCGGCGGAGAGGCCAGGCTTGTCTCCGCCGACGGTTCGGACATCACCATTGAGACTCTCGGCTCTCCTGCTCGGGAAAGCGAGCCGCGCTCCCCCGAACGAGCGAGCCAGAAGGTCACGTCTGCCGGCGGGAACCACCGTTGTGGTTCTCGCCATCGACGGCGACGACGCCCGTGTCGAGATCAAGGAGGGTTCCGCGCCGGATCGATCTACTGGGTCGAATGCACCCGGCTCGAACCCGTTTCGCCGTGAGTGGTCCAGCCCAGGATCCAGCGGTCGGCCCTCAGGACTTGTCGACCATAACCTCGGTCGACTTGATGACCGCCTTGACGTGATCGCCCGGCTGGAGTTTGAGCGACTCGGCCGAGCCACGGGTGATGACAGCAACGACCTCGAAACCGCCGACATCCATGAGAACCTCTGCCATCACGTTTCCAAGCTTGACCGACTTGACAACCGCGGCGAGCTGATTGCGGGCGCTGAGCATTTCGATCTCCATGAGTAAGGTCTTCGGTCACGAGGCATCAGTCCAGTGTCATTCTACTGCGATGAACCCTTGAGTCCTATGATGGTCTGATCAGAACAAGGTACCACGAGCCGATCGTCGCGAACAGTGGGTTCCCCAGAACTTGAGGTGCTTATCATGGATACACGTAAGTTCTTCGGAACTCTGGCGCTGACCCTTGTGCTCGGCTTCGGTGAATCTCGGGGACAGGGCCCGGCGGCCGAGGCCAGAGCGAAACCTTCATTGGCCGTGCGGGGTGAGGTTGCCCAACCTCTGAAGCTGGACCCCGGTGATCTGGCCCGAATGGCCCGTCGCTCCGTCAAGGTCAAGGATCACGACGGTCGAGAATCCGTCTATGATGGGGTTGTGGTCGCCGACATCTTGAAGAAAGCCGGCGTGAAGCAAGGCAAGGATCTTCGTGGCGAGTTTCTCGCCGCGTACCTGCTGGTCGAGGCTGCCGACGGATACCGGGTTGTCTTTTCCCTGCCCGAGCTGGATGAGGCCTACACCGATCGGATCGTGTTGCTCGCCGATCGCAAGGACGGCAAACCTTTGAACGATCACGAGGGACCGTTTCGGATCGTCGTGCCCGACGAAAAACGACCCGCGCGGTGGATCCGGCAAGTGACCGCTCTGACGATTCGCCGGAGCGTGAACGATCGGACTTCTCCCGCCCCACCATCGCGATAAGGGCAGACTTTCCTGCGGTTCTTGGATACTGCACCGGCGCCTCCGTGGGCACTTCTCAAGGTTAGGCGGCTGGTGTCATGGAGCCGCGGCACCTGGTAGAATGAGTTCAATCCGTTGCGACCGAAGCAGACCTTCTTCAGGACGCGATCATGCAAGAGCTACATCCCATCGATAAGGCCATCGCGGCGCATGCGCGGTGGAAGTCGAACTTGAGGCAAGCCATCGAGTCGGGCAAGAGCGAGTGGACGGTGGACCGGGTGCGGCCCGACAACCTCTGCGAGTTCGGCCAGTGGCTCCGGGAGCGACCCGTGCCCGAGAAGATGACCGAGCAATACAGGACCGTGGTTGACCTTCACGCCCGGTTCCACCAGGAGGCGGCCCGCGTGCTCGAGCTGGCCCTCGCCGGGCATCGCGACCAGGCCACTTCCGGCATGGCCGTCGGCAGCCCGTTCGCGTCTGTCTCCTCCAAGCTCACCAGCTCCATGGTCGCCTGGAAGCGAGCCCTGGGGTTAGAGTGAACGAAGCCTTCGCGGTTGCTTGCGGAGCTGGCGGTGCACGACCTCGACACGGTCATCACCGACAGCCCGGTCGGACCGGACGTGAAGGGGCGTGCCGGCTGCTGATTCCTCGCCTGGGCAATGGTCTCAGCGGCCGGCCGCAGGAGGCTTCGCCGCGGCCTGTTCGGTCTTCTTCTCCGGAGCACCGGGGTCCTGGCGGAGGACGAGGACCCGGTCGTGAGCGATCAGGACGAGGTCGTCGCGGCCGTCGCCGTCAACATCGCCGACGGCCATGTCGCGAGGTTCGGCGATATCGCCGGTGCCGCGGTAGAGTTTTCGTTCGAAGACCTTGAAGCTGAGGGCGTGGAGAAGGTCTTTCTCGCCGGTGTAGGTGGCGATCTCCAGCATTTGCTCGGCGAGGTCGGTGAAGGCGACGTCGGGAACGCCGTCGCCGTTCAGATCGCCGGTGGCGAGGTCGGCGAGCCGGGCCTCGTTTCGCTTCGATTCGTAGCTGGCGATGATCTTGAGCCGCTGGCCCTTGCGTCCGGTCTGGAGCACGCCGAAGCGATCGGAGCCGGCGATCAGGAGATCGTCGCGGCCGTCGCCGTCAAAGTCGGCGACGTGCAGGCCCTCGAAGGACAGCGAACCCACCGAGAGGGTGCCACCGGGACGGTACACGCCGTCCTTGAGCGAGAGGAACAACAGCGACTTGCTGGCCCGATCCAGCAGGACGATCTCCTTCTTGCCGTCGCCATCGACGTCGAGGGCCGCGGCCCCCAGAATCTGGGCCGAGTTCCGGCCCGAGTTGTACTGGTCCTTGATCTCCCACTGCCCCCTGGGGTCAAGCCGGATGTGACGCGCGAAGGTGTTCTGAGCCACGATCAGGGCGGGACCGTTCAGATCCATCACGCTCGAGTCCGGCCGGTGTGGCCGCGGCCATCGGGCCCAGGCTGCCGCTGAAGGGCTTCGGAGGCCTGGTCTTTCTGTCCCAGCAACAAGGTGGGAGGTCCGTATCCCGCGAAGACGAGAATGTCGGTCAGACCGTCGGCGTTGACGTCAATCGCCCTCATCGCCGTCGGCGGGCTTCCCAGGCCGGCGATGGCCGAAGCCTCTGTCTTCCCCCAGGCGTAGGGCTCGAAACTGCCGGCTCGCCCGCGTTTCAAGGCTCGAAGATCGAAGGCGTCTCCGCCGTTTTGAGCCTTGCTCTTGACGATGTAGAGCAGTTCGGGAGTCTTGTCTGCGTCCAGGTCGGCCAGATCCATCGCGACGGGCTCGCCCGTGATCGGCAGCGGAGTCGGGAAGCTCACGCGGCCGTTCTCCATGGTGCTGCGGCCGATCTGTTTCTCCTGCTCCGAGACGACGTAGACCTCGTCCTTGCCGTCGTGGTCGAGGTCCGCCAGGTGAAGCACGCGTCCGCCGAGCAGCCCGGGAAAGGACTGCCCCGCGTTCAGGCCCGATCGCCCGCTCTGCCGAAAGAGCCAGATCTGGGCGTTCGCGGGGTCGCTGACGACGATGTCTTTCTTCTTGTCGCCGTCAAGGTCACCGACGGCCAGGGACCGGCCCCGGTCACCCCCCTGGGGAAGACCGAAGAAGATCAACCGCCCCCACTTGTTCTGCTCGTCGGCCGAGGAGTCGTCGAGTGTCAGGACCTTGCCGCGGCCCGACTGTCCCTCGATGGTCAGGACCTCCTGTCCCCCCCGGCCGTCGATCTGGCCGAACGCGATCGCTCGCGGAGCCTCCACCTGGAATCGCTGCTCCGGACCCAGCTTCTTCTCGTCGGACGCGAACCGGACGTGAATCGGGTGATCCGTCCCGCCATCGAGGAGCACCAGGTCGCGTGAGCCGTTGCCGTCCAGGTCCAGCAGCTTGACCATCCGGGGGTTGCTGGCGGTGTGGGGAACGCGCTCGGGTTCGGAGAGCACCCCGGGGGCCGTCTGGTACACGAAAACCAGGTCGTTCTCGGCAAGGAGAACCAGATCGTCGCGGCCGTCCTGATTGAGGTCGCCGACGGCCAGCGCTCCGGGCGACTCCATGGCCTCGCCGGTGCTCACCCGCTTGCTGCCGCCGAACCGGCCGGGGCCCTCGTTGAAGAGGATCTCGACCTCGGCCGGCGTTCCGTAGAAGACCAGGTCGGGCTTGCCGTCGCCGTTGAAGTCGCCGGTATCAATGCTCACCACTTCCTTGTTCACCGGAATGCTCACCAGCCGCATCCGCCGGTCGAATTCCAGCTCGTTGACTTCCTTGCGGAACGGCCGGTTCTCGGCTTCGTCGGCCGGCCGCCTGGTACTCAGAAGCAGGTCGATCCGGGAGCGGGCGTTGTTGCCGACGATGATGTCTCCCGTCTTGTCGCCATCCAGATCGCGGATCATCAAGTTGCCGATCCGCCGCTCGAGCTTGTACATCTCCAGCGGCTGGAAGCCGAAGTAATCGGCAAGCTTGGGAGAGTCTGCGGGAGGGGCCGCGACGGCCCCGGCTGTGACCAAGGCGCAGCCCAGCACCGTTCCCAGCAAGACGCGAAACGGCCGACACGGGTGCTGCAGCATGACATGGGCATGATCTCGCTCTGGAGGCAATGCGCCGAGTGTTCCTCCCCGGCACGTTTTACCCAGACTACGAATCTGCCTCAGGGTTCACAAGGCAAGATGCCGGACCATGCAGGGCCGCTTCCTGCTCCGAAAGCTTCATCTCACGCGCGGGATGGCCAGGAGTGCGAGGGGTGGACTCGGGTCAACCGCGCAAGCTCGCCAGGCTGGGATGGTCCAGAAGCTGGTAGCGCTGGACCAGCGACGAGATGGTCTCTCCCCGCTGGGTGATGTGGGTTTCGGCGATGGGGCCGAGCCGGCCCGAGGCGCCGGCGAGGTAGGAAATGCGCCAGGGGTTGATCCCCATGAGGCGGGTGCAGGTGGCATCGACCGCGGGCAGGTTGGTGCCCATGACCAGGACGCCGGAGGTCCGGGGCGATCCCATGATCGGTCCGTCGCCTTCCATGCCGATGATGCCGTCGACGATGGCGAGGTGAGGGCGGACGGCGGCGGCGATGTCGAGGATGGACTGGGGGATCCCGGCATGGTGGAGCACGTTCTTGGGCCAGCCGTAGCAGACGCCCGGCATGATCCCGAAGAGGTTCTTGAGCGAGAGCGTGACACCGGCCCAGTGATGCGTCTTCATCTTGGGCATCGAGACGATCAGGTCGGCTCTCCGCAGGGTCAGCGGCAGTATCAGTTCGGCCAGCCGGGTGAAGCCGAGGACGTTGGGCACCCTGACGATGTCGTCGTGGTTCAGATCCACGAACTCAAGCCGGGACTCGGCCAGCACCTGGCCCAGCCCTGACTCATCAAGCACGTAATGGGAATCGCGGCAGTGGCCCTGGCCCTCCGCCACCAGCACCTCCCGGGCCTGCCAGCGCCGGAATACCGCCGCGGCGGCACGGACCACGGCCGGATGGGTGTTGATCTGAGGCTGGCCGCGAACGGGTTCCACGAGGTTCGGCTTGAGCAGGACCGATTTCCCCTTCACCGCGGCCCGATCAAGCCCGAGCTCCAGCAGCCCGGCACGGAGGATGTGCTCCAGGTCCTCGTCGTACGAACCGGCCCGGGCAATCAACACGTCGGCACGGAGCCCGGCCTCGTCGAGGTCGCGTGCCGTTTTCAGTCCCAGCCCCGCGGCCGCGACGGCCCCGGTCGCCGTGAGAAACGAGCGGCGTTTCATCGTTCCGTATCCCTTCGCGGAAGGTCAGGGTCACCAGCGGCGAGCAAGAGAAGGCCCAGTCCCGCTGCGATGTCGCGTGCACCCGAGTGGCGCGAGTGAGACTCGGACAGCCAGGCTCCGGCCGTGTCCGGGCACGCGTTCCAGGCTCGGAGTCCGAGCACGCCCCAGCCCAGCGAGATCGGGGCGCGGACATCGGGGAGGATGCGTTTCAGGTAGGCGACGGCCGGACCCACGGCGTGATCAGGGGCCTTGCCGGGCAGCGCGGCCAGCGCCAGCAGGACCTGGCCGGTTGGCCCGGGCTGGGGGCGAAGCTCGCGACCGAATACCGAGCTATTGCCGTAGTTCCATCCGCCGTGAGCCAGGGCCCGATCGAGGAGCACGCGGATTCCCTCGGCGACACGGGGATGGTCGTGGAAGCCTTCCCGCGCCAGGGCCAGGAGGGCCAGGGCCGTGGGCTCGACCCAGGAATGGGTGCCCGCGATCCAGGGCCATCCCACCAGCTCCGGGTTGTGCCCGACGATCCCTCGGCTCAGGGCCGGGTCGGTGGCCGCCGGCCTTCCCCTCTGGTCGAGCAGCCAGGCGGCCGCCCGCCGCCGCGCCGGGTCGTGGGTGCCCAGCGCGTTCCAGAGCAGCATGGCCAGCGGCGTGGGCCAGCCGGGATCGGACACCGCCGGCGAGACTCCGAGCGAGCCATCAGCCCGCTGCATCGCCAGCAGCCAGTCGGCCCCGTGGACGAATCGCGCCTGCGCTCGGCAGCGAGGGGCGGACGGCCTCGGCAGCTCCAGAGGCCAAGGCAAGCCAGGGCCGTCGCCTCCACGCTCGGTCCGCGGTCGGTGCGATACCCCCATGCCCCGGAGGGACGGCACAACCCCAGAAGCTCACCGCGTGCCCTCTCGATCCAGCCGCTCATGACGCGTCATGGTCCCACGAACGTTTACCGCCCCCGCTCCGCCCCGCCTCGAGCCAGGCCGGCGAATTGCCACGGCGGGAGGTTCTCTTCCAAGCATAGAACGTGCGGCCCCGGCGCGAGCCATCCAGGCCTTGTGTCGCTCCGCGGCAGCATGTTGAAGGCTGCGCCCGTCGTTCGTTTGACGCGTTTCTCGCTCGTGACCTAGGGTTGGGTTGATGCTGGTGACAACGAATCGGATGGAGCGTTTCCAGCCCGCGCAACAGTGAGTTGCGACCTTCGATCGTCATGTCCACCGTGTCTCACTGGCGACGCAGCATCAACCACGTTTGCCAGAATCTCCCGTTGAGAACAGAAGGAGTCCTCCATGCGAAGTCTGATGACGAGGGTCGAGCGGTTCCTGATCAGCGAGGACGGCCCGACGGCCGTCGAGTATGCGGTGATGCTGGCCTTGATCCTGGTGGCCTGCATCTCGATCGTCACGACGCTTGGCAAGAGCATCAGCAATACCTTCACCTCGGTGAACACGTCGCTCAGCTCCTGATCGTCGTGGTCGAGGCCCGGAGATTCCCATCCGTGGTCTACCCGTTGTCGCACAACTCGTTTTCCGAGAACCGTGGGTGGAGCAGCGGGAGGATCCCGTGGCTTCACCCTTTGTGCGTTGCGCCGCTGCATCGCGGCGCGGGCGGCGAGGGGGGAAGACGCTCCGAGCCGCCCGGATTTGACACTCTCGAAGATGCGACCCAAGTTACTGTTGGACGCACCGGGCGGGAACCGGTCCTGATGCCGTCCGCGGAGTGAACCGAAAAGCGGTGGTGCCGTCGAGCGAGGAGTTGATGATGACTGAGGTGCCCGTGGCCGTGGTCTGGCTGGTCTCTGCGGTCCTGGTGGAGGCTGCGTACATCGACGGACGCCAGCTCCGCGTCCCCAACTGGCTGACCTTCCATCTCATGGCGGTGGGGGTCGCCTACTCCGGCTTACGCCGGGGGACGCGAGGGGCTGCTCTGGTCGCTGGAGGGGCTGGCCGTCGGCCTGATCGCACTGCTGCCGTTGTATGCCATCGGCGGCATGGGCGCGGGGGATGTCAAGCTGATGGCCGGCGTGGGCGCCTGGATGGGGCCCGTCGCACACGCTCGGAGCCTTCGTGGCCTCGGCCCTGGTGGGCGGCCTTCTCGGTGCGGCGATGATGCTGGCGTCGGGAGACCTGATCCGCCACTGGGTGATGTTCCAGACCATCGGCCATGAGATCCTGTCGATTCGCAACCCCGCCGAGCTGGCAGCGCGGGCCGGCGAGCGAAAGAAGACCATGATGCTTCTTCCTTACGGCATTCCGATCGCCATCGGCTCGATTGGCTACTTCGGATGGATGGGGCTGCTCTTCTGAACCCACGACACCGTGCTGGATCGCGAGCGAGCCGGTGCGCGCCGCGACCTCGAGTGAAGCCCTGATCGGGCGGAAAGTGAGCTGGCCTGATGAACGGCAGATCGCTGGTGGTTCTGGTTCTTGCGGTCGTCCTGGGCCTGGGGGCCATGGTTGCGACCCGTCGCCTGATGAGCAGGCCGGCCCCGGTCGAGGAAGAGACGCAGGAGGTTCTCGTCGCCACGCGGGACTTCAAGGAAGAGGAGATCCTCAAGCCCGACATGGTCCAGGCGGTCCGCAAGGTGAAGAAAGACATCCCCCCCGGTGCGTTCTCCTCGTTCAAGGACGTGGAGGAACGCTGGGTCAAGACGACCATGCTGGAAGGGGATATGATCCTGGACAAGAAGCTCGGGCCAAAGGGAACGCCTCCGGGCCTGGTCGCCAACATCCCCAAGGGGATGCGGGCCTTCGCGGTCGAGGTCAACGAGCAGTCGGGAGTCTCGGGCTTCGTCCTTCCCGGGCATCGTGTGGACATCGTGAGGTTCGAGGGAAACGAGAAGAGCCAGCAGCAGCGAGCCGAGACGATCCTCCAGGACGTTCAGGTCCTCGCGGCCGGCCAGGTCTTCACCCGGCCCGAGGAGAAGGCGGTCCAGACGCGGACCGTGACCGTGGCGGTCACGCCCGACCAGGTTGACATCCTCGTCGCCGCCCGGGCGAAGGGGCTCCTGTCCCTGTCGCTTCGCGGGGTCAACGACCATGAGGTCGTCGAGCGTCCCAAACCGAAACCCCAGGAGAACGAAGAAGCGAAGGCAGCCAGGGTGAAGCTGGAGAACGAGCTGGCGGAGCTGAAGCAGTTGCTGGCGAAGAAGCTGGCCGAACCGCCCCCGCCCCCTCCGGCCGCCGAAGCCGCCGGTGCCGCGCGAAGCCCCCGGAGCAGCGCTGGGTCTTCATCTACCGGCCGCTCCTCGAGAAACGGGATAACAACTATCCCGAGCGCGTGGCCGTCAACGAGGCGGCCCGGAAGGTCGCCGAGCACAGGACGCAAGAGGATGCCGACGAGCCCCGAGGCTTCGGCATGGGCAGCCCGGCCCCGGCCGTCACCGGTGTCGACCTCGACGCGCAGGGTGGAACGAGCCGAGAACCGTGAGAGAACGCCTTGCTCGTGGGTGATGCGCCGCCGGACCACCGGCTCCGAGCCACCATGCCCGCGATGAGCCCTGTCCTTCGAGGATGCCGGACAGACGAGATCCCAAGCGCACGGGTTGTTGACACATGAGGGATGTGATACGAGTCGTCCTGGTCGATCCCAACGAGGAATCGCGGCGGACGCTGCAACGGCTGCTCGGATCCCTGGGCTCGCTCTGGCTCGCCGAGGTCTTCACCAGCTACAAGGCCGCCGCCAGCCGGATCGCGGAGATCGCCCCCGACCTCTGCCTGGTGAGCCTCGACTCCGAACCTGGCCAGGCCGTGGAGCTGATTGGCAACCTGTGCCAGGCGAACCCCGGCGCGGTGGTGCTTCCCGCCAGTGCGGCCTGCGACAGCACGCTGATCCTCAGGGCCATCCGTGCCGGGGCCCGCGAGTTTCTCACCTTGCCGACCGAGGCCGGCGAGCTCATGGAAACGATCACGCGGCTGTTCCGGGGCCGCGAGGATTCGTCCGCCTCCGCACTCAAGGGACCGCAAATCATCACCGTCACGGGCGCGGCCGGGGGCGTCGGCTGCACGTCGCTGGCGGTGAACCTGGCCACCAGCCTGGCGGCCAACCGCGACCACGAGACGCTCCTGCTCGATTTCGACCTGATGTTCGGCTCCGTCGACGCCTGCCTGGACATCATCCCCGACCACACCCTGGCCACCGTGGTCCAGAACTTCGATCGTCTGGACCTGACCTTGCTCAAGCGATCGTTGATCCGTCATGACTCGGGGCTCTACGTCCTGCCCCATCCGGTCGCCCTCGAAGACGCCGCCAAGATCGAGCCCGAAACCCTGAAGCGCCTGCTGGGTCTGCTGAGGGCGGCCTTTCCCAGCCTGGTCATCGACACCAGCAAGGGGCTCCAGTCGGCCGACTTCGTGGCCTTCGAGATGGCCGACGTCATCCTCATGGTCATCGTGCTCGATCTCACGTGCCTGCGCAACACGGCGCGGCTCTTGAACCTGTTTCACCAGTTCGAGGGAATGGCCGAGCGGGTCAAGCTGGTGGTCAACCGGGCCGGTTCGGTGGAGTCGGAGATCAGCCTCAAGAAGGCCGAGGAGACGCTGAAGATGTCGATCTCCTGGCAGATCCCCGTCGCGGTCAAGCCGTTTCAGAACGCGCGGATCCGCGGAGTCCCGCTGGGCGAGGTTGCTGCGGGGACGCGTCCTCATCAGGCCATCCTCGAGATCGCCCAGGCCCTCCGGCCCGATCCGTCCAGCGAATCCCTCAAGCCGCGAAAGGGGCTGTTCGCGGCCTTCTTCTAAGTCGAGGCGCACCCCCAGGAGACGATTCCCATGTTGCGAGGTCTGGGACGCAGTCCGTTCGGTCCAAGAACCCCCTTTGGCACAGGGCCTGCCGCAAGCCCCGCCGAAGCGGCCCCGCCGTCCGTCGAGACCCCTGGACCAGCCCCGGCCGCACCGGCAGCCGTGCCACCGCCGAGTCCCCAGGCTACGCGGAAGTCCGACGCCGCCAAGGCGGCCGACACCGCGACCGAGCAGTACGAGGTCCTCAAGCGGCACATCCACATGCAGCTCGTGGACCGGCTCGACATGAACCGGGTCAGCGAGATGGACCCGAAGACCCTGCGCAATGAGATTCGCGGCATCGTCGAGAACCTCTGCGACACCGAGAACCCCCTGCTCAACCGCAACGAGCGCCAGCGCCTGGTCAACGAGATCCTCGACGAGACGTTCGGCTTCGGCCCGCTCGAGCTCCTGCTCAAGGACGACAAGATCGGCGACATCATGATCAACGGCCCGAAGAAGATCTTCCTGGAGAAGGAGGGGCGGATCCAGAAGTCGGAGGTGGTCTTCCGCGACAGCGAACACCTGCTCCAGATCATCGACAGGATCGTCTCGCGGGTTGGCCGGCGGGTGGACGAGACCTCGCCGATGGTCGACGCCCGGCTTCCCAACGGATCGCGGTTCAACGCCATCATCCCTCCCCTGGCCCTCGATGGCCCGGTGGTCACGATCCGGATGTTCGGCTCCCGGCCGCTCTCCAAGGACGACCTGCTCCGCTTCAAGGCATTCACTCCCGAGATGCTCGCGCTCATGGAAGGGGCGATGAAGGCGCGGCTGAACGTCGTGATCTCGGGAGGCACGGGATCCGGCAAGACGACGTTGCTGAACACCCTTTCCAGCTTCATCCAGCCCGATCACCGGGTGATCACCATCGAGGACGCGGCCGAGCTCCAGCTCCAGCAGGACCACGTGGTCCGGCTCGAGACCCGCCCGCCGAACATCGAGGGCCGGGGCGCTATCACGGCCACCGACCTGGTCAAGAACGCCCTGCGAATGCGGCCCGACCGGATCATCATCGGCGAGTGCCGCGGGGCGGAAACCCTGGACATGATCCAGGCCATGAACACCGGCCACGAGGGCTCGATGACCACCGTCCACGCCAACACGCCGCGCGACGCCATGAGCCGGCTCGAGACGATGATCAGCATGGCCGGGCTGGAGCTGCCGATCCGCGCCCTTCGCGCCCAGTTCGCCGCGGCGATCGACCTCATCATCCAGTCGAGCCGGCTCCAGGGGGGGCCGCGAAAGGTGACCAGCATCTCGGAGGTCGTCGGCATGGAGGGAGACACGATCATCATGCAGGAGATCTTCGCCTTCCGCCAGGTTGGCGTCGATCCCAACGGGCGGGCGTTCGGCGAGTTCATCTCCACCGGCATCCGCCCCACGTTCATGGACCGCCTGGAATACGCCGGATATCACCTGACCGCCGACATCTTCCGCCAGCGCGTGCTGCTGAAGGATTGAATTCCCGCTCTCGCCGCCAGTGATCGCAGCTTGGAGCCGTGGTATGGACGATTCGATGTTCCTGTCGATGATGATCGGGGTCGCCGTGATCGTCCTGGTAGGCGGGATCGGGCTGGTGATGTCCGGCTCGTTCAGCAAGCTCGCCGAGCATCGGCTCGAAGGGCTCACCGGGGTGGGTGGGAAACGGTCGCGGGATCAGCTTGTCCGCGGGATTCTTCTCCGGCCGTCGGCCATCAACCTCGGCACCGGCTCGATCTGGGCCAAGCTCGTCCCCAACCCCGAGAACCTGAATCTGCTGTACGAGCAGGCTGACGTCAACCTGACGTTCAACTCGTTCATGGCGCTGGTGGTGGGGCTGGGCGTCATCGGCATCTGCTTCGGCCTGTTCTTCAAGCTCCCCCTCTACGCCGTGCCTCCGGCCGCGGGGTTCCTGGGCGCTCTCCCGTTCCTCTGGCTGCTCAAGCGGAAGCAGAAGCGGATCAAGAAGTTTGTCGAAGCCATGCCCGAGGCCGTCGAGCTCATCAGCCGGGCGCTGCGGGCCGGGCACGGCCTGGCCTCGGGGCTGCACCTCGTGGCCGAGGAGATGCGGGGGCCGATCGCCGACGAGTTCAACCGCGTGTTCGAGGAGCAGAATCTCGGCATTCCCATCGAGCTCTCGCTCCGCAACATGGCCGACCGGATCCCGGTCATGGACGTGCGGTTCTTCGTGATCGCGATCATCATCCAGCGAGCCACCGGCGGCGACCTCGCCGAGGTGCTCGACAAGATCGGCCGGCTGATCCGCCAGCGGTACGAGCTGCTCGGGCACGTGAAGGCCCTCACCGCCGAGGGCCGGCTTTCCGGCATCGTGCTCCTGGCTCTCCCCCCTGCCCTGCTCGCGTTTCTCTCGTTCTCCAACTACGGCTACATCAGTCCCCTGTTCACCACCTCGGTCGGCACCAAGATGCTGGTCATCACCGGGGTCCTGCAACTACTGGGCGCCTGGATGATCAACAAGATCGTGGCGATCAAGGTGTGAAGAACCGTGAACCTGTCACTTGAAACCCTGCTTCCGTACCTGGTCTTCCTGTCGATCACCCTGGCGGTGTGGGCCATCCTCTCGGCTCTCGCCGACCGCAAGAACGGCGCCGAGGACCGCCTGCACCGGATCATGAACCCCGCGCGGGGCCGGAAGGACGCCGAGGATCATGCGGCCCACCGCCAGGAGAAATTCCAGGAGCAGGTGACCAAGGCCGCCAACAAGCTCGGGCAATCGCTTCGCCCGTCCGACGAGGAAGAGCTGGGCAAGGTGCGGCTCAAGCTGCTCAACGCCGGTTTCCGCAACGAGAACGCCGTGGCCGTCTTCTTCGGCATCAAGCTGATCCTGATGCTTCTGGGGCTGGGGATCGCCTTCCCGATCGTGGCCCTCAAGTTTGGAATGACCCGCAACGCGCTCTCCATGACGGCGATGGCGGGAGGGCTAGGTTTCTACCTGCCGGGGCTGGTGGTGGACAGCAGGAAGAAGAAGCGGTCCGAGGGAATCTTCCTGGGTCTTCCCGACGCGCTGGACCTGATGGTCGTCTGTGTCGAGGCGGGTCTGGGTCTGGACGCGGCCATGCGGCGGGTGACCAGCGAGCTGGCGACCTCGTGCCCGGTGCTTTGCGAGGAGTTTGCGATCTCCAACTTCCAGCTTCAGATGGGGCGGCCCCGCAAAGACGTGCTCCGGGACCTCGGCCTGCGGACCGGTGTCGACGACATGCGCTCGCTCGCGGCGGTCATCATCCAGGCCGAGAAGTTCGGGTCGAGCATCGGCGCAGCGCTCCGCGTCCAGTCCGACGCCTTGCGGCTACGCCGGCGGCAGTTCGCCGAGGAGCGTGCGGCGAAGACCGCGGTGAAGATCATGATTCCCCTGATTCTCTTCATCTTCCCTGGGGTGTTCGTGGTTCTGGTCGGGCCCGCCGGAATCCAGATCGCGAACACGATCATGAGCAAGTAGGAGGCGGCCATGCGAAAGCTCGCCTTGCAGCACGGTGACAGTGTTCCGGCAGATCGCCGCCGCTCGCGGCTTCCGCTCATCGTTGTTGCCCTGATCTTGCTGGTGGGGCTGGGTCCCGTGGCCCTCGAAGGAGGAGCTCTCTGCGTGGCCAACTGGAAGGAGTTCATGGGAGTCTCGGCCGACGTCCGAACTCCTGTCCTGGACGGGATCCAGGATCGCCTGCACGACCTGAGCGACACCTTCTGGGGAGAGATCACCCCCTGGTTTCGCCGGCTCCCCTGGGATCCGAAGATGGTGCTGCCCGCTGCCAGCATCGTGATGGCGATGGCCATGCTCATGTTGCGGCGGTGAGCCCCCCTCGCCTCGAACTTCGCCTGGAGGATCGGAGGGGAAGACACGCCCTCGGGCTCTGTCTTCCTTTCCGTTCCCGGGGCCGCATCCGCGAGCCAACCGGGGGTTGACAGCCGCCGCGCTCTGGGACATCCTGAAAGATGTGCCTTGCCGAAGTGGCGGAATGGCAGACGCGCCGGACTCAAAATCCGGTGGGGTAACACCCGTGTGGGTTCAAGTCCCACCTTCGGTACTCAGCCCCGATGTCCGGCAACTCGAACTGAGCCCGGCGTCGTTCCGGACCAAGTTCGGCGGCGTGTTCCTCTTCCTGCCGATGCTCGCCTCGATCCCCCTGGACCGGATCCTCCAAGACGCTGGGTTCCCCGGCTCGCAGATGATCCCCCCTGGCCTGTGCGCTGCGGTCCCTGCTGGCCTTGAAGCTCTTCGGGACGGCACGCCACTCCCACGTCATGAGCCTGGTGTTGGACCAGGGACTGGCCCTCTTCGCTGGGTTGAACGTCATCCCCAAACGATCCGACTTGACCGAGTACAGCTGCCGGATCGCTCCGGCCTGCTATCCGGAACTGATGCGACGCTGGTTCGACGCCTTGAGCCGGCTCGGGCTGCCCCGCGGGCGTTCCTTCGACCTCGATTTTCACACGATCCCCTTCCCTGGCGAGGATGCCCTGATCGAGAAGCACTCCATCTCCAAGCGGAGCCGACGGCAGAAGGCCATCTTGGCCTTCCTGGTGCAGGATGCCGCGACTCGTGTCTTCTGCTCTGCCCACGGGGAGCTGCGCAAGGACGACCCGAATGACGAGATCCTTCGCTTCGCCCAGTTCTGGAACGAACGAACGGGGCGGTATCCCGAGGAACTGATCTTCGATTCCAAGTTGACGACGTACGCCAAGCTCAATGAGCTCAACCAAGTGGGGATCCACTTCATCACCCTGCGCCGTCGCTCGAAGGGGCTGGTGCGGGAGATCGACCAAGCACCCGCTTCCGCCTTGCCGCCCAGTTCCAGGTCTTCCCGCCGGGCCGCGAGCAGACCCGCAAGCGCAACCAGGCCGAGCAGGATGGCCGTGATGTTCCTGGCAACGGCCAGGTAGTTGATCTGGTAGGAGCCGAGATCGACGCTCCCCAGGCCCACCGATCGGACCAGGGGGTTGATCGAGCCCAGCCCGAGGAGAACTGCCGTGGCCAGCCCGAGCACCAGCCCGCCCGCATGAAGACTCAGGAGTGCGGCCAGGAGTGCGAGCGCGGCCGCACCGTCAGCGACGACCCGACATGCCGGGCCACCAGACGGCTGGAAACCAGCTCGAGGATCATGATGCAGAGACTGCTGAAAAACGCCAGAGCGTACGGCAACAACCGGGCAGCAAGGCCAACCATACCGGAGAGACTCCTCACGACCGCCAGTCCAGGCTTGGCGATCTCCCATCCCTGCCAGCGGGGCTTCACGAAGAAACCAAGAAAAGTTCACGATATCCGACCCGAACCCCGTCCGACAACCGGCTACCGGCCGCTCAGCCGGCTGGCCTCCGATTCGCATGCGTCTGGCGGATCAGCCCGAAAACTCGAAGCCTCTCTGCAAGACCATGGACCTTGGTCGTCCCCCTCTTGTCGCTTATGATGGTTGCACAACGTCGCCGACGTGCGGAACGAACCCTGTCTGGATCCGCTTCGCGATCGCGCCGATTTTCAACGACTCATGCTCGACGCCGCCCTCCCAGGCGACCCGTTCGACCCGGTGGGAACGCTCGGCGCGTCGGCTCATTGACTTCCCAGGTTGACTCGGTTAATTAGGAGGTACGATGACCCTGCTCATGGCGGGCGGGGCTCCAGCCGGCTATGAAAGCCCCTCGCGCGCTGCTTGTGTCAACGCGCCAGGGGTTTTGCTCACACCCATTTGATTGAACAAGTGATGAATCCAGCCGTGCCAGTCCGGAACGTCGCCTCGTTCGGGACCGGCGCGGCTCTCCGAGCACGCAGGACGGCGTGATCAGCCAGGGACGAGGTTGCACCCTCGGAAGCAACCATCCATTCCAGGAGGTCAGTCTTGAAACGGCAATTCGTGACGGTTGATGGCAACGAGGCCGCGGCCTACGTGGCCCATCAGACCAACGAGGTCATCGCGATCTACCCGATCACGCCATCCTCGCCCATGGGTGAGTTCGCCGACGCCTGGTCGGCCGCGGGCCAGAAGAACATCTACGGCGTGGTTCCCACGGTCATCGAGATGCAGCATGAGGGAGGCGCAGCCGGCGCCTGCCACGGCGGCTTGCAGGGGGGTGCCCTGACGACGACGTTCACGGCGTCTCAGGGCCTGCTCCTGATGATCCCCAACATGTACAAGATCGCCGGCGAGCTGACCTCGGCCGTCTTCCACATCGCGGCCCGGACGCTGGCCACCCACTGCCTGTCGATCTTCGGCGACCAGAGCGACGTGATGGCCGCCCGGGCCACGGGCTGGGCGATGCTCTGCTCGAACACCGTGCAGGAGGTCCAGGATTTCGCCCTGATCTCCCAGGCGGCCACCCTGGAGGCGCGGGTGCCGTTCCTCCATTTCTTCGACGGCTTCCGGACCTCGCACGAGGTCAACAAGATCGAGCAGTTGACCGCCGGACGACCTGCGGGCCATGATCCCCGACCACCTGGTCAAGGCCCACCGCGAGCGGGCGCTCAACCCCGAGCGGCCCATCCTCCGCGGCAGTGCCCAGAACCCGGACGTCTTCTTCCAGGCTCGCGAGGCCTGCAACCCCTTCTACCTGGCCGTGCCGGGCATCGTGCAGAAGACGATGGACAAGTTCGCCGGCCTCGTCGGCCGGCAGTACCACCTGTTCGACTACGTCGGGGCCGCCGATGCCGAGCACGTCGTCGTCGCCATGGGCTCGGGCTGCGGAGCGATCGAGGAAACCGTCGCGAAGCTGAACAAGGAGGGGCGGAAGCTCGGGCTGGTCAAGGTTCGGCTTTATCGCCCGTTCGACATCCCGGCCTTCCTCGCGGCCCTGCCCGCGACCACCAAGCGAATCGCCGTGCTCGACCGGACCAAGGAGCCGGGCGCCATCGGCGAGCCGCTCTACCAGGACGTCGTCACGGCTCTGGTCGAGGGCTGGAGCGAGCGGGCCGGCAATGCACCGGTGCCCAAGGTCATCGGCGGCCGGTACGGGCTGTCGTCGAAGGAATTCACCCCGGCCATGGTCGCCGGGATCTTCGACGAGCTGGCCGAGGCCGCAGCCGAAGCGGCACTTCACGGTCGGCATCGTCGACGATGTCACCCACCTGAGCCTGAAGTGGGACCCCGCGTTCACCACCGAGCCGGCCGACACCCACCGGGCCGTCTTCTACGGCCTGGGCAGCGACGGCACCGTCGGCGCCAACAAGAACACCGTCAAGATCATCGGCGAGAACACCCCGCTCTTCGCCCAGGGCTACTTCGTTTACGACAGCAAGAAATCGGGCTCGGTCACCGTCTCGCACCTGCGGTTCAGCCCACGGCCGATCGACTCGGCCGTACCTCTGCCGCAACGCCAACTTCGTGGCCTGCCACCAGTTCAACTTCCTCGAGAAGATGGACGTCCTGGAGTTCGCCGATCCCGGGGCGACCTTCCTGCTCAACAGCCCGTACGGCCCGGACGAGGTCTGGGAGAAGATCCCGATCGAGACCCAGCGGCAGATCATCGACAAGAAGCTGAAGTTCTACGTGATCGACGCCGAGACGCGTTGCGCAGAAGGCGGGCCTGGGCCGGCGGATCAACACGATCATGCAGACCTGCTTCTTCGCGATCTCGGGCGTGCTGCCCCGCGACGAGGCGATCGCCGAGATCAAGGACACGATCAAGAAGACCTACGGCAAGCGCGGAGAGACCGTGCTCCAGCAGAACTACGCCGGTGTCGACACGGCCATCGCCGAGCTTTTCGAGGTGAAGGTGCCCGAGCTCGACCGCGGGCGACCTGAGGCGCCTGCCGCCGGTCCCGGCCTACGCGCCCGACTTCGTCAAGCGGGTCACCGCCATGATGATCGAGGGCAAGGGAGACCTGCTGCCGGTCAGCGCCCTGCCGGTGGACGGCACGTTCCCCACGGGGACCGCCCGCTACGAGAAGCGGAGCATCGCGCTCTCCATCCCGATCTGGGACCCCGACATCTGCATCCAGTGCGGGCTCTGCGCGCTGGTCTGCCCCCACGCGGCCATCCGCACCAAGGTCTTCCCCGAATCGGACCTGGCGGGCAAGCCCGAGGCCTACCAGTCGCGGCCCTACAGCGGCAAGGAATATCCCGGCCACCAGCTCACGGTGCAGGTCGCGCCCGACGATTGCACCGGCTGCGGCGTCTGCGTGGACGTCTGCCCGGCCCGGAGCAAGGAGATGGTCAAGCACAAGGCCATCAACATGGAGCCCAAGCTCGACCACCTCGACGTGCGAGCGGGCCAACTTCGACTTCTTCCTCGAGATCCCCGAGATCGACCGCAAGCAGGTCAAGTTCGAGGTGGTCAAGGGCTCGCAGCTGCTCCAGCCGCTCTTCGAGTTCTCGGGAGCGTGCCCCGGCTGCGGCGAGACGCCCTACCTCAAGCTGATGAGCCAGCTCTTCGGCGACCGGGCCATGATCGGCAACGCCACCGGCTGCTCGTCGATCTACGGCGGCAACCTGCCGACGACTCCCTACGCCCAGAACAAGGAGGGCAAGGGCCCGACCTGGAACAACTCGCTGTTCGAGGACAACGCCGAGTTCGGCCTGGGGCTGCGGCTGGCCGTCGATCAGCACGAGGCCTACGCCCGGGAGCTGCTCCGGCGGATGTCGTCCTCGCTGGGCGACGACCTGGTCGCGGCGATCCTCGAGTCGCGGCAGGTGGACGACGCCGAGATCGAAGCCCAGCGCGGTCGGGTGCGGCATCCTCAAGCAGAAGCTCGCCGAGATCGGCTCGCCCGACGCCGGAGTTGTTCCTGGGGGTGGCCGACGCCCTGATCCGCCGGAGCGTCTGGATCGTCGGCGGCGACGGCTGGGCCTACGACATCGGCTTCGGCGGGCTGGATCATGTTCTGGCCTCGGGCCGCGACGTCAACATCCTGGTGCTGGATACCGAGGTCTACTCCAACACCGGCGGCCAGGCCTCGAAGTCGACCCCGCGGGCGGCCGTGGCCAAGTTCGCCTCGGGCGGCAAGGCCGTGGGCAAGAAGGACCTGGGCATGATGGCCGTCGACTACGGCAACGTCTACGTGGCCACCGTGGCCATGGGCGCCAACCCGCTCCAGACGCTCAAGGCCTTCCGCGAGGCCGAGTCGTACCGGGGCACCTCGCTGATCATCGCCTACAGCACGTGCATCGCCCACGGCATCGACATGAGCACGTCGATGAGCCACCAGAAGGAAGCGATCACGTCCGGCTACTGGCCGCTTTATCGCTACGACCCACGGGCGGCCCACGACGGCTCGAAGCCGTTCCATCTCGACAGCCGCAAGCCGACCACGTCGTTCAAGGAGTTTGCCTTGAAGGAAGGCCGCTACGCCATGCTGGCCCGCGCCAACCCGTCCCAGGCCGAACGGCTCCTCGATCTGGCCCAGAAGGATATCAACGAACGGTGGCATTTCTACGAGCAGATGGCCGGCATCGAGCGAACGGTCAGTCCGCTGGAGGAGGCAGCCCGATGAGTGTTTCCCTGCGAACCAAGTACCTGGGCCTGGACCTGAAGAACCCCCTGGTCGCGTCGGCCGGCCCGCTCACGGGCCGGATCGACACGCTCATGAAGCTCGAGGAGGCCGGGGCCGCCGCCGTCGTCCTGCCCTCGCTCTTCGAGGAGCAGATCGCCCGCGAGGAAGTCGAGATCGCGCTGCTCTACGACTTCGACAACGAGGGCTTCGCCGAGGCCCAGTCGTACCTGCCCGAGATGGAGAACTACAACACCGGGCCCGACAACTATCTCCGGCTGGTCCGCCAGGCCAAGCAGTCGCTCACGATCCCGGTGATCGGCAGCCTGAACGGCACCTCCAACGGCGGCTGGATCCACTACGGCAAGATGATCGAGGAAGCCGGCGCCGATGCGCTGGAGCTGAACATCTACTTCCTGGCGACCGACCCCGACATGACGGCGCATGCAGGTCGAGAACCAGTACCTCGAGCTGGTCGCCGGCGTCCGGGGGGCGGTGTCGATCCCCCTGGCCGTCAAGATCGGGCCGTTCTTCAGCTCGATGGCCAACATGGCCAAGAGGCTGTTCCACGCCGGCGCCGACGGCCTGGTTCTCTTCAACCGGTTCCTCCAGCCCGACATCGACCTGGAGACCCTCACCGTCGAACCCCGCCTGGTCCTGAGCAGCAGCGATGAGCTCCGGCTCCCCTTGCGGTGGATCGCCATCCTCCGGTCGTACTTCGACCAGTCGCTGGCCGCCACCAGCGGCGTCCACACGCCCGAAGACGTGATCAAGCTGCTCCTGGCCGGGGCCGACGTGGCCATGACCACCTCGGCCGTGCTCAAGCACGGCCCGGGCCTGATCTCCGACCTTCTGGTCGGCCTGCGAACCTGGCTGGAGGAGAAGGAATACGTCTCCGTCGAGCAGATGAAGGGCTCGATGAGCCAGCGCAACAGCCCCGACCCCGCCGCCTTCGAGCGGGCCAACTACGTCAAGACCATCCAGTCGTACAGCTCGCAGACCGCCTAGTGACGTGCGATCAAGCGGAGGGCGGGTGCGTGCGCCCGCCCTCCCGGTTTCCCTTTGCCTTGTCGTCTTATCCTTGGCTCTCGCCCTCGCCGAACAGCGTGGCCAGGGGCAATTCAAATCCGGGAACCAACGACTCCGCTCTTAAAACGTCGCCGATCTGTAAACGAGTGAGTACGGAGAGATTCCGCGCGTCGAACACATGAATCTCGCCCGCAGTCGGGTAGATGATCCAGACGAGCTGGACGCCGGCCTGAAGATACTCGCGGACCTTGTCCAGTACCTGGCCCGCGGAATTCGACGGGCTCACCACCTCGATGGCGAGATCGGGGATCATCGACCAAGATTCTCCCGACGGGGGTCGCCGGTTCACCGGCCACTTCGCGAGCGGAGACAAATGCCAGATCGGGGCGTCGTGAGCGGTCGACGCCAGGACGCAGGTCGAAGAGTGTTTCGGGGAAAACCTGGCCCAGTCGATTGGCTCGTGCGAAAGGTCCCAGCAACTCGAGCAGTAAGCCTGCTAGTCGCCGATTCAAACACCCCCATCGGAGGCTTCTCCACGATCTGCGTACCAAGGACTTCGAAGAATCCATCCGAAGGTGGGACTTCACTCACTGGATTCAGCGTATCGAATGGGCCGGCGGCCGAGGCCATGGCTAGGACTCCCCTGCATCGTGTTTCCGAGAGACACAAAGATTGTACCCTGGAAGCCTGCTCAGTTTGAATGATGAAAGTTCGACGTGACGGATTCCCCCCCGCACCTCCCCGTCCTCGACAGTCCCAGACGGCGGAATCATGTATCCCCTAACGCGGCAAAGCCGCAACCAAAAAGGACTTCAGCGCACACCACGAATGCTCCGAGATTCGCAGTTACTGATGTAATTCTGTCTGCTGTTCACCCGGCGTTGTGGGCTCGAATCAGCACCACCGGTTGTACCGGTGGTGCTGATTCACACCGGCGGGCTGCTGGCCAGCACGGCCTGGAAGGACACGGTACGGATCTGGGATCCCTGGACCGGGAAAGAACGAGTCGTCTGCCCGGGTTATGATTGGCCTCCGCAGTTCAACGCCGACGGAAGACTCGGCACGGGCCTCGATGGCGTGACCGTTGGGATCTGGGAAGTCGCACCTGGCACGGATCATCGGGCACAAAGTTGTGGGACGCCAGGATCGGCCAGCTCGTGAGGGAATTCGGGGGAACCGATGCGGGTGTGGTCTTCAGCCCGGATAGTCAAACCCTGGTTATCGGGGGAGAGAACGATTATTCGGCGTGGAAGCTGCCAGAGTGTGCAGTTGGACTGGAGGCGACTGCGAGATCACGCGGCGACATTCGGATCGCTGTCGTTTTCCTGGGACGGCCGCTTGCTCGCGTTCTCGCATTCCAACAAACTGGTATGCCTGGTTGCGGCCTCCACCGGCGAGACGCTCGTGAACCTGACCGTCCCTGATCCCCAGCCTGTCTTCGCACTCTGCTTCCGTCCGGGCGATGATCTTCTGGCGGGGGTCAGTGGAAACCATGTACTGTGGCTCTGGGACCTGCGCCGGCTCCGCTCGGAACTTGCCCAGATCGATCTGGACTGGATTCAAAGTGTACCTTGACAACCTGCGTCCGAGAGGAAATCGACGCTCGATGCTGCGCGTGCCGATCACCGATCTCGACGACCCCCGGATCGCCGGTCTATCGCACGCTCAAGGCGACGAACCAGACCCGCGGGCTCGACCAGTTCGTTGTCGAGGGGGACAAGCTGGTCGAGAGGCTGGCCGCCAGCCGGTTCCCGGTGGTCTCGATCCTGGCGACCGATCGGTTCGACTGTTCGCGGCTCGAGCAGAGCCTGCCGGGTGATGTGCCGGTCTATTGGGTGCCGTACGAACAGATCCACGCGATTGTCGGTTTTCCGTTTCACCGGGGCGTCCTGGCCTGCGGCCAGCGGGTTCCCTGGCCTGCTTGCGAGCAGATCGTCCGGCTCGCCGGCAGGCGCTCCACCCTGGTGATCTGCCCCAGGATCAGCAATCCCGAGAACCTCGGGGCCATTGCGCGGATCGGCGATGTGTTCGGGATCGACGCGATCCTGGCCGGTCCAAGCTGCCCCGACCCTCTGTCCCGGCGCGTTCTGCGGGTCTCCATGGGCTCGGTGCTCCGCTTGCCGGTGATCGTCTCGGACCGCCTGGACGCGCTTGCGGCCCAGCTCGTGACCGATCTCGACGTCGAGTTCTGGGCCGCCGTGGCCGATCCCTCGGCAGCGTCGTTCGAGACGAAGCGCCGGCCCGACCGGCTCGCGCTCGTGCTCGGTGACGAGGACCAGGGCGTTGGAAGCGACTGGCTGAATCGCTGCCGCCGGACGATCACGATCCCCATGCGCACTGGGGCGAGCTCGCTGAACGTCTCGGTTGCGGCCGGGATTCTCCTCTATCATCTGACCCGACACGCCGGCGAAACCTGAGCGCCGATTCGAGCGCTACGCAGCCTGGCGATCGGTCAGGAATCCGACGACGGCTGGGAACCACCGGCTGCGGGCCCACCGGCTGATGAGCGGCGGCCCTGGTTGGTGTGGACGAATTCCTTCTCGAGGATTCTCCGGATGAGCTGGAGCTTCAGCTCGACGGAGCGGACGGTCTTGCCGATCATCGGCGAGATCTCGGCGTTGGTGAATCCTTCCAGCTTCCAGAGGACGATCTGGCGCAGCTCATCGGGGAGCAAGTGGAGCAGGCGCTCTACCTCTTCAACGACGGCGACCCGGTCCTCAGGGGTGGGCTGGGCCCGATCGACGTGATCCCGCATCCACTGGGCGAACCCGCTGTTCTCCGAGTCGCAAGGCCGCTCGGAGCGTTCCCTTCGGATGTCGCGCCGGTCGGCCAGGTGGCGATGGGCCGTGTTCACGACCTTGCACATGGTGATGCGAACCAGCAGCTTCCAGAGCTCCTCACGGCTGGCGGGGGTCGTCTTGCCCAGGTACTGGCCCTGGTAGAAGCTGGCGAACATGCTCTGCAAGATGTCCTGTTCGTCCTCACGCCGGAAGATCCGGTGATCGAGATGGCGGCGGACTAACTGTGTGAGCCGGGGGCAAATCGCTCCCAGATGATCCGTGCCGCCTCGTCCCGCTGCCGGAGATCGGGTGACTTCAGCTCGTGCACGAACCGCGTCAGCGATCCAATGGAACTCATGAGCCCCTCCCGATCTGGACAAGGCTACTGGACATGACCTTGCGAGCCGGGTGCCTCTGGACGCCCCAGGCCGGAGCACCACGGACAAACGCCAGGACAGCGTGTCCCGAGCAACCCATGTGACCAATCATAGTCGTCAAACGAGGACAACGCCAACAAAAACCGGTCGGAACCTTGCCAATTTAAGGGCGAAACGGGCTCTTTGCGCCGACATCTCGTGGACCTAGCCGGATTCTGGGCGTTTCCATCGACTTCGAATTGGCCGGCGGGGAGAGCCGGCGTTTTTTTCGAGGCGTCCGTGTAGAATTGTTTTCTGAGGAACGCGCCATGATCTGGTGTTCCGATGGCGCGATGTTCGCTGCGAACCCGGTCTGGTCAGGTGGAGCGGGGATGGCACCGTCAGGCCCGTTGAAGGTCCGCCATGGAATCTGAGCAGAGCATCATCCCGACACTTCAGATCCTCTCCGGGCCCCATGCGGGGCGGCTCTTCAAGATCGATCGCGACTTGATGATCATCGGTCGGAACCCCGACTGCGACCTGGTTCTCGAGCCCAAGTCGGTCTCGCGGCGCCATGCGGCGATTGTCCGGAGAGAGCGCGATCACGTGATCAAGGACCTGGGCAGCACGCGTGGCACCTATGTCAACGGCTTGCGACTCACCCAGCCTGTCGTGCTCAAGAGCGGCTGCGTGATCCAGGTCGGTGAATTGCAGTTGTCGTTCAAGACCCAGGTGGTCCAGATCCACGAGGGGGACGACGATCAATCCACGGTGTTCGCGACCATCGACATGGCAACGTCGAGCAACCGGATCGAGACGGTCGTCAAACCGGAAGAGAAGCTACGGGCGCTCCAGAAGATCATGCAGACCTTCGGCACCACCCTGGTGCTGAGCGAGATCCTGGAGAACGTGATCTCCACGCTCTTCGACATCTTTCCCCACGCGGAGCGCGCATTCGTCTTGCTGGAGGACGCCAAGCGGCGGGTCCTGGCCCCCGAGGCGATCCGCACCCGCTCCGGTCCCGCGGGCGAGCTGTCGATCAGCAAGTCGGTGCTCCAGCGCGTGCTCAACAACGGCCAGGCCATTCTCAGCAAGGACGTTGCGGCCGAGTTTCCCCACAGTGAAAGCATCTCGGAGGGGCGCATCCGATCGTTGATGTGCGTGCCGATCATGGACCAGAAACGGCACCCGATCGGCATCCTCCAGATCGACACCAGGGACGGGCGAGGCTGGTTCGTTCAGGAAGATCTCGACCTCCTGGTCTCGGTGGCCTACCAGATCAGCGTGGCGGTTCAGAATGCCCGGCTGCACGGCGACCTGCTCAAGCAGCATGAGATGGAGCAGGAGCTGCTCTTCGCCCGCCAGGTCATGCAGGCCCTGCTCCCTGAACGCCCGCGGAGCGTGCCGGGCTACGAGTTCTGGGATTGCTACGAGCCGGCACGGCACGTGGGGGGCGACTACTATGGGTTCCTTCCCCTCTACGAAGCGCAGGAGAACCGCCAGCAGCCCGCGCGGCGATGGGCCATCGCCGTGGGCGACGTGGTGGGCAAGGGGCTGCCCGCGGCGCTGCTGACCGCCCGGCTCTCGGCCGAGATTCGACTCTTCCTCCAGGGTGAGGCCGACCCGGCCCGGGTTGTCTCCCTCCTCAATCAGCAGCTCATCGAGAACGGTGTTCTCGACATGTTCATCACCTTCTTGCTCGCCGTGCTCGACATCCCCAGCCACAAGCTCAGGGTCGTCAACGCCGGACATCCCTGTCCGTTGATCCGCCGCCGCAACGGCACCATCGAGGAGCTCGGCAGGGACGCCTCGGGGCTGCCCCTGGCCATCGAGCGGGACTTGGTCTACGCGGTCGTGGAGACCACGCTGGAGCCGGGGGACGTCGTGATCCTGTACACCGACGGCGTGCCCGATGCCATGAACACGGAGAACGAGCGGTTCGGAGATGCCAGGCTCCGGCAGATCCTCGCCGGAGCGGCCGCCGGCCCGGCAACCGTTGGCGAGGCGCTCGTCCGGCAGGTCCACAATCACGCGTCGAGTGGCAACCAGTTTGACGACATCACGCTGGTCGCCTTCGGACCGATCTGATCTCGATCTCGATGGGCTCGGCCAACCGTGCCTTCTGGGCCCTCCTGATCACCGGGACACCGGGGAGGCCAAGGCCAGCCGGTCCCGGAGCAGGCTGGTCAAACGAGGCCAGGTTGAGGTGTCGCGCAGGTTCAACGCCTCCACCCCCGTCAGCTTCTCGATCAGGGCGGTCCCGGCGTCGGTGTTCGTCGCCACGCCGGTCACCAGGTCAGGACGAGCGTTGAATGCCGTCATGACGCCGAGGGCCGCATAGGGATCGCACGTGCTCAACATGGTCACGCGCACGCAGTCTTCGATCAGCGCGATCGCCGTGTCGCTGTTGTACGGCTCCAGCGGGGAGGCCCCGGTCTCCACAACCGCGACATTGGCATGGAGCTCCGCCATCCGCCCCAGCAAGGGGATCATGGCCTCGCGATACTCGTCGGGCGGGCAGATCGTCGACGGGAGCCCGGCATCCACGAAATCAAAGACGACGTCGGCGCCGGCATCGGCCATGGCGAGGATGTCGTGGTATCGCCCGGCGCCCGTGAGCTTGGCGCCCAGGATGCGAAGGCCAAACTGCTTGAGCTGCCGGATCACCACGCGGGCCGTCTAGGCCAGGGGTGAGATCCTTGTCACGGAACTGAGCAGGTAGGGCAGATTCATAAGCCGGTTCTCCGGGCCAGTCCCCAGGCGACGCGTGCAGCGTCGCCTGGGGCTCAGCGGGTGGAGGCCAGGGATCGCCCGTCAATTGCCGTCGTCGCTCTGGCCTCGGCCTCGTGGTTCGATAGTGATCGGGGCAGGGGAGGAAGCGACAGGAGGAGCGCGAGCAAGACGCAACGCTCGGTCAGCTTGCGGCAGTCAAGAAATTCGTGCGCGGCATGGGCGCCGTCCCCGACCGCGCCCAGGCCGTCGAGGGTCGCCGTGTACTGGCTGGCGGTGTTGCCATCGGAGACACCTCCGGCAGCTCCTTCCTCGAGGTCCAGTCCAAGCCGGCGACCAGCCTCGCGAGCGGCATGCCAGAGCTGCCGGTTGCGGGGGGTCGGCTCCATCGGGGGCACATCCACGGCCCCCTCCACCGAGATCCGGGTCCCGGCGACGGTTGGCTGCAGGGCTCGGATCGCCGCCTCGACCCGGCAGCCGTCGGCCCGGGTCGGAACCCGGACGTCCACGAAGGCTGTACTCGAGGGGGCCACGACGTTGGGGCGAATGCCCCCGTCGATCTGTCCCACGTTCACGGAGATGCCGCGATCGGGCTCGTTGAGCGCCTGGAGCGACTGGATGACGTACGAGAGCTCGAGAATGGCACTGGCACCGGCGGTGGGATCGAGGCCCGCATGGGCACTTCGTCCCTCGATCCGGATCACGAACTGCCCCGCCCCCTTCCGGAACGTCTTGAGCTTGCCGGTGTAGCCCAGCGCGGGCTCAAGTACGTAGCAGCGATCGGCACGGCGGGCCAGACGACGGATCCACCGCGCGGATTCCTCGCTGCCGATCTCCTCGTCCGAGTTGAGCAAGGCCACTGGAGTGACGGGACAATCGACGCCAAGACGGACGAGGGACCGCAGGGCGAAGACCAGTTGAACGAGTCCTCCTTTCATGTCGAAGGCACCGGGGCCACGGAGTGTCTCGCCCTCGGATTCCAGAGGCATCCGCGCCAGGGTGCCAAGCGGCCAGACGGTGTCGGTGTGCCCAACCAAGAGCTGGAAGGGTGCCGAGCGCCTCCGGCCACGGGGCGACGCGTAGAGCTGGCCGCCGCTCTTGCCCCGACCCCGGATCATCCTCACGTGAAAGCCGCTCTCTTTGAGTGAGCTTCCGAGCAGGGCCTGGACGCCGCGCTGGCTCTCGGGCACGACCGACGGAGACTCGGCCCGTACCAGGTCTTCCAGGAGGGCCACCATCTCGTCCTGACGGGATTCGATGTCCTCACGCAGATCGCAGACCAGCGGATCGTTCATGGTGGAAACCCGGTCGGCCCCGC
The DNA here is from genome assembly GCA_963816015.1 of uncultured Planctomycetaceae bacterium. Taxonomy (GTDB): domain Bacteria; phylum Planctomycetota; class Planctomycetia; order Isosphaerales; family Isosphaeraceae; genus Aquisphaera. Next base: position 267,489 of record CAWFJM010000029.1, on the reverse strand, counting down.
CCCGGCAGGGCGAGACCCTGAGATCGAAATCAGCGCGCAAATCCGACGGGGAACGGGAACGCGTGGCCGTAGCGGATCTCGGCGTAACGCCCGGGTGCAAGGTAGGCCAAGAGCGGTGCGGCGCGGAGCACTTCGGCGTCGTCTCCGTCGGAGATCCGCAATGAATCCTCGGCCACCTGGACTGCGACAACCCTGCCGGCAATCAGACTGTTCTCGCCGAAGTCGTCGATGATCCGGTCGAGGCTGCATTCGAGAAACAGGTAGCCATCCTCGACGAAGACCCCGTCGATCGTTCTGGCGGGCCTGGTCGGCAGAAGGGTGAGCGACGGCTTGACGTCATCGTCGTCGCGTGGAGACGCGGAGAGGCTGGTGAGCACAACCTGGGTGGGTCGTGGAAAACTGACCGTGAACACGCCCTGCCTGGTGATGTTCTGGTAGGTTCGATGGCGGGGCGTGCAGATGAACCCGAAGTAATTCTGCCAGCCCAGCGGCGTGGCCATATGCTTGGGTGCGAGGTCGTAAGCTCCGCATTCCTCCTTCGAGCCGATGATCACCAGGGGAGCGACAGTGAAGAACCGCTCCCAGATCGGCCGCTTCGGATCAAGCGACACCAGAGCTAGGGGCGGCTCCGCCTTCGTTCCCGCGTTCCATGGCACCGAATCGTTCTCGTAGCCAGACATCGCTTGTGCTCCGTCTCTTGCCCGAGGCAGGTGCGAGAGCGGGCCCGTGGATCATGGCCCGTCTTCATGCTAAGCTACTGAATGATAAGGCTGCTCGCAATCCTCCGTGCCGGCCCGACCCGAGAATTCTGCCGGCCTCCGGTCAGGTCCCTCCGCAGCGAAGTCTGTCGGCGGGCGCAGGGCCGTCGGGCAGCGAGGCGCATCCATGGTCGACTGGGAATGGCTGATCGGTGACGCCGTGATCGGGGCGCTTCTGCCCCAGGCCTACGCTCACTACCGGCGCCCGATCGTTGAGGGGCTTCGCCTGTTTCTCGGCCGGCTCCCCGCCCAGGACATTGCGCAGATCCTCGGCGACCAGGCGGCCCTTCCCGGGAGTGCTTCGGCCGAGGAACGCCTGGTTGCCCTGGCCGAGCGCTGTCCTGCGCTACACAAGCTGGGCCAGATCCTGGCCAGGGATCGGCGGCTGGCCCCCGAGCTGAGACTCCATCTCCAGCGGCTGGAATCGCTGCCGGCCACCACCCCGATCGAGGTGATCCAGGCGACCCTCGCCGACGAGCTGGGCCCGCTGGACGCGCTGGGAGTGGAGCTGGAGCCTCCGCCCCTCGCGGAGGCCAGCGTGGCCGTGGTGGTCCCGTTCGTTTGCACCAGGCCGGGGCGGGAGCTCGCGATCGAAAGAGGCGTCTTCAAGGTTCTCAAGCCGGGCATCGAAGATCGGCTGGCCCGCGAGCTCGGCCTCCTGCAAGAGGTCGGCGGATTTCTCGACGACCGGTGCGCCGCGTTCGGCATCCCTCCTCTCGAGTATCGCGAGGTCTTTGACCAGGTGCGCGAGAAGCTCGGCACCGAGGTGAATCTGCAAGGCGAACAACACCACCTGGAACAGGCGGCGGAAACCTATGCAAGCGAGCCGGAGGTTCTGATCCCCCGCCTTCTTCCCTTCTGTTCGAGCCGGGTCACCGCCATGGAGCGGATCGACGGCCACAAGGTGACCGAGCCGGGCGTTCATGACGCGTGGGATCGGCGGCGGCTTGCCGAGCTGATCGTCGAAGCCATGATTGCCGGGCCAATCTGGTCGCCGTCGAGCCGGGCGACGTTCCACGCCGACCCCCACGCGGGCAACCTGTTCGTGACCTCCGACCGCCGGCTCGCGATCCTCGACTGGAGCTTGACGGGAACCCTGGGGGATGGCGAGCGGATCGCCATGACTCAGATCGTGCTCGGCGGCCTCAGCCTCAGCGCCCTCCAGGTGCGATCCGCCCTCCAGGCCGTGGCTCTCGACCAGCGCGTTGACGAGGCCGCCCTTGAGATTGTCGTTCAGGACTGGCTGAGGCGGGTTCGCCAGGGCATGTTCCCCGGATTCTCCTGGCTCATGGGCATGCTCGACGACGCCGTGCTCCGAGCGCGGCTGCGTGCCGGCACCGACCTGATCATGTTCCGCAAGGTCTTGCTGACGCTCGACGGGGTGCTCGCCGACGTCTCCGCCGACGTGCGCATCGACGAGCTTCTTCCCACCCTCTTCCTCCGCAGGCTGGCCGCCGAGTGGCCCCGCCGCTGGATCACCCCCCCCTTCTCGCGCGGGCTCGAGACCCGGCTCTCCAACGAGGATCTTGCACTCCTTCTCATGCGGCTTCCTTCAACTCCGGCCCGGGCCTGGCTGGAAACGACCCTGGAGCTGCTGACGCGGAACGGACCTGCGGGACAGATCTCCGTGCGATCTCCATTGCCTGACTGAACCGCGCCCAGGGCCGCTCAGCGTTCCGACACGGGCTCTGCCGCGGATGCAAGGGGCCGAGCCCGGATCCAGTGATCGGTGAAGAGCACGTGCTGGCCCGAATCGACCCGCGGCATGTGACAGGAGACACAGCCAGAGGCCGGCGAGACCGGACAGATCGATCCGCCGCGAGCCACGGGGGGATGGGGCCTTGCCGGCCTCGATAGGCTGATTGTGCCGGGGACGGCCGGTGGCAGCCCACGCAGACACTCTCGTAGCCGGCCGATGTCCGAGGATGGCCTGGCGTGAGGATCGTGGCATGAGACGCAGCTCAACGTGCCGCTCGTCGCCTTGATAGACATCGCGACTGGGACAGGCCGGCGGGCCGGCAACCGAGACGCCGGCCGGCTCGTCGGTCAGCCTCCGGTCAGAGGCCGCACGAAGGTCAGCGCATGACCTGACCGTGTGAAAAGCGCGTATTCTCCCGAGTGACACTCCGCACAGACCCGGGAGCCGATGTGGGATCGCCATGATATTCGCCCGACGGGGGATGTCCCGCGAGCCGAACCGACGAAAGAAGGCCGCCCCGGCCACCAAACCGCCCCTCCCGCGCAGCACGCCAGAGCACCCATCCCATATGGCCAGGAGCAACGCAAGCAGGGCCAGCAGGATCATCCGGTAGGCGGGACGCGTCCGCGGCGCAGTTGCGGGTTCGGCTCGCCGAGCTGTTGTCGATCCTGGGGCTGGGTGCCATCCACACGCGCCGATCGGGACTCATCGGACCTGGGCCGGGCCTCCTGCCGATGAACTCCCAGCGAGGACGGACCATGCCGGCACAGGTGATTCCGCCAGTCTACCAGAAAAGCCGGAACCGGCGCGTGTTGCTGGCTGCCAAGGACCGAAGCGGCAAGACCATGCAGGTGGCGGGCCGCAGGTCGGAACCCGCTCCGGTGGAGAAGGACCGCTCGGGGATGCGAACCTCGGCGCCGTCGAGGTCTTCGTCGTGCGAGCAGAGTGGCAAGTGCATCTGAAGCACCAGTCGTCCTTTCACTTTTCTTAACACAATACAATAAACACTCCAATAAAAAAAAACCACTCCTTATCGAGCGGCAAGTGCAACTGAAGCACCAGCCGCTCCGACGCCAGGAAGAAGAGCATGTAGGGGAAGGGGGCATCCTCCTCTTTCCGCCTGGCGAGACTCGTCCAGCCCACCGGGTAAGGAACATGAGTCTGGTAAACCAGGCAGCCGAAATCGCCGAACAGGGAGCTATCGAATTGATGGTCAGGGTTGCCAACCCACTCGATCGCATCCGTGAAGCTCGCCAGCGCTTCCTCGGGCATGATCGAGACCGCCATGCGGATGAAGGACTTGTACGCCGCGATGCTGATGGCGGTCGGGGCCCGAAGCTCGCGAAACGAGGAGGAGGCGGCGCGGAGGCCCTCGAGCGATTCCCAGAACCGCGCCAGATCCTTGTCGATGGTGCCGTCGAACTGGCTGGCACACTCATCGCAGATCTCGCACGTGTAGAGCGACGCATTGCCGACCAGCTCCGGCAAGGCGGGGCGAACAAATGAGAAGGAAGCACGGGGGGCGGACTGCTCGCAAAACCGGCACCGCGGCCGCTCTTCGTTGCCAATCACCCGCCGCTCGCTCTCCGTGAGCATGAACTCGGCGATGGTCTGGTAATTCAAGTCGAAGGTGAGGTCCATCTCCGCCGCGTTCCAGTCCTCACGGTCGGCACCATGGAGCCGGCCCCGGCGTTCCCATCGCTCATAAGCGGCACGCAAGATCTGATCCCGTGAAGGGAACATCACAACGGTCCTCGGGACGGTCGCAGTCCAGTCTTGAGTCCGAGCTCTCTGACTTCGCCCACGGACTCCGATTTTAATCGGGGTGTGACTCGTGAGAAAGATGATGCCGGACCGACGCTGCGACTTGCCCCGGGTAGAGAGGGATCCACGACGAGTCCGCGCCCCTTGAACAGACATCGTCCGGGGCCGGGAGATCGTGGCTCCGGAACGAAGCCGGCTGGGATGGAATCCGCAAGGCGATGGGACACCGCCCTTGACGGCCGGCTTGCGTCCCGCTTAAACTTCAACCTTGACAATTTGGTGCGCATCTTATCCAGAGTGGCTGAGGGAAGGGCCCTGTGACGCCACAGCAACCGGTCCACCAATGCGGTGGATGCTGGTGCTAACTCCTGCCCAGTGTGGGTTGACCGTGAGCAGGTCGAGCTTCGACCTCGATCCGGTGAATCACACCGTGGGACAGATAAGATGGTTGATGATGAGCCGCCCTCCAGCACTCTCCTCAAGCCGACCTTATCCTCCCACTTCCCCCTCCGGCTTGCTAGCACTCGGATCTTGGCGCACCAAGGTTCTCCGTTGGATTTGCCCTCACGAAGGGACATCGAGCGGATCGCCGCATCCTCTTACTTGATCGATCTCCCAGCCTGTCGGGAGACGCGTCGCCCGACGCGGCCGGCCGGCCGGGTGAGAGCAATCGGGAGTCTTGGTAGTGTCTGCAGAACTGGTGACCGGTCTTCAATGTCGGCTGTGCGGCAAGCGCTATCCCAAGCAAGCTCTGAACTTCTGCACCGAGGATTTCGGCCCTCTGGAAGTGACCTACGACTACCAGGCCGTCTCCCGCACGCTCACCCGGGCCGCGATTGCCGCCCGGCCCAGGACGATGTGGCGCTACCGCGAGCTGCTGCCCATCGACGGGGAGCCCACCGTCGGTGTGCATGTGGGTGGCACACCCTTGATCCGCGCCGATCGCCTTGCCCGAGCGCTGGGCGTGGCCGAGCTCTACCTCAAGAACGACGCCGTCAATCACCCCACGCTGTCGTTCAAGGACCGCGTGGTGGCCGTGGCCCTGTCGAAAGCGGTCGAGCTCGGCTTCCAGACCGTGGGCTGCGCCTCGACCGGTAACCTGGCCGGCAGCGTTGCGGCCAACGCCGCGGCCGCCGGACTGAGGGCCTACGTGCTCATTCCCGACGGCCTGGAGCAGGGCAAGGTCATGGGAGCCACCATCTACGGCGCCCGAGTCATCGCCGTCCATGGAAACTATGATCACGTGAACCGACTTTGCTCGCAAATCGCCTTCCGCTTCGGCTGGGGCTTCGTCAACGTCAACCTCAGGCCGTTCTACGCCGAGGGCTCGAAATCGATGGGTTTCGAGATCGCCGAGGAACTGGGCTGGCGCGCTCCGGACCATGTGGTTGCACCGATGGCCGGAGGCAGCCTGATCGGCAAGATCCACAAGGCGTTTCACGAGCTGGCGCAGCTCGGCCTGATCGAGGGCCCAGTCCAAACCCGGATGTTCGGCGCCCAGGCGACCGGGTGCAACCCGATCTCGGCTGCCGTGAAAACCGGCGCCAGCAAGGTGCGGCCGATCCGCTACCCAGAGACCATCGCCAAGAGCCTGGCCATCGGCGACCCGGCCGACGGCTATTTCGCCTCGAACCTGATCCGGGAGACAGGCGGGTGGAGCGAGGACGTCGACGATGACGCCATCGTGGACGCCATGACCCTGCTGGCGGAGACCGAGGGAATCTGGGCCGAGACCGCGGGGGGTGTCACCCTGGCCGTGGCCCGGAAGCTGATCGCGCAAGGCAAGATCGACCGTCACGGCTCCACGGTGCTCTGCATCACCGGCAACGGGCTGAAAACTCAGGAGGCCCTCGTCGATCGGCTGGGCCGGCCTGTGGTCATCGAGCCGACCCTCGAAGCCTTCGAGTCCGTGGTCGATGGGGAGGCCGCGGTCTCGACCTCGACCACGCATGCCAGCGAGACCGCGGAACTGGTCGGCAGCCGCCCATGATCGGAACCCCGGAGCCGCGTCGAGCCCCTTCCCCTTGCCCTGGGCCCGAACGGGCCCGGATGGAGAGAGCATCACCATGGCCGTGGTACGAATTCCAACTCCCCTGCGCCCTCACGCCGGGGGCCGAGACCACGTCGAGACGACAGGATCAACCGTGGGCGAGATCCTCGCGAACCTGGGACGGGAATTCCCTCCCCTCCGCGACCGCCTCTTCGACGGCGAGGAATTGAGACGCTTCGTCAACGTGTACGTGAACAACGAGGACATTCGCTACCTCGACGATCTGAACACCGCGGTCGCCGACAAGGACGAGGTCAGCATTATCCCCGCCGTTGCCGGCGGCTGATCACTGGACCGTGATCGCGATCGATCGTGACTTCCCAGCGTCACCGATCCCGATCCCTGGCGCGATCCCCTGGAGTGGAGCCGATCGATGTCTGCATCGCCAACCGACCCGCTCGAGCGTTATTCCCGGCAGGTCCGCTTTCCCGCCCTGGGCGAGAGCGGCCAGCGTGCCCTGCTCAGGAGCAAGGTTACGCTCTGCGGCTGCGGCGCCCTCGGCACCGTACTGGCCAACCACCTTGCCCGGGCCGGGGTAGGCTACCTCCGGATCATCGACCGTGATTTCATCGAGACTCACAACCTCCAGCGTCAGATCCTCTTCGACGAACAGGATGTCAGGGACAACCTCCCCAAGGCCGAGGCCGCCGCGCGGAAGCTCCGGCTGATCAACAGCACGATCGAGATCGAGCCCGTGGTGACCGACCTGGACCACACCAACGTGCTCGACCTCGTCGGCGATGCCGACCTGGTTCTCGACGGTACGGACAACTTCGAGACCCGCTACCTCATCAACGACGCGGCCATCAAGCTGGGCAAGCCCTGGGTTTACGGCGGCGTCATCGGCAGCGAGGGCCAGACGATGACCATCGTTCCGGGCAAGACGCCGTGCCTTCGCTGCCTGATCGAGACGGCCCCGCCTCCCGGAATGACCCCGACCTGCGAGACAGCCGGCGTCCTCGGCCCCGCGGTCGCGGTGATCGCCTCGCTCGAAGCCGTCGAAGCGATCAAGCTGCTCACCGGTGCCGAGGATGCGCTCAACCGCGACCTCATCATGATCGATGTCTGGGACTGGACGTTCCGCCAGCTCAAGGTCGCCGGACTGCTGGGCAAGGTCGATTGTCCCTGCTGCAAGCACCATCGGTTCGAGTGGCTGGAAGGCGGCCTGGGCTCGCACACGACCACCCTGTGCGGACGCAATGCTGTCCAGGTGGCGACGCGCCGATCAGAACCTCTGAACTTCTCCGAGCTGGCCCAGCGCCTTCAACCCCTGGGCGAGGTCCGGCACAATGCCTTCATGCTCCGCTTCGCCACCGAGGGCTACGAGTTCACCGTCTTCCCCGACGGCCGAGCCATCATCAAGGGAACCAACGACATCGCCAAGGCGAGGACGCTCTATTCCCAGTTTGTGGGGAGTTGAGAGGTCGGCCCGAGGGAGGAATCGAAGATTCCTGACCGTCACGGATTTTGGGGGGCTCTGTTTCAAAGGGTTTCGCCGAGTTGACGAAGAATCGTCATCGAAATCGGAACCCATTGTCGCCAAACAACTTGAATGCGCCAATTTTTGGTCAGCCGACAACCGTACAGTATAACCTCTCACCGTTTCTCGTGCCGCGCAACACCGCCGCGAACACACGCTGAGCCTCGTTTTCCAGGGTTCTCATGATCCGCCCCCCAAAATCCGTGACGGTCAGGGAATCTGCAATCCCTCGATTGCATCTGGAATCCCTCGAATCTGGAATCTTTGGCAATTGCCCCCTGGACCGAACCATGATCTACCTCGATAACGCCGCCACCAGTTTCCCCAAGCCCGAGCCGGTTTATCAGGCTCTGGATCGATTCGCACGGACCAGTCTGGCCAACCCGGGACGAGCGGGCCATCGAATGGCGGTGGCCGCGGAGAGAATGCTCGACGAGACCAGACACCGGCTCAACCAGCTCTTCGGGGGCGAGGCACCCGAACGGTGGATCCTGACGCTGAATTGCACCGATGGGCTGAACCTGGCCATCAAGGGGCTGATCCGGGCAGGGGACCACGTGATCACAACCGACCTGGAACACAACTCCGTGAGCCGTCCGCTGCGGGCACTCGAGAAGGCGGGTGCGATCACCCTGACGAGAATCGCGTCTGCGGAAGGGTATGTTGACCCCGAGAGCATCAAGACCGCGCTCACAGCGAATACCACCCTAGTTGCCATGACCCACGCGTCGAACGTGCTGGGCACGGTGCAGCCGATCGAGCGAATAGGCCCGCTCGTCCGGGCCGCCGGCGCGCTCTTCCTGGTTGATGCCGCCCAGTCCGCGGGAGTGGTCCCCATTGACCTGCGTTCCGTCCCCATCGATCTCCTGGCGTTCCCCGGCCATAAGGCGCTCTATGGACCCACGGGCACCGGCGCCCTCTACGTCGGGCCTCGGGCCGATGGCAAAATCCGTCCCTGGCGTGAGGGCGGGACGGGCGGCGATTCGTCCAGCGAGACCCAGCCTGCGCTCATGCCGTACCTCCTCGAAGGGGGAACGCCCAATGTGCTGGGCGCAGCCGGACTGGCCGCCGGCATCGGCTGGGTTGCGGAACAAGGTCCCGAGAACTTGCGGACGCACGAGGTCGGCTTGCTCCAGCAGGTCGTCGACTGGGTGGAGAAGGCCGAGGGATGGCAGATCGCCGGTCGCTGGGACCCCGCGGCGCACGTGGGGGCTCTTTCCCTGATCGTCCCCGACGGGCTCACTCCGCAGGACCTGGGCTCGATCCTCGATGTCAGCTTCGACATCGCCGTCCGACCCGGATTGCATTGCGCCCCTACATTCACCGGGCCCTGCGGACCTTCCCCGAAGGAACGCTCCGGATCAGCCCAGGGCCCTTCACCACGCCGGAGCAGATCCACAGCTTTCTCCAAGCCCTGGCCGAGATTACCGCGGGGTGTGTTGAATAAGCAACGAGTCTGAATTCTTTCGCAGACGTCTGATCTCGCATTGCAACAGACATCAGAGTACAGCATAGTATGGTAAAGAAATTTTCATCCGGGACTGATCCCGTCGCATTGCACAGGATTGTTCTTACGGAAGGCTTTCGCAGGATCTTGGTGCTGTGCTAGCTTTACTAAACGGATTGGTCCCCCTGACACCGTCGCGTCGGATTGGCTCATGAAACTGCTTGTCGTCGTGTTGTGTTATCGCATCCCGGATCTCACGATTGACTGCCTGCGTTCACTGAGCCAGGAGATCATACGGGTGCCGGGGGCGCGGGTTGCCGTCTGCGAAAACGGAACCGGAGGTGACGCGGCCGAGCAGTTGAGCCGGGCAATCCAAGAGAACGGCTGGGGCTCGTGGGTTGACCTGACTGTGGTTTACCCGAACCGGGGATTCACCGGAGGAAATAACCTGCTGATCCGTCCAGCACTCGACTCGGACGACCCGCCCGAGTATGTTCTTTTGCTGAATGCCGATACGATCGTCCAGGAACATGCGCTGGAGGCGCTGGTGGAGTTCATGGATGACCATCCCCGGGTCGGGATCGCCGGCAGCCAGTTTCTCTCGCCGGGAGGGGAGATCCAGTCATCGCCCTTCCGCTTCATGGGGGTACTGTCGGAGTTTGACCGGGGGTTGAAGCTGGGGGTCGTCTCGAAGCTCCTGTCGCGATATGCCGTGTCGCCGCCGCCGCCGCCGGCAGCCTGCCCGGCGGAATGGGTCTCGGGAGCGAGCATGCTTCTGCGGCGGACGATGCTGAACCAGGTCGGGCTCCTGGATGAAGGACTGTACACGTATTTCGATGATATCGATATCTGCTTGCGTGCCAGGCGGGCGGGGTGGGAAACCTGGTACATCCCGGAGAGCAAGATCGTCCACCTGGAGGGGGCGTCGACGGGGGTGACGGGGTCGGCCAACCAGGCCGTGAAACGTCGGCCCGCTTACTGGTTCCAGGCGCGCCAGCGGTTCTTCCTGAAGAGCCATGGGAAGCTGTACACGGCCCTGGCGGACGCGGCGTTCCTCTGCGGGTTCGCGCTCTGGCGGCTGCGGCGGTCGGTCCAGCGGAAGCCGGATACCGACCCGCCGCACCTGCTGGGCGACGCATTCCGCAACAGCGTCTTCTGCACTGGGTTCGAGCTGAAGGAGGTCGAAAACCCGTTGATGCCCGCGGCGGCGTCTCCTCTGGAGCCATCGTTCAAGATTCCCTAGTGACCGCCTCGACTTCCCGGATACCGGGCGAGTCGTGCGCGGGAAGGGCATCGCGGCCTAACCATCGGCAAAATCAATCATGAGCGATCTTGGCGTCGTTGCGATCGGACGGAACGAAGGGGAGCGGCTTTGCCGCTGCCTGAACTCGGTCAACGGTCGTGGCCTGACGTTGGTCTACGTCGATTCGGGATCGAAGGATGGGAGCATTGAGTGGGCTCGCGGCCTGGGCGTGGAGGTGGTCGAGCTGGATCTCTCGCGGCCGTTCACGGCGGCGCGAGCTCGCAACGAGGGGCTCGAGCGGCTGGTCCGGATCAACCCCCACGTCCGTTTCGTGCAGTTCGTTGACGGCGATTGCGAAGTGGTCGAGGGCTGGCTCGATGCGGCCCGCCGCGTGCTCGAGGGGCAGCCCGACGTGGCGGTTGTCTGCGGGCGCCGGCGCGAGCGGTTCCCTGAGGCGACGGTCTACAACCACTTGGCCGACCTCGAGTGGGATTCACCGATCGGCGAGGCCAAGGCCTGCGGTGGCGATGCGCTGATGCGCGTGGCGGCGGTCGGGGAGGTCGGCGGGTACAACCCCGGGATTATCGCGGCCGAGGACGATGAAGTCTGCCTGCGGATGCGTCAAGGGGGGTGGAGGATCCTGCGGATCGATGCCGAGATGACCCTCCATGACATGGCCATGACGCGGTTCGGGCAATGGTGGAGGCGCTCGGTGCGGACGGGTCACGCCTATGCCGAGGGGAGCGCCATGTACGGCCGGACTCTCGAGCGCCACTTCGTCCGCCAGACGAGGAGCACCATCGTCTGGGGGATGGTCCTCCCATTGCTTGCCCTCGGCCTGGCCTGGCCGACCCGGGGGGCCAGCCTCACGCTTCTGGCCGGCTACCTGTATCTTTACTGGCGCACCTACCGTTATTACGCACGTCGGCGGGGCTGGCCGCCCTCGGACGCCTCGCTCTACGCTCGCTGGATCGTGCTGGCCAAGTTCCCGCAGGCGGTCGGACTGGTGCGGTACTGGGCGGGAAGGCTCCTCGGCAAGCGTTGTCCCGTGATCGACTACCGGGGCCGGGTCCCTGCCGGGGGCTCGACGGCGGGATGACGCACCTGCCAGCCCTGGAAATCCTGGCCTGGCCGACTATGCTTATCCTGGAACATAACGCGGCCGCGTCGCTTCCCGAAGCCCCCGAGGCATGACGACCATGCAACCTGCCGTTCACTCACCGACCCAAGTGTCGACTGGGCGGGGACTGACCCTCGCCGTGGCCGCGACATTCACGGCGGAGCCACTCGAGGACGCCCTGGCCTTCTGGATGCGGGAGCTCGGCCAGGACGCGGTCATCGAATTCGCCCCCCACAACCAGATCTTCCAGGAACTGCTGGACCCCGGGAGCCTGCTGTCGCGCAACGGCGGTGGGGTGAACATTGTTTTGCTGCGGGTCGAGGACTGGCTGATGTTCGACCGGGGCGACGGCGACGGCGAGGAGATCGCGTCGCGTCTGAAGCGCAACGCCCGGGATCTAGTCGACGCCTTCAGAGCAGCGGCGGCCCGCTCCGCCACCCCTCATCTGCTGGTGTTCTGCCCGGCCTCGCCGACGGCCCTGGTCGACCCCTCGCGGCGGTCGCTCTTGCAGGCCGTCGAGGATCAAATCGCCGGGGCGCTCGAGGAGGTCGGGGGGGTGGCCGTGATCGGCCCGCGCGACTTTGCCGTCTACCCGGTGGAGACCTACCATGATCCCCAGCGGGACGTCCTGGGGCACATTCCGTACACTCCCCTGTTCTTCTCCGCGCTGGGGACCGTCCTGGCGCGGCGGGTCCACACCCTCAAGGCCCCGCCCTACAAGGTGATCGCGGTGGATTGCGACAACACCCTCTGGAAGGGGGTGGTCGGCGAAGAGGGGATCATGGGGATCGCGATCCCGCCGGCTTTCCGGAAGCTCCAGGAATTCCTGGTGGGACGGGCCGCCCACGGGTTCCTGGTTTGCCTCTGCAGCAAGAACGAAGAGCAGGATGTCCTCGACGTGTTCGAGGGCCGGCCGGAGATGCCCCTGAGGCGGGACCACCTGGTCTCCTGGCGGATCAACTGGGGGCCCAAGTCCGAGAACCTCCACTCCCTGGCCGGGGAGCTGAACCTAGGCCTGGACAGCTTCCTGTTCCTCGACGACAACCCCGTCGAGTGCGCCGAGGTCCGGGCCAACTGCCCGGAGGTGGTGACGCTGCAACTGCCGGCCGAGGACGAGATCGAGCACTTCCTGGATCATCTCTGGGCCTTCGACCGCCTCGAGGTGACCTCGGAGGACCGGCAGCGAACGGCGATGTACAGGCAGGACGCGGAGCGGAGCCGGTACCGGCAGCAATCGCAGAGCTTGGCGGAGTTCCTGGCGGGGCTGAAACTGGACGTCCGGATCGCCGAGCCTACGCCCGAACAGGTCCCCCGGGTCGCGCAGCTTACGCAGCGAACCAACCAGTTCAACTTCACCACAATCCGCCGCACCGAGGGCGAAATCCGCCGGCTCGCGGAGTCGGGGCGGGAATGCCGGGTCGTGGAGGTCAGGGACCGCTTCGGCGACTACGGTCTGGTGGGGGCGATCATCTTCGTGCCCGGCCCCGAGGCCCTGGAAGTTGACACCTTCCTGCTCAGTTGCCGCGTGCTGGGGCGAGGGGTGGAGCACCGCATGCTGAACGAGCTCGGAGCCATGGCCCGGCAACGGGGGCTGGCCCGGGTCGAGGCGACCCTGATCCCTACCAAGAAGAATCTGCCGGCGTGCAAGTTCCTCGACGGCGTCGCGGCCGAGTTCAGGCAAGAGCTCGAGGGGAAGGTCCTGTACCGGCTCCCCGCCGAGCACGCCGCGGCGGTCTCTCCGAGCCCGGGCACGGTTTCCGCCGAGACGGCGGATGATCCGGCGCCGACGGCCTCCTCGCCTCCGGCTCCCTTCTCGGCCCGGAAGGCCGCGCCCTACGAGCGAATCGCGACTGCTCTTTACCGCCCCGAGCAGGTGCTGGCTCTTCTGGATGCCCAGGCCCGGGAGCGGCGTCCCCGGCCTTCCCTGAGCCATCCCCCGGCGCGTCCCGTGACCGAGACCGAAGTCGTGCTCGCGAACCTCTGGGCCGACCTGCTGCGGTACGAGGTCGTCGGCATCCACGACAACTACTTCGAGCTGGGCGGGACCTCCCTGATGGCCGTCGATCTGTTCACCCGGGTCGAGAACCAGCTCGGCGTCAAGCTGCCGCTGACGTCCCTCATCGAGGCCCCGACTGTCGCCGAGTTGGCCCGTCTCCTCAATGCCCCGGGCTCGCGCGATTCCCTGGTGCTGATCCGCGAAGGGGGAGACAGGCTCCCCCTGTTCCTGGTCCACGACGGCGACGGCGAGACGATGCTCTATCGCAACCTGGCCTTCGGGCTGGACCCGGGACACCCCGTCTACGGGCTGCAACCGTACAGCCACGCCGACCACCCGATCCTGCACACTCGCCTGGGCGAGATGGCGGCCTACCACATCGGCAAGATTCAGTCGGTCCAACCTCACGGCCCCTATCTCCTGGGCGGGATGTGTGCCGGAGGAGTGATCGCCTTCGAAATCGCCCGGCAACTGCAAGATCAGGGGGAATCAATCGCGATGGTCGCCCTGATCGACGCGGCCGATATCGCCGCGGAGTTAAGTCCTTGGCGCCAGGCCGGTCAGCGGCTCCGGAGTTTCTCCACGGTGCTCGACCAGGGGGGACGACTCTCCTTACCCCGTCGGATCGCCGTGATCTCGAACAAGGCCCTGCGGAAAGCCCGGAACCTGGCCGTATACCTGATCCAGAGCCGCGTCCAGGTTCTGCGCGACCGGATCCGGATGGAACTGTTCCGCCACTGCCTCGATCGCGGGCTGGGGCTGCCCAGATTCGTCCACAAGATCCCCGTTCGCACGGCCTACCTCTTCGCCGAGCGGGACTACCGGCCCGCGACCCCGCTCGAGGGGGAGCTCACGCTGTTCCGGGCGACCTGCGGAGAGGGGAATGATGAACCGTACGTCGAGCGGTACAGCGATCCCTTGCTGGGCTGGGACCGGCGGGCGACCCGAGGCGTTCGGGCCTACGACGTCCCCGGCGGCCACTCCAGCATGCTCCAGGAACCGAATGTCCAGGTGCTGGCCTCGCACTTGCAAAGTCGGATCGACGAGGCCCTGGCGGACCACCCGGCGAGCCGGCTTTCTCTTGCCCTGGTCGGCGATTGACCTCCCTCGAGAATACGAGAGGTCCAGCTTCCGGGATGCCGGTGCTGGCCAGGCTGGCCCCCACCAAGGAACCGAATCCGGCAGCAACAGCGACTTTACTCCCCGTCAGGATCCGAATCCAATGCAATCGTTTCCCTGGCTCTTCCCGCTCTTGATCGGTCTGAACCTGTTTTTGCTGCCTCATTTCATCCTGATCCTGGTGACGGCTCTAGCAGCTCTTTTCTCCCGGCCGGGTCCCAGGCGGGGGGGGCCGTCGCGAACCCGCTTCCTGATCGTGATTCCCGCTCACGACGAGGCGGAGGGCATTGCCACGACGGTTCGTAGCTGCCGCGGGCTCGATTATCCCTCGGAGCTCTTCCAGGTCCTCGTCATTGCGGACAACTGCACCGACAACACGGCACTGATCGCCCGGCGCGAGGGGGCCACCGTGGTGGAGCGGGACGATCCGAGCAAGAAGAGCAAGGGCTATGCGATCGAGTACCTGATCGACCGGCTGAACGACTCGGGACAGCTCAAGAACTTCGATGCCATGGTCGTGATCGACGCTGATTCGACGGCCAGCCCGGACCTCTTGCATGGATTTGCCGGCTCACTGGAAACCGGCCAGGACTGGATCCAGTGCCTCTACACAGTCGCGAACCCGGATACGTCGTGGCGGACCCGGCTGATGGCCTACGCGTTTTGCCTGTTCAACGGGGTGACACCCCTGGGCCAAAGGGCGCTGGGATTGAGCGCGGGATTCCGGGGAAACGGGATGTGCATCTCCACCAGGGGCCTGGAGCGAGTGCCCTGGAACAGCTACGGGCTGGTCGAGGACATGGAGTACTCCTGGAACGTACGGATCGCAGGGGGGAAGGTCGCGTTCATCCCGCAGGTTTGTGTGCAGGGGGTCATGCTGGGCCAGGGAGGTCGGGCCGCGATTCAACAACGGCAACGATGGGAGCACGGACGCCACGAACTCCGACGGCGCATGCTCCTCCCTCTGCTCCAGTCGGGGCGGTTGAGTTGGATCGAGAAGACCACGTCGGTCCTCGAACTCACGATGCCGCCGATGATGGCACTGCTCATCTTGTACCATCTTGTTCTCGCCGCCAATCTTCTGGTCTTGTTTTGCGTTCCCATGGCGGGTCTATCCCGTCTGTTTCTCGCCGGCTCGAGCGTGCTCATGAGCCTGGCGCTGGCGATTCACGCGATCTGTCCATTCCTCGTCTTCCAGCTCTCATGGAACTACCTGCTGATCTTCGCCTACCTTCCCTTCTACGCGTTCTGGAAGCTCCTGATCAGCTTCCGCCGACGCCCCAGCCAGTGGGTTCGCACTCCCCGCGAACAGCCTGTTAACCAGTGAGGCGAATCCTGCCCGGTCGTACCGGATCTGACACGCCGCTCCTTGCCGCAGGCCAGGGAAAAGGATATTCTTCCAAGATTGGACCTGACCTATTTCTAAACAGAGCAAGAACTTGAATCGGGTACTGGAGCCCTGCTCCGGTTCCGGGCAGGCCCAAACACTTGCGGATCGACAAGAAATTGGGTTTGATTTCCTAAATCAGCCGTAGGAAGAGGAACAGCGAAGAGACGATCTCGATGTCAACGGTCCAGGCCACGATCCGTGTTGATCGAGATCGGGTCATGGACGGCGCGAAGCCGCCAGGATCGTTCCGCGTGAAATCAAGATTCAAGCAGGCTCAGGCGGATCAGTTTCACCATAGCACGTGAATTCGCCGAGTGCACCAGGAGTCCAGTCATGGCAGTCCGTGTTGGTATCAACGGCTTTGGTCGAATCGGGCGTCTCGTCTTTCGTGTCCTCGCCCAGCACCCCGACAAATTCGAGGTCGTGGCGATCAACGACCTCGCGGACCCGAAGCACCTTGCGATGCTGCTCAAGTACGATAGCGTCCACAAGAAGTTCACGGGGACGGTCGAGGCGCGCGAGAAGGCACTCGTGGTCAATGGGAAGTCGATTCCCATCCTGACCGAGCGAGACCCGGCCAAACTTCCCTGGAAGAGCCTGGGATGCCAGGTCGCGCTCGAGTCGACGGGCTTCTTCACCAGCCGCGAGAAACTCCAGAAACACATCGACGCGGGTGCCGATCGGGTCGTGCTCAGCGCCCCGGCGAAGGACAAGCTCGACGCGACCCTCGTGATGGGCGTAAACGATCATGTCCTGAAACCCAGCATGAAGATCGTGTCCAACGCCTCCTGCACCACCAACTGCCTGGCGCCGATGGCAAAGGTCTTGCACGAGACCTTCGGCATCGAGAAGGGCCTGATGACCACGATTCACGCCTACACCAACGACCAGCGGGTTGCGGACCAGATCCACGAGGACATGTACCGGTCCCGCGCGGCGGCGATCAACATGATCCCCACCAAGACCGGAGCGGCGAAGGCGGTCGGCGAGGTCATCCCCGAGTTGAACGGCAAGTTGACCGGATTCGCGGTTCGGGTTCCGGTGCCGGATGGATCGATGACCGACCTCACCGCCCTTCTGAAGAAGACGGTCACCAAGGACGAGGTCAACGCGGCCATGAAGACGGCCTCTGAGGGTCCACTCAAGGGCATCGTGGAATACAACACCGACCCCATCGTCTCCAGCGACGTCATCGGCAACCCGCATTCCTGTATCTTCGTGCCCGACCAGACCCTGGTGATCGAGGGGAACCTGGTCAAGGTCATCGGCTGGTACGACAACGAATGGGGCTACTCGGTCCGCACGGCCGAGCTGATCGGCAAGCTGGGCACTCTCTGAGCCGCCCCCTCGACGGCAGACACGCGTTCCGGATCCGGAGGGGCCACGCTCATCCGGGTCCGCTAGTGGTTTTGCGCCATGAAGCAGGGGTACTTCGATGTCTAAACAAACTGTTCGCGACCTCGACGTCCAGGGTAGGAAAGTGCTGGTTCGCGTCGATTTCAACGTACCGCAGACGGAAGCCGGCGAGGTGGCCGACGACCGCCGCATCCGCGCAGCGCTCCCCACCCTGAATGACATCCTCCAGCGTGGCGGCAGCCTGATCCTGGTCAGCCATCTGGGCCGACCCACGGGCGACCCGGCCGCCGATGCTCCCTTCCGTATGGACAAGGTGGCCAAGCGCCTGGAGCAACTGATCGGCCGCCCGGTCAAGAAGACGGCCGACACGGTCGGACCCGAAGCCCAGGCGGCAGCGAACGCCCTCGCCCCCGGAGGAATCGTTCTGCTCGAGAACGTCCGGTTCAACAAGGGGGAGAAGAAGGGGGATCCCGCGTTCGCCAAGCAAATGGCCGCGCTGGCCGATGCTTACGTGAACGACGCCTTTGGCACCTGCCACCGCGACGAGGCCTCGATGGTCGCCGTCCCCGAGCAGTTTCCCCCGAATCACCGGGCCATCGGCTTCCTGGTCGAAAAGGAACTCAAGATCCTCGACACCCTCCTCGCCAACCCCAAAAGCCCCTACGTGGCCGTGATGGGAGGAGCCAAGGTTTCCGACAAGATCCTGGTCATCGAGAACCTTCTCAAGAAGGTGGACAAGCTCCTGGTCGGCGGGGCGATGACCTACACCTTCCTCAAGGCCCAGGGCCACTCCGTCGGCCAGAGCAAGGTCGAGGCCGACAAGCTCGACGTCGCCAAGCACATCCTCGACCTGGCTGGGTCGAAGCTCGTCCTTCCGGTCGACCACCTGGTTGCCAGCAAGCCCGAGGCGGGGGCGGAGACCAAGGTGGTCGAAGGACCCACCATCCCCGACGGCTGGTTCGGCATGGACATCGGCCCCAGGACGATCGAGCTCTACTCCGGGATCATCAGGCATGCCGGGACAGTCGTCTGGAACGGGCCGATGGGCAAGTTCGAGGTCGAGGCCTTCGCCGCCGGCACCAAGGCCGTCGCGCAGGCCCTTGCCGACTCCTCCGGGGTGACCGCCGTGGGTGGCGGTGAATCGGCCGAGGCCGTCGAGAAGTTCGGCCTCGCCGAGAAGGTCAGCCACGTCTCCACCGGCGGAGGTGCCTTCCTTGAATCGCTCGAGGGCAAGACGTTCAACTCGCTCAAGGTCATTCCCGACCGCTGAGCCGAAAGGCAAGGTCCAAGAAAACCGCCAGGGCGAGTTCACCCGCCCTGACGCGCCGTGGAGGAGGGGTGCCGGTAAGGCACGCTTCTTTCGTTCTACCGCGTTTCGGGCGGCGCTCCGACGACGATCTGCTTCATCTCGTTGTAGATCCCGGAGGGAACCCCGATGAAGGTCGCCGCGCCGGCCTTGACGATCTTGTTGTCACCGGCCGACTCCCAGTAGTCTCGAGGCTTCGAGAGGATCGGGTGCCTGTCAACGTAAGTGACTGTTTTGGCGGGAGTTGTTTCGGCGACGCTACCATTGGAGTCGAGCGCTCCCGAGAGCCCGGGTTCGGGCGCAGAGGCCCTCCGCGAGCCGCTCCCTTGGCATCCTGTCCCGGTCAAGATGAGGACCGAGAGCCCGAGAGCCCCCAGCCAGCGATGTCCGCGCATCCTGAGCCGTCCTTTCGGTCGAGAATCCGGCTGTTGCCGGGTGGTTAATCACGCCACGAACCGTCCGAGCACCACTCAAACATACCCGAGCTTCGAGGGTCTGGCGGCCAGTTCCTTCCGTCGGGATATCCGAACGTGCCACGGCAAAAGGAAGTGCCGTCCCGAACGATTGAGGTCACCTCTTCCAGTCAGGCAAGAGCTCTCGCGGATGCAGGCAGGCTGTGTTGAGTCTCGCAGGGCAAGTTTCACCCCGCCGGTTCGGGCTCATGCGACAATCTCGTAGGGCAGGATTCATCCTGCCGGCATTGGCTTCTTCGGCAGGACAAGTCCTGCCCTACGGTTGCGAGCAAGGCGCGGGCAAACATCTCTACCGGTTCTGCGGGTTGCCCGAACGGCCTCGCCGGCTCTAAACTGAAGTCTCGATTTTGTCGGTCGCAAGGGAAAACCGGCCATGGAACCCATCAACCCGAGCCTCGAATTCGTCGCGTTCGACCTGGAGACCACCGGTCTGGTGGCGCAGGTCGACCGGGTGGTCGAGATCGCGGCGGTGCGGTTCACGGTGTCGGGACAGTTGATTGACCGGTTCGGGCAACTTGTCAATCCCGAGCGCCCCATGTCCCCGGCCGCGCAGGCTGTGCACGGAATCTCCGACGCCGACCTTGCCGGGGCACCCATCGCGCGGGAGGTGCTGCCGCGATTCCTCGCGTTTCTCGGAGATCCTCACTCGACCGCGATGGTGGCCCATAACGCGAGTTTCGATGCCGGATTCCTCGGATCGGAATTGCGTCGGGCGGGGTATCAGTCGCCCCAGCACCGGATCTTCGACACGCTGGCACTGGCGCGGCGGCGCCATCCCGAGCTGTCCAGCCATCGCCTGGTCAGCCTGGCCGCTCACTGGGGGCTGGAGGGAGGGCGAATGCACCGCGCCCTGGCGGACTCCTTCTGTGTCATGAAGCTCTGGCTTGCACTCGAAGGCCCCGCAACACCTCTGCCGATGCTGGTCTCGTTTCCGATCCATGATCCTCGCGAGAACGTGGCCGCTCCCCACGGCTGGGACGCCCTGGATCAGGCCATCGCGCTGGGGGAAGCTGTTCGCATCCAGTACGAGGGGGGTAGTCGTGGTGCCTCGCTTCGCGCCATCACTCCCCGCCGGTTCCTGCAAAAGGGGGGCGAGACCTACCTGGTTGCCTACTGCCACCTGGATTGCTTCGAGAAGTCGTTTCGCCTTGACCGGATCCGGGCGTGCGAGAGCCTGTCCGTGGAGAGAGCTTCCGACCGCCATGTTGATCCTGGGCCGACGAACCGATAAACTACAAACCGAAAAGTCAAAGCGGATTTCAGCGAGGTAGATGACATGCGCAAGGCACTTTTCCTGACCGCCATCGGTGCAATTCTCTGTCGCCTGGTTCCCCACCCGCCGAACGCGGTGCCGATGGGCGCTTTGGCGCTCTATGCGGGAGCCTGCCTGCCCAGGCGCTGGGCGTGGCTCGTGCCGGTCGTGGTGATGGGACTTACTGACTTCGTGATCGACTTCGCACTCGGCCGTCCTCTCCTCGATGTCTCGCGGTGGGTGATCTACGCGACGATCG
Organism: uncultured Planctomycetaceae bacterium; assembly: GCA_963816015.1. GTDB lineage: Bacteria > Planctomycetota > Planctomycetia > Isosphaerales > Isosphaeraceae > Aquisphaera. The sequence continues at coordinate 246,777 of CAWFJM010000029.1, read as the reverse complement.
GGTTGACCACGCTGATCGGGCCTCTCGCGAAACGCCCCAAGGTCGGCCCCTGGCTGCTGCCGATTTTGTCGCTCTCCGCTTCGGCGCTCTTCTTCCTCACCAGTAATTTCGGCGCCTGGCTCTCGCTAGAGATGAATTACCCCAGGACACTGACCGGCCTGCTTGCTGCCTACGCCGCCGGAATTCCTTTCTTCCAGAACACCGTTCTGGCAGATCTGGCCGGCACAGCCGCGCTCTTCGGCCTGGGATCGCTTCTCGAGCGTGCGGCGAAGCTGCTCCCGGGATTCCAGCCGGAACTCAAGCCCGTCGAGACACCGCCGGCGGCGTGGCCCTTGGAGAGCTGAACGAGTGGTTCGGACCGAGCCAGCCGGTGCTGCCTGCTGACGCTTGGGCGGGCATCTCGTTCCGCAAGCTGGGACTGGTGGGGGCAGGGACTGACTGGCGCGAGGCCTGGCGTGAATCACGCTCCCGGCTGGGGGGCGAAGAGGGTCCTGCCTGGATCGCCGTCGCCTACGCCGATTAGCGAACCGCTTCCGCACCCGATCCTGATGCGGTCCTGGAGGCAGCCTGCGAATCCCCGCGGATCGTCGGGGTTCTCGTCGACACCTGGGCCAAGACCCGGCCGCTCCAGTTCGACGCCGGCTGGATCTCCTGGGCGAACCGGGTCCGGGATGCCGGCAGGATGCTGGCCGTGGCCGGAGGGCTCGATTTCGCGTCGATCGCGGCCCTTGACCGCGCTGCGCCGGATGTCATCGCGGTCCGGGGCGCAGCCTGTGTCGATGGCAACCGCCGGGCGGGCCTCGATCCCGATCAAGTCGCGGAGCTGGCGCGGGTTGTCGCGGCGCTGCGCGACCACCGCCGATCCGTGCCTGTCCTCTCCCTGGCTGGTCAGGAGCCGACATCAAACTCGACCCCTTGGGCCAGGGGAAGATCGGTGCCGTAGTTGATCGTGCAGGTCTGCCTCCGCATGTAGGCCTTCCACGAATCCGAGCCCGCCTCGCGACCTCCTCCGGTGGCCTTCTCGCCACCGAAGGCCCCGCCGATCTCCGCGCCCGACGTGCCGATGTTCACGTTGGCGATGCCGCAATCCGATCCCTCGGGAGAAAGAAACTGTTCGGCCTCGCGCAGGTCGCGCGTGAAGATGGCCGAGGAGAGCCCCTGTTCGACTTGGTTCTGGATGGCCAGGGCCTCCTCGAGCCGGGCGTACTTCAACACGTAAAGAATGGGCGCGAATGTCTCCTGGGCCAGGATTGGCATGTCGGGCGTGGCCCGAACGATCGCCGGCTCGACGAAGAACCCGGGCCGATCGAGCCGGCGTCCTCCGCAGGCGATTTCGCCCCCCTGGCTGCGGGCGAGCTCCAGAGCCGACATCATCTGGTCGACAGCGCCCCTGTGGATCAGCGGGCCGACAAGCACTCCGTCCTCCCAGGGATTGCCGATGCGCAGGCTGCGATAGGCCGCGATCAACCGGTCGAGGAAGGCATCGTGGATCGACTCGTGCACGATCAGGCGTCGGGCCGTCGTGCACCGCTGGCCGGCGGTTCCAACCGCCGCGAACACGGTACCCCGGACCGCCAGCGCGAGGTCTGCGCTCGGGGTGACGATGATGGCATTGTTGCCGCCGAGCTCGAGAAGCGTTCGACCGAGCCGCCGGCCCACGACCTCGGCAGCGCGGCGGCCCATCCGGCAGCTTCCAGTGGCCGAGATCAGGGGCAGCCGGGGGTCGCCGAGCATGCGTTCGCCAATCTCGGCGGCATCGCCCACGCACAGGTTGAAGATGCCGGGGAAGCCCTCGGCGGCGGCCACCCGGCCGGCGATCCTCTGAACCGCGATCGCCGTCAGCGGAGCCAGCGGCGAAGGCTTCCAGATCATGGTGTCGCCGCAAACGGCCGCGATCATGGCATTCCAGGCCCAGACCGCGGCCGGGAAGTTGAACGCGGTGATGATTCCGATCGGTCCCAGGGGATGCCATTGCTCGAGCATCCGGTGCGCAGGCCGCTCGCTGGCGATCGTGAGGCCGTGGAGCTGGCGCGATAGCCCCACGGCGAAATCGCACATGTCGATCATCTCCTGGACCTCGCCCTCACCCTCGGACCGGATCTTGCCCGTCTCCAGCGTGATCAGGAGGCCCAGGTCCGCCTTGTGGTCGCGGAGCGCCAGCCCGATCCGCCGGACCACCTCTCCCCGGGCGGGAGCGGGTGTTTTCCGCCATCTCAGGAACGCCTCGGCCGCCTGGTCGACGATCCGTCCGTAGACCTCGGGCGAGGTCATCGTAACCCCTGCAATCGGCTCGCCGGTTGCCGGGTTGATCGACGTCAGCTCGGCTCCGCCGGGTTCCTGGACCCAGTCGGCATGGCATGCTCCGCTGTTGACCTCGCAGAGCATCAGGCGGCCAAGCAGTTCTCCGGTCATGGTGACTCCGTCCTCTCGGTAGGAACACGATGGCGAGGTCCTGCGCCCATTCTACGGAACCAAGAAGCTCGGACATAGATAGGGGGACATAGGACATAGATAGGGGCACATAGCGCTTTTCGATGGGCTACAATCCGAAAAGATGTATGTCCCCCTGTGCGAACCTATGTCCCCCTATGCGAACCTATGTCCCCCTGTGCGAACCCTTATGTCCCCCTATGCGAACCCTCCGTTTTGAACTACGCCCCTACATAGTGACTGACCCCGCAAAGCCCCCAAAATCCGCATGGCGGTCTTTCGGTTTCCTGTACCAGAGAGATGCGGCGTAGCGGAGCGCAAGTCACGCCCATATAATAGGGTAACCACGATCGAGGCCCGTGCCACTCTGGCGTGGCGACCGGAGTGTCCCGGCGACGGTCTTCGCCACGATGCGGTGGAGCCCGACGCGATGCCGACGACTGGCTTCAAATACCATGTGTTCCTCTCGCACAACGGCGCCGACAAGCCGGCGGTCGAGGAGCTGGCCGTCCGGTTGCAGTGTGAAGAGATCAGGCCGTGGCTCGACATATGGAACCTGATCCCTGGAGAACGCTGGCAACCAGCCATCGAGAAGGCGTTGGACGAATGCGCGACCTGCGCCGTGTTCATCGGCCCCAAGGGGCTGGGTACCTGGCAGAACGAGGAGATGCGCGCGGCCATCGAGAGGCGGGTCGGCGAGAGCCAGGGGCAGTTCCGCGTCATCCCCGTTCTCCTGCCGGGGACGGATCGTCCCGAGCGGGGGAAGCTGCCGACGTTCCTGACCGCGACGACCTGGGTCGAGTTCCGCCGCTCGCACGATGACGAGGAGGCGTTCCGCCTGCTGGTCTGCGGCATCCGGGGCGAAGAGCCGGGCCCCGGCCCCGGCGGCGCGCCTCGAAGGACGCGCTGCCGGGCCCCGACTCCGACAGCGCGGCCTTCGAGGGCGTGTGCCCCTATCGCGGGCTGGAGGTCTTCGACGTCGAGCACGCGCCGTTCTTCTTCGGCCGCGAGGCGCTGACCGAGTGGCTGATCGTCGCGCTGCGGGCCTCGCCCTCGGGTCAGGAGAACCGCTTCCTGGCGATCCTGGGCGCCTCGGGCAGCGGCAAGTCGTCGCTGGCCCGCGCCGGGCTGGTCGCCGCCCTGAAGCGGGGGGCGCTCGACGGCAGCGGCGCGTGGCCGATCGTGATCCTCAAGCCCGGCCGCAACCCGATCGAGAGCCTGGCCCTCGCGCTGGCGGGGCTGCCGGGAGGGGCCACTCTGATCAAGGATACGCGCGACCTCCTCAACATCAAGGCATTCGGCGACGACCAGAAGTCGCTGCACTACTTCGCGCGGCTGGCCCTCCGCGAGGCGCCCCCGTCGCGCCGGCTGGTCGTGCTCGTGGACCAGTCCGAGGAGGTCTTCACGCTCTGCGAGGACGAGGCGGCCCGCAAGGCCCTCTTCGATAACCTGCTCTATGCGGCGACGGTCGCGGACGGCCAGGCGATCGTGGTGCTGACGATGCGGGCCGACTTCTACGGCAAGTGCGGCTCGTACCCCGCGCTGGCCGCGGCGATGTCGGACCACCAGCTCCTGGTCGGCCCGATGACCGAGGACGAACTCCGCCGCGCCATCGAGCGGCCCGCCCTGCTGGCCGGCGGCCAGTTCGAGCCGGGGCTGGTCGAGATGCTGCTCCATGAGGTCGAGGGCCAGCCGGGGTCCCTGCCCCTGCTCCAGTTCACCCTGATGGAGCTGTGGCAGCGGCGCGAAGGGCGGCGGCTGACCGTCGCGGCCTACCGGGCGATCGGCGAACTTCAGGGGGCGCTCAAGAATCGGGCCGACAACGTCCTCGGTCAGTTCGATGACGCCCAGCGCGACCTCTGCCGCCGGATCTTCCTCCGCCTGACCCAGCCCGGCGAGGGCATCGAGGACACCAAGCGCCGGGCCTCGTTCGGCGAACTGGTCCCGGCCGGTGCCGACCCCACGGCCGTGGAGGCCGTCGTCCGCCGCCTGGCCGACGCCCGCCTGATCACGACCGAGGGCGACCCGAAGACGGCGGGTGAGCGCTCGGTCGAGGTGGCCCATGAGGCGCTGATCCGGGGCTGGGGCCGGCTCCGCAAGTGGATCGACGCGGACCGGGCCGGCCTGCGGATCCACCGCCAGCTCACCGAAGCCGCGCGGGAGTGGGAGGCCAATCGCCGGGAGAGCAGCTTCCTCTACGGAGGCACCCGTCTGGCGGTGGCGCGGGAGTGGGCGAAGACCCACCGCGACGAGCTCAACGCGCTGGAGGCGGAGTTCCTCGCCGCCAGCCGACGCAAGCGGCGCAAGGTGAAGTTGGCCCGGGCCGCGTCGATCCTGGTGCTGATGGCATCGGCCATCGGCGGCTGGGGGTGGTACCAGTGGCAAAAAAGGATCCGATTGGACCAATTGACGCATGCGGTGGATAAGGACCTGGATGGAGGCCAGACAACTGGCCCTTGAGGCCCGCTGGCCCGAGGCGATCAAGGTGCTGGAGGGGGCCCAGAGCCGGCTCGAACCCGGCGTCGAGTACGAGTCGTTGCGGCGTCGGGTGGCGAGACGCTCTGGAGTTGTACAAGAAGAAGGAGGAGGAGCGGAAGGCCCAGGAGGAGAAGCGGAAGGCCAGGAGCGTGACCGGAAATTCGTCGACGCGCTCGACGAGGCCCGCCTTCTGGGGGCCGCGATATGCCAAGGAGGGGACGAGTGGTATGATCGGAAGGCCGTCATCTCCGGGTATCAGCGGGTGTTCCGCGAGTACGGGATCGACATCGATACGCTGCCGCCCGAGAGAGCGGCGGAGCTGATCCGGGCCAAGCCCCCGGAGATCCGCGAGGCGCTGGCGGCGGCGCTCGACGACTGGGCGTGGCGAGCCGGTCCGCCCGATGATTCGCGCCTGCGGACCATCGCTCGCGAGGCCGACCCCGATCCCCGGCGCAACGCGATCCGCGACGCGGTGGCCAAGGGAGATGTCCCGGCTTTACGGCAACTGGCACATGACCCCGACGTGGCCCGTCAACCCGTCGCCACGCTGGATCGTCTGGGTAATGCCCTCGTGCAGGCGCGCGAATTCGATGAGGCCGTGGCGCTGTTGCGGCAGGCGCAACGTCTCCATCCCCACGACTTCTGGATCAACCACGACCTGGCAGACGCTTTCACTTCCTCCGAGCCGGCGCAGTACGATGAAGCGATCCGTTATTATACAGTAGCAGTCGCGCTCCGCCCTGTCAGCCCCGTCGCGAACCTCGACCTCGGCCTCGCCTTGCAGAAGAAGGGCCGGATCGACGAGGCGTTTGTCTGATACGACAAGGCGATCCGCCTCGACCCCAAGTACGCCGTGGCGTACAACAACCGCGGCAACGCCTGGTACGCCAAGCAGGAGTACGACAAGGCCATCGCCGACTACGACAAGGCGATCCGCCTCGACCCCAAGTTCGCCCGGGCGTACAACAACCGCGGCCTCGCCTGGTACGCCAAGGAGGAGTACGACAAGGCGATCGCCGACTACGACAAGGCGATCCGCCTCGACCCCAAGTACGCCTTGGCGTACAACAACCGCGGCCTCGCCTGGTACGACAAGAAGGAGTACGACAAGGCGATCGCCGACTACGACAAGGCGATCCGCCTCGACCCCAAGTACGCCCTGGCGTACAACAGCCGCGGCCTCGCCTGGTACGCCAAGAAGGAGTACGACAAGGCGATCGCCGACTACGACAAGGCGATCCGCCTCGACCCCAAGAACGCCATGGCGTACGACAACCGCGGCCACGCCTGGTACGCCAAGAAGGAGTACGACAAGGCCATCGCCGACTACGACAAGGCGATCCGCCTCGACCCCAAGAACGCCCCGGCGTACAACAACCGCGGCCACGCCTGGTACGCCAAGCAGGAGTACGACAAGGCGATCGCCGACTACGACAAGGCGATCGGCCTCGACCCCAAGTACGCCATGGCGTACAACAACCGCGGCCACGCCTGGTACGCCAAGAAGGAGTACGACAAGGCGATCGCCGACTACGACAAGGCGATCCGCCTCGACCCCAAGTACGCCGCGGCGTACAACAGCCGCGGCACGCCTGGTACGCCAAGCAGGAGTACGACAAGGCGATCGCCGACTACGACGAGGCGATCGCCTCGACCCCAAGAACGCCCTGGCGTACGACAACCGCGGCGGCTGTGGTACGACAAGAGGAGTACGACAAGGCGATCGCCGACTACGACGAGGCGATCCGCCTCGACCCCAAGTACGCCTGGGCGTACCAACCGCGGCCACGCCTGGTACGCCAAGCGAGTACGACAAGGCCGATCGCCGACTACGACAAGGCGATCGGCCTCGACCCCAAGAACGCCTGGCGTACAACGGCCGCGGCACGCCTGGTACGCCAAGCAGGAGTACGACAAGGCCATCGCCGACTACGACAAGGCGATCCGCCTCGACCCCAAGACGCCATGGCGTACAACGACCGCGGCCACGCCTGGACGCCAAGAAGGAGTACGACAAGGCGATCGCCGACTACGACGAGGCGATCCGCCTCGACCCCAAGTACGCCTTGGCGTACAACAACCGCGGCCACGCCTGGGACGCCAAGCAGGAGTACGACAAGGCGATCGCCGACTACGACAAGGCGATCGCCCTCGACCCCAAGAACGCCCGGCGTACTACGACCGCGGCCTCGCCTGGGTACGCCAAGGGGGAGTACGACAAGGCCGATCGCCGACTACGACAAGGCGATCGCCTCGACCCCAAGTACGCCGTGGCGTACAACAACCGCGGCCTCGCCTGGGACGCCAAGCAGGAGAACGACAAGGCGATCGCCGACTACGACAAGGCGATCGCCTCGACCCCAAGTATCGCCCTGGCGTACAACAACCGCGGCCTCGCCTGGGACGCCAAGGAGGAGTACGACAAGGCGATCGCCGACCTACGACAAGGCGATCGCCCTCGAATCCCAAAGCGTCGCCTGGAGAGCGTACCGACGAACGAGGGCGGCAAATCAAGCGATCATTTTTTGCTGATTGACGGTGAGCGAGGGTCCTCCAGTTTTCTAGCGAAATGCAAGCTGGACGACGCGATACGATCAAGACAAGACCGTCGCCGACGAGTTTTATTTCGACGCGAAGGGCGACCGTCCTTTGGCGACCACCGTGAAGTTGGCCCTTGTGGCCTAAGTCCTAACCACGAGTCCTGCCTTGGAAGAGGGTGTTCCGTCTGGGGATCTCGTCCTTCAGTACGTTCGCTGTGTGGTCTAATCGCAACAGCCAGTTGAGGAAATCGCCAGGCCATCGTGTACACAAAAAGTCCGACAAGCCAGTGGCCGTCAATCGGCCATAACAGGCAATCATTGTCCAGGAATTCCCGCCAGGATCGTGGGATGCCGGCTGGCTCGATGGGCCGCCTTGACGAAAGTACAGCCTGAGGCAATTGAAGAATGCTTATACAGCGTTCGAGTCGGAACTCGCCCCTGGCATTCCGAAAAGTGGAGGGCCACCTCGACACACTGGCCGCCGCACTGCACCGAGGACAAGGACTTCGACGCGGCGGTCGAGTGGCAGGTGAAGGCCCTTGGGCTGCTGGCGAAGGACGATGAGCGGAACGCGCAAGGACTTCCGAAGCCCGATTGACGCTGTACCGGGCCGCCCCAAGAAGTCGAACCACGTCGAGCTCTGGCCCTTCGCGACGGTGCCCGGCGGTGATCACAAGCCGGCGGGGTAATCGGTGGACGTGGAGATCCAGAGTATCCTGCTTGGCTGCACGGCAGACCCGTGAAGGCAGGCCACCGCCCAGTAGCACCCACGGCAGGCTCGGGTTTCACTCCCCGATGACCTTCACCAGCACGCGCTTGGCCCTGTTCCCGTCGAACTCGCCGTAGAAGATCTGCTCCCAGGGTCCGAAGTCGAGCTTCCCGTTGGTGATCGCGACGACGACCTCGCGTCCCATGATCTGGCGCTTCATGTGGGCGTCGGCGTTATCCTCGCCGGTGCGGTTGTGCCTGTACCTCTGGGGCGACGGGTCGAACGGGGCCAGCTCCTCCAACCACTTCTTGTAGTCCTCGTGCAGCCCAGGCTCGTCGTCGTTGATGAACACCGACGCCGTGATGTGCATGGCGTTTACCAATACCAGTCCCTCTTGAACGCCGCTCTTGCGGACGATCTCCTCGATCCTGGGGGTGATGTTCACGAAGCCCATCCGCGACGGGATGTTGAAGGTCAGGTGTTCCGTGTAAGACTTCATCGGGGAGGGACTCCCTGTCGTGAGCGGCGATGAGGGATCTTGATCGGCCAGGTCTTCCGGGTAAGAAGGGCACGGGGACGACCTCCCTGTCGTCCACCCGCGGCACAATCTCGGATGTCGCGGGTCTGCTCCCATGAGGTCGATCGCAACTCAGGGGAAAAGGTCCGTGCTCAAGTACTTGAGCCCGCTGTCGCAGGCGACAAATGCGATCGTGGCCCCGGCCTCCCGCGCCGCCAGCAGCTTCCAGGCCGCGGCGAGGTGAGCCCCCGTGGAGAAGCCGGCGCGAAGATGCCCTCCTCGGCCGCCAGGTAGCGGGCCGCCGCGATGGCTTGCTCGTCGGGTCACTGAAACGTAGCCGGCGGCCAGGGACCGCTCCAACAGGGCCAGGTCGGTACGCGCATAGCCGGCACCCTGAATCCGGTGCCGCGGATTGGCCGCGGGACCTCCACCCAGTACAGCGGCCCCGGCCGGTTCCACCGCATAGGCTCGGTGACCCGGATTGAGCCGGCGCAGTGCTCGGGCCCCACCCGTGAACGACCCGCAGGTTCCAACCATGTCCACGAAGACGTCGATGAATGCTTCCATCTGGCGGACCCGCTCGACGGTATTGCCGCGCGAGATCACCGCGACGAACGGGTGGCCCATGGCCCTGCAGACGATCGCCAAACCGGTACCGGTGTTTCCGCTGGTCAGCTCGACGACGGTTTGACCCGCCTTCAGCTCGCCGGACGCTCGAGCTTCCCTGATGATCTCCAGCGCGATTCGATCTTTCTTGCTGCCCCCCGGACTGAAGTACTCGAGCTTCACGAGCAGACGTCCGGTCAGACCGCGTGAGGCGACACTCCGCATTAGCTCGACCAGCGGCGTGTGGCCGATCGTGTCGAGGATGGAACGAGCCAGGGGAGGATGGCGTCCGTTCATGGTCTCTGATCACCTCTGTCTGCTAGCTTCGATCCCGCAGCCAGTTTTCGACCGGGATGAACTGCTTGGACGCTGCATCATACACGAGAACCTCGCCGATTTCGATCATGAAGACCCAGCCGTGGATCTGCAGCTCGCCACGGCGGATTGCCGTGGAGACCGAGCTGAGACTCCGCAGATGGTTGAGCTGCATGAGCACATTCTCCTTCACGAGCCGGGTGATCCGTTCATCTCCCTCGAGCCGGGGGTATTTCGCCTTCAGGTTCCGCCGCGCCTGGTCGGCATAGAGAAGGAACCCCGCGACCGGGGGGAACCGCTGGGGCGTCTCTCGATCGAGCAGCGAGGTCATGGCGCCGCAGTGGGAGTGGCCGGACACGATGATATGCTTGACCCCGAGATCGACCACGTCGAAAAAGCTCCTGATTCTGCTTGTAGTCGTTTTCTCGAAACGCATGCACTCCGTCGATGATTCGTTTCAGGATCAGAACCTACCTGGAGCTGCAAGCCCACCGGCGGTTGTCGCACCGCCCGCCTCCACCAGGTTACAGGAAGGAGGCGGGCGGAAGAGAGTTGCGTTTCTTGAAGGAATGACGTTGAACAAACGTCGCGGTCGCTTCAGGCAACCGGAAAATTGCGGATGACGGCCTTGGCGATCTCCATGTAAACGGGAATGCCGATCGTCACGTTGTAGGAGAAGGTCAACCCCAGGGAGGCAGCCAGTGGCAGGGTCGGGCTCGCTTCCGGGATGGCCAGTCTCTGAACGGCCGGAACGGCGATGTAGGACGCCGCGCCGCAAAGCACGGAGAACAGAACATAAGTACCCAGCTCGAAGTGATTGCCGGTCAGCCAGGAATAGCCGTGGGCGACCAGGATTCCGATGGTGGCGAAGATGTTGGGCGCGAGATACCCGAACATAACATACTTCCACCCCGCGGTCTTCAGGTCTCTGAGCTTGCGTGAGGCGGTCATGCCCATCTCGAGCAGGAAGAGGCAGAGCACCCCCTGGAACAGGGTCACGAAGAAGCTGTCGTCGGCGCGAGTAACCTCCGGCCCCTGCAGCCCACTGATCAGGCCGATGATGATCCCACCGAAGAGGAGGTAGAGCCCAGTGTTCAGGAAGACCTCGTGGAGCAGCTTCCCGCTGAGGATGCCCTTTTTCTTCTTCTTGTTGCCATTGCCGTTGTTGTTGAAATCCGGGTGGTCCATCCTCTCGAGCGCCATCTCGAGCTCCGACTCCACATCCAGCTCATGCTTGGTCTCGGCATGGTGCCCTGGCTCGCCCACGCGAGCCTGGAGGGGCATCGCGGTGGGGTCGTAGCCGGGCTCGTCCGGCATGTTACCCAGTGCATCCATTCCGCTGTTCCTGAGCCTGGCCACCAGGAAGAGCGCCACCAGACATCCCGGGATCTCCATCACCGCCAGCATGACCGGCATGTAAGCGTCATAGGCGATGTGGGCAGTGGCCAGTACGCCCAGCGCGGTCACGAACGTGCCGGCCGAGTCCGACCCATAGTAGCCTGCGACCGTGGCCTGGTCGACCCGCCGCATCCGGGTCATCGCCCGGAGAATCGTGTACGCGAGGATGCCCACGGCGGTGTTTGTCAGGAAGCCCACGAACATGAACCCGACGATGGACTTGATGTTATCCGGGTTCAGGTGAGCCAGCTCTTCTCCGCCATGCCAGCCGATGGCGATCAGCAAGTAGATCGTCAGCGCCTGATACATGACATAGGGGAACTCGAAGTGGACCCTGAGGATCGGGACAAGGAAGCCGAGGTAGAAGAAGAGGAGCAGCGGCTTGAAGAGGTTGTGCCGGAAGTTGTGCCAGAACTCCACCATGATCGATTTCGGCTCTTCCTTCTCGGCCCCCGCCGCGCTGGCATCCTCGACCGTGACCCTGGATGCGGTCAACGAATCGACGATGGAAACATGGGCCCCAGGCTTGACGTTCTTGATGTCGCCAAGGCTGGCATCGTTCGTCTTCAGGGCGGTTGTCTTGTTAAAGTTCACCACGACGTCGTGCTGGCCAAGCTCGTCGTGGACGACCATCCGGGAGTTATCGCGATCGACCGACTTGACGGTTCCCCGCAGCTCCTGGGCCAGCACCGGCAAACCGATCACCAGCAGGCCCATGCCGGCCAGCAGTGCGGTTCTCGGAAAACGAATTCGACTCATCAGAGCGCACTCCTTGGTTCTTGAGGACTGCAAGTCCTCTCCCTTGGGGCTCCCTGGTTCTCGTGGCAACTCGTCGACAAGGAACTGGCTGTTTCTGGTCGGATTGGGGGAATTATCGGAGCGTGCTGGTCAACGACCAGCGGGTTGGTCCGGAGCCGCTCGACGTCCTGGGTGGACGCCATGGTTCCGGACCACGCCCTTGCGTGGGTCACGGCAGGCCAATCCCGCACGGCTCGTCAATCAGCTCACAGCCCGCGCGAGAGGCCTGACGCTCCGCATGCAAGGCGAAGGAGACGGATACTCGCAAAAGGAGAGGCAGAACAAGCCACGACTCAGCAGCGAAGCTGCGACGACGGGGGCTGGTGGAGAGAGCCAGATTCCCGGCGCCAGGGAGAGGAGGTCAGGCCGTGGAGTGGCATCCGGTGACGATCAAGAGAGAACAACGAAGTGATACCGCCGACTTCCGCCTCGGGAACATCGTCTTCCTCCTCTTCGGACGCAAGAGTCTCGATGAGGTCTTCCCGAACCGAGGGTCGAGGGAGGGAGGGCTCGACAGGTGATTGGATCAAGGCCCGGAGCACGCCATTGTCAGCCGGTCCGAACTCGTCCGACTGGCCGGGAAAGAAAGGCAGCGCATACGCCAGGGGCGTGAAGCCGAAGAGCAGTCCCACCAGCAGAGCAAGGGCGAGTTTCATGAATCCCTGGAAATGGAGTCTCTAGGAATTCTCGGAAATGAGCCGCGACACGCTTGTCCAGTTCGCTCGTCAGTCTGAACAAACACGGTGATCAGTCTAAGCTCGAGGCATGCCGAGGTCAACTCCGGTCTTTCGTCCCTGGTCATGAGGTCATGAGTCATGATGTGCCCACGGGCGCTGCGCGACGCATCGCGCTGGTGCTTGCCTACACGCGAGGAGGCTCATGTTTCACGGCCCCGGCCGGGCTCGATCTGCGGGTCGTCCGATCGTGGCCCGTCAGGTCGATCGCGGGTCGAGAAGTCCTTGAGGGACCCGGGGCCGGATTCGCGGGAGCCCCGGGCTCAGGCCGCGCTGGCAGCGTCGGGGCAGACGCCTCCAGCCCCGACCCCGTCAGCTTCTGTCGCTCCACCAGGATCGCCGCGGCGGCCCGGTGCCGCGTGCTGACTCCGGGCTGCGGGAAGAACCCTCCGCCGAGGATCAAGGCCGAGAACGTCAGAACCGCGAACCGCTCCCGGTCCCCGATGCCGAGGGACACACGTGGAATGATGCCGCGTCCCCGTGAAGATCAGCAAGTAAGCCCGAACCACGGCGATCCCGTTGAGAGCCGCCGCGGCGACGACCGCAATTCCCACATAGGGGCTGACCTCCACTGCGCTGTCCACAAGTAATTCGGCGGAGATGAAGCCGAGCGTGCCAGGGAATCCGACGCACGCCAGCCCGGTGAGCAGGAAGCAGACCGCCAGTGCGGGAGAGTGCTGATAGAGGCCCTGATACGCGGCCAGCGAGAGCCGCCCAAACCGGGCTTCCAGCGCCCGGAGCGTCAGACCGAAGCCGCCAAGGGAGAGGATGACCGAAAACCAGAGGCAGAGCGAGCCGGTGAGCGAGAGCTCGGTGTGGAGTTCCAGACCCACCAGCACCAGTGAGGCATGACTCAGGAACAGATTGGCGAACAGGCGCCGACAGTCCTTCTGGATGACCGCCATCCCAGCGGCATAGACAGCCGTGAACAACGAGGCCAGACCGATACTCCGAAGTACCCAGTCAGGCGCGATGGGCAAGACCAGCCGGACGGCGGCATAAACCCCGGCCAGAGGGGTCACGAAGAGCAGGGCGATACCGAACGATGTATGCTCGAACCAGTCCGTCACCCAGCAATGGGCGGGCACTGTCCCACACCGGACGAGAATGGCCGCCATGAGCAGGACCGTGGCCCAGGTTGGCGGAGCGAAACGGCCGGCGCTGGAGGCGACCCCCGCCCACCCCGCTACCATCAGCCCCACGAACAGAAGCATGTGCAGAACATACACCCGCTTCGGCCGGCCGCGGTTTCTGAGCTCGAAGTAAGGGGGAACGGTGCAGAGCGCCAGCAGGCCGACCAGCAGCCAGGAGGCCCTGCAACTGAACATTGCCAGGCGAATCGCCTCCGAGGCAAGCGACCAGGAAAACGAAAACCTTCTCATCTTGGTCCGGGGCGTTGCCAGGGCAGTCAGAAAATGCAGCAGTGCCACGGCCGGCACCAATGGCGCGCTGAGCTCGTCCAGGACCAGAACCTCGCGACCGAAGATATAGGGCTCGAGGCTCGCGCGGCTGACGGATTCTGGATCGACGCCGACGTAATAACCCAGCCAGGCCAGGAACGCGAAAACAAAAGCGATCCCGGTGAAGACCAAGCCCATCCGTGCCGCGCGATAAGGTTCGCGGATCTGGCTGACCCAGAGCGACCCTATCAGCGTGGCCGCAATCGAGAAATCGAGCCAGGGCAATTCCAAGAACCTCATGAGAACTCCTCGATCGTCCCGAAGTGAGGCTTGTGTTTCTCGGACTCACGCGACTTCTCTCCTGCGAGAAAGTCGGTCCACCGTCGCTCGATCGCGTCGAACCACCGGAATAATTGCACGATCGGAGCCGCCACGTAATCACGCAAGATCGCGTCCAGGTATCCTCGCTCGAGTGCAAACCGGTAGAGCCAGTCCTTGAACCGGTGGGCCGAGCCAGCCCAGGCAGACGCACCGCGGGGCAGGTGCCCGCCGATGGCGTTCTCCATCGTATGATAATCGTGCAAGAGCGTGGGTGCTCTCACGAACTGAAGCGTCCGCAGGCAGGCGTGGCCCAGGATGTGAATCAGGGCGACGTAGCGGAAACCCAGGCCAATCTCCGCCACGATGATCCCTACCTGGGACAGAGAGGCAAAAGAGAGGGCCGACTTGATGTCGGTTTGCACGCTGCCTGCAAGATACGCGAAGACAGCGGTCGACACACCCACCAGCGCGACCAACGTGGAGAGCAAGGGCGAGGAATCCAAGAGGGGGCTGACCCGCAAGAGCAGGAACGCCCCCAGGTGAACCGAGAGCGCGCCATAGAAGACGGCACTGGAGGGCGTCGGTCCTTCCATGGCCCGCGGCAGCCAGCCGGAAAATGGGACCAGCGCCGATTTGCCCGCGGCGGCCACCAGCACGAGCAGCCCCACGACAAAGCCCTCGTGGCTGGTCAGGGCCGGCACGACCTCGGGCCAGAGGCCCGTCCCCAGCAACTTGTCGAAGTCGCCCTCTCCGCGGAGGTGGTGTGTGGCCACCGCGGCCAGCAACAGGGCGGCGTCCGAGAACCGGTAGATGGTCCAGACCCACAGGCCGTTCCGCGCGGGAGCCTGCCGCTCCTGAAAGAAAGCCACCAGGAGCGCGGAGGACAGCCCGACCAGTTCCCAGCCGGCGAACAGCGTCTCGATGGTTCCCGCGAGCGACGTGGCGACCATGCCAAGTACGAACAGCGTGTACAGGACGAAAAACCGATTGTAACCGGCATCTCGGTGCATGTAGCGGCTGGCGAAGGCGCCGATCGTTCCGGAGAGCGTGAACGAGAGAATGGCCATCGGCACCGAAAGCCGGTCGAAAACAAACTTGATCGAGAAATGATACTGGCCGGGGATCACCACCCAGTCCCCCAGCTCGAGTCGGCACATGACGCGTTCCCAGAATCAGCATGGCCAGCAGGACCGCCAGGGCCGCCAAGAGTCCCGAAATCGTTCCCGCCTGGAGGATCGTCGTCGTCTGCTGCTCCGAAAGCTTGCGGTCCAGGAGCGAGCTGACCCCCAGTACAAGTACCAGCAGAACGGGGGAAGCGATGACGATCGCACCCAGAACCGTCATGACATGTTCCATCGTGAGCATGGTTTTCCCTTGGTCCAGAATGCGGGGTCAATGCTGACCGTCGATCTCCGCGAACTCCAGGTGATCGCGCCAGCCGCGATACCAGTCCACGGACGAGGCCGCCTTGGGCAAGACCCCGGCCTGGGGCTGGTACGGCCGGAACCCGCCCAACTGGAAGACCGAAAGCTCTCCCGTGGCGGGATCGAGCACCGCGAGCCTCACCCAGCGGTTGCGGCAAAGCTTGCCGATGCCCTCGTTCCGTTCCATGATCCGAAGCATCGCTTCGACCGTCGTCTCGACGATGAACATGATCCGTACCGGCTCATGAATCTCCACCATTTGCCAGGGCAAACCGGTTCGTAGATCGCTTGCGGCGCCGTCCATCACGCCCAGCAGAGCGGCCACGTTGTGCGGCAATTTCGTGCCGCTACCCCAGCCCGTGTTGTCCACGTAGGAGAAGTAATACTCGAGGTTGATGCCGGCGCAGACCGGGAAAACCGCCTGGAGGATTCTGGTCAGGATGGTGCTCTCGGCGTCGTCCTGCGTCGGATCGTAGGAAGTGAGAAACGCGCGTCGGTCGAGGAACAGGCCGCGGGTCCGCTCGCGGCGGCCGACGATGCAAATGGCGTTGGTGGCGTGCCCCCATTCGGGCCGGACCTGTGCCAGGTCTTCCGCCCTGGCTTCCACGTGCTGGCGAGCCCCGGCGAACGAGAGCGAGAGCGGGGCGGAATGAAACCTCCGGCTCCGCTCATGGGCGTCCCGGTCGCAGGCGAGCTCGAGAAGCAGCTGGATCGACTCGAATTCGCTCCGATGCGACTCCGGCAACAAGTCGAGATCATAGAAGACAAGGGTCTCGTTGCTGGTGTTGTGCATGCCGCCAACAAAGAAGGTCTCCGCCGGAACGGAAAGCCCATGGCTTGCCAAACGCTCGCGGACTCGCCCGTCGTTGAGGATCTGGGCCAGTGCCCGAGCGTTGGGACCACCCCGCGCCCACCGCAGGCGCCACAGTCGTGGGCCGATTCGTGCGGGTTGTTCAAACTGGTCGAACCGTGACCGAATACGAAGATCAGGCGGGAAAACACCGAGGTCATTCCGAGCTCGCGAAGCACCTTCTCCGCAATCTCCGCCATCTCGTCGACGGTGAACCCGAGTTGCCCATTCTCGGGCCCCGGTGTCGCCAGTGTTCGTTCGAGCTGTAACCGGGTCAAGGGCGGAGACCCGACGAACCGGCCGAGCTTGCTGCTGAACCGCGAAGTGAACCGAGGAAAGAGAGTGCGCGCGACCAAGGGTATCGAGGCCAGCACGCCGACCACGGCGGTGAGCAGTGCGCCCAGCGTCAACGACCGGCTGCCCACGTTGAACCGGTACGACGCCATGCCAAGGGCGCGCCTTGTCTTCTGGCGAAGCTGGTGGGCCTGTTCATGGATGTCGATCACCCGCTCCGCGACCCAGTGCCCGGGACGGATCACCCCCGGGCAAAGCGGAACGAAATGCGCGTCGGCCACGCCTCGGTAGTACATGGCGACCGAGAAGAAGCCGGCCGTGCTGTACGTCACCGCGTCCGGGGCCAGTTCCTCCACGTGGCGGCGGATCGACTCTTCGCGTTCGTCGATGCAGAAGATCGCCTGAAAACGCGGCTGGCTTGGCGTCGGAGCCGGGTGACGGACGTGCAGCGCGACCGCATCGGCGGTCTGCGTGTAGAAGCGCCGCTCGTAGGCGAGGTGAAAGACCCGTCGTCGCTCGAGCCCGCTGAAGGAGTCGATTTCCTGCAGGATCGTTTTCCATTCCTGTTTGTTCAGGCGGTAGAGGACATCGGGAGACAGACCGGAGATCTGGGCCAGTTGGAAGACCGGGAAGGCCCGCTGTTCGACGCTGAGCGGCCATTGCGGATCGACCCACCCCCGTGCAAGACGCCAGAACTCTCTGACTGGAGTCTTGATCCCGAGTGAGCTCCGGGCCGTGTAGGCCACCGCGAATCGGTCCAGCAGGAGCCGAATCGCCAGGAACTCGACGAGGCTGCCCTGGGGCACGGGGTGAACCACGCGGTCGCCGCGAGCCTCGATCTGGCGGACCATGCCGGCCCAGCCCCGGAGCGCCAGCAACGTGGCGGACAGGTACCGCTCCCACTCCTCCGCGGCGACACCGAGGATCCTGAGTGATTCCAAGGCCGATTCCAGCGGTCCAATCCTCTCGTCCTGCAGGCGGCCAACCTCTCCGGCAAGCCCGCGCATCCAACGATCCGGCGGTCCCCAAGGCTGGCGGTACAAAGAGCAAAAGGCGCGGTAGAACCCTTCGTCACGCCGGGGCAACTCCCAGTGGGCGAAACCCTGATCGAGGAACGCGGCGCTGAACGGGATCAGCCGATCGTTGACGAGCAAGTCCGTGTCCACGCCGGTCGCTTCAAGCAGCACGTCCCGGTGGCGGACCGCCAGGGGCGCCGGTGTGGTGAAGCCTGGTATGTCCCGGACCCCATCGCAACACACTCGCCAGAGGGCCTGCAGCGTAAGACCCTCCCAATCCGCGTCGCTCCAATACTCCATTCTTGACTCGCCAAAGCGGAAAAGAAGCTCGGCGAGACTGTCGGGAATGCGGCGATCGCCCTCGGGCTTCGACGAGCCGTTGCGGCTCGTCTCGCCGAACCCGCGAAGGTCTCTGATCACCCACCTCCGGGTCTCGGCGATCAACCGCGCGCGGTCTGCGGCGGAGACCTCCTGCCGGATGCGCCTGAGGGCGTTCGCCTCGGCAACATACCAGACCAGTTCCTCTGTTGGTCCGGTACGCAGGGGGTTCTGGAGCATGGCCAGACGCAACTCCAGCCGCGTGCCGAAGCAGGGGATTTTCTCCCCCGCGCGGTCTCCCAGGTCGTGTTCCAGCGCCTCCTTCAACTCATCGAACCGGATCCGCCCACGCAACAGTTCCTGGCGATATCGGTCTTCGCTCAGGTAGGGCTGGCACCCGAAGATGTGCCCGCCTTTCTTGACCGCGGCATTGAACGGCAAGTCTTCAAAAGCATGAAGCGTATTATGATGAATGAAGACCGTGATCGGCCCCTGGGCCGGCAACAGGTGGCCCACGTGGTCGATCACCTCCTTCAGGTGGTTCCGATCGAGCTCGCGACTCGCCGGCTCGGTCAACGTGTCTTCGCGGGATGTGGAAGTATGCATATCTGCCGACGGACCCCAGTGCGACACAGGACCGGGTGGTTCACTTGCCTGAAGGGAGAGCTCAGGCCAGTACGCTGTTTCGGGAGGGAGAGGATTGACTGCTCGACGCCGAGCACTACGGGTGGCCGGCCGTTACGCTAAGCGGATCGCCTGGTCTCCTCGTGACGTCAACTGCCTCGGCCTCTTGCTGGTGCTGGCCATCGGATTCGCCGGAGAACGACAAGATCTGGGCCACGATCTCCTTCTCCACCGATTCGAGAGGCTTCGTGCTTGCCTGGTGCGGCTTGAGAATCTCGGCCATCTGGAGGGCCAGGGCGCTGAATTCTCGGGGGTTCGTGGGTGCATGCGCCAGGTGCACATTGCGCTCCGAGGGCGCCGCGAAGGGGTCGTTGGGCATCGTCACGTGATGATTGAACAGGTTGTAAACCCCGTACAGCACCTCAATCTCCCACCGCCCGGCCGATTCCACCTCCTGCCGCAGCGCAAAGGCCGCCTGCGCCGCGTTCAGAGCGACTGTCGGTCTCGATCAGGGCATCGCGAAAGCCCGGCATGTGGCGTGCCTCGGGCCCCCACACGCTCTCCAGGGCGTTGGCCCCTTCACGAACCGAAACGAGGATCTTCTGAAGGATCGAGCGGAGAGCAGGTGTCGTGGTCTTGGACCAGTATTTCAAGGGTCGAAGATACGCATCGACGGCACCGGTCACCGCCCCGCAGCCGCTATGTCCCAGCACGACCAGAACCTTGACGCTCTCCTGAAGGGCCTCGACGGCGAAATCGATGCTCCCCATGCAGACGTCGCCGAGTACGTTGCCCGCCACCCGGATCACGAACAGGTCGTTGAAGCCCTGGCCGAAGAGCATCTCGGTCGGCACGCGAGCGTCCGAGCAGCCGATCACCACGGCGAACGGCGCCTGCTTGGGAATGCCCCCTTCCTTGCGCACCATGCCCACTTCCAGGCCGTTGCACTGCACCACGTGCCGTGGTTCCTCTCCCTTCGTGAATGTGCCCGTCCGGCAACTGGCCATCCACCGCGCAAACATCCGGTTGCCGTCTTCCAGCGACTTGCGCGGCTTCCGCGTCCGGGGGAGGAGGCTTGGTGCTCGGATTGTTCGGGTCGAAGCGATAAACGTAATCTATAGTGTTCATGCACTCAACCTTCTTCGCCCGGCGGGACCACAATGCGACGCCCGCATTCGCTTCGCCCATGTGATCGGAGTGGTGGGCGTTTCGTTCGGCTCAGGGAGAACACAGCTTGGCCGAACGACGAGTGATATCAGGGGGTCATCATAAGGAAGGCAGCCTTCGAGGGCAAGTGATCCTGGTGTGGCGGCGGCATGGTGCTCGAGCTTGCTCCCGCGTTTCACCGGACCCGTTCCGCGAGCGGCCCCTGATCCTCGACCTCGTTTTCCGAGGGCATTCGGTTGATCTCAGCCCAGGCGCTCACGCGGTGGCCCCGGGCATCGGTTCCGATCAGCTTGACGACCAGAGGCCCCGTTTCCCGATGAACATTCTTCAATCGAATGGACCGTGATCCCAGAGTCCCGCCGGCGGACAGAGCCGAGGTCCCGAAGGTCGAGGCGATGCCGAGCATGTCGAGCTGCCCTCGACGAAATCCCGGCATGTGTGGGTCCGGGGGCGGCACCAGCGGCTCCCATGCCAGTGCGGTCAGGCGGACTGGCTCCCCGCGCCCTTCCCGGATCGAGGCACGCAGCCGGAGATCGCCGTCTGCCCCGGGCGATGACTGAGCCTCGAGCTCGAGCCTCGCCATGCCGGCCGGCAAGGGAACGGCCGTGACCTGGAGCTCGGCATCGGGTGGGCCTGTGATCGTGACCTCGACAGCACTCGTAGGCGATCCCTGAACCAGGAAGAAGCGACTGCTGGTGCCCGCAGCGGTCCAGCATTCCGCCGGGCCAGCCGCGGAAGACGCGAGTTGCCCGCGGTCCGGCGAGCTCCCAGTCCTCGATCGGGGCTCGCATGTCGAGGGACCGATACACCCCCCGGGCCGGCGCCTCGGCAAGGGGATCCAGACCGCTCAGGAAGAGGGCGATCGACCAGCGGCGATAGAGCTCAGGGAAGTAGCACCCCGTCGCATCCTCCAGGTTCGCGACCCCGCGAAGCCGCGACTCGATCAGTGTTGGCAGCAACTCCGGCCCATACTGATCCACGCACCAGCGCAGGAACAGGTAGGTGCTCCCCCGATTGCCATGACTGCGAAACAGGTCGGCCGCGTAGTAGTCTTCCACCACAAGCTGGTAGCTTTCAGGCCGTGACAGGAACGCGCTCACGCGATAGTCGATGTTCGATCGGGAAAAGCCATGCAGGTCCTCGGCCAGATGTGCGAGGGCCTCATCCAGCCATCCCTCCTCCTCGAGCGCGATCCGCCCCCCGCTGGCGAGCTCACGCGATTTCCGGCTGAAGACCACAGCGTGCATGTATTCGTGAGCCAGCACGGTCCGCAGGTGCGGCCCGGGCCTCAGGCCGGTGCTCAGGTACATCATGTCGCAGTGGTTGCCAAAGGGCGGCGGGAACGCGGGATCGAGGTCCGTCACTCGCACGAAACCGTCCAGGGCATGGCGGCCGTTGGCCAGCCGGTTCAGCCAACTCGAGAGCAGGACCGTGAAGCGGCCATCCCCATCGATGTCGCTGGCCAGCCCCACCGAGCGGGCGGTGACGGGAACGATCCGGTCGTCGAACGTCGTAACCAGGTCCTTCAACAGCTCGGGATCCACCCGGCCGAGATCCTCCACGGCCACGTAGACCTGAACCCGCTTGCCGACCGCACGGAGGATTCCCCGGACGGCCAGGTAATTGCTTGCGCTGGCAACGTCTCCATCGCGGACCATCAACGAGAAATCACGCTGCCGTGGCGGCATTCGGCGGACCGGCTCCTTGATCGGCTCCGGCTTGTGCCACCGGAGCCGCGGCGGACGATCGGCGGGTGCGTGTGCCTGCTCGGGAACTCCCGCATCCGCGACCGGAATCGCCTCGAGCCGGATCGGAAACGGTCCGGCGGACCGAGAAAGCGACGAGACGATCACCAGCGACTCGGTGCCCTGAGCCGACGGCGGAAGCCTGAATCGGGCCTGCCCCTCATGGACGGCGATCGCAACCGGAACTCCCGAACGCCAGAACCCATCGCCGAACCGCGCGGGGCCACGATCGGGTGTCCCCGCTCGAACCCCCACCAGCACCACGACCAGTGGCACCAGCAGCAGGCCCAGGCCCCATCGGGCGAGTCGAGGGCGATCCGGAACAACCATCCCAAGTCACCACCACGTAGAACGATACGACTGGCCCGTGGAACCGCCGGGGGGCTCCGCTCGAAAAGCCGAGACAGCCTTTCGATCGGCCTTGCCCGTTCCCGGGCTTGAATCGATTGCGCAGGGAATTCAGGCGACGTGCGATCGGGAGGAAACTTGAGGATTTTCTCCTCGACTCTCGAACCAGGAGCGGCTCCCCGGACCGGCCCAGAGCGACAGCAAAACCACGCTGGCCAGCCACTGGAGGGTGCTGATCCACAGGTAAGCCCGGTGGAGCGGGTAAAACCCTGCCATCGTCCCGCTGAGAAGCCGGCCGTCGAGCCGCCGGTGGAGGAAAACAAGAGCCACCAGGCACAGCGTGATGATGGCCAGCGAGAGAACCGCCCCTCTCCAGCCGGTCCGTCCGCGATCCCCCCGCGGCTGCTCGAGGGCGGTCCGAATCCAGCCCAGCACGATGGTCACAAGGCTCAGCAGGTTCAGGAGATCGGTCACGTGCTGCGTGACGAGGCCCGTCTCCAGGGCACTGCCCAGCTGATCGTGGAGCACGGGAATCACCACCGCGCAGTAGAACGTGAACCCGCCGATCCAGATCGCCAGCGACCAGAACGCGAGCAAGCGGAGGCAGGTAGTCCAGATCGCCATGAGAACGCTCGCCGACGGTCACAGAGATCGCGCGGAGACGGTACGGATCATCCTACCTGCAAAGGATTTCTCGATCCAACAGGGCGGTTCTTCCGATACTCAACCTGGTTCCGTCACACGGAAGCGATTCGATCGGGGACCCCACGACCATGTTCCGAACCGCCTCGCTCGCCGGCCGCACTCGCCTCTTGGGGCTTTCCTTGCTCCTGGCGCCGGCTCTCGCCGGTTGCTCCTCCGATCGCATGGTGCGTCCGGAGCCCGACACCACCTACGTCGCTCAGCGCCCCACTTACGCAGTTGAGGGAACGAAGCCCCTCTATCTCGGCGGTTACGCCGGCGCGACCTACCATCCCTCGGCCATTCCTGGTCGATGAGCGGGCCGGTCCCCAGCCGAGCCGACAGGAGACCGTCCGGCACGCCGGGGAACATCTCTGCTCGTCGAACACGCGTTCCCACGCCGCGCTGAATTGCGATCAACGACTTGGTTCGTTGCACGGCCGATTCTACAATCACCAGGGGAGCGGGTCGGGTTGGATGGGTTCGGTGGCGATGCCGGGACTTCCCTCTCCGCCGGCGTGTGCCTCTCTTCAACCGACCCTGCATCTGTGGCGCAAGCGTGACCAGGCGGCCTTAATCATGACGCAGGGCGAGTTGCGAATCGGCATCGTCGGTGCTGGGCAGATCACCCGAAGCAGACATCTGCCAGGATTCCGGAAGATTCCCGGAGTTCGGATTATGGGGGTGTGCAACCGCCACCGCGACTCCGGGGCCCGGGTGGCCCGGGAGTACGACATTCCGCGGGTTTACGCCAACTGGGAGGAGCTGATTCATGATCGCGAGATCGATGCGGTCGTGATCGGAGCCTGGCCGTACCTGCACTGTCCGGTCACGCTCGCTGCGCTCGACTCGGGGAAGCACGTGCTGACCCAGGCCCGGATGGCGATGAACGCTCGCGAAGCCCAGCGCATGCTCGACAAGGCTCGGGAATGCCCGAGTCTCACGGCCATGATCGTACCCAGTCCCTATGGCCTGGCCGGCGAGACGTTCGTGCGCACCTTGATTGCCGACGGGTTTATCGGCGACCTGCGCGAGCTTCACGTCCAGAGCCTGTCGTCGGACCTCGCGGACCCGGAAACCACCATGGGCTGGCGCCAGATGACATGCTATTCGGGTTTCAACATGCTGACCCTGGGGATCCTTTACGAGACCGTGCTTCGGTGAGCCAGTTGCGTTGTTAGCCTTTGATTCTGATAATTGCATGCATTTGTGGCGCCGCTCCCTTCGGGGCGGTGCGTCAACTTCGCCTCATGACTGTCCCAGGCGCGAGGTGAGCGTAGTCCGCCCTCACGCGCGAATGACGCGCTGGCAAAACTCGCATTAGACCTTGGCTCTCTGGAAGCCCAGACGGCGACTTACTCGGACGCTACGGCTTGGGCGGTCTCCTGCGCATGCGATCGGATTAGCTCGTGAAGGGCTTTGGCGATCGGCGAGAAGGTCATCTTCCCCTAGGTCCCCTCGTATCTGCTCGTCCGGGCCAGCAGCGTCGCGAACGCCAAGTGCACGACCATCACCGCCCCCACGTGACCGTGAAAGCGCCGGGACCCGTAGACCTGGCCATCGTCAATGCCCCAGAACACCTTGAACCGTGCGTTGACGCGCTCAACGGCGGTCCGGCCCTTGTACATGCGTTCGAACCGTTTGGTCGCGGCGGGATGCTCGGGAAGCGACGCAGATCGATCTCTTGTTTCACGCGGACGGTCAGGCCGTACTTCCGCTCGCCGTTGCAGCGCGCGTTGCTCGGGCAACTCCAGCCACCATGCCGCGCCGGGCAACGATACTTCAACGTGCCGCGCTGGGGTTCATGGCCGATGTACGCCATGGAGTGCCGCACCGGATCGGGGCTGACGCGATCGTAGCAGTAGACCGTGCCCGCCTGGTCATACACGATGTTCAGAGGCGTCGAACCCCCGAGCACTTTCTCGGGTTCCTCGAGCTTGAAGTTGCGATTCTGAATGAGCGGCGCGATGCCTTTCTCCTGGAGGAACTCGTGCACGGCGCCGTCGTCGGCCGCCTTGTCGTAGGCCAGGGTTTTCATACGATCCGGCGGCAGATTGTTCTGCGCTTGACTTACCAGATCGGGAATTCGCTCGTTGTCGCCGGCCTTGGTGTCGGTGATATGATAGGCGAGCGCGACCTCGTGATTTACATCAACCAATAAATGTAACTTATAGCCAAACCATTCGACAACCTTGGTGATGTTTCCGTCGTCGTCCTTGTACTCCTTGCGTCCACCGCTAGGTTGCGGAAGCCGCTGTTCGATCTCGGCGGCACGCAGTTTCTCGCTGGTCGCCGCGCGACCAGCCAGGCCGGTCGAATCGCCCGCGGTGTTCTTGCCGAAGTCACCGATCACCGCACCCAGCCGGCTGACCTGGGTATCGAAGATCCGACGGAGATGCTTCAGGTGGGGCTCTTCGCCGAGGGTCGCCAGGAAGCGCGACATGTTGTCGGGGCCGGGGACTCGATCCTCCTCTTCGATGCCCAGCAGCAATCGCAACGCCGGATTGCGACGGAGTTCCTCGAGGCAAGCGTCGATCGAGACATGCCGCAAGGCGATCGCCAGGACGAGCGTGCCCCAGAGGACCTCCACGGGATAATCGTCGCGTCCCTTTCCGCGCGACACTCGGAGCGACTCGAGCAACGCGTGGTCAGGGATCGATTCCAGCAGGACTCGCAGGGATTGGAGCGAAGGGGAATCCTCGAGAGCGTCCCAGGCGAAGAGTGGCTTGGTGATTGTGATTCTCATGGGCTCACGCAGGGGTCAGGAGGT
Organism: uncultured Planctomycetaceae bacterium; assembly: GCA_963816015.1. Taxonomy (GTDB): domain Bacteria; phylum Planctomycetota; class Planctomycetia; order Isosphaerales; family Isosphaeraceae; genus Aquisphaera. The sequence goes on along the minus strand of CAWFJM010000029.1, from coordinate 221,294 downwards.
AAAGGATGGAATGCCTACAATTTCTACGCAATAAATCCCCACTGTGTTGGCCCGGTGGTCGAAAAATCGTGAAAAAATCCCTGCCGGAGAGGAAAAACCGCAAGTTTTGCGCGTATCGTGGGGTAGGCGGTTTTTGAGGGACTCAAAAACGCCCAGAAAAATCAGGGCCCGCGAACATCGCAACGACCTCGGCTTCGGTGGGTGTCGCCTGCGAACTGGGTGCTGGCCTACGCCTCGAAGATGATCCCCCAGCGGCTCGACCCCGAGCTCGGCAAGGTCGTGCGAGTGGGCACACCCGACAGCATCCAGGTCCTGTCCACCCAGGAAGACGGCGCCTGCGGCATTTACCGTCTGAGCGCCTTGTGCTGGCACGAGAAGGTGATGTCGGTGGCGCTTTACGGCAGCGAAGGAACCCTGATTTACGACCTGCTCCGCGACGAGATCCGGGCCGCGCGGCGAACCGACGCGTCATTGCTGCCTCTTCCGATCCCCGACGACCTACGAGGCGGCTGGCGTGTCGAGGACGACTTCGTGGCCGCGATCCGCGGCGAGCGCCCCGTCACCCACACCGACTTCGAGACCGGCGTCCGCTACATGCAATTCACCGAAGCCGTCGCCCGCAGCTCCCGCCACCAGGTTCCCGTCACTCTCCCCCTCAAGGAATTCTCCAATCCGAGCCTGTAAATCCGGCCCGAAACCCAGCCCCCGCTCGCCCTTCCGTCCCGCCTTGCAACGATCGCTGGAAGTTCGTAGGATTTTCTGATCAGGGTTCGCCTTCGAACCGATTTCTTGGGGATTGGTGTAACGGTAGCACGACTGACTCTGGATCAGTTAGTCTAGGTTCGAATCCTAGATCCCCAGCTTCACATATCGCAATTCACTGATACCACAGGTCATTAAGCCACAAGGGTTTGCGTCAATTCGACGCAAGCCCTTTTTTCGTTCTAGGCTTGGATAGTGAAACAGAATTGAAACGCCACTGGCTTGGCGTGGCAATAGGATGGGATGGTGATATCCCCCTTCAGCTCAATGCAAGGACCGACAGACGATGGCGTCACGCAACTTCAACCCCAAGACCGGCAAGGCTCGACTCTTCTTCCGCTATGCTGGTAAGCAGTACAACAAGACGATACAGGTTAGAGACGACAAAGAAGCCAGACGAGCGTGTGCGCTCATCGAGGAGACGATTCAGGATCTCGAGCGCGGCAAGGAGACCCTGCCTCCCGATGCCGACCCGGTGGCCTTCATCCTCTCGGGCGGGAGGGTGTTGAGTCAGCTTGTCCCGGCTCCGGAGGCTCCGAAGCCCCTGACGTTGGCGGAGGTCTTTGCGACCTACTCCGAGACGCTGACGCCGGGTTCCAAGGCGTCGAATACCATCTTGACCGAAAACGTCCATGCTAAGCATTTCCAACGGACCATCGGAGAGAAGGTCGTCTTCGATACCCTGGCGGTGGACTCGCTCCAAAGCTACGTGGACGCAAGGGCTCGCGAGGGAGTGGGCCGCGAGACGATCCACAAGGAGTTGTCCACGTTACGAGTGGTCTGGGCGTGGGCAGTGAAGCGCCGACACGTCACCGCCCCCCTGGCTTGGAAGATGACCGATCTGACCCTACCCAAAGCCGATCAGAAGGAGCCCTTCCAGACCTGGGACCAGATCAGCCGGAGGATCGAGCGGCACGGCCTAACCGAAGAGGAGCAGGCCGAGTTGTGGGAGTGCGTGTGGTTGAACCAGGAGCAGACGCGGGAATGCCTGGCTTGGGTCAAGGAATACGCGCGTTACCCGTTCATTTACCCCATGTTCGCCTTCGTCGCTTATACGGGCGCCCGACGGAGCGAGATGCTCCATTCGCAGTGGGATGATTGGGATTTCGAGACGGGGTTACTGTCGATCCGCGAGAAAAAGGCGGACAAGTCCAAGAACTTCACCCGGCGGACCGTGCCGATACACCCAGCATTGGCAGACGTGATGAAGAATTGGTTCGAGGGCCATCGCAGTGGGCCGTGGACGATCGCGAAGGATGACGGGGAGCCGATTAGCCCCATGTCGGCGACTAAACACTTTCGCCGCACGCTCCAAGGTGGGAAATGGTCAGTCCTACGGGGTTGGCACGTCTTCGGGCACTCGCTCGCCAGCAACCTGGCGTCTGCCGGAGTTGATCAGCGGATCATCAACGAAATCCTCGGCCACAGCACCGAAGACATGGAGAGGCGCTACCGTCATCTGCTTCCCCGCAAGCAGGCCGACGCATTGAACTCCTTATTCCAGCCCATCGGCTGAAGCCGGTGCGGGGTAGGGGGGATGCTCTCATCCATCCCCCGTACCTAGGAGTCTGTCCGAGTATTGCCTTTTGGAGTTGGGATTCGAATAATCCGCTGGCGAACGGCTTGCAGACCCCGGATTCGGCGAGATTGTGGCATGAGCAAGACCTATCGCGAGTGGTCGCCCGACCAGGCGTATATGTTTCCGCCCTCCCCACGGGACTGGCTGCCTGAAGACGACTTGGTCTACTTCATGATGGAAACCGTTGCCACGCTCGACCTGACCCCCATCTTCGCGTATTACGAGCGTGAATTGCGGGGTCAGCCGCCATTTCACCCGAGGATGATGGTTGCGCTGCTGCTGTACTGCTACGCCACGGGCACGCGTTCGTCGCGAAAAATCATGCGTCGCTGCCACACCGACGTCGCTTGCCGGATCATCGTCGGTGAGGACGTGCCCGACTTCCGTACCATCAGCGACTTTCGCAAAGTCCACCGGGCTCGATTGGAAGCCCTGTTCCTCGAAGTACTCAAGCTGTGTGCCCTGGCCGGGTTGACCCGGGTTGGGACGATTGCCTTGGACGGCACCAAGATCAAGGCTAACGCTTCGCGGCACAAGGCGATGAGCTACAACCGCATGAAGGAGGAGGAGAAACGGCTGGAGGAGGAAATTGCCCGACTCCTGGCCGAGGCCGAAGCGACCGACGCGGCCGAGGATGACGCGCTGGGTCGAGACCGTAGTGGAGACGAACTTCCGGAAGAGTTGAAGCGACGAGCAAGTCGCTTGGCCAAGATCAAGGAGGCGAAGGCCCTGCTCGAAGAACGGGCACGGACCGAAGCGGAAGCGGAGGCAGCCCGACGCGTGGCGGAAGGCAAGGCACCACCGGCCAAACCACCAGGAGAGGCAGTTCCCGAGCCCAAGGACCAGATCAACTTCACCGACCCCGAATCGCGGATCATGAAAGCCTCGAACAAGGGCTGGGATCAAAGCGGCAACGCACAGGCGGTGGCCAACGAGAACCAGATCATATTGGCCGCTGACGTGACCGATCAGGCCAACGACAGCGCCAGGCGGTGCCGATGGTCGACCAGACTTTGGAGAACCTGAAGGCTGCCGGTGTGGAGCAAGCGATCGGATCTGCGGTGATCGACTCGGGCTACTACAGTGAAGCCAACGCCTCGGCCTTGGAGCAGCGAGACATCGACCCCTACATCGCGACCGAGAGATTGAAACACAACGAGGAGATCCCGCCCGTGCCGCGTGGCCGCATCCCCCAAAGCCTGTCGGCCAAGCAACGGATGGCGAGGAAACTGCGGACCAAGAAAGGCCGGGACGTGTATGCCAAGCGGAAGGGGATCATCGAGCCGATCTTTGGTCAGATAAAACAGGTGCTGGGATTCCGCCAGTTCTCGATGCGTGGCCTGGTGGCGATGCGTGGCGAATGGCGGTTGATGTGCATGGTGCACAACCTTCTGAAGCTGTGGCGGCAAGCTCAGGGCGCGGCGGCAGGCTAATTGACGCCGCCGAACGGCCAAAATCGACCGTCCGCGACCGAAATGGAGTGCTCCGAGGCTACCAGGACCCTGGACGATTGCCGATCGGAAGCACCAAAAGGAAAGAGAGCCTCTGAGCCAAGATATCAAGCCAATTCCGTCAAAGGGTGATAAACAGACAGACTCCTAGTGCTTTGTCACAGCTAAAAATTGGGGTTGGGGAACCGCCGCGACTGTGGATGATGCGGGGAACACGGAGGTTTCCTATTTCTACTGTATCGGGTCCAAACGCGGCGGAACTTGTTTCAGTGGCTTAGTTTAGATTTTCTGCAATTTCTGATGCCCGCGGGCTTTTTCGAGATGCTACAGACGAGCAGACGCCGGCGGTTGCCAGAAAAAAATCGGAGTTTCCTCGCGAGCACCGAAAAAATGGGCCGATCCGAGGGCTCAGGGGCCCCTGCCGAGCGAATTCTTCATAAGTGCACGACATCAAGCGGTTTGCGTCTCGATGGCGACCCGATACAGTAGAACTAGCGTGAGTCAGATCGGAGAAGTGACGAGCGCGGCAACCAGCGCCCGGTCTGAACGGCGAGATTCGCCGGGCGCGGGGCTGCGTCGCTTCATAAGAGTATCGGAAGGCCGTTCGCCATAATGCTGGGTGTAGTCCCGGGCGAACTGCCCGGCGTGGTGGAACCCCCAGCGCAGGGCCAACTCGCGTACGGTCGTCGAGTCCGGATCCAGGGCCTTCAATTCCGTGCGCACGCGGCTGAGCCGCTTGACCTTGTGGTAGGCCATCGGGCTGACACCGAATGCGTCCTTGAAGGCATAGAAGAGCGATCGCCGGCTGACACAAAGTTGCCGGCTGAGGTGTGTTGTCGTCAGGGGGCGATCGAGAAAGCTGTCCATGATCTGCTCGGCCTCGCGCGCCAGGTCTTGGCGTCCCCCGCGGGGGCCAACCGACTTGCCCTCGTGGAAGTCGTCGACCAGCAAGCCGCAGACCGCATCCAGGTAGTGCTCCAAGACTTGGGCCGCGACCTCGCGATCGGCAAGCACCGGCTGGCTTGCCGCATGGGGCCTCACCGATTGACGGAGCCGCAATTGAAAGGCGCGGAATGCCTGAGGCGTCGGGCGGATCGCGAATCCACACGGGAGAACCTCATCGGGATCACTTCGTGATGTGATCGCCAGCGCCTCGCGGAACATCGCCTCCTCGATCTCTAAAGACTGGCCCTCAGATCCCGCCTCGTAGATCTCGTCCAGAACCTCGCCAGGACGATCGATCTTGATCTCTCCCGGCCGGAGCCGCTGGCCTCCCCGGAACCGCCAGCACTTGTTTGCCTCCGTGATCGGGGTGAAGACGTATCTCGAACCGCGGGGGATTCCTCGAACCTGGATCTTTCGGTCCGTTTGCACCCGGCGATCCAGCAGACCGGGGAACTGGGTGCAGCCGCCGCTGGCACGGAACCGCCCGGGATCGAACTGGACGAATTCCATGTCCCACGAGGGGAAGACAACCGCGAGTTGATCGACATCGGTCACGACGTACGATCCCGCTGCCCCGGCCGCGATTGCAGGCGGTGACGGGTATGGACGAGCGTCGCCGATCAAGTCATAGGTCGAGTTTACAGACATGATTTACAATAACCCATCGATGGATGACTGTTAGGGTCGGCCTCATCACGATCGGCGGAGCCGATCGATCGACCGGATCGCTCGAGGGGCAAGCGAACGCGGTGGACTCCCTGAGCTCCGCACGACCCCGAGTGAATCAGGCGCCGCTGACCGGCGCTGTGGGCGCCGCCGTAGCAATTCTTAGGGAGAGTTAATCTGATTGTTCGCGTTTGATCTATTGGACCTTGGTCCTATCAGGGAAACCCGCCTGCGAGTCTCGGGAAGTTCTCGGCTCGGGAATCCCTGGTTGGATCATCTGCCCCGTCGCGCCTGGGAATGAATTGAGAACAATGACACGACACAGGGCTGACAAACCGCCCGAATTCGTAGGGTGCGTCTGCGAAGCGCAATCCACTTCAAAGGCTCACAATCTGATGGGTTGCGCGTCGCTGACCCACCCCACCGAAGACTCTGTGCCCAGCCTGCTGCCGGGATGTTCATTAAGGACCAATCAGATTGAGGCCAGACCTTACGCACCGTTATACTTACAAAGAGGGGACGGCCTTCGTTCATCATTCGACCTTGCACTCAGATGTTCATCATGCGATTGCGAATCCTCCTTTCGGTTTTGCTGATCTTGATGGCTCTGCCCGCAACTCATGGGCAGGAGGTCAGGAAGGCTCCCAAGCGCGTGCTGATCCTTGACTCGTTCGGCCGCAATGTATCGATTTTCACCGTGAGCATTGGCTCATTCCGAGCGGAGGTGTCTCGCCGATGGTCCGGTCCCGTCGACCTTTACGAGATCCCCATGGAGGCGAGCCGCATCGGTGCGTCGGAAGGTGATCAGCCCCTAGTGGATTTCCTGGCCAATCGCCTGGCGCGAGGTTCACTCGATCTGGTCGTGCCGTTTGGCGCCCCGGCGACGCGATTTGCCGTCCAGAACCGCGATCGCCTCTTTTCCGGAACGCCCATGTTGATCGCCTCAACCGAGCAGCGCAACTTGCCGCCCAAGGCCCTCACGCCGATGACCGCCTACGTCGGAGGCGCGTATCACTTGCCCGAAGTCGTCGAGAACATCCTGCGTTTGTTACCGAAGACGAAGACCATTGTCGTGGCCATCGGCGCGTCCCGGCTGGAGCAATTCTGGCGGAAGGAGGCACAACGGGAGCTGGCCTTCTTATCGGATCGTGTCCGCTTCCGTTGGCTCGACGAGCTCTCCTTCGAAGAGATGAAACTGGAGGTCGCCACGCTGCCGGCGAACTCGACGGTCCTCTACACGATCGTGCACGAGGATGCCACCGGGGTCACTCTGGAACAGGACCAGGCACTGCAGGGCCTACGCTCCGTCGCCAACGCGCCGTTCTTTTCCTGCTACGAGAGTGAGCTAGGCTCCGGGATCATCGGAGGGCGGCTCTTCGCCGACCGGACCCTCGGCATCAAAGCAGCGGCGGCGGCGGTGCGCATCCTCCAGGGCGAGTTGCCGGCCAGTTGCTCTCAACCGCCGATCGGGTTCATGGCGCCAATGTATGACTGGCGGGAGCTCCAGCGCTGGGGCATCAGCGAGAGCCTCCTCCCACCGGGAAGCACGGTCCTTTTCCGTCCGCCGACACTCTGGGAGCAGTATCGCCGGTACGTGGTCGCGACGGCGGCACTCCTCAGCGTCCAGACGCTGCTGATCGCAGGCCTGTTGATTCAGAGGCACCGTCGCGATCGGGCCGAGGCTGCTTTAATCCAGAGCCAGCGCAGGCTACACCTGATTGCCGACTCCTTGCCCGCATTGATCGCCCACGTCGACCGGGACCAGCGCTACCAGTTCGCCAACCGAGCCTACGAGCTCTGGTTCGGCCTCGGTCCGCGTCAGGCGGTTGGTCGTACAATCCGCGAAGTCCTGGGCGAGCCGCTCTATGCGAGTATTCGATCGTACGCTGAGCGGGCACTCTCCGGCGAGGAGGTCTCTTTCACCACGCAGCTGAACGGCCAGGAAGGACATCCGCGCGCGATAGAGGCGACCTACGTGCCCGACTGCGATGAACGGGGAGACGTGCGGGGATTCTACGCACTCGTGCTCGACGTCACGGATCGCAACCGTGCCCAGCAAGAAGCGCGTAGCCTTCTGGACGAGCTGGCCCACGCGAACCGAATCTCGATGATGGGTGAGCTGGCGGCCACGCTCGCACACGAGCTCAACCAGCCGATGACCGCGATCATGAGCAACGCCCAGGCGGCAACGCGATTCCTCGACCGTCCCAGCCCCGACATCGATGAGGTGCGCGAGATCCTCCGGGAAATTGCCGAGGAGGACGCCCGCGCCGGCGAGGTGATCCGGCGGATGCGGACGCTCGTCAAGAAGGAGCGGGCTTCGTTCCAGCCGCTCGACCTCAACGAGATCCTTCATGAGGTTGTCTGGCTGCTCCGGAACGACGCCATGATTCGCAAGGTCGCCATCGACTTGCAACTTGATCCCGATTTGCCGGCCGTGAGCGGCGACCGGATCCAGTTGCAGCAGGTCGTCATGAATCTCCTGCTCAACGCATTCGACGCGATCCGCGAAGGCTCAACCGAGAACCGGACCGTTCTGGTCGAGACCCGCCATGACGATGAGGAGATCCAGGTCACGGTACGCGACTGCGGGGCCGGGATCACCTCAGAGACGCTCGAACGCCTGTTCCAGCCGTTCAACACCTCCAAGCCAAACGGGCTTGGCATGGGGCTGTCGATCAGCCGATCGATCGTCGGGCTTCATGGCGGCCGCCTCTGGGGCGAGAATAACTCCGGCCCGGGAGCAACCTTCTCCTTCACGCTGCCCGTCGTTCAAGTGCCCGCGCTGGTGGGAGGTGAGAGGTGAACGAGTCATCACCGATCGTCTTCGTGGTGGATGACGATGCCGCCGTTCGCAAGAGTTTGGTCCGCCTGCTGGGATCGGCCGGTTATCAGGCGGAGCCCTTCGCCTCCGCGAGGGAATTCTTGAACCACTGGCAGGAGCATGCCACGACGGGCTGCCTGGTGCTCGACGTCCAGATGCCCGGGCTCAACGGCCTTGATCTGCAGCGGGAGCTCCGCTCGACTCAGCGGTCGCTCCCGATCGTCTTCATCACCGGCCACGGTGACATTCCCATGAGCGTCATGGCCATGAAAGCGGGCGCGGTGGACTTCCTTGCCAAACCGTTCCAGGCTGAGGATCTGATCCGGGCCATCGGGGAAGCCATCGCCAGCGCCGCGGAAAAAGAGTCGGAGGAATCCGAGCGGGCGGCCCTCGAAAAACGATACGAGACGCTCACGCCCCGTGAGCGTGAAGTGATGGTGCTGGTGGTCCGCGGCCTGGCCAACAAGCGGATCGCCGCGGAACTCGGCATCGGTGAGAAGACCATCAAGGTCCATCGCGGCCGGGTCATGAGCAAGATGAAGGTCCGTTCCGTGGCCGAGCTGGTTCTCGTGTCGCTCAAGATCAAGATCGTGCCGGAACCGGCGGCCGATCCTCCCCGAGAGCGCTGAGCGGCTGTCAATCGGGGCGGTCGTCCCGTGGCCATCTTCGCCTTCTCATTGGACCAAGGTCCCATATTCGCCGGGTCGATTCGAAGTACTCTTCACATAGTGGGGGGTTGATCTGTTCAAAAATCCTTCTCCGACCCGGTGATGACGCCTGTCCATGAGAGACACACCTGCCCTGATCGCGATCATCGACGACGATGCGTCGGTGTGTCGCGCACTCCAGCGCCTGATTCGCTCCTTCGGTATGAGGACCTCCGTCTACGCCTCCGGCGAGTCGTTCCTGCTCTCGCTTGCGTCGGCGGAACACCCCGACTGTGCCCTGCTTGACCTGCAAATGCCCGGTATGAACGGACTCGAGGTGCAAGAGCGACTGGCCCGAGAAACGTTCGATGTCCCGGTCATCTTCATGACCGCTCACAACGACGAGGGGATCGCTGGTCGTGCGTCTGTCGCGGGAGCCGTGGGGTTGCTCAACAAACCATTCACGGACCACGCGCTGATGGAACTGTTCCAGATCGCCTTGCATCCGGTGGCAGGAAACGACCCACGAGCTGATGGCGACGTAGAGTGAGCCCATGCGCGATGGCGTCCGCTACGGGTTCGCCGACGAGTACAAGCCATGTCCCCGCTGCAAGGCCCGCTGATCGCGCCTTGCCAACCGTGCCATCCGTCCGGCTGGAAACCTGGCAGCCTGGTGCGCTTCTGATATAGAATAAGGGCGTCCTATCCATCCTTGCCCTGGAGCCCGAATCGTGCTGCGCATTGTGAACTATCCCCATCCTGCGCTTCGTTATCAGTCGCGGCCCGTGACCCAGATCGATGCTGATCTCCGGGCGACGGTCCAGGAAATGTTCAGCCTGATGTATGCCGCAAGAGGTGTGGGGCTGGCCGCCAACCAGGTGGCATTGCCGTATCGATTCTTCATCCTCAACCTGACGGCCGACCCGGAGCAAAAGGACCAGGAGCTGGTCTTCATCAATCCCGAGATCGTCAAGCGCCATTCCTCGATCGAGGACGAGGAAGGCTGCCTGAGCCTTCCCGGGGTCTACTCGAAAGTCCGCCGTGCGAAGAAGATCAAGGTCCAGGCCTACAACCTCGAGGGAGAGCTGGTCGAGCACGAGGCCGAAGATCTTTTTAGCCGCGCTGTGCAGCATGAGATCGACCACCTCAGTGGCAAGCTCTTCATCGATTATCTGGGCACGCTGGCGCGGCACGCGATCAAAGACAAGCTCCGCGAATTCGAGGCCCAGCACCAGCAGGCCAGGGCCAGCGGCGAGCTCCCTCAGGATGCCGAGATCGTCAAGCAGCTCGATGCGATGACCCGTCCGTTCTTGCCGCGGCCCACCGCCGAAGTGGCCCGTGGTTGATCCTGGCGACTCGCGACTGCCCGGGAGCAAGAGCGGCATGGCCCCAACACCAGCCCCGGAGATCGGGATCATCGTGCTCGGCACCGGAGACTTCGCTCTCCCGCTCTTCGAGCACCTGAGCGACACGGGGCACAAGCTCCTGGCGCTGGTGACCCAGCCCGACCGTCCTCAGGGCAGAAAGCAGGTGCTGATTCCCAGCCGGATCAAGCAAGCGGCCCTCGCCCGCGGGATCCCTGTCCTCCAGCCGGAGAACGTGAACGCGCCCGAGAGCCTGGAGCCGGTCCGCCAGCTTGCGCCCGACCTCCTTGTGACGGCGGCCTACGGCCAGATTCTCTCGCCCGACCTGCTTTCGATCCCTCGCCTGGGCGGGATCAACCTCCACGGCTCGATCCTGCCCGCTTATCGAGGCGCTGCCCCCGTGGCCCGGGCGATCCAGAACGGCGAGACCGAGACGGGAGTCACCGTCATCCGGATAACGCCGCGAATTGACGCCGGCGGCATGCTCGCCTTCGCCCGGACGCCGATCGGCCCCGACGAGACCGCAGGCGAGCTCGAGGATCGCCTCGCTGCGCTGGGCGCGCCCCTGGTCGCCTCGGCGATCGCCGAGCTGGTCGAGGGCACAGCCCGGATCATCCCCCAGGATCGGTCGAAGGTCACAAGGGCCGCCAAGCTCCGCAAGGAAGACGGCCTGATCGACTGGACGCTGCCGGCCCCGGCCATCCACAACCTCGTCCGCGCCATGCAGCCCTGGCCCCTGGCCTCGACGACCTGGACGTCCCGGGACTCGACGTCGAAGGGCCCGCTCCGGCTGATCATTCACAGGACCCAGCCCGTCGAGAGCCTCGACAGCGGAGTTCCCGGCACGGTCCTCGAAGCCCAGGCCGACCGCCTGGTCGTCGCCGCCGGCCAGGGTGCCCTCCGCCTCCTGGTTCTTCAGGTCCCTGGCAAGAAGCCGATGCCCGCCGCCGAATTCCTCCGCGGCCACCATGTCCGGCCGGGGGACGTCTTGTCGGCGTGAAGTTCCGTCCCCTGAAACCGGTCCTCCACCTCACACCGTGAATTCGCCCTCAGGGCTGGATCGATCGGGCGTACCCGGTTTCGTAGACTCCTCGTCCTCGGGTATGCTGGGAGCCGGACAGTCTCCGGTCTGGCATTTGGCAATTCTTCGGTTGAGGAGCAACCATGGCAGCCCATTCGAACGAACCGGTACGGCGCCACGGACTCGAATCGCTGGGGATCGCGCAGACGGCCCAGACTTTCTGGAACCTGCCGACCGCCATCCTCCAGGAGCATGTCATCCGCCGTCACGAGGGCATGGTGGCGCACCTGGGGCCGATCGCCGTGCGGACCGGGCAGCACACGGGACGCTCACCCAACGACAAGTTCATCGTCGATGAGCCGAGCAGCCGAGACAAGGTCTGGTGGGGCAAGATCAACCGCCCCATCGATGAGGAGCATTTCGAGCGGATCCTGGCCCACCAGTGTTCCTACCTGAGGGATAAGGAGGTCTACGTCCAGGACTGCTACGCCGGCGCGGACCCGGCGTACCGGCTGCGGATCCGGGTGATCACGGAGTACGCCTGGCACAGCCTGTTTGCCAGGAACATGTTCATTCGTGAGCTTGATCAGGATGTGCTGCGCGGCTTCCACCCCGAGTTCACGATCATCGACACGCCCCGGCTAACCTCCGACCCGGAGACCGACGGCACGAATTCGGAGTCGTTCATCCTGGTCCATTTCGGGCGAAAGCTCGTGCTGATCGGCGGAACGAGTTATGCGGGCGAGATCAAGAAATCGGTCTTCACGATCCTCAACGGTCTTCTCCCGCTCCGCAATGTCCTGTCGATGCACTGCTCGGCCAATTACGGCCGGGATGCGAATGACGTCGCCCTCTTCTTCGGGCTCTCCGGCACCGGGAAGACGACGCTCTCGACCTCGCCCGACCGCCGTCTGATCGGCGACGACGAGCACGGCTGGAGTGATTCCGGGGTTTTCAATTTCGAGGGAGGCTGCTACGCCAAGGTGATCGGCCTCCGCGCCGAGTCGGAGCCCGAGATCTACGAGACGACACGGAGATTCGGCACGGTGCTGGAGAACGTGGCGATCGACCCGGCGACCCGCAGACTCGACCTCGACGACGCCAGCCTGACCGAGAACACGCGGGCCGCCTATCCGATCACGCACATTCCCAACGCCGATCCGGGCGGCGTGGCCGGTCATCCGCGGCACATCTTCTTCCTGACTTACGATGCGTTCGGCGTCCTGCCGCCGATCGCCCGGCTGACCGCCGAGCAGGCCATGTACCACTTCGTCTCGGGCTACACCTCGAAGGTGGCCGGCACCGAGAAGGGCGTCACCGAGCCCCAGGCCACCTTCAGCCCGTGCTTCGGTGGTCCTTTCCTGCCGCTCCATCCCCGAGTTTACGCCCAGCTCCTGGGCGAGAAGATCCAGAAGCACGAGGCGCGGTGCTGGCTCGTGAACACGGGGATCACGGGCGGCCCTTACGGCGTGGGGCATCGCATCGCCATCAAGATCACGCGCAGCCTGATCGCCGCCGCCCTCGAGGGGAAGCTCGACGACGTCCCCACACGGCCCGACCCGGCCTTCCAGCTCAGCGCCCTGGAGTCGTGCCCCGGCATCGCCGACGATGTGCTCAACCCCCGAGCCTCCTGGTCCGACCCGGCTGCCTATGATGCCAAGGTGAAGGAGCTGGCGGAGCGATTCGAGGGGAATTACAAGCAGCTCGCCTAGTTCCGTTGGCGGGACGACGGCCACACATGAGCGCTGCGGAGGCCACGCCCGGCTTCGCTCACGAGGGCTTCCCATTCATTCGGGTTTGCTCGACGAACTGCTCCGTCGCGTCGTCGATGGACCGGCCATGGCGGCCGCGTGGGGGATGGATGTAAATCGACCGGGGATCAATGACCTCACGGTGCTCGGGGGGAAGCGTCATCTCGTAGTGGACGGGACGCCCATGGTCAGCAAGCTGCAGGGCCGGATTGTACACGCTGTTGAACTTCCAGAGCATTTTCAGCGTGTTGGTCTGGCCCCGTGCGAGGTTGTGAGCCAGGATCCCCGCCAGCGCCTTCATTGCCGACCAGCCCAGGTGCTTGCGGTTGAGCACCTGCTGGGTCCGCACGAGCTCCTCGTAAAAATCTGACAGAGGGAGACGGGTGGGAAGCACGGCGTGCTGGATGTCGAAGAGGCGGTAATCGCGAGTGGTCAGCCTGCGCGATTCGGTGAGCCAGCTCTCCGTGCCCGGGTAGGGCGTGTTCACGCTGATGTTGACGATTTCGGGGATTTCCTTGCACCACTGCCGGATGACCTCGAACTGGTGAGGGCCCCAGTCCGGGTCGGCGATGATGTTGATCGCCACCATGATCCCCAGCGAGCGGGCGAATTCGAGGGCCTCGAAGTTCTTCGACAGCGTGACCCGCTTTCGATACTTCTTCAACCCCTCCTCGTCGATCGCCTCGACCCCGAGAAACATGTACTGCAAGCCCAGGGTCTTCCAGAACCGGAAGACTTCCTTGTTGCGCAGCAGGACGTCGCCCCGGGTCTCCAGGTAGTAGTGCTTCTTGATCCCCCGCCGGGCGATGGCCTCGCCGATCGCCATGCCATGCTCGGACTGGATGAACGCGACGTCGTCGACGATGAAGATCCCCGGCTCCCGGATCGACGCCAGCTCGTCCACTGAGGCCTCGGCCGACTTGATCCGGTAGCTCCGCCCGTAGAAGGTCCAGGCGCTGCAGAACGAGCAATCCCAGGGACAGCCCCGGCTGAACTCGATGGAGGCGCAGGGGTCGAGCACCCCGATGAAGTACTTGCGACGATGCCGCAAGAGATCACGCGCGGGGCGGAGGTTGTCAAGGCTGCGCGCGAACCCCGGCGGCGGCCCGGAGCCCGCCGGAGTGACCACCCCGGGCACCTCGAGCAACCCCAGGGGCTCTCGCGAGCCAGCAGCCTCGACCAGTCGCGCAACGGTCGTTTCCCCTTCTCCCTTGAGAATGCAATCGATCGCACCATCCGCATGATCAAGCAACTCGCCGGCCACGAACGAGGCGCTGTGGCCGCCGACAAAGACAAAAGCCTCAGGCCGAAGCGAACGCGTCGCTTTGGCCAGGTCAATCACCTCGGGAATATTCGCCAGGTAATTGCAGGAGAAGGTCACGACATCGGGCTGCCATTCCTCGACCTGACGGAAATAGTCGGCATGGTGCTCGACCTGAAGATCGATCAGCCGAACCTCGTGACCGGCCCGCCGCAGCTCGGCGGCGATGAGCTCGATCCCCAGCGGCTCAAGCCGCAGGAAGATCTTCGTGTACATGAGCGAGCTGGGATGGACAGCCAGGATTTTCATGGTGGATCATGCGCGGACGTTTCAATCTGAAGAGAATCTAGACAAGACCTTGTATCAAGAACGAAAACGGCTGGCCAGCGCAGTCTGAGCCGATGGCAGTCGCTTTGGCGGCCTTCGGCCTCCGCCGGCCCCGGCATCAGCAATCCGCCCTCCACAAACTCGACCCATTCTCCTCAGATTCCGGCATTCCATCATTGCTGGCAGGCTGTACATCTCGGTCCTCGAGATTGTTTCCTTTTTCTGAAGGGCGTTGGTAGAATCGGTGACCTTAACTGGAGAGAGCCACGACCGGTCCTGGCAGACGCCTGGGGCTGGCTTGAACGGAGGGGGTAGCTCACATCCGGTGACGATCCCGAGGGCACCGGAGAGCTGCGGCGATGGCCGACCAACCGACTGCGCAATCTCGCAAGAAGCTCTACATCGAGACGGTTGGCTGCCAGATGAATGTCCTGGACAGCGAGCTGGTCGTCGCCCGGCTGCGCGACCAGGGCTATGAGCTGACCGACGATATCGAGCAGGCTGACGCGATCCTCTACAACACATGCTCCGTCCGGCAGCACGCGGAGGACAAGATCTACAGCGCGCTCGGGAGAATCAAGCACATCAAGGAGCGTAAGCCCGAGGTGTCGATCGGCGTGCTGGGATGCATGGCCCAGAAGGATCAGGCGCAGATCCTCAAACGGGCACCTCACGTGGACCTGGTCGTCGGGCCTGGCCAGCTTGCGCGGGTGCCCCAGCTCCTGTCCGCCGCCAGCGAGGAGCGGAAGCCTCAGATCGCCGTGAGTCTTGCCCGGACCGCGGGCTCGCGCGAGTCGATCACCGCGAGCTTCGAGGGTTATGACGCCGACCGCGAGCCGGCAATGCGGCCCAGTCCATTCCAGGCCTTCGTCAGGGTGATGATGGGGTGCGACAAGTTCTGCACCTACTGTATCGTCCCGGCGGTTCGGGGCCCCGAGCAGAGCCGGCCTCCAGGCGCCATCCTGGGCGAGGCGAAGCTGCTTGCGGACCAGGGGGTGAAGGAGATCACCCTGCTCGGGCAGACGGTCAACAGCTACAAGTTCCGTGAGCCAGACGGACGCGTCACCCGGCTCTCCGACCTGCTCTACCGGATTTCTGATCTGCCCGGAGTGGAGCGCATCAAGTTCATCACGAGCTTTCCCAACGACATGACGGCAGACCTGCTCGAAGCCGTCCGCGATCTTCCCCGCGTTTCCCGATACATCCACGTCCCCGCACAGAGCGGATGCGACCAGGTGCTCAGGCGGATGAAGCGGATGTATACGGTCGGTTTTTATGAGGACATGCTGGCGCAGATGCGCGAGATGATTCCCGGCGTTGCGGTCTCCAGCGATTTCATCGTGGGCTTCTGCGGGGAGACCGAGGAGTCGTTCGAGCGGACCGTGGCCCTGGTGGAGCGGGCCCGGTTCAAGAACAGCTTCATCTTCAAGTACAGCCCGCGGCAGGGAACGAAGGCCCACGAGCTGCTGACCGACGATGTCCCCGAGGAGATCAAGAAGCGGCGCAACAATGAGCTCCTGGAGGTGCAGACGGCCATCAGCCTGAAGGACAATCGCGAGCTCATCGGCCGCGAGATGACCGTGCTGGTTGAGGGACAGAGCCGATCCACGACCCGCCGCGAGGGTTGGGACGGCCTCGACCAGTTGACCGGCCGGACGCCCTGTGATCGGATCGTGGTTTTCCGGGGACACGAGCGGCTGGTCGGGGAGATGGTCCAGGTTCGGATCGAAGACGCCAGCGCGGTGACCCTGTTCGGTCAGGTGATGACCACCGATCGGATCGGGGCTTCGGTGTGACGTGAAGGGGGAGCCGATGGCGAGCCGGCTCCAAGAGCTGGTGCATTGCTGGATGGCCTGGGGTGGGATCGAGGAGAGTCTGGCGCCAAGCCCCGAGGCCCTGGAGGCCGGGTTCGGCGGAGCGATCGAGCCCTGCCGGCCGGGCGCCGAGCCGCGGGTGATCGCGGCGTGGGAGAACCGGCACAGCTTCCGCCTGCCTGCTGGCCTTCGTGCCTGGCTGATGCTGTCGGACGGTCTTTACCTCCAGGGCCCGCTCGTCCATCCGATCTCGGCGATCGGTCCTATGGTCATCTTCTCGAGGATCCACGACCTGCTGGTGCAACCGGAAAGCTGGTTCGAGCTGGGGAACCCCAACATCGAGACCGTCTGCATCGACCTGGCCTACCGCTGGCCCGGCGGGGGCTATCCGGTCTTCACGTCAGGCGACGAGCAGTCGCGCACCATGCCCAGGATCATCGCGCGGAGCTTCGAGGAGTGGTTCCTCGAACTCCTGCGGCACGGCGGTCGGGAGTACTGGTTCGATCCCGAATTCGTTGAGCTGGGCGATCCCTGGCAGGCCCACCGCCGCTACACGCCCCAGCCCGAGCTTCCCGACCGGCTCCGCCCGTTCACGTCCCGTATGCTGCCGCTCATGCAGTCGCGGACTGAAGAGCGAGAGATCGCCGAGGCCCTGGGGCTCAGCCACAGCGACGTCGAGTTGCTGTTCCGCCACCTTCAGCATGTCGCTCCCGATCTGACTCCGTCCTGATCGAGGCGACCTGCCGCCGCCACGAGCACGTGTGTCATTGCGCGGCCGGACCGGGAGAGTTCGCGAATGAAAGACGACTGGTTCCTGGACCATCACGATGTTCCCGAACGGCTGCATGACTGGGTGATCAGCGTGGGAGTGCGCGACCCGGAGCGGGGGTGCCGCGACCTCCGAGACCTGGCCGAGCACGCGGGGCCGGGCTGCATGGATCTGGTCGCTCGGATCGTCGTCCAGCTTGATGCGGTTTTGCCGCGATGTCCCGAGCCGGGGATGGCGCTCGCCAACCTGGAGCGATTCGTCGCCGCGCGACCTGAGCCGGTAGCAACCCTCCGCAAGCTTGCCGGGAACCCCAAGACCACCGAGATCCTGCTTCAGGTCTTCAGCACCAGCCAGCACCTCAGCGAGGTCTTGATTCGCGACCCCGCCTTGATCGACTGGCTGCAAGGCGGAGCGGAGCGGCGCGACCGGGGGGCCCTGATCGACGATCTCTGGAGCTCGCTCCGCGCGGCCCGCACCGAGAGCGAGCAGTCGCTGGCCATTCGCCGCTTCCGGCTCCGCGAGACTCTCCGGATCGGCTACAACGACATCGTCCGAGGGTTCCCCATGGAGGTGACCACGGTCGACCTGTCGAATCTCGCCGACGCCTGCACGGAGGCCGCGACCCGGCTGGCCCGGTGGTGGGCCGAAATCGCGGTTCGGCTCGCCCCGCCGCCGCGACGGGGAGCCGGCCCGATTCGTCGTGCTGGGACTGGGCAAGCTTGGGGGAACCGAGCTGAACTACAGCTCCGACATCGATCTCGTTTTCCTCTACGACGAGGATGGTCAGACCCTGGGTCCCCGCCTCGTCTCGAACGCCGAGTTCTTCGCGCGGATGGGAACCGAGATCGTCCGCCTGCTGGCCGAGCACACCGCGATGGGAGCGGCCTACCGGGTCGACATGCGGCTGAGACCCGACGGCGACCAGGGTGCCCTGGCCAGGTCGCTCGACGCCACTCTGGGCTATTACGTGACGCGGGGCCGCACCTGGGAACGGCAGGCCTTGATCAAGTGCCGCCCGGTCGCCGGCGACCTCGACCTGGGCCGGACGTTTCTCGAGGCGATCACCCCGTTCGTCTACCGCCGCTACCTGGGCGCCAGCGAGATCTCGGAGATCAAGGCCCTGAAGCGGCGGATCGAGCAACGCACGGTCTCGGCCGGCCGGGCCGAGTTCGAGGTCAAGACGGGCCACGGCGGAATCCGTGATGTCGAGTTCGTGGTCCAGTTCCTCCAGATGCTTCACGGCGGGGAATATCCAGAGGTTCGCAGCGCCAATACCTTGCATGCGATCCACCAGCTCGAGCAGGTGGGCAGCTTGACCGCCGACGAGCGAAGCATCATGGACGACACCTATCGCTTCCTCCGCCAGGTCGAGCACCGGCTCCAGATTCTCTTCGACCGCCAGACGCACGAGATGCCCCGCAGCCTGGAAGAGTTGCGGACGCTGGCCATTCGCATGGGATACTCGCCCTCGGGATCGATGGAAGACCGCGCCGGCCCCGCCCACCAGTTCCTGGCCGACTATCGCAGCAAGACCGAGCTGAACCGCCGGATCCTCAACCACATCCTGCACGACGCGTTCCTCGACGACGACGGAGCCGCGGTCGACCCCGTGGTGGACCTGGTGCTCGACCCGCACCCCACAGAGGAGCACGTCGCCGAGGTCCTCGGCCGCTATCCGTTTCGCGACCGGCCGACGGCCTACCATAACCTGATGGCTCTGGCGCGCGAGGACTTCCTCTTCCTCTCACACGCCCGCTGCCGCCACTTCCTCGCCGCCATCGCCCCCAGGTTGCTCCAGGCCGTGGCGCGAACCGCCGACCCGGACATGACCCTGACGAACCTGGAGAAGGTCTCCGCGTCGCTGGGCGCGAAGGCCATCCTCTGGGAGCTCTTCAACTTCAATCCCCCCAGCCTCCGGCTCTACGTCGATCTGTGCGCGACCAGCCAGTTCCTCTCGCAGATCCTCATCAGCAATCCGGGCATGATCGACGACCTGATGGATTCGCTGGTCGTCGATCGCCCCTTGCCCGGCGCGGCCATCAAGGCCGAGCTCGCCGAGCTGGTCAGGGGGGCCGAGGACCTGGCTCCGATCCTCTGGAGCTTCCGCAACAAGGAGTGGATCCGGATCGGGACGCGGGACATCCTGGGACGCGAACCGATCCGTCAGGTGACTCGCGAGCTGGCCGATGTTGCCGAGGCCATCGTCACCCAGGTAGCGCGCGACCAGTGGCAGCGAAGGTCGGCCCGGTTTGGAACCCCCGTTCGATCGAGCGACGGCCGACGCGACCGGTGGGCGATCCTGGCCCTGGGCAAGCTCGGGGGCCGCGAGCTGAATTATCACAGCGACCTCGACCTGGTGTTCCTCCACGAGGAGAACGGCAAGACCGCGGGGACCGAACCGACCATCTCCAACGAGCAGTTTGTCACAGGGGTGGCCCAGCACACCATCAAGGCTCTGGGAGGAGACTCCTCCACCGGTCCCCTCTATCACGCGGACACCCGGCTTCGCCCCCATGGCGCGTCTGGCCCGCTGGTTGTTACACTCTCGACCTTTCAGCACTACTTCGAGGAGTCGGCGCTGATCTGGGAACGGCTGGCCCTAACGCGAGCTCGGGTAATCTTCGCCACCGGTGGCTTCGGCCGTCACGTCACCGACACGATCCGGTCCATCCTGTGCCGCCCGGTCGATCGAACAAAGAGCGTCAGAGAGGTTGTCGCCATGCGTCGGAGGCTCGAGAAATCGCGCGGACGCAACAACCTCAAGCGGGGATTCGGCGGGCTCACCGACCTCGAGTTCATTGCCCAGTATCTGATCCTGATCCACGCGGCAGAACAACCCGATCTCCTCCGTCCGAACCTGTGGGATGCACTCGATGCCCTGCACAGCGCTGGCATCCTCCGGGCTGATGTCCACGCCGAGCTGCGCGATGCCTACGACTTTCTGCGCACCGTCGAGGGTCGTCTCCGCCTGACTCACAACCGCGCCAGCACCGAGCTCCCCGACAACCCCGCCGAACTCGTCGGCCTGGCGCCGGCGGCTCAACTACCACGTGGCAGAGCCCGATGAAGCCGTCGCCGCCTTCCTTCGTGACGCGGCTCGCCACACCTCGTGCACGCGAGCGATCTTCGAAGAATACGTGGGCCCCCTCCGCGACGGGGATTGAGAGCAGGATCGTAGACGACCCCGGGAGTGCCATCAACGGCTTCCCGGCGGAGGTCTCCGCCCTGGCCCATCAGGTTGCTCCGAGGGGTGCCACAGACCGTCGATCCCAAGGATCTCGTGGGGACGGAAGCTCGCCTTGTAGGAGAGCGACAGGCAGTCGGCGACCCAGTAGCCGAGGTAAAGGTGAGGCAGTCCCCGGCGGCGGGCCTCTTCGATCAGGCACAGGATGTTCCAGGTTCCCAGGCCGCGGTGGTGCTGGTCCGGATCGTGCACGAAGTAGATCGCCGAGAGCCCCACGGGCAACGCATCGACCAGGCCCAGTCCGACGAGGCAGCCGTCGATGCGGAAGGCCCACTCCTCGGTCGGGAACGGGTTGGAGACGAAGGAGTCGTGATAGGAGATCGGGTCTTCTTCCCGGTCGTTCCACCCGCGTCTTTCAGCCCGCTCGGCATGGAAACGGCGGTAGAGGTCGAGCCGTGACCAGGAGATGCGGGGCTCACCGATCTCGAGCGCAACGGCCCCCTCGTTCATTTTTCGTACGCGGCGCTGGCTGCGATTGGGCCGGAACTTCACAACATCGACTCTTAAGGATTGGCAAGCCTGGCAGCTCGAGCACCTCGGCCGGAACAGCGTGTGGCCGAACCGCCGCCAGCCGGCCATCATCCGCTCGGCGTACTCGACGGCGGTCAACTCGGCCACTCGCTCATATTCCATCCTGGCCATCTGATCCGGCAGATAGCCGCAACGGTCGTCGGGCGCAAGGAACCGGAACGTCGTCCGCACAGCACCTCTCTCTTGAAGCTCGGAAGCCGGGAATCTTCGAAGCGAACCATGAGACCATCATACCTCGAGCACTCCGCGATGGCTCGATCCGATTCGCAACGATCTTCCGTTCCGGAGCTATGCTACCTCATTATCAGAAGCGCGAAGCCAGTCGACCAGGTCCGCCGGACAGTCCAGGGCATGGCAGATCAGTGCTAAGTACTGCTCCCAGCAAATAGGGATTGGAATTCCCTGGATTCGGGTTTTCGGTCATGATACCGGCCTCGTTCAACACCTGGTTCCAAGAGCATGGAGGCTCCGATGCGAGGCCGAAGGACTTCGTTGCGCGTGGTGCTGACCCCGGAGGAACGGAACGAACTGGAACGACGTCTTCGTTGCACGACGACCCCTTCGGGTTTGGCTCGACGATCGCGTGTGATTCTGGGCGTGGCCGATGGGCTTCCTTTGGTGCAAGTCGCCCGGTTGGTCGGCATGACCGAGAAGCATGTGCGCAAGTGGACCACGCGGTTCTTGAAAAGTCGCCTCGAAGGGTTACACGATCGTCCCGGACGCGGCCGCAAGCCGGTCTTTTCCCCCCGAGGTCGCGATGTACGTGGTGAAGATTGCCTGCGAACGGCCTGACGAACTGGGGCGATCTTTGTCCCAATGGGATTGCACTGAGATTGCTCGGCAACTGGTGCGTGACGGCGTGGTCAGTAAGATCTCGCCGGAGACCGTGCGGCAGATCCTGCGGAATCACCGTCTGAAGCCGTGGCGGCAGAAGATGTGGCTGTCGGCCAAAGTGCCGCGTGACGCTGCCTTCGCAGCCCAAGTCCAGGAGATCTGCGACCTGTACACGCGGCCGCTGCCTGGCGACGAGATGGTTCTGTGCGTCGACGAGATGACCAGCTTGCAGCCCCGGCCGCGAAAGTCGCCGACCTTGGCAGCCAAGCAGAATCAGCCGACCCGGGTCGAACACGAATACGGCCGGTGCGGAGCATTGAATCTGTTCGCGGCTTTCGATACGCGGAGCGGCAAGGTCTACGGGCAAACCGCTGGCCGCAAGCGGCAAGCGGAATTCATCGCGTTTTTGGAGTATCTCGACACGGAGATCCCCGCGTCGGTCAAGACGATCCAGATCGTTCTGGACAACCTGAGGATGCACAAGGGCAAGCAGGTACAAGCCTGGCTGGCCAAGCACCCGCGATTTGTCTTTCATCATCCGCCGGTCCATTGTTCGTGGATGAACCAAGTGGAGCAGTGGTTCAGCATCCTCAGGAGGAAGCGGCTGAGGATCGTGGATTTCCCCAGCAAGGAGAAATTGGCCGAGCGGCTGATGGCTTTCATTGACGAGTGGAATGAAACCGCGCACCCGTTCAACTGGACCACGAAATCGGTGGCGAAGATAATGGCGAAGTGCCAAAGCGAAGACTCCAAGCCCTTGGCTGCAGCCGCATAGGATTTCCGATCCCCATTTGCCGTGAGCAGTACTAAGGAGGAGGTGTGAGTAGTTCTACTGTATCCAGATGCAGTAACTCTTATGAGTGCTACTCCCTGAGGTGATTCGACTTGCGTCGATTTCGACCCGTTTTGGACAATGACAGTGAACGGGTGGATGTCGTAGATGTTACAAGTCTATGTATTCCAGCAAGTTGAACCCATAAGCGATCGCCTAACACTACTTTGGCGACATAATCGGAACATCATTCTCTGAATGTGAGCGGCCTTGGCGGCGGGAGGCCAGCGTCGGCAGCGCGATGCGACTGCGGCAGACCGGGCAGGCGACCGTTAGACCCAGCGCCGCTAGCACCTGGCGCCGCGCCTCCGGCAGGCTCCGCCGAGGGTCAAAAAGCCTCCGACACCTCGGAGGTGGCGGAGGCGGGTCCCAGCACCGCATAGCACCAGACCAGGCTCACCAGCGCCAGATGGCGGTGCAGCCCCGGCCACATCCGGCCCTGGTAGTCCCCCAGGCCGAGATCCTGTTTGGCATCCTGATGCAGCCGCTCGATTGACCAGCGGCGGTGGCCGAACCGGAGTTGCCGCTCCAGCGGGTGGCGGTCCAGCCCCCAGGTGAAGTACCACTTCGGATCGCCCGGTTGCCCCGGCAGCGGCCGCTCGCCGAGCAGCCAGCCCTCCGGGCCGGTGACGTCGTCGAACCCGCGGTGGACCCGGACCCGGCACGCCTGCCGCTGGCTGGCCTCCCCCGGCCCGTCCAGCACGGTGACCGTCCGCCACGCCGAGTCGGGTAAGGAGTCGATCAGGGCCTGCGCCGGGTGGAGCGGCGCCACCTGCACCGGGTGGGGCGCTTCCGGGGCCGGCCGCTCCGCGCGACGGCCGCTCTGGGCGGTGCCGTCCTTGCGGGGTCGTCCCGGTCGACGCCCCAGCGGCACCGGGTTCCGAGCGGCGGCCGCGACCTCCTCGGGCAATCGGACCCCGAAGACCTTGCTGACCTGGACGATATAGGGCTCCCGTCGCCCCTCGAGCCCGGCCAGGAAGTCGGGGATGTCACCGTAGCCACAATCGGCCGTCACCACGGCGTGCTTCACCCCGGCCTCGCGGGCGCGATCGAGCAGGGCCAAGGCCAGCTCCGGCTTGGTGGCGAACTCGATCTCCGCGGGCACCCGCGCCTTCTTGCGGCGCACGGGGTCGTTGGCCCACCCCTCGGGCAGATAGAACCGCAGGCCGACGGGCCAGTGAGTGTGGTCGTCGGTGTAGTGGGCGGTGACGATGGCCTGGCAGTTGGCCAGCTTGCCCAACTCGCCGCAGTACTGCCACTGCACGCCCACGGAATGCTCGCCTTTCTTGGGGATCGCGGTATCGTCCAGGCAGAGCACGCCCCGCTTGGGGTCCGAACCGGCCCGCCCGAGCATCAGGGCCAGACGCTTTTGGTCCAGCGCGTCGGGGTCCCAAGGGCAATCGACCAGGAAGTTCTGGAGCTTCTCCAGGGTGGTGGTAGTCAGGACCTCGGCGATGCGCTCGCCGTTCTTGCGGGGCAGATCCGAGATCAGCCCGAGCAGGTAGTGGGTGCAGTTCTCGACCCCGCGCTGGCGGGGGAAGACGGAGCGGAACAGTTGGACGAACGCTTCGAGTCGCGAGCGATCGACGTCTCCGACGACCAGTTGCATAGCGGATCTCCTTGGCAAATTATAATGCCAAGGATGTCGCCAGAGTAGTGCTAAGTACTGCTCCCAGCAAATAGGGATTGGAATTCCCTGGATTCGGGTTTTCGGTCATGATACCGGCCTCGTTCAACACCTGGTTCCAAGAGCATGGAGGCTCCGATGCGAGGCCGAAGGACTTCGTTGCGCGTGGTGCTGACCCCGGAGGAACGGAACGAACTGGAACGACGTCTTCGTTGCACGACGACCCCTTCGGGTTTGGCTCGACGATCGCGTGTGATTCTGGGCGTGGCCGATGGGCTTCCTTTGGTGCAAGTCGCCCGGTTGGTCGGCATGACCGAGAAGCATGTGCGCAAGTGGACCACGCGGTTCTTGAAAAGTCGCCTCGAAGGGTTACACGATCGCCCCGGACGCGGCCGCAAGCCGGTCTTTTCCCCCCGAGGTCGCGATGTACGTGGTGAAGATTGCCTGCGAACGGCCTGACGAACTGGGGCGATCCTTGTCCCAATGGGATTGCACTGAGATTGCTCGGCAACTGGTGCGTGACGGCGTGGTCAGTAAGATCTCGCCGGAGACCGTGCGGCAGATCCTGCGGAATCACCGTCTGAAGCCGTGGCGGCAGAAGATGTGGCTGTCGGCCAAAGTGCCGCGTGACGCTGCCTTCGCAGCCCAAGTCCAGGAGATCTGCGACCTGTACACGCGGCCGCTGCCTGGCGACGAGATGGTTCTGTGCGTCGACGAGATGACCAGCTTGCAGCCCCGGCCGCGAAAGTCGCCGACCTTGGCAGCCAAGCAGAATCAGCCGACCCGGGTCGAACACGAATACGGCCGGTGCGGAGCATTGAATCTGTTCGCGGCTTTCGATACGCGGAGCGGCAAGGTCTACGGGCAAACCGCTGGCCGCAAGCGGCAAGCGGAATTCATCGCGTTTTTGGAGTATCTCGACACGGAGATCCCCGCGTCGGTCAAGACGATCCGGATCGTTCTGGACAACCTGCGGATGCACAAGGGCAAGCAGGTACAAGCCTGGCTGGCCAAGCACCCGCGATTTGTCTTTCATCATCCGCCGGTCCATTGTTCGTGGATGAACCAAGTGGAGCAGTGGTTCAGCATCCTCAGGAGGAAGCGGCTGAGGATCGTGGATTTCCCCAGCAAGGAGAAATTGGCCGAGCGGCTGATGGCTTTCATTGACGAGTGGAATGAAACCGCGCACCCGTTCAACTGGACCACGAAATCGGTGGCGAAGGTAATGGCGAAGTGCCAAAGCGAAGACTCCAAGCCCTTGGCTGCAGCCGCATAGGATTTCCGATCCCCATTTGCCGTGAGCAGTACTTAGTACTGCTCCCAGCAAATAGGGATTGGAATTCCCTGGATTCGGGTTTTCGGTCATGATACCGGCCTCGTTCAACACCTGGTTCCAAGAGCATGGAGGCTCCGATGCGAGGCCGAAGGACTTCGTTGCGCGTGGTGCTGACCCCGGAGGAACGGAACGAACTGGAACGACGTCTTCGTTGCACGACGACCCCTTCGGGTTTGGCTCGACGATCGCGTGTGATTCTGGGCGTGGCCGATGGGCTTCCTTTGGTGCAAGTCGCCCGGTTGGTCGGCATGACCGAGAAGCATGTGCGCAAGTGGACCACGCGGTTCTTGAAAAGTCGCCTCGAAGGGTTACACGATCGTCCCGGACGCGGCCGCAAGCCGGTCTTTTCCCCCCGAGGTCGCGATGTACGTGGTGAAGATTGCCTGCGAACGGCCTGACGAACTGGGGCGATCTTTGTCCCAATGGGATTGCACTGAGATTGCTCGGCAACTGGTGCGTGACGGCGTGGTCAGTAAGATCTCGCCGGAGACCGTGCGGCAGATCCTGCGGAATCACCGTCTGAAGCCGTGGCGGCAGAAGATGTGGCTGTCGGCCAAAGTGCCGCGTGACGCTGCCTTCGCAGCCCAAGTCCAGGAGATCTGCGACCTGTACACGCGGCCGCTGCCTGGCGACGAGATGGTTCTGTGCGTCGACGAGATGACCAGCTTGCAGCCCCGGCCGCGAAAGTCGCCGACCTTGGCAGCCAAGCAGAATCAGCCGACCCGGGTCGAACACGAATACGGCCGGTGCGGAGCATTGAATCTGTTCGCGGCTTTCGATACGCGGAGCGGCAAGGTCTACGGGCAAACCGCTGGCCGCAAGCGGCAAGCGGAATTCATCGCGTTTTTGGAGTATCTCGACACGGAGATCCCCGCGTCGGTCAAGACGATCCAGATCGTTCTGGACAACCTGAGGATGCACAAGGGCAAGCAGGTACAAGCCTGGCTGGCCAAGCACCCGCGATTTGTCTTTCATCATCCGCCGGTCCATTGTTCGTGGATGAACCAAGTGGAGCAGTGGTTCAGCATCCTCAGGAGAAAGCGGCTGAGGATCGTGGATTTCCCCAGCAAGGAGAAATTGGCCGAGCGGCTGATGGCTTTCATTGACGAGTGGAATGAAACCGCGCACCCGTTCAACTGGACCACGAAATCGGTGGCGAAGATAATGGCGAAGTGCCAAAGCGAAGACTCCAAGCCCTTGGCTGCAGCCGCATAGGATTTCCGATCCCCATTTGCCGTGAGCAGTGCGATACAGTAGAAGTAGCAATGGAACAGGAAACTGGAATAGGCAGCGTTATACGCCGAGATTTTCCGGGGCTACAGGGCCGCTTTCGGCCTGTTTTACCCAGGATTCCCCTCGAACTGAACGTATAACTTGTTATACGTTGACTTCCGGGGCGACTCGACGTATAATACCACCCGTTTCGAGCACCGATCCTCCGAAAAACTCGACGTATAACGATGGAGCGTGCCCCTGACCCGATCGAGAGCTTCGCCCGTTTCCTGGCCCAGGCCGAGCGCAGCCCCCTGACGATCAAGAACTACCGCGGCGACCTCGACGCCTTCGCCACCTGGTTCGAGCAAGTCAACGGGGAGGCGATGGCACCGTCCAAGGTCACTTCGACCGACCTGAGACAATTCAAGCGATGGCTGGTCGAGCAACGAAAGCTCAAGCCCAGCAGCGTCAACCGCAAGCTCGCTACCCTGAAGAGCTTCCTCACCTGGGCCGCCGCGGCGGGTATTGCCCCCGGCCTCCCGGTTCCCGCCCAGGGCCGATCCTGGAGCGGCCCCCGGCCCGTCCCCCAGGAGCGGCCCGGGCCGCGCTGGCTGGACCGTTGCGAGCAAAACGCCCTGCTGCGTGCCGTCGAACGTGCCGGCAGGCCACGGGACCTGGCCGTCGTCCGGCTCCTGCTCAACACCGGGCTTCGGGTCCAAGAACTCTGTGATTTGACGTGGAAGGACGTCACCCTCTCCGAACGCAAGGGCCTGCTGACGGTCCGCCGAGGCAAGGGGGAAAGCACCGTCAGGTGCCGCTCAATCAGGACGCGCGGGACGTACTGACAGCCCTGTGCTATCCGCAGCACGCCGGCAAGGAGGCCGTGATCCTTCAAGGGCAGCGCGGTCCAATGACGCCCCGCGGCGTCCAGTCGCTATTGGCCAGGTACGGAACCCTGGCCCGGCTGGATGACCTTTCGCCCCACGCCCTGCGCCATACCTTCTGCAAGAACCTGATCGATGCGGGAGTTGGTCTAGAGCAAGTTGCCGCCCTGGCTGGGCATGAGAGCCTGGAAACCACCCGGCGTTATTGCACGCCCTCGCGCCTCGACCTGGAGCGGGCCGTCGAGCGGATCGGCGAGCGCGAGTAGGCCCGCTGCAAAGGGGGCAGGGATGCCCGTCGACTTCCTGACCGAGGAGCAGCAGCACCGCTACGGCCGCTACGCGGGTGAGCCGTCGCCCGCACAGCTCGAACGCTACTTCCATCTCGACGACACCGACCGCGGCCTCATCGCCCGATGCCGGAACGATCACACCCGCCTCGGGTTCGCGGTGCAGCTCGCCACGGTGCGGTTCCTGGGCACTTTCCTTGCCGACCCCTCCGAGGTCCCGCGGGGCGTCGTTGCCTACCTCGCCAGGCAACTGGGCATCGCCGACACCGGCGAACTGAAGCGCTACGCGGCGGGCGTGATGCGCTGGGACCACGTCGCCGAGATCCGCCGCAATTACGGCTACCGCGATTTCCACGAGGGGTCCGCGGCCGCGGCCCTGTCCCGCTGGCTCGCCAACCGGGCCTGGGTCGGCGCCGAACGCCTGAGCGTCCTGTTCGACCTGGCCACGGCCCGTCTGGTCGAGCGCAAGGTCTTGTTGCCGGGGGTTACGGTGCTGGCCCGGCTGGTGGCCCAGGTCCGCGACCAGGCCACCTCGCGGTTGTGGCGCACCCTGGCACGCGCACTGAAGCCTCGGCAAGCGACCCTCCTGGAGACATTGCTGATCGCCGACGAGAGTTCCCGCCAGTCACCCCTGGAGCGGCTCCGCCGCGCTCCGGCCCGGGTCAGTGTGGCGGGCCTCGTCGAAGCGTTGCAGCGACTCCAGGAGATCCGTGCCCTGGGGGTGGGTCACATCGACCTGTCTACCGTGCCGCCCGTGCGGGTCCAGGCCCTGGCCCGGTACGCTGCTGCGGCACGGGCGCAAGCAATCGCCAGGATGCCTCCGCCACGCCGTCACGCAACCCTCTTGGCCTTCGCCAAGGTTCAGGAGATCGCGGCCCTCGACGACGTCGTCGACCTACTCGACCAGTTGATCACCGCGATGCTTGCCCGCGTCGAGCATGCCGGGCAGTGGCGACGCCTTCGTACACTCAAGGATCTGGACAGCGCCGCGTTGCTGCTCCACGAGGCATGCCTCGTCCTGCTCGACCCAGCATGTGCCGACCGTCTCGTCCGCGATGCCGTTTTCGCCCGCGTCCCCCGCGACCAGCTCACCCGGGCTGTCGCCCAGGTCGCCGACCTGGTCGGCACGCTCGACGACCACTACTTCGAGGACCTGCGGACCCGCTACAGCCAGGTGCGTCGCTTCCTCCCCGCGCTCCTCGAGGCGGTCGAGTTCGCGGCGACCGACGCGGGCCGCCCCGCGACCGAGGCATTTGGCTTCCTTCAGGCCATCGAGGGGCAGAAGCGACCCGATATGAGTCAGGCTCCCCATGCCCTTCTGACCCCGGCCTGGGAGCGGGTCGTGATCGGACCGGAGGGTCAGGTCGACCGCCGGCTCTACACGTTCTGCGTTCTGGAACGGCTCCAGGACGGCCTCCGACGCCGCGACCTGTTCGTGCCCTCCAGCCGCCGCTGGGGCGACCCCCACGCCAAGCTCCTGCACGGGCCGGCCTGGGAGAAGGTGCGGTCCCGCGTTTGCCGAACCTTGGGACGATCGCCTACAGCGACCCCGGAACTGGAGAGCCTCGGCAAGCAACTCGACGAAGCCTACCTGCGGACCGCGAGCAACCTGCCGACGAACTCCGCCGTGACGATCGAGCGGGTCGGCCGACGCGATGTCCTGAAGCTCACCCCGCTGGACAAGCTGGATGAGCCCTCCAGTCTGGTCGATCTCCGCGGGGACGCGACCGCGCGGCTGCCCCGCGTGGACCTGACCGAGGTCCTCCTGGAGGTCCAGGCCTGGACCAACTTCGCCAGCGAATTCCGCCACGTCAGCGAGGCTGACGCCCGGGTCGGCGACCTCGATCTGAGCCTCTGCGCGGTGCTCCTGGCCGAGGCGTGCAACATCGGGCTGGAGCCGTTGGTCCGCCCCAATGTCCCCGCGCTGACCCGCGGCCGGCTGTCCTGGGTCCAGCAGAACTACCTCCGCGCCGAGACCATCACCAAGGCCAACGCCCGGCTGGTCGACTACCAGGCCCAGATCCCCCTGGCCCGGGCCTGGGGCGGTGGCGAGGTCGCCTCGGCCGACGGCCTCCGCTTCGTCGTTCCGGTCCGCACCCTCAACGCCGGCCCCAACCCGAAGTACTTCCACACCGGTCGCGGCGTCACCTACTACAACTTCACCAGCGACCAGTTCACTGGCTTCCATGCCATCGTCGTGCCGGGCACGATCCGCGACTCCCTGTTCATCCTGGAGGGCCTGCTCGAGCAGCAGACCGGCCTCCGTCCTCACGAGGTCATGAGCGACACGGCCGGCTACAGCGACCTGGTCTTCGGCCTGTTCTGGCTGCTGGGTTACCAGTTCAGCCCCCGGCTGGCTGATTTCGGAGAGGCCCGGTTCTGGCGGATGGACCCGAAGGCCGATTACGGGGCACTCAACGGCCTGGCCCGCCAGCGAATCAACATCCCGCGGATCACGCGGAACTGGGACGACCTGCTGCGGGTGGCCGGGTCGCTGAAGATGGGAACTGTCAGCGCCTCGGAGCTGATCCGCGGCCTCCAGGGCGGCGGCCGCCCTTCGACGCTGGGCCGGGCCATCGGCGAGCTGGGCCGCGTGGCCAAGACGCTGTACTTGCTGAATTACCTGGACGACGAAGCATATCGTCGGCGGATCCTCATCCAGCTCAATCGCGGCGAGAGTCGGCACGGCGTGGCGCGGGCGATCTTCCACGGCCAGCGGGGCGAACTCCGGCAGCGCTACCGCGAAGGCCAGGAGGACCAACTGGGTGCGCTGGGGTTGGTGGTCAATGCAGTGGTGCTGTGGAACACCCGCTATCTGGACGTGGCTTTGGCCCAGGTACGCGCCTCTGGCGCGGTGGTCAAGCCGGAAGACGTCGAACGGCTCTCGCCGCTGCTGCTCGACCACATCAACGTGCTGGGCCGGTACGATTTCAACTTGAAGAAGTCAATCCGCCAGGGCAAGCTGCGGCCGCTCCGCGACCCCGACGAGCGGGATGATCTGGCCGCGTAGCGGTCCTATTCCAGTTTTCTGTTCCAATGCTACTCACGGGCCAAGGAGGCCTCAGCTCACCGCGGACTTGACGAATCGAGTCACTGCCGTCCAGCATCGTCCCGGACCCGAATCATTCCGGATCAGTCTGTCTCGAACAATGCGGGCTCGGTTGAGCAGCATCCATCCCAGGCTCTGGTGGATCTCATCAATCTGCCTGCGGTGTGCCGAAAGCTTGTCGCAGAGCCTTGCGATCTCATCGTTCGCACACTGCTTCTCGGCCTCCAGGGTGGACTCTCGCTCCTCGAGAGTCTTGATTCGCCGTGCCTGCGTCTCGATCTGCTTCTTTGCCACGGCCAGTGCTGGTGTTCAGTTCACTCTCGGATTGGTGCTCCCTGAGAGTATCAAGATGACACTCCAAGGCATGGATATGGCTCTGAGCTGAGGCAAGGGCCTCACGCACCAGATTGAGCTCGCCGCTCAGAGAGGCCATGATGGTCTCGAGGTCAGCACGAGTGTACTGCTCCAGAACGGCCTGCCCCAGTCGCTCGTAGCATGCTCGGACCTCGTCACGGCTTGTTTCATCTGCGGACGCCTGGAACAAGTTGCGAACCGGTCCCGGAAGCTCGGCTCCTACGCCGATGACGCCTAAACCATGGCTGTGCAGGAACTCGAAACTTGGGTACCGCTGCGCCAGTTCCTGAAACAAGAGGTAGACACCGAAATCCCGCTCGTGAACATTCGTGTCATGAAGCAGGACGATCCCGCGCCGGGACATCCTAGGCAGCCACCTCTCGAAGTCGTGCTTCACGGCCTCGTACGTGTGAAGGCCGTCGATATGCAGCAGGTCGATCGAATCGTCGTCAAACCGAACGTGTGCCTCGTCGAACTGAGACCGGATCAGCCTGGAGAACGAATCGTACTTGAGGCGGTTCTTCTCGGCGACGGCCTGGAACACGTCCTCCCCGTAGAAGCCGGCATGTTCATCGCCCTGCCAGCTATCCACCGCGTGGCAGAGGGCTGGAAGATTCTGTCGCTTGACCGCCTGGCAGAAGGAAAAATAGGAGTTGCCCGAGTGCGTTCCAAGCTCAACCAGAATATCCGGCCTTGATGCTTCCACGATCCAGAACGCAAACGGAATGTGCCCCACCCAGGAATAGGGCTGACTGACGTGTTCTGGCGACCAGAACGAGGAGCTCGAGAGGAAATTCGCAAGGTCCATGCTCCCCACCTTTTCTTCTCTGTGCCCGGCAAAGCTTGACCGATGACGTCCCGGCTCACGAATCTCCAGCTACGCTGCTGGAGCTCAGTGAGATTGCCTGCTCATGGCAGAATCTCCTGTCCGGCTCGCGTCGATGCGGGCCGTGGGATGCGGTCCGCGGCTCGTCTCGTCTGCTCCGTGGGCCTGGGTTCTCGTCGTCTTCATGGATGTTGCCGGCGGGGGCAGAACGACACGAGTCGTCCTGGGTTGGGGCGTCGAGACTGGGCTCGCAAGGGCACTGCCATGACTCGAGCTCTTTGGTCTCCCGAGCATTGGATGGTGGAACGGGTCACCCTTCTCGATTAACGTGCAGTGACGGTCGCGGAACAGCCGAACGTCCTCTGGATGTTGGCCGTACACGCTGGTTGAGCGCAACTCACTCCCCCGATGGAGAAGCACGGCGTAGGCATCGTGAATCGACTTGTATCCCGAGGCGGAGGCACGCAGACAGTAGTCGGCGTCATTGAGCACAACAGCCAGCCGCTTGTCGAATCCGCTCAGCCGGTCGAACACGTCGGCTCGCGTGAGCATGCACGCGGCCGAGACCGCCGAGACGTCACGGCTGGCCAGCAAGCTACCGTTCTGCCCCGGGTTCCGGCCCGTGATCCAGCGCCGGAATGGAGAACCTCGAAACGCATGGTCGGCGAGCCCGTCCCGTCCGATGATCAGCCCCGCGTCATGCACGACTTCCTTCTGACCCAGCAGCAAAGCGCCAACGACGCCAACATCGGTCCGCTGCCCGTACCCCAGCATGTGCTCAAGCCAGCCCGAATCAATCGCCTCGATTTCCGGGCTGATCATCAGGTAATGGGTGTACGGTCCCCGGACCGCGGCCACGCCCGTGTTGATGATCGCGGATAAGTTCAACGGGCCGCGGTGAGTCACCACGTGATATTGTTTCCGCACCTCAGCCAGATCCTTCTCCAAGCCCGCGTTGTCCGACCGATGGTCGATGACGACAACGTCCGCTAGCGACGGGTCAACGGTACGCTCCAGGCTTGCCAGGCAGGCGCGGAGCTCGACGAAGGGGGCCGGGCAGACGATCAAGATGGCCACACGAGCCCGCCAGTTGTGCTGAAACCTCACATTCCGGTAGTCGAAGTGGCTCTCGTCCTCGAAGATCACGGCCTGTCTGGTCCGCGCGAAATGTCGCTCGAGCGCCTGCCGCGTCATGGCCAGGCAGTGGTGCATCTTCTGATGGCCCAGGCTGCCGGTGTGAGTGCGCCAGCGATAGAGCACGTCGGGGATGTGGCAGATCGTCTGGCACACCTCGATGAGCCGAAGATTCAGATCCAGGTCTTGCGAGATGCTCATCGTTTCGTCGAGTCCGCCGACCTCGCGGACCAACTCGGTGCGGGCGGCGATCATGTGGACGAAGTAGGGATGGCCCAAGTAATGGTCGTAAGAGAATGCCGGCCGGGCATCGACCCGGAGAATGGTGTCGACGTTCTCGCCGGTGATCGCCTCGTCACTGTAGATCATGTCGGGCCGATCCAGCACGATGGCCTCGGCGAACCGGTGCAGCGCATGTGGCTCCAGAAAATCGTCGTGGTCCATGAATCCGATGTAGTTCCCTTTGGCCGCCTCGATTCCCAGGTTCGTTGCGACGCTCACGCCACGATTCCGGGCACAGTGGATGACTCTGATCCTGCGGTCGCGCGAGGCTCAGCTCGTCGAGGACGACTTTGATGTGAGGGGCGTGCGAAGCGTCGTTGACGCAGATCAACTCCCATTGGGGGTACGTTTGCGCCAGTACGCTCTCGATCGCCTGCCTGAGCCAGTCTTCCCGGATGTTGTATACCGACATGACGATCGTGAATCGTGGCGCATCCTTGGTCCAGGGCTGGGAGCGGAGTCCGGCCAGCAGTTGCGGCGAGGGACGGCTCCGCTTGAAATGCACCACGGCCCGATGAGACTCAAGCTGTAGGGTCGGAACCTGGACGGCCAGCTCCCCGAGGAACGACTCGTATCCGCCGTTCCCATAAGCGAGTGTGAGCCGTCGGGCTCCTGATGGGTCCCGCATGAGCTGACCGATGACCATCCGCACCGCGGCGCATCCCCTGGCGAACCGTCGTACCACGCGCAAGACCCATGCACTGGCCGGTCCAAGGAGAGGCAGTGGCTTGATGATCATCCGCAGTGCGGCGTACGAGGCGCCAGGTGACTTCAAGCGCCGAGCGATCTTGCCAGTCTTGACGATGCGCGATCGTACGATCCTGTAGTGGCGTCCAAGAACGGTCATGAGGGTGCCGACGACCTTGTCGGCGATATGGTAACGCAAGCGTAGCCGAGACGCCGAAATGAGAGCCGCCCATCGGAGCGGCCCCCGTGACGGCCCCGAATGATGCAAACGCCTGCACCGCCATGATGCGATCGTCTGCCCATGCCGCTCATGGAGTACGCTGAACTCGAGGTCGTCGTCGACCAAGCCTCGCGAGATGGACTCGTGGTGAATGCCTATCAAACTGCCCAGATAATAATTCCGGAAACCAGCCTTGAGTGCTCGCAGGCAAATGTCGACATCGCCGAAACTGTTGGGGAACAGCACTTCCTCTAGCCCCCTCAATCGCTCGAACGTATCGCGGCGGGTCATGGCGCACGCGAAGGTCACTCCCAGGCTGATCCGCTCGTCATCGACGAACTCGGAGCGGAACCGGGCGTGGCAGATCCGATAATGGCCCGAGCCACGGATTTCCTCGGTGAACTGGACACCGCCATGCTGGATCCCGATGCCGTCCGCGTAATACAGCTTGATTCCCACGAAGCCGGCGGTCGGGTTGGCAAGCAGTTCCATGCCCATGGTCTGGAGGCACTGCGGCGATCGCAGTACTACGTCGTTGTTCAGGAAGAGGATCAAATCACTGTCTTTCCCGAGTTGCGCAACGGCGGTGTTGTTGAGCCGGGCGTAGTTGAACGCGCCATCGTGGTCGAGAATTGTGTAGGTTGCCGTCCGGGACCCGGCGATCCAGTCACAAATTCGGGGCAGGGTCTCGGGCTCGATCGATCTGTTGTTGACCAGGGCCACGCGAACGTCGAGGCGATGCTCCTGCCGCTCGATCGACTCCAGGCACTGGATGGTCGTCTCAGCCTGGTCCTTGAACGGAACAACGACGAGAAGATTCGCCCTCTCCCGACCAGGGAGGTCTGTGATCCAGAGACTCGAGAACGCAAGAGGAACTTGATCGCTGGCCACCTTGGCCGTCCAGGTCGCTCCCGGGTACGCACGCGGGACGTGCTCCTCGAGCAACCGCCTGCGCTTCTCGGTCAACTCGCCGGGCGTCATCCGGGACAACCACGAAGATCCGGCGCGTCGATAGTACGTGAACAGGGGAACGTGGTGTGACACAATAGACCCGCTCAGGGCAAGACGGAGCATGAGGTCGTGCTCCTCGATTCCATCATACTCGTGACGGAAGACCGGCCCTCCTTGCGTTGCGGCATTCAGGAGACCTCGCTCCACGACATGAAGCCGACCCAGGTACGGGACGCGCAGCAGGGTGAACAGGTCGAAGTGAGGCTTCAGAAGGAAGCTGCTGAGGCCGGTTGAGCGAAAATCAATCTCCGCTTCATTCGAGAAGAGAAGGTTCGCTCTCGAGTTGGCGTTGATGTGGCGGGCCAGGATTCCAAGCGCCATTGGGTGGAGCATGCCGTCGCCGTCGATGACGGCCAGGTAATCACCAGTCGCCTGCTCGACCGCAAGGTTCTTCGCACGGCTCGGTCCTACCGGCGACTCCTGGTTCTTGAGCAGGATTCGTCGGTCCTTGCTCGCCCACTCGTGTAGGATCTCCAGATGCTCGCGCGATCGGCTCCCATCGTCGATCAGTACCAACTGCCATCGCTGATACGACTGGCATCGGCAAGAAAGGATCAGCTCGCGAAGGTGCGCGGGCTGCGGATCGCGCAGCACCGTCAGCAGCGAGAACACGGGCTGGCTGGAGAGCTCCTCGAACCTGCTGGCCTCCAGGCGAAGCGTGCGGCTCAGGATATCGGCAGGCTGAGGGAGGACATCCAGGCACCACGGAATCGCGCTGAGGAAAGTCACCTCCTCCCCGTGGTCCGCGAGAGCCGGCCTGGAGTTGCTCTTCCCGTGGTTTGCGTTTGCCATGGTCACTCCCTCATACACTCTGTCCCGGCCTCACGGGTCCGCCTGCGCTGTGGGGACAGATGTCGCTGTGCATTTGCCTGTCAGGCGGGCGGCCCGCAAGTCGCGTCGAAAGCTCTCCGATCTATGCCTTGTCATCATGGTAGAAGTCGACCAGGGTTGGCCAGTGGGTCGGCCGGCGACACGTCTGGTCGATGTCCGAGTGGCTGTCGTTTCCGGCCGTGCGACATTCTTAAGCCACGAGGCTCTTGGCGACGGTCGGTGGAACAGACGCCGAATTAATCTTCGAAGAAGCGGCGGGGAACCCCGACCTCAGGCCGATCGCGAAAGACGCCGAAAGGCCTTCCGAGCCGACCGAACGAGTCGAATGGCCGGCTGAGGGGTGTGCGCTCGGAGCAACTCCTTGAATGGAGGGGGCTCAGCCCGGGGCACCCCAGCTTCTTCCCTGGCTTACGTGCGAACCGACAACGCATCGCTAATATGTTTCTGCCAGCGCATCGCTCAGCTTTTGGCAGCATGAACCACCAGTGCATCGCTCAGACTTCTGGCGGTTGCACGCGCTCTGTCCGCGCCTCGGTCCTCATCCACATCCCCTTTCCGGCTAAAGTGACCTCCGTGGGCACCCGCCAGCGGCCGCACCATGGAGGTACCCATGAGGGACGAATTCACCGCACGCCAACGTGCCATCGCTCTCCGACTCAGCGGTCGCTCTGTCAAGTCGATCTGCTCGGCCCTGGGCCGCTCCGAGTTCTGGTTCCACAAGTGGTGGCGCCGCTACATCGAGTCCGGTGCCGAGGGCCTCTACGACCTCACCCGAGCCAATCACAATGTCGCCCAGCGGATCTCGCCCGAACTGGAGCGCACCATCCTCTCCATCCGTCGGCGGCTTCAAGCACATGCCTCGCCGGGCACCCGCTACAGCCTGATCGGGGCCGACGCCATCCTCGCCGAACTCAAGGCCCTGAACGTCCGCCCGCTGCCTGGCCGACGCACCATCGAGCGTGTCCTGCAGCGCAACGGCTTGACCGCGCCGCGGGTCCGCCTCGCCCCGCTGCTGCCGCGTCAGCAATACCCCGGCCCGCAGGCCCGAGCCTCCAACCAGCTCCACGAAGTGGATCTCGTGGGGCCGATCTACCTCAAAGGGCGCAGCCACCGCTACTACATCTGGGTGGGCAAGGACGCCTTCGACGGCGCCGTCTGCCTCCGCCTGGCCTCCTCCCGCCGCATGGACGAGGTCCTTGGGTTCCTGGGCGAGTGCTGGAAGGATCTGGGCCGACCGGCGCAAGTCCAATTCGACAATGCCCGCGAGTTGGCCGGCTGGGGGCCGGCGGCGCCACCCTGTCGCGAGTGATCCGGCTCTGCCTGCGGTTCGGCGTCAGCCCCGTCTTCATCCCGAAAGGGGAGCCGCAGTTCAACGGCAGCGTGGAGAACTTCAACGGCTGGTTCCAGGAGCCGCTGTTCCAGCGGAAGTTCCATCGACCGGGGGACATGCGTCGAGAGTTGGCACGACTGCAGGAGGCGGTCAACACCCAGCATGTCCACCCGCGGCTGGGGGGCCAGACACCGGCGCAGCACCGCCGCGGCCTGCGGCTGCAGAAGCTGCCCAAGAGCTTCGTGGTGCCGACGGGGCGGTTGCCGCTGGCCGCGGGGCGCGTGACCTTCATCCGGCGCGTGAGTGTGGCCGGGACGGTCACGGTCCTGAGCCAATCGTTTCGCGTGAGCAAGAAGCATCGGGGCCTATACCTGCAACTGGTGGTGGACACCGGACGCGGGCGGCTGACCGCGTACCTGAACGGACGCGTGTTGAAGCGCTGGCCCTACAAGCTGCTGAACAACTAACCGACACCCAAACCCGCGATCGCTGGCGGTACCCACGGCCATTCGTCGTGGCGATGAAGTAGCGGAAAACTACCCTTCAGAACTGAGCGATGCGTTGTCGGTTCGCACCTTGTCATCGTGGTAGAAGTCGACCAGGGTTGACAGTGAGTCGGCCGGCGACACGTCTGGTCGATGTCCGAGTGGCTATCGTTTCCGGCCGTGCGACATTCTTAAGCCACGAGGCTCTTGGCGACGGTCGGTGGAACAGACGCCGAATTAATCTTCGAAGAAGCGGCGGGGAACCCCGACCTCAGGCCGATCGCGAAAGACGCCGAAAGGCCTTCCGAGCCGACCGAACGAGTCGAATGGCCGGCTGAGGGGTGTGCGCTCGGAGCAACTCCTTGAATGGAGGGGGCTCAGCCCGGGGCACCCCAGCTTCGTTCCCTGGCGTTACGTGGGCCTGGTACCAGTGGAGGTAGGACCCCTTCGGGTCGCTCGTCTCATAAGGATTTGGGAAAGCGCGCATCAGGTCGTCTCGTCCGCGATAAAGCAACCGATGAGCGTCGGTGATCCGCTCGCCATTACCGAACGTGCAATAGACGCAGGGAACCTTGCTCAGTGTGGATTGCCCGAACTCCTCGCACCGAGCGATGTACCACTTGCGGAACTCGAACAGCACAGGACTATGGGCTCCGTACCGTTCGAGCATGATCTTCTGTGCACCGCCATCGAAGCCGGAGAAATGGTAGAAGACGAGGGGGCAACCGTTGATCTGGATGTCGTAGGGTGCATGGCCGGTGGCCCTGCGGTGGGTCAGGTTCCAGGTGGCGACGTTGTACTGGGGATCACGCACGATCGCGATGTCGTCGAAGAAGGCGGGGGCGAGGTCGACCCACCTCTGGTCCGTGAAGAGGCCGCTGGGAACCTCGTCGTAGCAGAACTGACGGAGACGATCGGCCCACCAATCGATGAAGCGATTCCCTTGCTCAGACATGCGGACGGCCAAGAAGCCGAGATTGTACACCCCATTCCTCAGGCAGCAGTGCTCGTTGTCGAGAATGGCCTGGAGCTCGGTTTCGGGAACCGTCATGTGCGGAGTCAGTAGGACGCTGTGGCGATCGAGGACGCGCTCCAGGTCGTCGATCCGGCTCGTGACGATGATGTCCGGGTCAAAGTAATAGATCCGCTCGGCACCGAAACGGCGCCTGATGTGCTGGAACGCGGTCCCCTTCACCGCAGTGCAGAGCTCGACGATCCGATGGCGGAAGATCCAGCGCGGGAGATTCGGGATCGGCAGCTCTCGGATGTTGATGATCGTGTCGAAAGCGGCCCTCGCCACGGGGGGGCAATCCGGCATCTCGTCGGAGAGCACGAGGTGGAACGTGGCCTCAGGGTGGACGCGCTTGATCGAATGCGCCAGCGCCGCGGCCTTGGGCAGGTAGTTCGCCGTAATGCTAGTGAAGACGTGCATGGGGCGTTCCTTCGCACAAATTGGGGGCTCGGGGTGGCCTGGGGGATCGACCGGCCTGTCAACAGGCAAAGACCTCGGAGTTCCTCGGCCGAGAAACCGTAATCATCGTGGAGCAGGTCTGGATAGCTGGGCGTCGAGGGCGGCGGCGTCTGTCCAGAGACCGCTGTCGCGGATGAGAGCAACATCTGGTTAACTGGCTCTGGGCCGGATCCTGGGGGGACCGTTTTCCCCCAACCCCAAGCGCTCGGCCGTTCGGCCTGTGCTCCCACATCAGAACAAATGGTGTGGGGTCCAGCGGCCATCGCGATTGTCAGTGTGTACATGTAAGTTTCGTTAAGCAGTGTCGGCTTGAACGCCAGGTGGCATAACTCGGAGGCCAGTCGTTGGAATATCTCCTCCTTGCGGTACTCGCAGGTCAGTCGGACGTTTCCCTGACGCCCCAGAGATCGAAAGGCGATTGCTTCTATCCCAGTGAGGCGTAGCTGTCAACGACAATCATGGCGTCGGGTCGATCGGTCGAGATTCTCAATGCAGGTGGTCGCGGTTCGGATTGACACGGCGGTCAGTGCCATCGGAGGCAGACACTTGCTCGGGCTGCGGCGGCCGGGTTGAGCCAACGGACCAAACAGAGCCGCGGGCGGTGCTGACACGTGTGGGCACAGCCCACTGGGACGAGCCGAAACGGTACTGCCCCAAATGTCGGGCAGCTTTTTTTCCCTCAGACCCGGGCGCTGGGCATTGATTGTGGTCATTACAGCCCAGCCTCGCTTCGGATGATCGTCTACGCCGGCACGAAGCACCCGTCATTTGCCCAAGGAAGCGAGGCTCTGGCGGAACTGGCCGGTATGTCGGTCGCTGAGAAGCAAGTTGAGCGGGTCACGAGGCGAATTCGCCAAGAACGCGTTGCGGAACGCGACCGCGATGTCGACGCCTATCTTCGTCTTCCGTTGATGGAGAAAGTCCGGTCACCGATCAACGTGCCCATTGATTTAGCCGTGGTCGAGATGGACGGCGGACGCTTGCAGATCGTCAATCGATGCGGCACCAAAGCCTTGGACTTGGAGGACGCAGAGGAAACAGAAACTGCAGACCCTGAGGACGGAGAAGAGGCACGGCATGGCCATTGGCGTGAGGACAAGATCGGCGTCTTGATGACAATGACCAGCGAGGTGTCGGCGACGGATCCGTGCCCGAAGATCCCGGAACACTTCGTTGACCCCACACGCATTCTCAAGCTGGTGCGTGAAATCAAGTCGGGGGTGTCCGTGCCAGAGCGAGACGAACCAGACGCCGCCGATGACGCTGTTAATTCGGAGCCGAACGCCGAAACACCCTGGATACCGCGACCGGAATTGCGAGCGACCGTTGCCTCGCGTGCGCCGGCGAAACGGTTCAAGCAGATTCTGGCACACGCTGCATGGTCACTTGGCTTTGCAACCGCGAAGCGAAAGGCGTTCGTTGCCGACGGAGCCGCGGTGAATTGGACGACTCACCAGCATGGTTCAGTGACTTCGTCGGGATCCTCGACTTCATTCACGCTCTTTCCTACATTTCGGAGGTCATGTCATTTAGTCTTCCGGGGATTCTCGGGGTCGGAGACACGACCGAGAGCCAGGCCAGCAAGGGACTGCAAGTCTGGCAATCTAAGGCCTTGCCCGAGGGAAGGTCCTTGCCAGTGTTCGGAAGGAGCGTCTTCCCATGGAGATCACCCACTCGCAGGGGGAAAGTCCGAACGATCATCGCTTCCGCTCTGCTGCCGACGGCGCGAGGTCTGCTGAGGATTCGCGAGGTTCAGTCCAACAACTCACGACCAGTGCCGACGCCATGGGGAGTCGAAACGACGCACCCCTCTTGACGCAGCAAAATAGCCTCCTCGAACAAGAAAACGCGGCACTGAGCCGTCAACTGGACGAGTATCACCGGAGTCTCGCCTGGTTACTCGTACGGAAGGCACAGAAAGTGAGGGGCCGGCTGTTCCCGGAAGGCAGATTCTCGGGGAGATGCTGGAGCTTGTTCTCTCGGTTTGTGCGGACCGCGATTGCCCAGGGCCCGTCGGGGGCGATCATAAAGGCGCGGGAGAAGATAAAGCGAAAGTTCAGATATGCGGGGCGATTGAGAAAAGCTGAGAACCACCGTGCGACCTTCAAGCCGATCTTCGGGG
Organism: uncultured Planctomycetaceae bacterium; assembly: GCA_963816015.1. Classification (GTDB taxonomy): domain Bacteria; phylum Planctomycetota; class Planctomycetia; order Isosphaerales; family Isosphaeraceae; genus Aquisphaera. The sequence continues at coordinate 179,521 of CAWFJM010000029.1, read as the reverse complement.
CCAAACCATCGGCAGGCTTCGAAGATCTGCCCTGGAGATTCTTGGGCAAGCGCGGAGAATCACTCCCGCAGACTCGGCCACTTCAAGGTTCTCTTGGTGTCCCATTCAGCCTGCCGGACGGGAGCACCGCAATGCTTGCTGCGTCTGGCTCAGGAACTCACCAAGGTTCCCGAGATCGACTGCTGGATCGTGCTGAGAAACGGAGGCGAGCTCGCCGATTCCTTCGCTCAGATCACCCCCACGCTCGAGGTCGATGAACTTGTCAGCCATGGATTCCCGCGCGATGACATTCCTGGACTCATCGCGTCCCGGTTCCGCGACATGGCAAGTCAAGGGATGGCTGTTTGCAACACGATGGCTGTCAGTGAATTCCATGCAGCCTTTGCCGCACACAACGTCCCCGTTCTCTCTTGGGTCCATGAGCTTCCTACATTCATGGACTCCTTCGGCGGTGTTCAGGCGATGGAACGAATCAAGGCCGCCTCCCGACAGGTCGTTGTGCCTGCTGATGTCGTGCGCGAGTCCCTGGTCAATCGGTTCGGCTTCGATCGCGGCAATGTTCGTACGATTTATAATGGTCTTGATGCCAGGACGAGTCACCTCGACAGGCAAGCCACGCGTCTTCGCGTGAGGGAAGAACTCGGATTACCTGAGGATTCCCAGATCGTTCTGGGTTGCGGTACTGTCGATTTGCGAAAAGGCGCGGATCTCTTCGTTCAGCTAGCACGCAAGGTCCTGACAGATCCTGATGCGGCGACAGTCGCGGTGAGGACCTGGTTCGTCTGGGTGGGCCATAGTGGTGACGAGAACTTCCGGCGCTGGCTGTTTCACGACGCGACCGCCGGGAAGATCGACGAAAAAGTTCTGTTCATTGGTTCGCGCAAGGATACGGCTCCTTACTTCATGGCAGCCGACCTGTTCGTCTTGACGTCCCGAGAGGACCCTTGCCCATTCGCCAACCTCGAGGCCATGGAAAGCGGCCTTGCCGTAGTGGCATTCCAGGACTCCGGAGGTGCTCCCGAGGTCCTCGGGGATGCGGGAGCCTGTGTGCCTTACCTGGATGTCGATGCGATGGCAAAGGCTACACGCGAGTTACTGGCGGATTGCTCGATACGGACCGAGAAAGGGCGACGAGGGCAGGCCATCATTCGCGGGAGCTTCACCTGGCCTCGTTTCATGCAAGAGTTCTTGCAGATTGTGCACTCGAAGTATCATTATCATCCAGTTCAGGACTTGAAGGTCACGGTCATCGTTCCCAATTACCGGCATGCCAGGTATCTGGAGGAGCGGCTACGCAGCATTTTCGAGCAGACCCGTCCTCCCCACGAGATCGTCTTCCTGGACGATGCCTCACCAGACGGGAGCTTGGAGGTGGCTCATCGACTCGCCCATCTCTCCCCCGTTCCGATCCGCATCGTCGCCAACGAGAAGAACAGCGGGAGTACGTTTCGCCAATGGATGAAAGGCCTGGAACTCGCCACCGGGGATCTGATCTGGATCGCGGAATCCGATGACTGCTGTCACCCTCGGCTCCTGGAGCGACTTATGCCGGAATTCTACGATCCGGAAGTCGTTTTCGCCTATTGCCAGTCGGCGCTGATCGGACCGGAAGGAGAGCGATTGGCGGAGGACTTTCTTGGGCATACGGACGATATCTCGAACTCGCGCTGGCGATCGAGTTATCGCGTTACCGGGACTGAGGAAGTCGAGCTGGCTCTCAGCCAGAAGAATACGATCCCCAATGCCAGCGCGGCGGTCTTCCGGAGGCCGAAGCAACTCGATTTCGCCGATGAGCTCGCGACGCTCCGATTTGCCGGCGACTGGTTCTTCTACGCGATGCTCCTCCGAAGCGGCAAGATCTCTTACCTGCCGGATATCCTCAACTTCTACCGCCGCCACGACCAGACCGTCTCGCACAATTCGATCCGGGGGGACACCCACGCCCAGGAGTCCTTGTATGTGAAAGCCAGAGTCTTCGAGACTTTTCCGGTCTCGGCCAACGCCATCGCGCGTAGCCTGGGTCGGACGGTCCTGGAGTATGACTGGCTCACCGAGCGATTCGGTCTGCAGCGGCCCGCGCTGTCGGCAAACCCCAGGGTGGTGCCACTGCTCGAGCGGATTCGCGAAGCACTGCGCGGACGGATAGGTGAGAGGTCTGGCCTGAAGATCCTCCTGGTCGTCGACGACATGGAGCCCGGGGAGCAGTGTCTTGCCGCCATCGATATGGCCAACGCTCTGGCAAGCGATCATCTGGTGTTCCTCTGCAACGCTCAGCCCTCCAGGTGTGACGACTCCATGGCTGCCAGAGTCAGCCATCGGGTGGTTTTCCTGGAGGGATCGCTGGGTCAGACCCCTTGGACATCGGCAAGCGACTCATCCCCGAATGAGGTCTCTCTCGACGACCGTCGCATTCAGGTCCTCAGCGAGCTGATCCGGATCCACCGGATCGATGTGATTCACAGTTGCTTCTCTGAACCGGATCGTCTCGTTCTCCGTATTAAGGAACAACTCGACCTCCCCTGGTTCCGGCACTTTCATGGCGAGGACAATAGACAGGTCCCCGCTGATTTTCGTCCAGGATTCCCCGGGATGGCGATTCAGCGGGTTCGGTCATCTTCCGCACGTGAGTCTGCCTGAGCAGTTGTCGGGCTGAGATCATCAGGCTCTTCGCAGATCTCCTCGAGCGTGGCGGCGCCTCCGGGGGAGACGAGCGAAGAGTGTGGGGAGGATCGAGGCAAAAAAATGACCCGCTCCAGCCGCTCCAGGGCGGCACGCGGAGCCCTCCGCGCCGGCCCATCGCCACCAGTTCGGCAGTGTCACCGGCCTTCAACCCGAACTTGCGGCGGAGGTCCCCGGCCCGACGCTCGGCCGCCTCGAAAAGCGCCTTGACGACCTCGCAGTGGAGGATATATTACAACGATCCGCGAGAGGGCTAGAAGATACGGGTTTCGCGGTGTAAAGTCTTGCCTTGTTGGCGTCAACGATGGCGTTCACCCGTGGCACGGAGGTCGGCAGGATGTCCTACGCTTGGCCCAAGGATACGGATTTTGCTCTGTGGGAACTCGATGTCCTCGACCGCCATTGTCCGGTCTGTGGACGGCTGATGTATATCTGCGACCACCGGTACCGTCGGGTTCACACCCTCGAGGGTCCGGTGCAGCTCGTCTGCAAACTCAACCACTGCCCCGATCCCGCCTGCCCCGGCCACGCCAAGACCAAGAGCCCCGAACTCGAGATCACGATCGCGCCGCCCAAGCGGGCGGTCGGGTGGGATGTCCTCTGTTGGATCGGTCATCGTCGATGCTCACGTCATTGGTCGATTTCCCAGATCCAATCCGATCTCTGGGATGATTACGGCATCAAGCTCTCGGCCGACTCGATCGCCCGGTACATCGGATCCTACCAGGTCATGCTCGCCGCGCGCCAGCAGGACCCCGAGTCGTTGCGGCGGCACTATGAAGCCGTCGATGAGATCATCCTCTCGATCGACGGCCTACAGCCCGAGAAGGGGCACGAGACGCTGTACGTGGTGCGCGAACTGACCGGCAAGCGGGTCTGGTTCGCTGAGCCTTTGATCTCCGCCACGGCGGACGAGGTGCGCCGCCTGATCGCGCAGGCCAGGGCGTGGGCCAAGTCCCTGGGTAAGCCGGTGGCGCTGTGGTTGTCGGACCGGCAGGACGCCTTCGTGACGGGCATCGCGGCGGAATTCCCCGACGTGCCGCACCGCTACTGCGACAATCACTTCCTCCGCGACGTGGCCAAGCCTGTTCTGGAGGCTGACAGCCACGCCAAGGTTCAGATGCGGAAGAAGGTGCGTGGCCTTCGGAAGATCGAACAGGCGGTACTCAAACAGCAGGGCGTCCAGGCGTCGGAACGCATCGTGGAGGATGATCCTGCTGCGACCGCGCCGCCGCTGAACCCGCCCGGGCCCCGAGTCGATGCCGCCAGCGCCGTGGTGCTCGAATACTGCACGGCGGTGCGTGGCATTCTCAACGACGATCAGGGAGGACCGCTCCACCCTCCCGGCTTGCGGATGGCCGATGCGCTGGATGAGGTTCGCGCGTCGCTCCAGCGAAACCTGGACGCGAAAAAAGGGGATTCGCCGAGCGGCAACTGGGCCGACTCGCCGACTGCATCGACCGCGGCCGAAACGAAGTGCGCGACGAACAGGAGTCGATCCGTGAATTCATCGCGGAAGTCACGGAAGTTGCCGAAACGCTCGATCCCGGCAAGGGAACATGTGCGGACCGGCAGGCGAAGTTCGAGGAACTGATCGATCGATTCCAGCAAACCGGGGGCCCGATTCATAAGCAAATGGCCCAGGTGATGATCAGTTTTCTCGCCGGCCTGTTCGTGGGCGAAGGACTGTTTGAAGAGATCAAGGACAACCTGGATTTGGAACGATGGTTTCGCTTGCCCAAGAGTCATGAGCGGCGGATTCACGGCCACCGCCACGCGGGGACCCGTATTGTTCTGGAGGGGCCAACTTTAGTGCACGCACTGGATGCACACGCCTTCCATCCGGAGCCGTTCACGGTGGACGACTTGCTGCCCTATCGCACGGCGCACGAACCACAGTGCCAGAGGCAGGCACTGGATCGTCGCAAGATCATGAGGAAGGCACGCTCGAAGAAGAACCGCCCGATACTCCTGGCCGACCTCGAGCGGCGCTATCAGGAAACGTCGGGGTTCTAGCCCTCTCGCGGATCGTTGTTATTTTTCGGGTTGCCTCATGTCGCATCAGCACCGATGAAACATAATTTCCATCTGACTGCATCAGTTGTGCTTGTCCTCCCGACCGTGGCGGGACTATCTCTAATGCATAAGATAATAAAATAACATTAATACGTTCAATGGCCTCCCAGTAGTTAACCCGCACCTGAGAACTTGCATTAAAATAGTCACGAGTCATTAACTCTTCAATAATCGAGATCATTTCCGGCGAAGGCAGGTTGCCCTCCCTTGGAGCCGCCAGATTAATACTGGTTAGAGCGGCTCGTGCAAAGTCATTGCGACTCTGTCCTTGTTGCCTAAAGTCAAGACCAAGCCCTCCAAAGAATTCTGACAAGTCCTTTCCAGTGCGGTATGGGAATGGGAGCGGATCATCTCCACAAATGCACATGACGATATGCTTTATAGCTATTGACCTGAATCTCATACCGAACGCTCCCGTCCTAGCCTATTCTTAATTAATTGAAGGGGATTATCTACGCCTATTGCACCACGACCCGACACTGCCAATTGCGTGCACGCAACATAATCCTGGATTGCCCCGTTTGGGGGCGTCGGGCAAAAACCCCCGATTTGCAACAACGAACCCCGCCTGGTCATGCTTCGCGACCCCAAGGTCGAATCGATCGGCCCCGAGAACCTCGCCGAGCTTCAACGGAGAATTCGCGACCCGAACTGGAGCATCCTCGCCGAGGGTGGCGTGATCTACGAGATCAACAACACGAGCTTCCTCTCCGACTCACACGCCTGGGATTGGTGGGAGCCGGCCGGAGCTCCTGGGGCCCGACCATCTACGCCTTCGGTGCGATCTCGGAGTCGGATCGAAGGAGCGTCGCATCCGGATGATCGATCGCTTTGGACTCGCTCCTTCCGCGATCCTATGGACCAGGGCTGCAAATCACGGGGCCATTCTCGACCGCGCGGAGGGTTGACGCTTTCGGCACGTCGCGGCGCTGGCGATCAAGCCCCGAAGAGGCTGGCGACCTTGACGCGAAAGCCTGGCAGGTGTGGCTCTGCGGCAAGTTCGTGGCGCTGGCTGAACAGTTCGGGGTCCGCTCCGGGACGATACACACAGACTGTCTTGAACCTTGGATTGACGACCCACACGACTGCGACCCCCGTCTCCAGATACAGTTCCACCTTCTCGTCGATTTCTTCCTGCTTGTCTGAAGGCGAGAGGATCTCGACCGCCAGGACCGGAGGGCCTTCGAAGTACATCGCCTCTGGCTCTCGCGCGGCGACCTCTGCCGAGACGTAGGCCACGTCGATTCCCACCGTGCTGTCCGGATCGCGGCGGAGCCGAAATCCAGCCTCGCCTGAGACGACCAAGCCACGTGGTTCGGGCTGTCTGTCGAGCCAGCCCCGAAGAATATGGGCGATGCCCGCTTCGACGCTGCTATGCCGTCGGTTTCTCCTGGTCATCGGTCTCTCTCGCAACTGCCCTCGGATCAGCTCTCGATCGATTCCATCTTCGGGTATCGACAGCAATTCCTCCGTGGTCATAGGCTTCGGTGGGGTGAGCACGCTCACGACGAGAACTCCTCATGGCCTGGGGGGAGAACCTCCCGTTGTTGATGCCTGTCATCGATATTGTATCGTGCATTCTCGCGGTTCATCGCGCCGATCGCTATCACAGAAAACCGATGCAATCATGAATCACTTCCGTCAGGCGCATGCCGGTTCGATGTTGAGCCCGCTCAGCGGTCGTCAGTGCTCGCCTCGCAGGGCTTTTCTGAACTCGATGGCCGATTTCGCGATGGCAAGGGAAGCGGCCAGGCCGGTCGGCCGCCCAGGACTCCGTGGGGTCTTGCAGGTCTTGTCAGATCTGCACGTTGATGCGAATAATGCATCGCCGGGGCGAACCGGCCATTCCTTGCTGGGTACTCCTTTCGCTGGTTGGGACCGACGAATCACTCATGCCCTTTGAGCTCTTTCTTACACCCCAGGGCCATCTCCACGTTCGCGAAGTCCTTGACCAGGGCGGGGCCGCCCTGGACGGTGCAATCGGGAAACGCATTCAGGCGGCCTTCACCGAGAGCCCGGCACGCGGTCTCTTGCATCTCGCGACGACCGATCTTCAGTCCAGTCTGCCTCCGCCCTTCGCCTATGCGCGCGACTTCGCCCGGCTCTACCTGACGCGGCTCTGTCAAACGCCGACGGATGGAGAGCGAGGCGCGCTCCCGTCCATCCCCCAGCCATCCGAAACGGACTTGGCGTTCCAGATCCTCCAGGCACCACCCATGCAGGGGAGTGAATACCTGAGCGTCGACGCTCTGGCAACCTGGTGGTCGGAGCTCGACTCGCTCGTCCGCAAGGAGGTCGAGCATCATGCAGGTGGGGTGCAATCCTACCTGAGCCAGCTCAATCCTCAGTGGCGGCTCGTCGGCCGCGTGACGTTTCACCTCGCCGAGAACAAGCGCGATCCGGAGCACCCTTTCGCATTCCTGGCGACCTACATTCCCAGGCTTTCGGCCCAGGGACGCGTGCAGCACGAGCCTCTGGGCAAGGCCCTGCAACAGTATGCCGGGGCGAAGAATCGCTCCGCCCTCCTCTCGCTCCTGACACCCATCCAGCGCGCGACCGAGCGCAGCTCGCTCGTGAAGGAAATGGTCGAGTCGGGCGAGATCTATCATCCCCTGGCCTGGACCCCTCGCGAGGCCTATCGGTTCCTTCAGGACATCCCGGTCTTCGAGGAGAGCGGACTGGTCGTCCGGGTGCCGGACTGGTGGAAAGCGAGTCACCCGCCTCGCCCGGTGGTCAATGTCAAGATCGACGCCCGCAAGGGGAGCCAGCTGAGTGTCAGCGCCTTGCTCGATTTCTCCGTGAACGTGACGCTGGACGGCGAGTCCCTCACCGAGTCCGAGCTCGAACAGCTCCTCCAATCCGTTGGCGGCCTGGTGGCGCTCAAGGGGAAGTGGGTGGAGGTCGACCGCGAGAAGCTAGCCGAGGCGCTCACGCACTGGAAGAAGGTCGAGCGTGAAACCCGCGAAAGCGGCCTGTCCTTTTATGATGGGATGCGGCTCCTTTCTGGAACCTTCAAAGAACGAGGCGCCGCCTCATCCGCTGATCAAGACCATGAGTGGGTCGGCCTGACCGCCGGCGCCGCGCTCGAGGAAACGCTACGGAAGCTACGCTCGCCCGAGTCGCTTGGAGGTGCTGATCCGCCCGGACTGCGAGCCCAGCTTCGCCACTATCAGCAAACCGGCGTGAGCTGGCTGAAGTTTGTCACGGGGTTGGGACTGGGCGCTTGTCTGGCCGATGACATGGGCCTGGGAAAGACCGTGCAAGTGATCGGCCTCCTGCTGCATCGCAAGTCCAGCCGCGAGGCCGACGGTCCGACCCGGGCGAAGTCAAGTCTCCTCGTCGTGCCGGCCTCGCTCCTGGCCAACTGGAAGGCAGAGCTCGAGCGGTTCGCCCCCACGCTCTCGTTCCTGATCGTGCACCCTTCGGAAAACTCAACCGCTCAGCACGAGGCCAAGCGACCAGACGTCCGAGAACGCGACTTGTTGATCACAACCTACGGCATGTTATCGCGCGAAGCGTGGCTGCGGGATCATGACTGGGACCTCGTCATCCTCGATGAAGCCCAGGCGATCAAGAACTCGGGCACGCGGCAATCGCGGACGGTCAAGGAGCTCAAGTCGACGGCCCGTGTCGCGATGACGGGCACACCGGTCGAGAATCGTCTGTCCGATCTCTGGTCGCTGTTCGATTTTCTCAACCCAGGCTTGCTCGGCGGTGCCAAGACGTTCGCCGATCTGGTCAAGCAAATGGAGGCCCGATCGTCGTACCAACCGCTCCGCACTCTCGTCGGCCCTTACATCTTGCGCCGGCTCAAGACCGATAAGCGAGTGATCGCGGACCTTCCCGAGAAGGTCGAGATGTCGGCCTTCTGTAACCTGAGCCGGGAGCAGGCTGCCCTCTACGAACAGGCAGTACGCGATCTGGCCGAGAAGCTGAAAGAAGCCGACGGCATCCAGCGGAGAGGGCTCGTCCTGGCCCAGCTCATGAAGCTCAAGCAGATCTGCAACCACCCGGCCCAGCTCGTCGGCACTGGCGATTACTCGCCCGAGCACAGCGGCAAGTTCCAGCGCCTGGCCGCGCTCTGCGAGGAGCTGGGCGAACGCCAGGAGAAGGCCCTCGTTTTCACCCAGTTCCGGGAGATCACCGGCCCGCTTGCACATTTCCTCGAAGGCGTCTTCGGGCGACCCGGCCTCGTGCTTCATGGCGGGACCGCGGTCGCTCAGCGGCGACGGCTCGTCGAGAGCTTTCAGCGCGAGGACGGGCCGCCGTTCTTCGTCCTCTCCCTCAAGGCCGGCGGTACCGGACTGAACCTCACCGCCGCCTGCCAGGTCATCCACTTCGACCGCTGGTGGAACCCCGCGGTCGAAAACCAGGCTACTGATCGGGCATTCAGGATTGGACAACTGCGGAATGTCCTGGTACATAAATTCGTCTGCCGTGGAACCGTCGAGGAGAAGATTGATACGATGATCGCTGAGAAGTCGAGCCTTGCCGGCGATGTCATCGATGGCGCCGAAACGCTGCTCACCGAGATGAGCGACTCGCAACTCCTCGATTTCGTCCGCCTCGATGTCCACAAGGCCCTCGAGACCTGACACACATCACGAGGAAGGAATCTTCGATGGGTTGGTACTACAACTTCAAACCTTACGTCTCCGTCGCCCAGCGACGTCGAAAGGCCCAGCGCGAGATGGAGAAGCGGCGCAAGCAAGGCCTCGCTGTCTCGCCGATCGTCATCGAGGGCCGCACCATCGCCAGGACCTTCTGGGGCAAGGCCTGGTGTGACAACCTCGAGTCCTACAGCGACTTCGCCAACCGCCTGCCGCGCGGGCGGACGTATGTACGCAACGGCTCGGTCGTGCACCTGGAGATCCACCCGGGCAAGATCACGGCCCACGTCAGTGGCTCCGAACTCTACAAGGTCGAGATCACGATCTCAACCCTGCCCGATCCCCACTGGAAGTGCGTCAAGGAAAAGTGCGCGGGCCAGATCGGCTCGCTGGTCGAGCTCCTGCAGGGAAGGCTCTCGAAGAGCGTCATGGACGTGGTGACCCAGCGTAGCGGAGGTCTCTTCCCGAAGCCGGCTGAGATCGAGATGAAGTGCTCCTGTCCCGACTGGGCCGGCATGTGCAAGCATGTCGCCGCGGTCATGTACGGCATTGGCGCCCGGCTCGACGAGAAGCCCGAGCTGCTGTTCCTGCTCCGCAAGGTCGATCACCTCGAGCTGATCGCTGGGGCCGTCGACGCCGCACCTGTCGCCAAGGCGGGCAAGCCTCGCGGCAAGAAGACCATCGCGGCCGGAGACCTCTCGGACGTCTTCGGGATCGAGATGGCCGAGGCGGAGACTCCCGCCGATGCGTCGCCGGCGATCGCGAAGAAGCCGGCGAAGGCTCGAGACGCCGTCACCAAAACGGCCTCGAAGAAAGCCCCGAAGCGCGCCGTCACCGGGTCGAAGAAAGCCTCGGGAGCACCGGCCGCGAATCAGAAAAAACCCAAAACGGCCACGGCCCGCCCGCAACCCGCAAGCCCAGCGCCCGCCAAGCCTTCCTCGCGCAAGCGGGTCAAGCAAGAAGTGTCGTGACCGCGTTTTGAGCGACTCTCCACCGATGGCTCCGTTCCCCGCTCATTCCTGGACTGCGGCCACGCGGAAGCCCAGGTTGTTGATCCGGTACCCCGGCGTGTACCTGTTGCGGTACGCCGGGCGGCAGCTCCTGGGGTAGTTGTTCCAGCTACCGCCCCGGAAGACCCGGGACGAGGCCTGGGACGGACCCGGCGGGTCGGCCGGGGGAGACGCCCTGTAATACCCGTCTTCGTACCAATCCTGACACCACTCCCAGACATTCCCCAGCATATCATACAGGCCCCAGGCGTTCGGCCGCTTCTGGCCAACCGGGTGGGTCATTACCCCCGGAGTTGCCGCGACGCGTACCAGGCATGATCGCCCAGCTTGCCCGCGTCATCGCCGAAGGGATACAAGGTCGTGCTCCCCGCCCGGCAGGCATACTCCCATTCGGCCTCCGTCGGAAGGCGATAGCCGTTTCCGCCGGCAATGGTGACCTCAGTGCCGTTGATACGATAGAACGGCGTCCTTTCTCCTGCTCGCTCAGCTTGTTGCAGAACAGGACCGCATCCAACCAGGAAACTTGTTCCACCGGCAGATCATCCGATCCCTTGAAATGGCTCGGATTTTCGCCCATCACTGCCTGGTACTGGCCCTGCGTGACCTCGTGAATTCCCAGGAAGAACGGGCGAGTGATCTTGACGGGATGCTGAGGTTGCTCGTCGTCGAACCACTCTCGCTGTCGGAATCGGGAAACAGTCGCATCAACTGATCGATCTGGTCTTTGGTCGAACCCATCAGGAACGAGCCGGGCTCGATGCGGACCAAGGTCATGCCGATCGAGTTGGTCCACTCTCTCTTCGGCGGTGGTAGGGCTCTAGTTCCGGTGCGGTCGCGGCCATCTCCTTGACCGCGGCCGTAGATGAAGTTGGATTCGATCTCTCTCGGCGTCTGGGGCGGCATGGGGCTCTTGTGGTGGGGGGAATCGGCCTGCCAGTCGTAGTACTCAGAATTGGTACTCTCTTCGGCTGTGGCGGCTGGGACTCTTGTAGGGACGTCGTCTCCCTGTGCCGATTAGCTTGAGAGTAAGGATGATGCCTGGGAGAGCAAGCAGGAGCAACGCTGCCAGGTAAAACCATCGTCGCTTCGGCAGGGCACCGCGAGGCAGACCCAGACGGTCGCGACTTCCGCCCCCTGGAATGGAGTTCAATTCCTCGGATGAGTCGGTCGACATGAACGTGGAAGTCTCGTCCTTGGTCCACCTCGATTGCGTTGCGAAAGGCCAGCGGGAGAGAGAAGGCGGGCAGGTCGGCCTCGGTTGGCATCCTGATACGATCGATCAGGACCGGGATCACCGGGATGTCCCGCTTCAGAGCCGCTTCAATCTCGATCCGGACGAAATCTCTCGGGTCGTCGATACGCCGACCAGGATCGCCGGTCTTACCCAGCCCAGTGTGGCCCGATCACGGCGAGAAAGACGTCGCACCGGGCCTACCTCGGACTCGATGTGTTCCCGGAAATCCACGCCGAACGGAATGGAATCGACGTCCATGACAACCGCATCGTCGCCGAAGTGGGCCCGAAGCCGGTCGTAGATCCGTCCGGCCACACCTGCCGAATCCTGCGCGCCGGTAGGAGAGGAAGATCTTGGGCATCAAGCCCTCGTTCCGACGGTTCTTCGGTCTTCATCCTCGATCGAATGATTCGAGACTACCAATCTCATCGACAGGGAACAACAAGATTTACACCGCATCCAGCGCAAAAAAGCCGCCCTGGATCTCGGGGTGAGGTCCAGGGCGGCTTTGTTGGAAGATTCCGGCGATAACCGACTTTCGCGCGATTGCACTATCATGGGCCCGGCGGGCTTAACGGCCGTGTTCGGAATGGGAACGGGTGTGACCCCGCCGGTATGGTCGCCGGAAAACCGGCCGGCGGGCGGTCAGGCCACGCCGGCCGCGATTTTCGCGGTGGTCGGTCACAACGACGCGTCGTTCACGCCACACCAGAAGAAGAAGTGGCACGTCTTTCTAGAACAGCAAACGAACCCTTTGTCATCTGGAATCTGCCCTATGTCCTATTCCAGATGTCATTCGGATCGGTTCGGTGAGGCCACCATGATCGGTTCACTCTACGCCCTGGGGGCGGAGAGCCGATCGGGGTGGTCAAGCTGCTTGGCTGTTAGGACCGGTCGGCTGAGGCGGTCACCCGCCGTGCACGCCCGGCCTATCGACCTGGTCGTCTTCCAGGAGCCTATGCAGCATTTGCTGCGGGAAACCTCATCTCGGAGGGGGCTTCGCGCTTAGATGCCTTCAGCGCTTATCCTGTCCCGACCTGGCTACCCGGCGATGCCCTGAGCAGGACAGCCGGCACACCAGAGGTCGGTCCTCCCCAATCCTCTCGTACTAGGGGAGACTCTCCTCAAGTTTCCTACGCCCACGGCAGATAGGGACCGACCTGTCTCACGACGGTCTGAACCCAGCTCGCGTACCGCTTTCATTGGCGAACAGCCAAACCCTTGGGACCTTCTCCAGCCCCAGGATGCGATGAGCCGACATCGAGGTGCCAAACCTCCCCGCCGCTAGGGACGCTCGGGGGAGATCAGCCTGTTATCCCCGGAGTACCTTTTATCTGTTGAGCGACGGCCTTTCCATCCAGCACCGCCGGATCACTAACGCCGACTTTCGTCTCTGCTCGACACATCCGTCTCGCAGTCAGGCACCCTTCTACGTTTGCGCTCCTGTTGCCCGATTGCCGACCGGGCCGAGGGTACCATGGCGCTCCTCCGTTACTCTTTGGGAGGAGACCGCCCCAGTCAAACTGCCCGATGAGCACGGTCCCGATCCGGGCTACGGACCGGTGAGGACCAACGATCATTCAGGGTGGTATTTCACCGCTGGCTCCCCGACGGCTGGCGCCGCCGGATCAAAGCCTCCCACCTATCCTACACAGAACGAGCATTGGACCAGTGCCAACCTGCAGTAAAGGTTCACGGGGTCTTTCCGTCTAACCGCGGGTACGTGGCATCTTCACCACGACTACAGTTTCACCGGGTCCCTCGTGGAGACAGTGCTCCAGTCGTTACGCCATTCATGCAGGTCGGAACTTACCCGACAAGGAACTTCGCTACCTTAGGACCGTCATAGTTACGGCCGCCGTTTATCGGGGCTTCGGTCGGCAACTTCGCTTCCGCTGATCGCCTTCCTTAACCTACCGACACCGAGCAGGCGTCAGACTCTATACGTCCTCTTGCGAGTTGGCAGAGTCCTGTGTTTTTGATAAACAGTCGCTAGAGCCGATTCTCTGCGGCTCCCCCTTGCGAGGGAGCACCCCTTGTACCGAGGGTACGGGGTCATTTTGCCGAGTTCCTTCACGAGGGTTCTCCCGAACGCCTTCGGATTCTCGCCTAGCACACCTGTGTCGGATTGCGGTACGGGCCGGCGAGTCGTCCCCGACGGGCTTTTCGCGGCCACAATGCTCTTGGACTTCCAGATCGAATGCTGTCGGCCTTGCGGCACGGGGGCGTCTATCACCCCGATCCAAGTTCTTGCGGCGTCCCCCGTCGGTTCACCCTTCTCACGCGGGTGGCGGAATATTAACCGCCTGTCCATCGGCTACGCCCTTGGGCCTCGCCTTAGGTCCCGACTGACCCTGGGCGGATTGACCTTCCCCAGGAAACCTTGTGCTTTCGGCGGACGGGCTTCCCACCCGTCTTGTCGTTACTCGTTCCGGCATGCGCACTCGACGACGCTCCACGGCTCGTTACCCGTGCCGCTTCGCTGCGGTCGTCGACGCTCTCCTACCACTCTTGCGAGTCCGCGACTGCGGCACGACGCTTAGTCCCCGTCATTTTCGGCGCAGGATGGCTCGACCGGTAAGCTGTTACGCACTTTTGAAATGGTGGCTGCTTCTAAGCCAACATCCCGGCTGTCACGGCGATCCCACTTCCTTTACCACTGAGCGTCGCTTTGGGGGCCTTGGTCGGCGGTCTGGGTTGTTTCCCTCTCGAGCATGAAGCTTATCCCCCACACTCTGACTCCCGGGGTCCGGCACGCGGTATTCGGAGTTGGGTTCCGACGGGTAGCCGGGAAGGCCCCCGGGCGGATTCCGTCGCTCTACCCCCGCTTGCTACGTCCCGAGGCTGGCCCTAAAGCCATTTCGGAGAGAACGAGCTATCTCCAGGTTTGATAAGACTTTCACTCCTCCCCACGGGTCCTCCCCCAGTTTTTCAACACTGGTGGGTTCGGTCCTCCACGGCCGGTTAAGGCCGCTTCAACCTGCCCATGGGTAGTTCACCTGGTTTCGCGTCTACCACGCCCGACTGATTCGCCCATTTCAGACTCGCTTTCGCTACGGCTCCCCCCCTGAAGGGGTTAACCTGGCCGGACACGGTAACTCGCCGGATCATTATGCAAAAGGCACGCGGTCAGGCTGGCTTGCGCCAATGCCCTTCCACCGCTTGTAGGCACGGGGTTTCAGGTTCAGTCTCCTCCCCTGATCGGGGTTCTTCCCACCGTTCGGTCGCCCTACTGGGTTCGCTATCGGTCGTCATCGAGTACTTAGCCTTGCAGGATGGTCCCCGCGAATTCAGGCCGGGTTTCCCGTGCCCGACCCTACTTGGGTACCGGTTCGGAGAACGGTCGCTGCGCCTACGGGACTGTCACCCGCTCTGGTGCCATTTTCCAAAGGACTTCGGCTCGCTGCCGCTCATTCCAGGTCACCGGCCCCTCGACCCCAGGCGGTATCCCGCCTGGTTTGGGCTAGTCCCCGTTCGCTCGCCGCTACTGAGGGAGTCTCGGTTGATTTCTGCTCCTCCAGGTACTGAGATGTTTCAGTTCCCTGGGTCTCCTCGGGCATTCCGGGATCGACGCTCGTTGGGCAGCTCCCCCGGACTTTTCGCAGCCTTCCACGCCCGAATCCTGATGACGCCTAGGCATCCCCCCCGTGCCCTTAGGAGCTTGACCACGCCGATCGGACCTCCGCGCCTTTGGGTAAGAGCCACGCAACGATGCGGCGGGCTCACTTGGGTCCGGGTCAGCCAGCCCTGGCGTCTCGCGACGCGACGGCCGGTCCCGGACCAATCTTTTCGATCCGTAAGGGTTCGTTTTTCTTCAAGGACCTCAGCCGATCGCTCGGCTGAAGCCGTGAAACTGTTCTAATGGAGAGTGCCACTCACCCTCGCGTAACCTGCCGGCCGGCTTACGCCGACGCTTGGGATCACGCGGGTGTGTGTGAATTCCAGAGTCGCTGAAGAATGGACCTCAGGAGTGACAAGATGGGAATCTTGTCCCACCAGGACCGTTCTTCACGACCTCGGTTGATTCGTGTGTGACCAACCACCGAATTGTCAGAGAACACGCAGGCGGATCGCTCCGCCGCTCCTGGCACACGCTTCTGGCCAGGGGGCGAGGCCGTCAGTTGCCGGCCCCGCCCCGCGCCCAGAGGCAAGGGGATATTCGGTTGATTGCACGTCATCGCGATCCAACGGGAGGGCGAGGAGGCACCGCCCGAAGGGTGGTCCGCCGAGTTGATCGTGTGAACAACCCGACGGGAGTCTCGCCTCCCAGATTCAGAGAACCCTCAAGGGGAGCCGGCGTGAGTGCCGCCATCCCGGGTTGCGGGATGGTGCCGATGTGGCCTTCTCGAGTTCGGGAGTGCAGCCTGGCGGCGACGCTCCCGGGTGAACTCTCAGGCCCGGTTTTCTAAGTGATCCTTAGAAAGGAGGTGATCCAACCGCAGGTTCCCCTACGGTTACCTTGTTACGACTTAGTCCCCATCACGGGTTTCATCTTCGGCGCCTGCCTTGCGGCTCCGACGACTTCGGATGCCCCCCGCTTTGGTGGCTTGACGGGCGGTGTGTACAAGGCTCAGGAACACATTCACCGCGGCAGTGCTGATCCGCGATTACTAGCGATTCCAGCTTCATGCGGGCGAGTTGCAGCCCGCAATCCGAACTGAGGAGCGATTTTTGCGATTAGCTCGGCCTTGCGGCCTGGCGACGCTTTGTCCGCTCCATTGTAGCACGTGTGCAGCCCTGGGCATAAGGGCCATGATGACTTGACGTCGTCCCCGCCTTCCTCCGGCTTGACGCCGGCGGTCTGATCAGAGTCCCCGCCTTGACGCGCTGGCAACTGACCACAGGGGTTTCGCTCGTTACGGGACTTAACCCAACACCTCACGGCACGAGCTGACGACAGCCATGCAGCACCTGTGCAGGTTCCACCTTGCGGCGTCAGCGGCGTTTCCGCCGCCTAATCCCTGCATGTCAAGCCCAGGATAAGGTTCTTCGCGTAGCCTCGAATTAAGCCACATGCTCCACCGCTTGTGTGAGCCCCCGTCAATTCCTTTGAGTTTCAGCCTTGCGACCATACTCCCCAGGCGGGGCACTTCACGCTTTCGCTACGGCAGAGAGCCCATCGGCGAGCCCCCTACCCAGTGCCCATCGTTTACGGCTAGGACTACCGGGGTATCTAATCCCGTTTGCTCCCCTAGCTTTCGCGTCTCAGCGTCAGCAGACGTCCAGGACCTCGCTTTCGCCACGGGCGTTCCTTCCGATCTCAACGCATTTCACCGCTCCACCGGAAGTTCCAGATCCCCCTACGTCCCTCCAGACAGGTCGTTTCGGCACCACTTCCCCGGTTGAGCCGGGGGCTTTCAGTATCCGACGTTCCCATCCGCCTACACGCGCTTTAAGCCCAGTGATTCCGAATAACGTTCGCACGGTTCGTCTTACCGCGGCTGCTGGCACGAACTTAGCCCGTGCTTCCTCCAGGGATCGGTCAAGGTTTCCCCTTCCTCCCCCTCGACAGGAGTTTACAACCCGAAGGCCTTCATCCTCCACGCGGCGTCGCTCGGTCAGGCTTGCGCCCATTGCCGAAGATTCTCGACTGCAGCCTCCCGTAGGAGTCTGGGCAGTGTCTCAGTCCCAGTGTGCCGGGCCACGCTCGCACGCCCGGTAGGCATCATCGGCTTGGTGGGCCGTTACCCCGCCAACAACCTAATACCACGACGGCCCGTCCCACGGCGCCAAAGCTTTGATAAAACACCGATGCCGGCATCTTACATCGCTGGGGATTACCCGCAGTTTCCCGCGGCTATACCCAACCATGGGGTTGGTTACCGTCGCCTTACTCACCCTTGCGCCACTGACCTGATCCGAAAACCAGGCCCGTTCGACTTGCATGCCTAATCCACGCCGCCAACGTTCATTCTGAGCCAGGATCAAACCCTTCACAATGATGTCGACCCGAAGTTCGGCCTCGCGGCCGTCTCCCGATCAGCCCTCACCTCGAAAGGTTGAGGAAAACAACTGGTCGCATCAAGCCGACGACCGTGGAACCTTGAAGGTCCCCTGGCCCCCTGCTTGCTGCCGGTCCTGTGCAGGCCATCCCGCCGCTTTTGCGGCCTCCGGACCACGGAGACCGCGGCGCCCCGGATGGCGGCTCGCACGCCGGCTTCCCTCAAGGGTTCCTCACAACGCGACGGATGATTGCCTCATCCATCTCGTTCTTGCTTGCTTTCTCGTTTTCTGGCTGACGAGTGCAATCAACCGAATTGTCAAAGAGCCCAAACCACGACGTCATCATTCTTACGCCGCTGCCTCACCGCTTGTTCACCGGGTCTCGCCGATACCATCGGCCGGTGCAAGCTGCCTGCTGGCATCTCACCCCGGCCGTCGTGATCGAGTCTCGGTGACTGAAGGTAAATTAATCGTATCAACGCTCGTCCCCGGTCAAATCCCTGAGCCTCTTTTCACGAAAAAAACCGGTTTTTTCAGGACGGGGACGTCTGCAGCTGTCTGACCCTGGCAGTCGGAGAAGATGGGCAACGAGGAAAGCGATTCGTGGAAGAGAGTCGACGAAAGGCGAGGTTCGCACGATTTCGATCGACCGCGAGCTCAATAAAAGAAGGCGGCCGCTTCGTCGTAGTAGGAGAGATCGAGAGATCGGGTGGCGATGGCGTCTGGTGTCAGCGCGGAATCGATGATCCGTCCTCCCTGGAAGGTCACGACGGTGCCGAATCGATGCTGGAGCACGAGCTGGCTGGCGGCGAGGCCCAGGCGGGTTGCGAGCACGCGGTCGAGGGCAGTGGGAGCTCCGCCGCGCTGCAGGTACCCGAGGACGACGCTGCGGGTCTCGATCCCGGTCTGTTCCTTGATCGCCTCGGCGATGACTCCGGCGATGCCGCCCAGCCGGAGGTTGCCGAAAGGATCGGGAGGAAGGTCGAGTGCCAGTGGTTCCTGGTCGGGGAACTCGGGCTCCTTCGGCGACGATCACGAGGCCGCATTTCTTGCCGGCCTTCCGCCGCCGGGTGAGCACGCCGATCAGGTGGGGCAGATCAATGGGTACCTCCGGGACGAGAATGTAGTCAGCCCCGACGGCCATGCCTGCGAAGCAGGCGATCCAGCCGGAGTTCCGGCCCATCGTCTCGACGACCATGATGCGGCGGTGGCTCTCGGCGGTCGTGCGAAGTCGATCGACGGCTTCGGTGACCACGTTGATGGCGGTGTCGAAGCCGAAGGAGAAATCGGCGAGGGCCAGATCATTGTCGATGGTTTTGGGAATGCCGACAACGGGCAGTTGAAAGTCGTTGTAGAGGCGGACGGCGACTCCCAGGGTGTCGTCGCCGCCAATCACGACCAGCGCATCCAGTCCGAGAGCCGCCGAAGTTCTTGCGGAAGGCGATCAGGTCGGTCTCGGGGTTCTTGTAAGGATTGGTCCTGGACGAACCGAGGATGGTCCCCCCGAGGCCGATGATGTCGTCGGTCACCTCGACCGACAGCGAGGTGGTCAGGTTGCGGACCAGGCCGCGCCAGCCCTCGATGATTCCCACGCAGCTGCCCACCCGCGATGGAGATCCGTCGGACCACGGCGCGGATCACTGCGTTCAGCCCCGGACAATCCCCGCCACCCGTGAGCAGACCGACGTTCATAAAGCAAGTCCGATAGGAAAAATGTGCGGAACGGCTGGCCTGCCGCAGGCGATTGCCGGCTCTTGTGTCTTCCGCCAACGCGGATGCAAGACCCGGTCAGAAGGACCTTTCCTGAACCTACCAAGAAGAACCAGGGGACGGCCAATGCAACCGGGAGCCTTGAGACAGTCCCCTCCGCGAGCCATCACGGATCGAGATCTCGCACTGCAGCTCAATGATTGGGCCTGGGGAATGAGCACGCGCTCGACCCACGTCGTGTCCACCCGCCCGTCGATGAAATCCTTGTTGCGAAATGCCTTGCGATGCAGCGGAATCGTCGTCTTGACGCCCTCGACGACAAGTTCATCAAGTGCCCGGCGCATCCTGGCGATGGCCTCAAGCCGGGTTGCGGCATGGACGATCAGCTTGCCCAGCAGGGAGTCATAATTGGGTGGCACGGTATACCCGACCTGCACGTGCGAGTCCCAGCGCACGCCAGGGCCGCCGGGAATCCGGAGCGCGGTGATCCGGCCGGGAGAGGGGCGAAAATCGTTGTCCGGGTCCTCGGAGTTGATCCGGCACTCGATCGCGTGGCCGCGGGTGACGATGTCTTCCTGGCGATACGGCAGGGGCTCGCCCGCGGCGATCCGGATCTGCTGCTGGACCAGGTCGATGCCGGTGACCATCTCGGTGACGGGATGCTCGACCTGAATCCGGGCGTTGACCTCGATGAAGTAAAACCGATTGTCGGCGTCGACAAGGAACTCACAGGTTCCCGCGTTGACGTAGCCAACGGTCCGGGCCAGCCGGACGGCGGCCTGGCCGATTTCGGACCGGACTTCCAGGGGCAGCGTGGGGGCGGTCGCCTCCTCGACCAGCTTCTGGTGTCGACGCTGGAGCGAGCAGTCGCGGTCCCAGCAGTGCAGCACGTTGCCATGGGAATCGGCCAGGATCTGAACCTCGACGTGGCGCGGGCGATCGATGAACTTCTCGAGATAGATGCTCGAGTTCTTGAACGCAGCCGCGGCCTCATTGCGAGCCGTTTGCAGTGCGCTTGCGAGGTTGGCCTCGTCGCGGCACACTCGCATGCCCTTGCCCGCCCCCTCCCGCGGCCGCCTTGATCAGGACGGGGAACCCGATCGAACGGGCAAGGCCCAGCGCCTCGGCATCGCTGGCAACGGCTCCCTCGGACCCGGGCACGCAGGCCACCTTGGCCGCGGCGGCGATCTGCTTGGCTTCGGTCTTCAGGCCCATCTTGCGGATCGCCTCGTGGGGCGGCCCGATGAACTCGAAGTTGCAGCTCCGGCAGATCTCGGCGAACTGGGGGTTCTCGCTCAAGAAGCCGTAGCCGGGGTGAATCGCCTGCACGTCGGCCACCTCGGCAGCCGCGATCAGCCGGGGAATGTTCAGATAGCTGTCGGTGCTGGGGGCCTTGCCGATGCAGATGGCGCGATCGGCAAGCTCCAGGTAAGGGGCGTCGCGGTCGGCCTGGGAATAGACCGCGACCACCTCGATGCCCAGCTCCTTGCAGGCCCGAATCACTCGCAGCGCGATCTCACCACGGTTCGCCACCAGGATCCGTTGAAACATCGAGAGACCATCACCTCATTTGTGGAATTTTATCAATGCTTCCGGAGTACCAGGTCGATGCAGGGATCGACCGGCGGGCGTCAAGGCTCCGGTCAGTGCCGGGGCATCTCGCCAGGCGTCCGGGCTTCTGCGCTTCCCGCCGGCGCATGCAGGCCGCGACTGCGATCAAGCCGGAATCACCCGAAACATGGGCTGATCGAATTCGACGGCCTGTCCGTTCTTGACCAGGATCTCGGCGATCGTGCCCGAGACCCCCGCCGGGATATCGGTGAAGACCTTCATGGCCTCGATGATACAGACGGTGGTGTCCGGCTGGACGACGGAGCCGACCGTTACAAACGGAGCGAGCATCCGGGGCGCTCGAGGCATAGTAGGTGCCGACCATGGGGCTCTTGATGACGATCGTCGGGGGGCCGGCCGCGCGGCGGCCTCGGTTCGAGCGGGCAACGGCCCCGCCGGCAGGAGCGGCCGCGGGATACCGGGTGCGGTCGCGGCCGCAGGGAAGGGTCGCGGGCCAGGTGAAGAGGGAGCCGCGGACTCCGGTCCGCGCCGCTTGAGCCGGATCTGGACATGACCGTCACTGATGTTCAGGTCGGTCAGATCGTAGCGCTTCATCAGGCGGACCAGGTAGTGGATTCGCTGAACGTCCAGTGGGTCACTGGAATCGGGGGCGTTCTCCGCCATGCCTTCACTCCGCTTCGCGGCAACCGCCTGACACTTGTCTGGCCGATGGTTCCCGGGCCAGCACCGGGAGGCTCTTGAATCGATCGACGGACATCTGGTCTACGTCCCCTGCCCCGCCAGCCGGGACAGCGATGATCCTTGCGGATGATCGATGGAGTGATTCAGGTCAAAGACGAACCGAATCCAGGGTCCTGGGCAGGTGGGTCAGGACCTCGCAGCCGTCGGAGGTCACCAGGACATCGTCCTCGATGCGGATACCGCCCCAATCGGGAAGGTAGATGCCTGGCTCGACAGTGACGATCATGCCCGGCTGCAGGATGGTCTCGGATTCCTTGCGGAGCCGAGGCGCCTCGTGAATTTCCATGCCCAGTCCGTGGCCGAGACCGTGGTCAAAAAAACGGCCGAAACCCGCTTGCTCGATGACGGAGCGGGCTTCGGCATCGACGTCACGGGCACGTACGCCGGGGCGGATCGCCGCGATCGCTCGCTCCTGAGCCGCCAGGACGGTTCGGTAGACTTTCTCAAATTCTGGTGTGACCTTACCGGTGACCACAACTCGAGTCAAGTCACTTTTGTAGGGCCGGCCGGTCGCTCCCCAGTCGAGGAGGACGAAATGGTCATCGCCGATCCGGATCGTGTCGGTCGGTCGTGCGTGAGGCAAGGCCGAGCGGACTCCCGACCGCGACGATCGGCGGAAAGCTCGCACCGGTCGCACCGCACCGCCGCATGTTCGCCTCCAGCAAGTCGGCGACTTCCTTCTCGGTGACCCCCTCCCGGACCTCGGGCAGGAGCATCTGGAATGCCTTCTCGGCAAACGCGATCGCTTCCCGGATCGCCGCGATCTCCTCGCTCGTCCTTGATCTGTCGCAGGACCTCGACCCGCTCCGCCGTCGGGACCAAGCTCACACGCGGCCATGGCCTCGCGGATTGTCTCAAACTCGGCCACACTCAGGACGCTTGCCTCGAACCCCAGCCGCCCGATTCCCATGGCCCCCGCAGCCTGGACAATCGCCTGACTCATCGTCTGGCCTGCTGGGCCGGATGCAGGCCTCCAGTCCCGGGCATTCCTGCTGGAGCTGCGTCGTGAAGCGGCCGTCGGAGAGGATGAGATCGTTCTGCCGCCCGACGAGCAGAACCGAGGAATCTCCGGTGAAGCCGGTCAGGTAAGAGACGTTCGTGGGCGAACTGACCAGCAGGGCATCAAGATCACCGGCCGTGAGATTCTGACGTAAGCTCTCTCTTCTTTGCAGGATACGGTCCATGTTCGGTCCAGCGATCGCAGGGTCGTCCAGGATCTCTGCGCGGCGGCGAAGCGGGAGAACACCTGGAGGGTCGGAGGGTGGATCTTGGTTCGCCGCATGGTAAGGTAACCGGAACACGGTCCGCCGCAAAGGGGTGGCGGCGCCGTGCTGCCCGCTGTTGCGATCCGAGGACCCATGCGATGCGCATTAACTTCAGCAAGTGTCTCCGTCTCGGCCTGGCCGGTCTGACTCTCACTGTGCTTCTCGGCGCGGATGATCAGGGTTTGCACTCGATCTTCGATGGGGAGAGCGGCAAGGGCTGGATGCTCTGTGACCAGAAGCCGCTGGCCAAGGCCTTCGTCCAGCCGGACGGCCTCAACCCCCACGGCACAGGGAGCTACCTCGTCGTCCACGATCAGAAGGCGGGAGATTTCGTTCTCGATTTCGATTACAAGCTGACACGAGGATGCAACTCAGGCGTGTTCGTGCGCACCAGCGATCTGAATGACCCGGTGAATACGGGGATCGAGATTGCACTCGATGACACCACGGGCTCGGACATGCACGATCCCGGTGCTTTTTACGACCTGGTGGCGCCCAAGACAAACGCCCAGAAGCCGGCAGGGGAATGGAATCACATGACCATCACTGCCAAGGGACCGATGATGACCGTGACTCTCAACGGAGTGGAGGTGACGAGCATCAATCTCGACGAGTGGAACACTCCGGGTAAGCGCCCGGATGGTTCGAGCCACAAGTTCACGAACGTCGCGATCGGCAAGCTGCCTCGCACCGGCTACTTCGGGTTCCAGGATCATGGCAGTGATTGCTGGTTCAAGAACATCAAGTTCAAGTCGCTCTGATGATGGTGCTGGGCGAACCATCTCGACACAGAAGCGGCCGGGGCCTTCGCGGAGGCCCCGGCCGCCACATGATCGACGCTGCTGGTAATTGTCTCACGCAAGTCTTTCCCAGGTCCGATGACGAGCGAGGCCCGGGAGAGGAGTCGATCACCAGCCTCCACCGTCACCGCCGCCACCGCCCCAATCACCTCCGCCCCAGTCGCCGCCACCGCCCCAATCGCCGCCGCCGTCGCCGCCGCCCCAGTCGCCGCCGGCATCTCCGGCTGGGTCGCTCCAGGACGTTCCCTGGCCGCCGTCGTCATCCCCTCCGACGAACGCATCGCCGCCGCGGTCCTGGTGTTCCGCGGCCTCGCTGGAGGCATAGGAGCCTGCGTCAACGTGTCCGGCTCCGGCGTGGTGTCCCGAAAACTGGTCATAAAGCCAGTTACCGGCAAGAGCTCCGCCAAGCCCGCCGAGCATGCCAGAGAAGAAGCCCCCGCCGCGAGGGCCGCCGTAACCGTATCCGGGAGCCCCATAGCCAGGGCCAGGGCCGGGCCCCATGCCGGGACGGATTCCGCCCATCCCCATTTGCGCGGGATACCCTCCGCCGCGGCCAAAGAGCCCACCCAGGACCCTGAGCAGCACGAGCACTCCAAAGATGCCCAGGCCGATTGCCAGCAGGGTTCCCAGGCCAAATTTCCCGGCATCCCCATGCCGCTCTGCCTGGACAGCGGGGACCGCTCGCCGAGGCGCCGCCACGGGGGCTTCCGACAGCGATTCCGCAAGGATGGCCGCAGCCTTCACAAGCCCGGCGTCGAAGTGACTGTTCTTGAATTCGCCGACGAGTGCATCACGGACAGCCCGCCGCCGCTCGCGCGGCAACAGCGACGCATAACGCTCGCGCACCAGTAGTTCCGAGAACACTTGGTCATCCTTGGAGATCAGAAGATAGACTCCCTCGTATCCGATCTCCTTGGCTCTCTTCTCGGCGAGCGCCTCGATGGCTCGTCGCTTCTCGACTGATGATGCGCCCCGCTCGAGGCCGGGGATCGCAGGGATGGTCTCGATCACGACGGGGACGCTTGTCCTTCGCTCGCTCCGGTCGAACACCGCCTGAGCTTTCCTCACAGCCTCCGCGCTGAACATCCCGGCGCGGTCACGGATTTCGGCAGCCCCGAGCTGAGGAACGGCGAGTGCCGTCAGCACAAGCAGGGGCAACGCAGACATCCATCGGTTTCTCAACATGGAATTAGAGTCCTTGCGAACGAGTCGATCCGTTTCTCGAGCCGAGGCCTGAAGGCTCATTGTAAATCCAATCAATCACGCCTCCAATGCGGTCGTTGCTGGCTGACTGTCCGGAATCTCATTGCAGAGAAGTATTCGCGGACTCTGTTCGATTGTCATCAAGGCATACGACGGATTTTCGCGTGTGTTCGGTGGTTCCGCCGCGCCGGGGTCAGAAGGTGGAGATGTCGTCGAAGCGGGTGATGGCCACGACCTCCTCGCGGCGGATCAGCACGCGCGCCCGGTTGCGCCTGATTCCGAGCCGTACGGAATCGTGGACGTAAACCTCGCGGGTGGCGGGGCTATCGCGAAAATCATGCAGGTCGGCGTCGTGGAGGTCGAGAAACTGGTGATCGCAGCCGGCGAGCGTTCCGAGACAGACGTAGGTCGAGATCAGGTCGACGACCACGATCTTACCCAGCAGGGATTCCAGCAGCGGGGAGGTTCCCGAAGATTCCATGACCATTCCGCATCCATGGTGCCGCAAACCGCATGCCTCGCAGGGCCACGCCCCATGCCCAGGGTTCGCCTTGACGAATTTTAGAGACTGGACTAGGGTCCCGCCACCATTTCCCGCAAAAACACGGACTCGACCGCCGGGGCCATTTCCCACTCTCGCGGCAAGATAGGGTCGAACGGCCTATGGACACGCCCAGAATTCTACGCCCGATCGTCGCACTTTCCATGCTCGGTCTCGCCGGGTGGGCCGTGCCAGGTCAAGATATCGAGGATGCACCCGTCCCCGCAGCCATCTCGCCCCCTCAGGGGGAAGAACCCGCCACACTAACCGGGAAGAAGACCGAGTTCGTGCTCCTGAATGATGGGCGAATCATCAAGGGCGTGCTGTCCGAAGAGGACGGGATGATCATCGTGACCCAGCCGATCGGCGCCATGAGGTTCCCCAAGAAACGGATCGAGAAAGTCTTCCCCTCGATGCAAGAGGTTTACAAGTACAAGCTCGAGCAGTTGCCGGAGGACGACTTCCAGGAACGGATCAAGCTCGCCCGCTGGTGCCTGGAACAGAAGATGGTGCCAGAGGCAAGACAGCAGCTCGAGGCGATCCTGGAACGAAACCCCAAGCACGGCCAGGCCAAGGCGATGCTCGTGTCGCTCGATCAGGCGGACGTTCGCCTGAGCAACCGGACGCGGGATCCCGGCGTCCGGCAGACGAGTGGAGAGCAGGTGCAGCCGGTCGCGGGCGATCGACCCGGTATGCTCGATGCATCGGTCATTTCAGGCGCACGACGCGGGATGGGAATCTCGGGGCTTCCGGTCATCTTCGACTTGCCTCCTGCGCAGGCAGTGAAGCGAGCCGACGAGTTCAACCGGTACGTCCATCCCGTGCTCCAGACCTACTGTGCTCGATGCCACAACGAGCGCTCCGATGGCACGTTTCAGCTCGTTCAGATCAAGAGCCGGGTCGACCGGACCCCGGAGGCCTTGCGGGCCAACCTCGATGCGACGCTCCGGCTGATCGATCGTGAGAACCCGACGCGGAGCGAGCTCCTCTCGAGCTCGCTGCGGCCGCACGGGCGCGGCCCCAACACCCGTCCCATCTTTCAGGGCTCGAACGATAAGGCTTACCAGATCCTGGCGACCTGGGCCAAGAATCTCCAGGCGACCCCCATCACCGAGGGGGTTGTGCCGGCCAGGTTCGCGTCTCCCGTGGCGGACTCGGGAGAGAGTTTTGCCAGCCAGCGCGGTCGGACTGCCAGTGCGTCCGAGACGGTAGGCGTGACGCGCCGGTTTGTGACGGGGCCCGTCGAGACCAAGACCCTGCCACCCATGCGCGCTGTCCCGGGCCAGGGGATCGTCCCGGAGACCGCGGCCGATCCCGACGAGTTCCCCATACCCTTCGCGGTTGGCGGTTCGAAACCAAAGCTCGGTGGCGGCGAAACGAAAGTACCCTCGTCAGTGAAATCGCAAGCAGTGACCACGCCACCCCAAACCCAGCCTGCCGACGGCACCCGCCCCAGGAATCAGGGTACGAGTCAGCAAGGCACACAAGCTTCGGGGACAGCCGAAGCCGCAGGGAACGGTCCAGCCGCGGATTCCGACGATCCGGTCGCGCCGGAGACGACGACGAAGAAACCCCGCAAGCCACTCACGCTCGATCCCACCCTCCTCCAGCGGGCACTCCAGCTCAAGAATCAGAACCGGGTAGCGCCTTGAGCGCCGAGCTGGGTCGCGTCGAAATCCAATCCGGCCGTGAAAGACTTGCGTCGAGAGGAGCGGCGGTTATGCTTGCATTGGTGTGGCGAGGGACTGATCGCGGGAAGGCCGGCCGGGGAATCGCCCGCGGATGTTCCGTCTGACAGACAGCGGATCGGCAAGCGTATGCCTGAACCAGCGACGTACGACTACGACGTCTTCATCTCGTACAGCCACCGCAATAAGCAGTGGGTGCGAGGGGAACTGCTCAATCGCATCGAAAAGGCCGGCCTGCGGGCCTGCATCGACTTCCGCGACTTCACCCGCGGCGCGCCCAGCATCAAGGAAATGGAACGTGCCGTCGTGAGGTGCCGCAAGACGCTCGTCGTTCTCACGCCGGAGTACATCGAGAGCGAATGGGCCGAGATCGAGAACATTATGGCCCAGACCCTCAGTCCGGCCAATCGCGACCTCCGGCTCATCCCGCTGCTTAAGGCCGAGTGTGAGAAGCCCCTCCGCATCGGCGCCCTCACGCACGTTGACTTCACCGACGGCGCGGACCTCGACCTCGCCTGGCGGCAGCTTCTCACCGCGCTGGGCGCACCGCCGGAACCAACCCCGCCGGCACAGCCGCAGCGCGACGACTGGTTCCTGGCCCATCCCTATCCCATGCCCCCGAACTTCACCGGACGCCTCGCCGAGCGCGAGATGCTCTCCACCTGGCTGGCGGCGGACGCCCCGCATCCGCTTCTGGTCCTCCGCGCGCTGGGGGGCTTCGGCAAGAGCGCACTGGTCTGGCACTGGCTGCTGCACGACTTGGACCCCGCCGCCTGGCCGCGCGTCGTCTGGTGGAGCTTCTACGAAGGCGACGCCAGCTTCGACAACTTCCTGGCCAGCACAGTGCAATACCTCTCGGCAAGCAGATCAAGGCGCAGTCACTCCCGGCCCGCGAGCAACTGGACACGCTCCTTCAAATGCTCCATCAGCCCGGCATGCTGCTCGTCCTGGACGGCTTCGAGCGCGCCCTCCGCGCCTTTGGGGGACTGGACGCGGCCTACCAGGGCGATGACGCAGCCAGGTCCGAAACCAACGAGCGCGATTGCATCTCCCCGCTGGCAGAAGTCTTCCTCCGCACCGCCAGCCTGCTGCCGGGCATCCGCGCCAAGGTGCTGCTCACGACCCGGCTCACGCCACGGGCGGTGGAAGCCAAGGGCGGAGGGTTGCTCCAAGGCGCCCGCGAGGAGGTCCTGAGGCAGATGGCCCCCGCCGACGCCGTGGAGTTCTTCCGCGCCCAGGGCATCCGCGGCACGCACACCGAGATCGAGCAGGCCTGCGAGCCTTACGGCTACCATCCCCTCAGCCTGCGCTTGCTGGCCGGCCTGATCGTGGGCGACTTCCAGCAACCCGGCGACATCGCCGCCGCGCAGCGGCTGGACGTGAGCGGCGACCTGGTCCAGCGCCAGCATCACGTGCTGGAAGCTGCCTACGACAGCCTCACTCCGCCCCGCCAGGCATTGCTCGGCCGCATCGCCTGCTTCCGCAGCCCGGTGAGCTACGACGCGCTCAAGGCGCTGGCGGAGACGCCCGGCGGTGGAGCCACGCTCGATTCCGACCTCCGGGACTTGATCGGGCGAGGGCTCTTGCACCACGACACCAGGGAGGGCCGATTCGACCTGCACCCGATCGTCCGCCGCTATGCCTACGACCGGCTGACCGCGCCCGACCGCGCCGCTGCTCACACCCGCCTGCGCGATTACTTCGCCGCCGTGCCCGAACCGCAGAAGGTGACGCGCCTGGAAGACCTGGCCCCGGTGATCGAACTCTACCACCACACCGTCCGCGCCGGGCAGTATGACGAGGCTTGCGAGCTCTTCCGCGACCGCATCCACAAGGCCACCTACTACCAGCTCGGTGCCTACCAGTTGCAGATTGACCTGCTGCGCGCTCTCTTCCCCGACGGCGAAGACCGTCCGCCGCGACTGAAAGACGAGAGCGACCAAGCCTGGACGCTGAACGCACTGGCGAACTCCTACAGCCTCAGCGGCCAGCCCCGCCGCGCCGTGCCGCTGTTTGAGCAGGCAAACGCCATCGTGAAAAGCTGGGCAACAAGAGCAACCTCGCCATCGGCTTGGGGAACGTTGCTGCATCGCGTCATTGGCCATCGGCGCGCTGCGGGCCGCCGAGGCCAACCTGCGTCGTAGGATCGCCCTGTGCCGGGAGATCGAGGACGAGTTCCAGGAGGCGGTTGGCCATCAGGAGCTGGGTCGGCTGCTCGGCTACCGAGGCGACTGGGCCGATTCGGAGGCGGAACTGGCAACGGCGCTGACAATGTTCGAGAAGCAGAGCCAACGTGCAATCGCAGGGAGTGGTCTGGGCCTACCGCGCTTTGCGTGCGCTGCTGGCGATCCGCTCGCGATCTGACTCGTCACTTGTCACCCGTCACTCGCCACTTGAGTCCGCTCGCCGGGCGCTGGAACTCGCGGATGAGACGGCCCGCACCCGCTATCCTCATCGAGCGCGACTACGTCCGCGCCCACTGGCTGCTCGGTGCGGCGCATCGGGTCGCCGGCCAGCATGACGAGGCCGAGCGCCACCTCCACGAGGCGCTGGAACGCTGCCGCCGGATCAACATGGTGGACGACGAAGCCGACATCCTCATCGACCTGGCCCGGCTGCGCGAGCGCCACGGGCGCGGCGGACGAGGCCCAGCGTCTGGCCGAGGAGGCGCTGGTCATCACCGAGCGCAGCGGCTACGTCCTGCAAGGCGCGGACGCCCACCTGGAGCTGGCCAAACTCGCCCTCGCCCGCGGCGACAAGACCACCGCCCGCCAGCACGCCACCGAGGCGCGCCGCCTGGCCACCTGCGACGGCCCGCCCGACTACACCTACAAGGTCGCCTACGACGAGGCCGGCGACCTGCTCGACCAGTTGAAATAGCCGGGCGATGCTCCGGGCCCGTGCAGCTTGGGGTCAGCCCGGAGACCGCCTTGAGCCCCGTCGGGGCCAGTACCGTCGCCGGAGAATCGCCGGGATGCGGGATCGGTCACACCCATCCGTGCCGCTTGCGCAGCCACCATTCCAGGGTGAGCAGGGCGGTGAAGATCAGGAGAAAGGGCCAGTTGTCCCAGATCTTGTGCTCGGTGGGGCTGAGGTACTCGGTGTAGGCGGACTGGTCGATGCCCTTGAGGTACTTGCCCAGGCTTTCATGGGCAACCGCCTCACCGCCGGTGATCTCGGCAATCTGGCGGGCCAGCGCGAGGTCGGCGGCGGGGTTCTCCAGCTCGCGATCGTCCTGGTAGACCAGGAAGCGGGACGAGTCGCGGCCAACCTCCTTGCCGTCTCGGCTGGCCACCACGGTGACCTTGTAGTCCCCGGGCTGGCCGACCGCGGCGTAAGAGCCCCGCGCCTCATCTCCCTGGGTGTAGAGGTCGACCGGTTCGGAGGTCGGATTGAGTCCCTCGCGTTCGACCTTGGTGTCGTAGGTGACTCCGGTCAGAGACAGTCCCTTCGAGTCTCGAGCCGTGACGGTCATCTCCACCGTCTGACCGATGCTGATCCGCCGCCGGTCCAGGTTGAGCTTGATCTGATCGTCCCCTTGATTCTCCTTGTGGGAGAGCCAGAAGATTAGCTGACGCCAGAACTTGCGATGGGCGAGCCGGCCCTCCTCGGAGGCCCGAGCCCAGACCCAGGTATCGCCGCCATAAGCGAGGACTCGCCCCGCCCCCACCTCCATCGACAGGAGCAGCGGCTCGGGGCTGGGCCCGCCCGTCTGGGCCAGGATCTCCGCTCCCTTCTTGGGCTCGCCGAAGCGGTTGGTCCCGAGGACCGGCGGCATCATGTCCCAGAGCTTGGCGGTCTCGGCCCGGTTCGCGCCGATCTGGAGGATGTAGCTGGTCAGCCCCGTGTTGCTCGGAACGAACCTGACTCCGCCTTCAGGCTCGAGCTGGCCATCACCCGGGTGAATCTCGGCCGGCAGGATGTCGGCCAGATCGGTCTGCGCCCAGCCGCCGGCGCCGAAGCTGGTGCGGCCGCCGAGCATCATCAACCCCGCTCCCTTCTTGACGGCCTCGGCCAGGAACTTGTGCTGGCGCGGGGCCAGGTACTCCGCGGGGAGGTCGCTGAGCACGTAGATGTTGTAACGGCCCGGCGCGAACTCGGCGTCATCGACCTCGCTGGCATCGCCCCGCGCGGGACGGCGGATCACCACGCCTTCCACCTGGATGTCGGGCGAGGTCATGATCGAACGCATCAGGTAGCGGTAGTCCCATGTGAAGTTCGGGCCCTGCAGGAACATCACGTTCAAACCCCCGCTCAGGACCGTGACAAACGTGCTGATCTCGTTGTTCGTCGTCACGAACTCGCCGTCCAGGGGCGTGACCCTGAGGGTGATCTTCTTCTCACCGGGCGTCTGGGGGATGTACTTCAAGCCCGAGATCGGGGCGGCGTCGGCTCCCTCGGGTACCCTCACCTGGGTCTTGGCCACGGGAGCCGACTGGCCCTCCACGAACATCTCGACCTCGATCGGCTGGCCGGAGAACCCACGCGCCTTCAGGTTGCCCCGAACCTCGAGCACGTTCTTGACAAAGACGGTCGGCGCCGTCGCGATGTCCTGCACGGAGATATCCCGGGATCCCGCTCCGGCGGTCGTGGACCCCAGTCCGACCGTGACCACCGGAACCTGCTGATCGCGCAGGCGGCGGGCCGCGACGAGCGGGTTGATCCCGTTGTTGGAGGCGAAGTCGGAGAAGATCACCATCCGGGCGATCCGCTTGTTGTTCTGCGCCTCTTGTTTCTCGGCATCGAGGATCGCGCTGCCCAGGTCGGTCTCGCGGCCTTCGGGCTGGGCGGCGGCCTGATCCTCGAGCTTGGCCTCTTTCAGCTTGGCGTCGAACCGATACGACTTGACGTCCAGGTTGGGACCGAGCGACTTGGCGATCTCGAGTGCCTGTTCCATGGCCTTCCGCGCCACGGCCCACCGGGTCTGGCCGCGGACCTCGTCGCTCAGGGTCATGCTGGTGCTCGAATCCAGCAGGAAGACGAGCGTCGCGGCCTGCCGCTTCTTCTCCTGGAGGATCACGGAGGGCCGCAGCGCCGCCAGCAGGCAGAGCAGAAGAGCCAGCAGCCGCAGGCCCAGGGCCACCCACCGCCAGCCGCCGCTCGAGCTGCGGAGCTTGCGCGCATAAGCCCAGAGCGTGAGGACCAGCACCACGAACGCGGCCGCGACAAGAACCGGCCAGGGGCCGATCGGGTTGAGACTGACGCTGAAGCCTTGAAACATGGCGTAGCTCAACGAAGAAGGGAAAGACAAGGCACGGGTAGTCACGCCGCGGCGCTGGCCGGGGACGGCCGGCCCGTTTCCTTGTAGAACGTGTTGGCCAGAAGATTCTCCAGCGTCACGATGATCATGATCAACATCATCAGCCAGGGAAAGAGCTCGGTACCGACGTGGACCTTCTCGGCGAGCGACTGCAGGGCGGTTGCATCTTCCGCCAGGGCATAGCCGTCCTTGCCGAAGATCGCGTCAAGGTCGCGGGGCTCCAGGGGGCTGAACTGGCTTTCGGTCCGCGGCGGGTTCAGACTGAAGCCGAGCTGGGTTTGCTTGTTCTCGGCGTCCTTGGCCATGACGGTCCACTGGCCGAGCATCTGGGCGCGAGGATCTCGAGGACGTCGTTGGCGGCCGATGGAGCGAGTGACTCGGTGGTCTTCGTGTCGGGTCCGGTGACGAGGAAGCTCTGGAACCGCGCGCCCGGGCCGAGCGAGAGCAGGACGTTCTCGCCGGCCTCGAAATTGAGCTGCTCGCCCGAGGTTCCGGCCAGGTAGGGAACCGTCAGGTTCATGATTACCAGGAACGACCAGTTGTTGCCCGCCGGCAAGGGGAACTCGTTCCACGCGGCTCGATCCTTCCGGTTGGGGCGGCGCAAGGGGAGTGGTCCAGAGCAGAACCCGGCCGGTCTTGGAGCCCTTGAAGGTCCGCTCGAGCAGCGCGGGCGCTTGATCGGTGAAGCTCATCAGGGCGCGCGTCCCCGGCGGCGGCTTGACAGCCCAGTAGCGGTAAACCGGCACCTGGGAGAGCTGGGGATCGATCTCCTTGGCATACCGCTGGAACAGAGGATGAGTGACGTCCGCGACCTTGCCGAAGCTGGTCTCCCCCTTGGCTGTCTTCACCTGGTCGAGCTGAGCGGGGAGGACCTGTGCCGGCGATCGGGCCGTTGTAGTTCTCGGCGTTGCAGCGGTCTCCCAGGCCGATCACCAGCCCGCCGCCCTCGTGCACGTAGCCGTTGAGCAGACTCCACGAATCCTCGTCGAGAGCCTCGACGTTGAGCAGGAAGACCGCGGAATGGTCGCGGAGGGAGTCACGGTACTTGGCCACGAACTCGGCCGGCCGGACCCTTGCCACCTGCAAGCCCCTGGTCGCTGAAGGGGTGGGATCGGGATCGAGTGCCGCCGCGACAAACTCGGCGTCGATGGCCAGATCGGAGATCAAGAGCACCTTGAGAGGCGGACGGACCTTGAAGGTGAAGGAGCGGCTGTCGTTGAACTCGAGCGGGTCGGGAGTACCGCTGAGCTTGAGCTCGCCCCGGTGGACCTCGCCCTCAGGAAGCCGTGGTGGTGTCAGGAAGCTCACCTCAGCCTGACCGCCGGGCGGAAGCTCCACGGCCTTCTGGCCTTTTTTCACGCCGTCGAGATAGAACTCGACGACACGGCTGGCGGGCTTGGGTCCCTGGGCGTGAACCCGGCCGCGAATCTCGAGCGCTTCGCCCTGGGTTGCGATGTTCGAGGCTGGCTCCGCCGTGTCGATCGCCACATCCTCCACCTCCGCGGCCCCCAGCCGGAGAATGAAGGTCGCGATCTTGCCGCCGGGGGTTGTCTTGGCCTTCTCAACCCGGTCGAGCCCCTCGGCGCGCTGCTCGGGGTTCCAGGATGTCCGGGCCAGGTCGGTGAGCACGTAGACCTCGTGCCGCGGGCGGTCGCACTCGGCGACCGCCGGGTAGACCTGGCCCATGGCCGCGTTGAGCGGCCGGTTGACCGGATGAATCGCCAGGTCATCGACGCGTTTCCGGGCAGCCGCGGGCGACAGGCCTACCGGTACTACCGGCTGGGACGAGTCAACCACGAAGACCTGGCTCGAATCCGGGATCTTGTCGAGAATGGCCCGCGCTCGCTCCTTGGCCTCATCGAGCCGGGTCTTGCCGTTCTCCTTGTAGCTCATCGACAGGCTGGTGTCGAAGACGAGCCCGAGGGCCGTGGGAACGGACTCGTCGCCCAGCGGCATCTGGGAATAGAGCCTGGGCCGCGACAGGGCCAGGGCCATCAGGGCGAGAACGGCCATCCGGGCCAGCAGGAGCAACCAGTTCTTGATCCGCATCCGCTTGCGGGACCGCTTCTGTCGCTCGCGCACCAGCCGCAGGGCCGGGAAGACGATATGCTTCGGGGTCTGCCTCATGAACAGGTGGAGAATGACCGGCAGCGCCGGCCAGCGCCGCTCCCGCCGCCAGTCCGGCATTGATCATCGAGAATTCCATATCCCGTCACCCCCGCGCCTGTCGGCTGAGCAGATAGGACATCAGCGCCTTGTCGAAGGGCATCCCCGTATGGAGCGGAACGTAGTCGATCCGGGCGCGAATGCAATCGGCCTTGTATCCCGCCTTGAAGTTCTCGACCTCGTCCAGGTAATCGGCCTTGATGGCGTCGGCATCGACCTCGAGGATCTCTCCCGTCTCGTTGTCCTCGAGCTTGAGCATGCCGTCGAACGGGAACGTGGCCTCGGCCTCGTCAAGCACGTGGAAGAGGATGACGTCGTGCCCCGAGAACCGGAGGCGGTGGAGCGCCCGGAGAATCGGCTCGGGGTCGGCCAGGAGGTCGCTGAAGATCATCACCAGGCTGCGATGGCGCATCATGCTGGCAACCTGGTGCAGGCTTCCCTCGATGTTCGTGACACCCGTGGGCTTGAGTCTGGCAAGCAAGGAAAGCACGTTGCCAAGCTGGGATCGCTTGCTCCCCGGCGCCAGGCTCTGGCGGACCTTCTGATCGAAGGCGATCAGGCCGACAGGGTCTTGCTGGTGGATCATCAGGTAGCAGAGCGCCGCCGCGAGGCTGATGCTGTACTCGAACTTGGTCAGCTCCTGGCGGTGCGTGTAGCCCATCGATCCTGACAGATCCATCACCAGATAGCCCGTCAGGTTCGTCTCGGCCTGGAACTTCTTGATGTAGAAGCGATCGGTCTTGGCGTAGACGTTCCAGTCCACGTCCGAGATGTTGTCGCCGGCCGTGTATTTCCGGTGCTCCGAGAACTCCACCGAGAAGCCCTGGAACGGGCTGGCATGCAGCCCTGCGATGAACCCCTCAACGATGAACTTGGCGCGCAGGTCGAGCCGCGCCACCTGGCGGATGACCTCGGGCTTCAGGTACTTCTCTGCGGTCCCAGCCAAGCGGTGCCTCCCAGCCTTCTAGTCTTGAAACGAGCCGGACCTGAGGGTTGTTCGCTGCCGGCCAATCCAGAGAGTCCTCGGCGAGGATTCAAGCACTGGCCGTTCAGGTTGATTTCTTCTCGTATTTCGGCGTCTCGGGCTCGCGCACCTCAGCCAGAAGACGCTTGACGAGGCTCTCGGTCGTCTGCCCCTCCGCCTGCGCCTGGAAGTTGGTGCTGATGCGATGCCGCAGGACCGGGATGGCGACCTTGCGGACGTCATCAAGCGACACGCTGAACCGGCCGTCCATCGCCGCCATGGCCTTGCCGGCGAGGATCAGGTTCTGCCCCGCGCGAGGCCCCGCGCCATAGTCCACCAGATCCTTGATGAATTGCGGCGACTTCTCGTCATTGGGACGGGTCGCCCGCACCAGCCGGGCCACGTAGTCAACCGTGTACTCCGAGACCGGTACCGAGGTGACCAGCTTCTGAAGGTTCACGATCGCCTTTCCCGACAGGACCTTCTTCAGGTCGGGAACCTCGCCCTTGGTGGTGGCCAGGAGGATCTTCTTCTCCTCGTCGAGCGACGGATAACCGACCCGGATGTCGAACATGAACCGGTCGAGCTGCGCCTCGGGGAGCGGATACGTCCCCTCCTGCTCGATCGGGTTCTGGGTGGCGATCACGAAGAACGGATCGGGCAAGTGCATGGTGTCCTGGCCGACCGTGACCTCGCGTTCCTGCATCGCCTGCAACAGAGCCGCCTGGGTCTTGGGGGGCGTCCGGTTGATCTCGTCGGCGAGGATGATGTTGGCGAAGATCGGCCCCGGCACGAAGCGGAACGACCGCCGCCCCGTCTCGGGCTCCTCCAGAACATTCGTCCCCGTGATGTCCGACGGCATCAGGTCGGGCGTGAACTGGATTCGCTTGAAGCTGACGTCGAGGATCCTCGCGATCGAGCTGACCATGAGCGTCTTCGCCAGGCCGGGAACACCCACCAGCAGGACGTGGCCCCGCGTGAAGATCGATGCCAGGATCAACTCGATGACCTCGCGCTGGCCCACGATGACCTTGTTCAATTCGGCGACCATGACGTCGCGGGAGTGGCGAAACTCGTCCAGAAGCTGCGTGATCCGGTCGCCGACAGTAGACATGGAGAGCCCGACCTAACAGAGGGTGATGGTCCCGGTGAACCCTGGATTTGAAGACAAAACCCGATCCTTGCCTGAACCGGAACCCGCCCGCTGGCGCGGCAGATGGCTCCGGCCCGGCTCCAATTCGACGACGAATGATCAGGTCACGCCCATTGTAGCGCGGGGTGAATGCTTGATTCAAGCGCGCCAGAAGGCCCGGTCCGACGTGCCTCAAACTCACCGCTTCAATTCAGGATTCCAAACCTTGGACCCACAAAACACCCGCTTTGCCCATCTTAGCTATCACCGTGCGTTTCTTTCGGATCTACGATCGAGAGTCCGGCTGCTGCCTGATCCGATGGCGTTGTGCACCAGGAAGCGCCCGATCAGCGCGGAGACCGATCTCGCGGTTCGGTGAACGTCGCCCGCAAGAGTTCATGCCGAACTTCGCAAGTTCCACCGGCCGCCCAGCCACCAGCTCCTGGATGGGTTCGTCCGCTCTTGTCGATCGGCAACGACTTTGGTCATAGTGAGAAAAGCGTGGCCGATCACCTCGCGCGGTCGTTCGACCAGAAGCCCGGAGTGTGTCATGCAACGTCATGGGAAGGCCCGATCGTGGATTCTGATCGGCCTGGCGGCTCTGGCGATCCCGCTGCCGGTACTCGGCGGGAGGTCGCTGCATGCGGCCGTCACCCGGGAGGAGGTCGAGCGGGCAATCCGTGAGGGGGTCCGCTTCCTGAAGGAGGAACAGCGCGAGGACGGGTCGTGGGCCGACGTGCACGGCGATGCGCGAACCGGAACGACCAGCCTGGTCACGCTGGCCCTGCTGACGGCCGGTGAGAAGCCCAATTCACCCACCGTCCGGAAGGCCCTGGATTACCTACGCGGCTTCGGACCCGACCAGCTCAACAGCACTTATTCAATCGCCCTCCAGACCATGGTCTATACGGCCGCCGAGCCGGAGCGCGATCAGCTCCGGATTTCTGCCAATGTGAGCTGGCTCGAGTCAGCCCAGATCAGGGCGGGAGATCCCGTCCCCTGGCCGGGCACCTGGACCTACTCCAGCTCCAAGCGAGCCCAGCCCGGCGACAACTCGAACACCCAGTATGCGCTGCTGGGTCTCAACGCGGCCTCCGAGGCCGGCGTACCCGTCAGGCCCGAGGTCTGGGCCCTCTCGCGCGCCTACTGGGAGGGGAGCCAGAAGATCGACGGAAGCTGGGCCTATACGCCCGATACGGCAACGTCCTCGGCCAGCATGACCTGCGCCGGAATCTCCAGCATGATCATCACCGGACTGAGACGGTTCCAGGGAGCCGAGCTCGTTCAGGGCGACGTCATCTCGAACTGCGGAGAGGGGGCCGTCAATCCCAGCCTCCAGCGCGGGATCGACTGGATGGCCAATCACTTTCACGTGGGCGAGAACTACGGCGGCCGCCAGCAGTGGAAGCTCTACTATCTCTACGGCCTGGAGCGGGCGGGACGGCTGGGTGGCATCCGCTTCTTCGGCCAGCACGACTGGTACCGCCTGGGCGCCGAGGAGCTCGTGCACGAACAGAACAAGCTCTCCGGTTTCTGGCAGGGCATCGTGGTCGAGGAAGACAGGTCGGTCGCCACGAGCTTCGCGCTCTTGTTCCTGGCCAAGGGCCGCGCCCCGGTCCTGGTCAACAAGCTCCGGCACGGCCCCCGCGGCGACTGGGACAACGATCCCGATGACGTCCGAAATCTTGTCGGCGTCGTCTCCCGCGACTGGAAAAACCTCCTCACCTGGCAAGTCGTCGACCCCGCCGTCGCCTCTGTCGCCGACCTCCTTCAGGCTCCCATCATCTTCTTCAACGGACACAAGATCCCCGAGTTCAACGCCCAGGCCAAGCAGAACCTGCGCGACTACGTCCAGCAGGGGGGCTTCCTCTTCGCCGACGCCTGCTGCTCCAGCCCCGAGTTCGACTCCGGCTTCAAGCAGCTCATGAAGCAGCTCTTCCCCGAGGAGGAGTTCAAGCTCAGGCCCCTCTCCGACGACCACCCCGTCTGGCGGGCCAAGCACCTCCTGACCCCGGGCGTCTATCCGCTCTGGGGCATCGAGCACGGCTGCCGCACCGTGGTGATCTACTCTCCCAAGGATCTCTCCTGCTACTGGAACCAGGCCGAACGCTCGCCCGACAACAACGCCGTCATCCTGGCGACCAGGGTCGGGCAGAACGTCGTCGACTACGCCACCGGCAAGGAACTCCCCGCCGACAAGCTCGTGGTCCGCGAGGTCCACAACTTCCAGGCCGCCCCGGCGAAGCGCGGGGCCCTTCGGATTGCCAAGCTCCAGCATGCCGGCCAGTGGAACGTTGCCCCGCTGGCCGTGCCGAACCTGATGGACGCCCTCCGCAGGCCTCCCCTGTCGTTCGACGTGGTGATCAACCACAAGGAGCTCTCACCCCGCGACCCGAGCCTGATCTACTATCCCCTGATCTACGTCCACGGCCGCGCGGCAGTCTCGTTCACCAAGCAAGACCTGGACGCCTTGCGGCGGCACATCGAGCCCGGCGGCGGAACCCTGTTCGCCGACGCCGCCTGCGGCAGCGCCGCCTTCGACGCCGCGTTCCGCCGGTTCGTCGCCGAGCTGCTCCCCGGCAACCCCCTGGTGCCCATCCCTCGCGACGACGAGCTCTGCTCCACCAAGGTCGGCTTCGACCTG
The DNA here is from genome assembly GCA_963816015.1 of uncultured Planctomycetaceae bacterium. GTDB lineage: Bacteria > Planctomycetota > Planctomycetia > Isosphaerales > Isosphaeraceae > Aquisphaera. The sequence continues at coordinate 140,283 of CAWFJM010000029.1, read as the reverse complement.
TCCGACTCCCAGTACACCAAGGCCGCCGGCGGACACAAGGACTTCCCACAGCTCGAAGGCGTCAAGATCAACGGTCACTGGGCCATCATCTACTCCAGGTACGACATCGGATGCGCCCTCGAACGACATTCCGGACTCGACTGCAAAGGCTATACTTACGAGTCAGCCCTCAAGATCGCCGCCAACATCGTCATCTACGCCACCCTGCCCTGAGGCAGCTCCTCAACGCGAGAGGTCGTCCGCATGCTCCGCCTCCCAAGGCTCTCGGCCCGTTCAGCCCTCGCGATCGCGGGTCTGCTTGTCATCCTGACCTCAGCTCCGACCGCCCGCGCCGCCCTGACCCGGGAAGACGTGGAGCGGGCCATTCGCGACGCCACCCGCTACCTCAAGCAGGAGCAAAGGCCGGACGGTTCGTGGGAAGACGCGAACATGCAGGCCAGGACCGGGACGACCAGCCTGGTCACCCTCGCCCTGCTGACGGCCGGCGAGAAGCCCGACTCACCCGCCATCCGCAAGGCGCTCGATCATCTGCGGCGGTTCGGACCCGATGAATTGCGGAGCACCTACGCGATCGCCCTTCAGACCATGGTCTACGCGGCTGCCGAGCCGGAGCGCGATCAGCTCCGGATCGCCGCCAACGTGAACTGGCTCGAAGCAGCCCAGATCAAGCCCGGCCAGCACGGCCCCCCGGGCTGCTGGACTTACTCCGAGGTCCCCAGCGGCGGCGACAACTCGAATACCCAGTACGCGCTACTGGGTCTCAACGCGGCCGCGGAGGTGGGCGTACCCGTCAAGCCCGAGGTCTGGGTCCTCGCCCGGTTTTACTGGGAAAAGGCCCAGCGAAGGGATGGCGGGTGGGGCTACCATGCAGGAGACTTGCTCTCGACCTCGAGCATGAGCTGCGCGGGGATCTCTAGCCTGATCATCACCGGCTCGAAGCGGTTTCAGGGCGCCGAATACCTCCAGGGGGCTCTGATCCACAATTGCGGCCACGGTGCCGCCAACCCCAATCTCCAGCGCGGGATCGACTGGATCGCCGCCAACTTCAGCGTGGGCCAGAACTTCCCCATGGGTCAGCAGTGGAAGCATTATTTTCTCTACGGTCTGGAGCGGGCGGGACGGCTGGGTGGCATCCGCTTCTTCGGCCAGCACGACTGGTACCGCCTGGGCGCCGAGGAGCTCGTGCACACCCAGGACCGGCTGGCGGGCTTCTGGCGAGGCGCCTCGGAAACGCCTGTGGTGGCCACGAGCTTCGCGCTCTTGTTCCTGGCCAAGGGCCGCGCCCCGGTCCTGGTCAACAAGCTCCGGCACGGCCCCCGCGGCGACTGGGACAACGATCCCGATGACGTCCGAAATCTCGTCGGCGTCGTCTCCCGCGACTGGAAAAACCTCCTCACCTGGCAAGTCGTCGACCCCGCCGTCGCCTCTGTCGCCGACCTCCTTCAGGCTCCCATCATCTTCTTCAACGGACACAAGATCCCCGAGTTCAACGCCCAGGCCAAGCAGAACCTGCGCGACTACGTCCAGCAGGGGGGCTTTCTCTTCGCCGACGCCTGCTGCTCCAGCCCCGAGTTCGACTCCGGCTTCAAGCAGCTCATGAAGCAGCTCTTCCCCGAGGAGGAGTTCAAGCTCAGGCCCCTCTCCGACGACCACCCCGTCTGGCGGGCCAAGCACCTCCTGACCCCGGGCGTCTATCCGCTCTGGGGCATCGAGCACGGCTGCCGCACCGTGGTGATCTACTCTCCCAAGGATCTCTCCTGCTACTGGAACCAGGCCGAACGCTCGCCCGACAACAACGCCGTCATCCTGGCGACCAGGGTCGGGCAGAACGTCGTCGACTACGCCACCGGCAAGGAACTCCCCGCCGACAAGCTCGTGGTCCGCGAGGTCCACAACTTCCAGGCCGCCCCGGCGAAGCGCGGGGCCCTTCGGATTGCCAAGCTCCAGCATGCCGGCCAGTGGAACGTTGCCCCGCTGGCCGTGCCGAACCTGATGGACGCCCTCCGCAGGCCTCCCCTGTCGTTCGACGTGGTGATCAACCACAAGGAGCTCTCACCCCGCGACCCGAGCCTGATTTACTATCCCCTGATCTACCTCCACGGGCGAGCCTCCTTCTCGTTCACTAAGGAAGACCTGGACGCCTTGCGGCGGCACATCGAGCCCGGCGGCGGAACCCTGTTCGCCGACGCCGCCTGCGGTAGCGCCGCCTTCGACGCCGCGTTCCGCCGGTTCGTCGCCGAGCTGCTCCCCGGCAACCCCCTGGTGCCCATCCCTCGCGACGACGAGCTCTGCTCCACCAAGGTCGGCTTCGACCTGTCCGACTCCCAGTACACCAAGGCCGCCGGCGGACACAAGGACTTCCCACAGCTCGAAGGCGTCAAGATCAACGGTCACTGGGCCATCATCTACTCCAGGTACGACATCGGATGCGCCCTCGAACGACATTCCGGACTCGACTGCAAAGGCTATACTTACGAGTCAGCCCTCAAGATCGCCGCCAACATCGTCATCTACGCCACCCTGCCCTGAGCACCCCGTTGCCGGTGAGGCTCACCGCCGCGCGACCTCGTTGACCCAGGCGATATACCCCGCCGAGTTGAATTTCTTGCGCGTGCTCTCGTAGCTCATGAACCGAACGGTGCCGAAGATCGGCCGCTCGGGCCAGGGGCGGTCGTGCTTACCGCCGATCGCCCAGGCCACGCCGGTGTAGCCGTTGGGGTCGCGTCCATCCATCTCGTAGCGATCGTTGAGATCCAGCGCGATCTGGAACGCCGTCTCGGGGTCCGGCGTCCATTCGAGGATCTTCTTCGCCCAGTACATTCGAAGGTAGTTGTGCATCCGCCCTGTCAGCACCATCTCCTTCTGGGCCGCGTTCCAGAGGGGGTCGTGGGTCTCGCCGGCCTCGAGCTGGGGGGCCGTGTACAGGACCGGACGGCGATCGCGTGAGTGAGCCGCCAGGGTCTTGCGGGCCCACTCGGGACAGCCGTCCAGCCGGTCGTAGTCGGGATTGCGGGCGACGAAGTTGATCGCAAGCTCGCGACGGACAATCAGCTCCTCCAGCAACGAATCGATGCTCTCCTGCGGAGCGCCGCTGTTGAGGGCCTCGAGGGCGATGGTCAGGGGGCTGACATGACCGAAATGCAGATGGGCTGACAGCTCCGTGGTCGAATAGGGAGAGGGCTCGTTGCGAGCCGTCGCATAGCGGTCCAATCGCTCGGCGAGGAACCGGCGCAGTCGCCGCTGGGCCTCCCGTGTGCCGCCGGGATAATCGGGGACCTCTCCGATTCCCTCGACCTTCAGCTTCGCCATGAGAGCGTCGGGGTCGATGTCCACCCCGGCTGGCCGCCGTCCCTTCCATGAGGTGCGGGCCCGCGGGCTGGAAAGGGGTTTCAAGTAGTCCTTCCAGACACGATGAATCTTGGGGCGGAGGGTCCGCGCGGCGAACTCTTCCCTGGGAAACAGCGCGGTCGGAACGACCACGTCCGCGTCCACCAGGTGAAAGGGCAGCGTGAGCCTTCGGGCCACCTGGTCACGCCACTTCTGCCCGATCCGCACCGGGTTCTCATCGCCAACCATCAGCGAGGCTCGAACCTCCTCGGCGAAGGCCGGAACCACCTCCTCCGGGCTTCCCAGCCGAACCACCAGCGGCACACCCCGCGCGGCCATGTCCGCCTCGGCGTCCCTCAGACCCTCCACCAGGAACCGGTAGTGCCTCCGCTGGGCCTCCGGATAGTCCGCCGTGAGGGCGAAGACCGCCACCACCGGCTGTTCCACCGCATTCCCCACCGCGATGGCCAGGTTGAGCGCCGGGTTGTCAATGCCCCGCTGTGCCCTCTGCATCCAGTACACAACGCAGTCTCGCCCGGGGACGGGCGTACCGCTCCGGAGCGTGCGGACGCCCGGGTGAGGTGCCATGAGCCGCTCAAGCGTCTGGTCGTTCAAGCATTCCCCCTGGGCTCCGCCCTGTGGCCGCCGCCGTGGAGCAGCGGATCCCCACTGCCCTCCGCTGGGCTGAAGCGGGAAAGACCACGGCTCATGGCATTCTAGGCTCGCGACCAGCCCTGGCCATTCGCGAGAACGCGGTGAGGCTTGGCTCGCGTTCGGGACGCCGTTGCAGGCCGGCTCAGGCTCCCACGCGCTCCCCCGGGTTGAACATGGACCCTCCCGGATACATAATTAGGTCTGGAACGATCGACCGGCCCGAGCATTCCCCAGGATCCCTCCTTCCGAGCCCGGGGCATTCGCCGCATCCCGCCGAATCGTGGCACCCTGGTTGTAGTGTACATGTGAATATTAGGTAACTGACAACATGACACGTCGCCGGGTTGGACTTTGGCTGATTGGAGCGTTCGGTGGCGTGGGAACGACGATCACCCTCGGCCTGGCGGCGATGGCGCATGGGCTGGCCGACCGCACTGGACTCGTAACCGCCTTGCCGCCGCTTCGGGACTTGCCGCTGCCTGAGCCCTCGGACTTCATCATCGGCGGTCACGATATCCGGCAGACCTCATACGGGGAGTCGGCCGAGGAATTCCGCCGGGCCTCGGGCGTGTTCGACCCGGCCTGGCTGGGCGCCTGCCTTGAAGACCTTGCCGCGGCTTCCTTACGGGTCAGGCCCGGCCCCCGGCTGGGCCTCAGTCCGGTCGTCTCCCGGCTGGCAAACTGGGGCGCGAAATCCGCTCGCACCGTTCGCGAGGCGGTTGAGGTCATCGCCGCCGACATCGACGCGTTCGTCGCCACCGAGTCTATCGAGCACCTGATCGTTCTCAACGTCGCGAGCACCGAGCCCCCGTTTCCCCTCGGCGAGGTCCACCAGCACTGGGAATCGCTCAAGGCACGCCTGGTCCAGGGCGGGCACGAGCTGCTCCCTCCGAGCGCGCATTACGCGCTGGCGGCCATTGAAAGAGGGCATACGTACATCAACTTCACACCCAGTCTGGGGGCGTCGGTCCCTGCGCTGGGGGAGCTGGCCGGGTCTACCGGGTCGCTGCTGGCCGGCAGGGATGGCAAGACCGGCGAGACCCTGATGAAAACGGTCCTGGCCCCGATGTTCGCCCATCGCAACCTGCGGGTCTTGAGCTGGGTGGGCCACAACATCGTCGGCAACCGGGACGGCCTGGTTCTGGATGATCCGACCAACAAGACGTCGAAGGTGGAGACCAAGGACCGGGTGATCACGCAGATCCTCGGGTACAAGCCGTCCTCACTGGTGACCATCGAGTACCTGCCCGACATGGGCGACTGGAAGACGGCCTGGGACCACATCCACTTCGAGGGCTTTCTCGGCACCAGGATGACCCTTCAATTCACCTGGCAAGGTTGTGACAGCTTGCTGGCCGCCCCCCTTGCCATCGACCTGGCCCGCCTGGCCGACCTTGAGAAACAGCGCGGGGGCACCGGCCTGATGCGCCACCTGGCCTGCTTCTTCAAGAGCCCGGAAGGCGTCCATGAGAACGACTTCTTCAAGCAGGTCGACATGCTCGTGGCCCACGGCTCCCAGACCAGGGGAAAGTGATGCAGCTCGCCTTCAGCACCAACGCCTACCTGAAACACCCTTTCGAGGAGGCCGCCGAGCGGATCGCCCGCATCGGCTACGCGGGGCTGGAGCTCCTCGCCGACGTTCCCCATGCGTGGCCGGCGGGCCTGCTCGAGGGGCAGAAGCGCGCGATCGTCTCGGCGATGGAACGATCGGGACTGCGTTTCTCGAACATCAACGCTTTCATGATGAACGCCGTCGCCGATCGGCGCCAGCCCTACTGGCACCCCTCGTTCATCGAGCCCGATTCGCACTACCGCCAGGTCCGCATCGATCACACCCGTCGCGCCCTCTCGCTGTGCGCCGAACTCGGGGCGCCGCACATCACCACCGAACCGGGCGGGCCGCTGGCGCCGGGACTGTCACGCCAGGAGGCGATCGATCTGTTCGTCGAGGTCCTCAAGCCCCTGGCCGAGCACGCTCATGCCTGCGGAGTCCTCTTGCTGATCGAGCCGGAGCCGGGCCTGCTGCTGGAGACGACCGACCAGTACCTTGAGGTCGCCGAGCGGGTCAAGGCACCCTCGATCGGGCTGAACCTCGACATCGGACACGCCTATTGCGTGCGCGAGGACCTGCCCCGGGCAATCGCCCGGCTTGCACCCCAGATCCGGCATTACCACGTGGAGGACATCGCGGCCACTCGCATCCATCACCACCTGGTCCCCGGCACCGGTGCCATTGACTTCCCCGAGGTGATCGGCGCCATCCGGCAGACCGGTTACCAGGGCTGGCTTACGGTCGAAGCTCTACCCGTTCCAGGACGATCCTGACGCCGCTGCGCGGCAAGCACTCGCGTTCCTGGGGCCGCTCATCGAGCCGGCCAAGGCACGCTGACAGCGAGATGACATGCCGCGATCCTTCGCACCCTATCTTCAACTGATCCGCCTGCCCAACGTCATCACGGCCGCGGCCGACAGCCTGGCTGGCTGGCTGCTGGTGGGAGGCGCGCTGGCCGAGCCCGCTGGCTGGCTTCCCCTGGCGTCCAGCTCGATGGTCCTCTACGCCGCCGGCATGGCGCTCAATGACCTGTTCGACATCGATGTCGACCGCGTCGAGCGGCCCGAGCGCCCGCTCCCCTCCCGGCGCGTGTCGCCGGCCTTCGCCGCTAGGCTTGGAGCCGTCGGGCTGGCGCTGGGACCGCTCCTGGCCGGGCTGGGCGGCTCCGGGTCCAGCGCGATCGTGGCCGCGGTGCTCGCCGTGGCCATCCTGGCCTACAACACCGGTTTGAAAAGGACGATCCTGGGTCCCCAGATCATGGGCGCCTGCCGGGGCCTGAACTTGCTCCTGGGAATGGCCCACGCGCCAGCCCTCGGCGGTCCCATCGCCTGGCTGGCCGCTCTGTCCTTCGGCCTGTTCGTCGCCGGCGTGACCTGGATCAGCCGCTCCGAGACCGAATCGGGGCGGACCGGCAACCTGCTGACGGGCCTGGCCCTGGAAAACCTGGCCGTGGTGGCGTTGATGGCCGTCGCCCTTCAGCCGCGACGGTTCCCGCACTCGCTCACCGATCAGCCCGTGATTCCCCTGGAGGGCTTGCTGGTGCTGGCTCTGGTGGCCCTGGCCGCCAACCTGGCTGCCACCCGCGCGATCCACCAACCCGTGCCGGCCGCCATCCAGCAGACGGTCAAGACCGGCATCCTCTGCCTGGTCTGGATCGACGTCGGCCTGGTGGCCGCGGTGCGGGGATGGGGTCCGGCGGCCGCCATCGCCGCCATCTGGGTGCCTGCCTATGCGCTTGGGCGGTGGCTTTACTCAACATGAATAGTATAGAGATATATTGATGCTACTTGGCTACAACACCAACGGACTCGCGCACCACCGGCTCACCGATGCCATCGAACTCCTGGCCGACGAGGGCTATCAGAGCGTGGCAATCAGCCTCGATGCCGGCGCACTTGATCCCTACGATGACCCGGCGATCCTGGCCCGCCAGTTGTCGGCCGTCCGCGCGGCGCTCGATCGTCGAGGGCTGGCTCGGGTCGTGGAGACCGGTGGACGGTACTTGCTGAACCCCAGGCTTAAGCACGACCCGACCCTGATGGATCCTGACCAGGGGCGGCGGGACCTGCGGATCGATTTCCTCCGCCGCGCCATCGACTTGGCCGTGGCGCTCGACGCGGAGGCCGTCTCTCTCTGGTCGGGCCGGCTGGTCGATGCCGTTGGCGAAGACCGGGCCATGGAGCGGCTCGTCACTGCCCTGCGCTCCGTGCTCGAGCACGCCGAGAAAGCAGGCATGCCGCTGGCTTTCGAGCCCGAACCGGGAATGTTCATCGACACGCTCGACCGCTTTGACCGCCTCGACCAGCAGATCCGGCATCCCCTCTTCCAACTGACCATCGATGTCGGGCACGTGCACTGCGTCGAGGCGGGAACGGTCTCCGACCACCTGCGACGCTGGGGATCACGCATCATCAACATTCATATCGAGGACATGGCTCGCGGCGTTCATGAGCATCTCCTCTTCGGTGAGGGCACCATGGACTTCCCGCCCATCCTTGCCGCTCTCGCCGAGATCGGTTACGAGCGTGGCGTCCACGTCGAGTTGAGCCGGCACAGCCACCTGGCCCCGGAGGCCGTCCGCCGCTCCCGGGAATTCCTTGTACCCATCTTGCATGACAGCCAGAAAAAGGAGAGTTCTCTCTGATCTCCACCGGGACTCGATGACTGTGGGACGTGACCTCGTTCGTCAGACCGTGGTTCGCCCGTCTGAACCGACGCACTCACGTGCGTGGTCACTGACCCCACAGCCAGAATACTCGGTGGAGATCAGCGAGGAGTCTCAGAAATCCGAGAGAGGGTTTCCAGACCAAGGCCGCCGCTGGCCGGTGAGATCAAGCGTCGTGTCGTTGGCCAATGGACATGACCGGGAAAGGTCGGAGTTTCAAATCATTCGGTGTCTAACTAAAAAACTTTTGGCTTTTTTGCGAAAACCGGGCGCGATTGCTAGGATGTTAGTAACAGTCGGCAGGCAGAGCATCGCCTCGTTGTCACATGAGACGCAACGGCCTCTACTTTTTGAGTGTCGCTTCTCGCCTTGCCTCTCGTACTGATCAATCGTCGTTTTTTTGGCTGAAAGGGTTGTCGCCGTGAGAACGAGACGCAGCGTGACTGGCTCTCCGGGCTTCACCTTGATCGAGTTGCTCGTCGTCATTGCGATCATCGCGGTCCTTATCTCGCTGCTGCTTCCCGCCGTCCAATCCGCTCGCGAGGCCGCCCGCCGCGCCCAGTGCATCAACAATTTGAAGCAGATCGCGCTCGCGACACACAACTACGAATCGACGCACGGGGCCTTCCCGATGGGCAACCAGGGCTGGAAGTTCCCATCTTGCGGCACAAACCCAAAAACATATCTTGATGACGCCACACTTCACTCGGCATTCATCTACATCTTGCCCTTCATCGAGAGCGGCGCACAATTCAACGCGTACAACCTGGTCCAAGGCTTCGCCTCGGTCAGCAACACGACGTCCAATTACACCCAGGTTAATGCATATGTTTGCCCGTCGGATTTGGATTTCACACAGAACCCAGCAGGGTACGTGCCTTTCGTGCACAGCTCCTACGCGACAAGCCGGGGACGGAATGAAAATATCTTGTTCACTTGGGCGAACCCTGCTCCCCCCGATCCCACCGCGCCCTACTATCAAAACTGCAATGGCGATCCCGGAGACGGTATGTTTGGCTGGCAAGTCTCCTTCAGGATCGCCGAGGTGACCGACGGGCTTAGCAACACGTTCCTCTACGGCGAAGTGAGCCGATTCAAGGATGAACCTGCCTCCCTGTTCTCGATTGGCAATCTGGCAATCTGGTTCGTTGACGATTACACTGACAAAGTCCGTGTACCCACCTCCGGTGCCTACGTCGTACCCAAGCTAAACTCCCCGCCCGATCGAACTGGAGCCGTCTTCACGGCTTGCTTTGTGACGAGCGGAGCATTCTATCCGCCAGACTGGATCAACGTCCAAGCCTGCCAGAACCTGGGGCAGTTCGGCTTCCGTAGCCTGCATCCCGGCGGAGCCAACTTTGCATTTGCCGACGGTTCTGTCCGGTTCGTTAAAGAGAGCGTCAACCTGGCGACTTATCGTGCTCTGGGTACCAGAGCCGGTGGCGAAGTCATCAGCGCTGATCAATATTGATTTGGGACTGGTCATCCTGATCGAGGCCATGTCAGGCATGATTTCCGGCCGAAATCGGCAAGACGTGGTCTCAAGCCCATCCTCCCCCATCTGGAGACTTTCATGCGTTTTTCCGTGAAGGTATTGCCTACCTGTCTTGTCGCGATGTTTCTCTTCGGCTGCGCCGAGCAACCTCAGACGAAAATGGACGTGAAGCCGAACATGGAAGTGAAGGAGGCGGCCAAGTTGCCTACCAAGCCTGGTAGGAAGCGTGAGCCCAGGGTGAGTATCGATTCTGCGAAGAAAGAAATGTTGATTAGACCGACCTCGGATTGACCGGCCCCGAGTCAGCGAGTTAGGTGGCGATCGAGGCTTGGTCCACACGAAGCCGATCCGCGATTGGACGCATCACTGGCCGAGCCGGGTGCAGTCGTCCAGCCGCTGGCCAGAAAGACCGTCACCGACCTCCTCGTCGAACTTGTGCCGCGAAGCATCAGCGAAGCGTTCACCCAGAACAACCTGGCCCATCTCGTCCTCCTCACGCTCGCCCTGGGCATCGGCCTGGTCCGGATCCGCGACACCCAGCGAGTCCGGGGCGAGACATCGTTTCGCGCGGTGATCGACCATCTCACGATCGGCTTCGAGCTCCTGATGAAGGTGCTCCTCTGGGTGGTGTCCCTGGTGCCGCTGGCCGTGCTCGGCATCGTGGCATCGAGCGTCGGCCAGAAGGAAGGGATGAAGGTATTGATTTCCCTGATCTGGCTGATCGTGGTGGTGGTCGTCGGGCTCGTCTGCCAGGTCACGTGGTATCTGCTCCAGATGGCCGTCTTCGCCCGGATGTCTCCGGTCCGGTTCCTCGGCGGATCGCTCGACGTCATGGCCTGCACGTTCAGCACGGCCAGCACCGCCGCGACCATCCCGATCACCCTCAGGTCGCTCCAGCGTCTGGGCATCTCGCGCCAATCGAGCCAGTTGACCGCGTGCATCGGCACGAACTTCAACAACGACGTCACCGCGCTCTACCAGGCGACCGCGGTCCTCTTCATGGCCCAGGCGCTTGGCTACTCGCTCAGCCTGCTGGACCAGGTGCTCATCGTTCTCACCACCCTGGTCGCCAGCGTGGTCGCGGGAGGAATCTCCTCCGGCAGCTTCGTCACCTTGCCCCTGATCCTCGCCGCGGTGCATCTGCCGGCCGAGAAGATTCCCATCCTTCTGACCATCGACTGGTTCCTCGACCGCTGCCGGATGACCTCCAACGTCCTCGGCGACATGACCGTCGCCGTCCTCCTCGACCGCATCTGGGGATCGAAGCCCCCTTCCGGCGAGCAAGACGGGCTGGCCATTCCACCGGCGAACGTCTCCTGACCCGGGCTCGTTTTCCGGTTCCCCCGGCGTCTCCCGCGATTCTCCCGGGGCTGTCGCCGCTACAACGCCGCCTGCGCCACGGCCCTGGGCGGTGTGGGTCAAAGCAAGGATGAGCCGCCGCCCGATAACGCGGCGAAGGCCAAGCTACGCGGCCAGGCCATCGAATGGTTGAAGGCCGAGTTCGCCGCCTGGTCCAAGCTCCTCGAATCCGGCCCGCCCCAGGCACGGCCGGGAATCGTCAAGACCCTGGATCACTGGAAGCAGGACACCGACCTGGCAGGCGTCCGGGACGCAGACCGGTCCCGCCGGAGTTGCGTATGGTGTCCCCGGAACTATGGATACTCAACTCCGTAGGTAGGGTTCCGGAAACACCATACTCAACTCCGTAGGAGTTCCGGGGCCACAGGAGTTCCGGGGACACCATACCTATTTCTTCGGAATTGAGTATGGTGTCCCCGGAATACTCGCTGAAGATCCGGGAGCGGGCCAAGCACCTGAAGGGGACCTTCGCGGCCCTGCGGGAGCGGGTCTGGAAGGCGTACCACGCCCCGGATGCCCGCACGTTCGCGCCGCGGTTGCGTCGCCTGCGGGAGTGGGCCGAGGACCACGTGGACAAGGCGGTGGTGCGGGAGAAGGTGCTGGCCCTTTGCGCCAAGCGGGAGGCGTTCCTCCAGGCGTACACCCATCGGAGCTGCCACCGGACGAGCAACCTCGTGGACCGGGTGTTGCGCCGTCTGGACTACCACCTGTACTGCGGCCAGCATCTGCACGGCTCGACTCGGGCCGCCGAGGGTGGCCTGCGGGGCTGGGCGCTGATCCACAACTTTGCCCCGTCGTGCCCCCGGACGGTCCGAGCGACCCCGGGGCTGCGGAGCCCGGCGGAGCGCCTCAATGGGAATCGGTATCACCCCGAATGGCTCCAAAACCTGCTGGTCTCGGCGTCGCTCGGTGGCTATCGCAAGCCTCCCCGAAAAGCGGGATAATCAGGGAATTGCACCAGGCGCAACAAGCTCATCGTCACCCACTGCGCCTGGCTGGTCCGCACGATCGGGTTCTTGGTCCACGCCCGACACTCCTCCCAGCCCAGCCGCTGCTTCAGGTCCCGGAATCCGTCCTCCTGCCGGAACCGGGCGGCGAACAACTCCACCATCTCCAACCCCGTCAACTCCTGGGCCGAGGTGCTCGTAGTTCCGGGGACACCATACCTAATAGCACAGCGCGACTTGCCACTTGTAGCCGCGTTTGATATCCTCCGTAACTCGTTGCAGGAGCACCTGATACAAGGAGTTACGGATGACTCCGGACCAAATCCTCTCGTTAGGCCCACAACTCGCCGATTTTCTGGATGAGTTCGCTGATTGCTTTGCACGTTCCGAGCCTCGCGGCCACTTGGCCAGCTATGTCCGTGGTCAGCTGTCCGATTTGCCGCGGAAGAGTGTACAGCCCATCGCCGATTTCACTGGCACGCCGCGACGTACCTTGCAGGAGTTCCTCAGCTGGTCGGAGTGGGACCACTCGTTGGTGCGCGACCGAGTTCAGGCCATCGTAGCACGCGACCACGCCGATCGTTACGCGATCGGTATCCTCGATGACTCGGGTCATCCCAAGTCTGGCAACAAGACCGCTTGCGTCCAGAGGCAGTGGTGTGGCAACACTGGCAAGCTCGACAATTGCGTAGTCACTGTCCACCTTGCTTACACCACCTATGACACCCGGTTCCGCGCGATGCTTGACAGCGCCTTGTTCCTCCCCGAGAAGGGCTGGGATGATCCCGATCGCCGCAAGGAGGCTGGTATACCTGCTGATCTGACCTATCAGCCCAAGTGGCAGATCGCCCTGGATCTGCTCGATCGCGCACGGAGCAACGGCGTGGTCTTCGGCTGGATCACGGCTGACGAATGGTATTCGACTTCGAGCGAGTTTCTATCCGGGTTGGAGGCACGGGGTCAGCGTTACGTGGTTGAGGTCCGCAAGAGTTTTCGTGGTTGGTTGTACGACCCGCACCAGTTCCCCTCAGCCCGGCGGAGCACTGTGGAGAACCTGTGTTCATTCTCAGCTCCGATGATGCGACAACCCTGGCAACGAGTCTACGTGAAGGACACCGACAAGGGGCCCATGGTCTGGGAGATCAAGTATGCACCGTTCTGGCTGTCGCGGGACGGTCACGTCTTGGGAGCGTACTGGCTGATTTACGCCCGTAACCTGGCGGACACCGATGAGGTCAAGTACTTCTTGTCCAATGCAAGTCCGGGCACCCCACTGGAACCGATAGTCCACGTGGCGTTCGCGCGGTGGCCGGTTGAGCGTTGCTTGGAGGATGAGAAGGATGAACTGGGACTGAGTCACTTCGAGGTTCGGAAATATGACTCGATCATGAGGCATTTGAGCGTGACTCAAGTAAGCCACCTGTTTCTTGCCCGCCAGACAAAGCGGCTACGGGGGGAAAAATCTGGAGATCACGTTGTGCCAGGTCCGAACGGCCGCCAACGTATTGGTGGACGTGTTGTCTCTTCCGAAGCGGGCTCGCATCGAACGGTTGGAAAAGGCATCGAGGAATCTCAGACAGACTCAGGACCAGAACTCTCGCGCTCGAAGATCCCACACAAAAACCAGTCTGCTGAGGCTCAAGAGCCAAGGCATTCGCTTGGAAGAACTCCCCTGCTGCATCCCACCGTGAATTGGCAAGTAGCGCTGTCGTACTAACTCCGAAAAATTAAGTATGGTGTCCCCGGAACTGCGGGAACTGCGGATGTCCCCGGAACCGCGGAACTGGATGTCCCCGGAACCGCGGAACTGGATGTCCCCGGAACCGCGGAACTGGATGTCCCCGGAACCGCGGAACTGGATGTCCCCGGTCCCCGGAACTGAGCGCCCCGCAACCCGGGGATTACCCGGGGTTATTGAGAAGTTAGTTCCCCTCACCAGGTATCGCGATATTAAAATTCTCAGGGAAATTAAAACTCTGGGCCTGCCAGCTCGAGGCAACCTGGCCGATTGCGAGCAGGCCACTTGTGTCAACAGGATGCGAAGGAACGCCAAGGGTGGGAGTCTGAATGAGAACCATCCCCATAACGTTGGTCATCACATCGTTCCCAAGCGCCCCGTACTGGTCCATCGTGGCCGGGTTATTGCCCCCCGTGTAGTTCGTACCAAAGGGGGAGTATGTGCCAACGAGCGGAGTCTGGACGCTGGGGGCACTCTGCTGGACGCTTGAGACACTCTCCTTTGCAAGGATGCCCAGGACCTGGAGCGCGAGCTTCTGATCACTGGGTGAGGAACTCAAGAACAGAGTCTGGACGCTGGGTTGGAAACCCGGCAGCACGAACAGGCCGGTCCTCTGTAGGGGGCTCAAGCTCGCCCACAGGCTTTGCCTCTGTTGGAGGCTCAAGCTCTTCACCCAGCTCACCACTGGGCTATTGGTCCACGTGGTCTTCGCCTGCGATGCCGCCACCGGGGTGATCGCCGCGGTAGCGGGATGGCTGGGATGAAGCGTCTGCATGCCGGTGGAGGGCGATGCGGCCGCCTGGGCGACCTGCGCGATAAGGACATGGCCGGAACGAAGCCTCGCGAGAAGCGCTCCGCCGTTAAGCAGAGTTCGGCTCTCGAGCGCCTCGACCGACTCGACCGACAGCGCTCGGGCCCGGCGGGCGCGGGACGGGGGGACATGGAGGCGGCTGCTGAGGTTCATGTGGTGTGACATCGCTGACCTCCTCGTGGAGTCGTTGAGGGTCATACGAAAAAAAACCCCGTCCATGCAATGATTTGCACAGCGGGGCTACCATAACCCATCCCCATTGACCCAGCATGAGCCGATGGTTCTGTCACAATGATTGTCTATAGCCTAAGAACGACTTTCAAGGGAATTTCAGGATTATTTTGATGTCAAAATCTTTGTATTCTGTGAAAAGAAAATTGGCTCATGTTCGGAGATCGGTGAACGTCTCTCTGAAGGAGACCGATTGCATGCGGTCCGCCAGGTGTGATGAGCACGGAAAAATAAGCCGTTCCCGCTGTCGAACAACCTACTTTGCCCAGGTTCTCCACACCGTACTCCGAACATGAGCCGGGAGAGTTAGGATCCTTCGAGCACCCGTGGAACGCGCGGCTTCCATCCTGGAACAATCCCGGATTGAGAAATTCCAGCTCACCGATGGCCGGCTGGTCCCCTTGGTGCACAACCCGCACTGTCTTCACGCGGTCGCTCGACGACGACGCCCATAAGGCCCTGCGCAGGTCGGGCCGAAAGGCGCGATCCGGATCGGGGTCGTTCCGAACGAGGAGGGGGTCGCCGCGACCTGCTTCGGCGCGGGCTGACCGGACTCCGAGCACAAGCCGAGGCTCGCCATCGTCCCCTGATCCGATGAGGGACGTTTTGATCGGGCGTGGGATGCACGCCGTCTTCCTCGCCGGGCCGGAAGATCGGCGTCCGTCCCACGCCCGATGAACTTGGATCAGGTCGGGAAGGTGAACACCTCCAGCGCGGCGATGTTGTCATCGACGGCGGCCAGGATGCCATTGGAGATAGCCAGCCCGAAGGCGCCGCCGTTCACGGGATCGACCGAAAACCGGGAGACGAACCCGCCCTTTGGGGTGTACTCGACGAGTTCGCTTGGCTGGTTCGGGTCAACGTTGACGGCGTCGCTGTTAGCGGCCATCAGGTTCCCGTTCGGCGCCAGGGTCAGGCCGATCGGGCCGTGCAGGTTGGTCGGGTCGTGGACGAGGAGTTTACCTCTCCCCTGGTTGCGCGACGTATGCCCGGCGTTGTGGATAGCGTAGATCGAGTTGTCGTACTGCGAGGCGACGTAGAGGATTTGGCGCCTGGGATCGTACGCGACGCCGCCCGGCCCGACCACCAGCGCGGCCTGGTTGAGGCTATGGGTGAAACCGGACCCGACCTGGACCGCCCGCGTGACCTTGATCGGGTTCGTGGTGGAATGCGTGATGGTTATGTTGAACCGCGAGATCGTCCCGCTCTGAACGTTCGAGACGAAGACCGTGGCGGTCCTACCCCGGTCGATCGCGATCGTCATGTCCCACGGGCCGTTGAGCAGTTTCGGGTCCGAGAAGGTCTGGACCAGATTCCCGTTCCGGTCGAGCACAAGGATCGAGCCCTCCGGATGTGGGTTCGCGGGGGTTCCGACGGCGTTCGGCGGCAAGAACGGCACGTTGCCGACGAGCACGAACCCGCTCTTCAAGACCGCGAAGCGCCGTGTCCAGGCCGGGGCTGGACCCCTGGGTTGAGAAGAGGGATTGCGTGCCGTTCGGCGCGACCTTGACGACGGTCGTGCCGGTCCCCTGCAGGTTGGTGTTGTCGTTGAAGTTGGAAACGAGGATGTCGCCCGGATTGAGCAGGCCACCGGACGGGAACCTGCTCGGGACGAACGCGACGCCGTACGGGTTCAAGTCGCCGTTCGCCGGGACGGTCGAGACCGGCGAGAACGGAAGCGGGGTAAGATTCTGGAGGATCGAGGAGGGGGCGGGATGGGACCGGCTCAAAGTGTGGGTCTGGGCGGCCGCGTGGTGAGCGGGCGGCTTGTTTATTGCCGCCGCGTTGAGCAGCTCGCGCGACTCCAGGGCTTCGCAAACCGGTCGAGTCGTCCTTCGTTGCGATCGTCGATTCGCCATAATGCCTTTCTCCAGTTCGACCAGTTCGAAGGGACCGACATCCAAATCGGTCCCAAGCGATTGGATAATACAGGTACCATAGTGATTCAGTATAAACTACAAAATCTGAGATGTAAAAGTGGAAGGGCGCAAAAGGAGAGACATACCATGGAATTGGTCACTTAGAATTGATTGAGTGTGATGGGTTGGGTTGGCTAGGTTATATAGAAAGGATCGACGTGTGATCAGGAGGGGCGTTGGTTGGTCAGATCGGGCCGCTCGAGAATGTCGCGGGCCAGGGCGCCATGGACGACGACCTCCTATCTTTACCCAGCAGAGTTCCGGGGACACCATACCTAATTCTTGACCGGCCTTCCTCAGGAGTTCCGGGCCGGGTCGCTCCAGGGGATTGCTCCCCTGGGGCTCCCACAGATCCGTACTTGCCTTTTCGGGCATACGGCTCGTCATATCATGAACTCGCTACGGGACGGCTCCCTGAGTGAGTCAGCGCTCCGTCTCGTACCCGACGCCGCGACCGTTGTCGTTTCGTGTCCACAGTTAATATTATTCCGTTACGTCTCACAAGTCGTTTTGCGGAAATCTCTTATGGCTTTTAACAGGTGATCGTGTTTTGGTGATTGCATGTGTTCGATTTGACGCAAACCCTGGACTCGCCAGGGGTTGCTCCTCTCGATAGCATGCATGTATATCGGGTTCCTGCTGAAACATAACGGAGTAGTACTGAGGGATAACGGGTCGTGAGGTTCTTGCCGGACACGGACCACATCAGTATCCTGCAGCGGGAGACCGGTCCTGAGTTCATCACGCTGTCAGCACGGATAGGCCAGCACGACCTGTCGGACTTGGCGTTCTCGATCATTAGCTTTCACGAGCAGGCGATTGGCTGCCACACCTACATCAATCGCGCAAAGAGCCAAAGCGAAGCCGTCCGGGGTTAGTTGATTTTTCCCGTTATAATGACTTCAGGCCGATCACAGCTGGCTTGAGGAGTCACAAAGGGAAAGGATCGCGCATGCTGCCTGTTTATACAACCCGCCGCCGGTTTCTGAGCCGAGGTCTCGCAGGTCTGGGAGTGGGGGGCTCTCTGGGCTGGCAGTCAGGCCTGGTCTGGGGACAGATGGCATCAGCCGTACCGTCGATCGGGTCCATGATCGACCGCGGCATCAAGTTTCTCCGGCCGCGGCAGGATGCCAAGGGCGGATGGTCAACCCAGCGTGAGCCGGGAATCTCGGCGCTGGTGGTCACGGCCCTGCTCCGTTCTGGACAGGTCCCGCCGGGCGACCCGATGATCACCCGGGCGCTCAAGTACCTGGAAGGATTCATCGGGCCGAAGGGGGGGCTGTCCGAGGCGCCCCATGCCAATTACTCGACCTCGATCGCCCTGGTGGCGTTCCAGCAGGCGAACGTCAACGGGCGCTACGATCGCGTGATCAAGGCCGGCCAGGACTTCCTCAAATCGATGCAGTGGGACGAGACCGAAGGGAAAGCACGCGACGACGCCTTCTACGGCGGGGCGGGCTACGGCGGCGGTAACAGCCGGCCCGACCTCTCGAACACGGCCTTCTTCATGGAAGCCCTGCGGGCCACGGGGCTGCCGGCCGATGATCCGAGCCTGCAAAAGGCGCTGGTGTTCGTGTCGCGGTGCCAGAACCTGAAGAGCGAGTTCAACGACCAGACCTGGGCGGGCAAGATCAACGACGGCGGGTTCATCTACACGGCGGCCCAGGGGGGCAGCAGCATGGCCGGCAAGGAGGCCAACGGCGGCCTCCGGTCGTATGCCAGCATGACCTACGCCGGGCTCAAGAGCATGATCTACGCCGGGCTCTCACGCGAGGATCCCCGGGTCAAGGCGGCCCTCACGTACATCACGCACCACTACTCGCTCGACGAGAACCCGGGGCTGGGGCAGCAGGGGCTGTATTACTACTATCACACGTTCGCCAAGACGATGTCGGTGCTCGAAACGCCGGCGATCACCGATGCTGCCGGGGTGTCGCACGACTGGAAGGCCGAGCTGATCTCGGCTCTGGCAAGACGCCAGCAACCCGACGGAAGCTGGGTCAACCCGTCCGACCGGTTCATGGAGGGAGACCCGAACCTGGTGACGGCGTATGCACTCTTGGCGTTGGCTTACGTGCGGGCTCAGGGCAGTCGAGAGCGAAAGGCAATGATGAGGCACGCTATCCGATGAATGTTTTTGGTCTCATACTCTCAGTCAAGGCGAGCGGCGGTCGATCAACGCGGACTGGTCCGCCATGTCCAGCTCGTTGCGGTCGAAGCAGCTCATCGTCTTGGTTGAAAAATCAGCAATACCGATCCTGATCGCAGATGTCCGTGTCGCAGCGAGGTTGAAGATCCCGCGGAGCAAGCGACGAGGCGCCAGGACTGCGGTATGATCGAGAGGTTACGCGAGTCCTGCGAGCAGATCACCAGGTAGACTCGACCGGTTATCGTCAAGTCAGCCAGGATCAGCCGAGATCGTCACTTCTCGGCAAGAGGCTGGAGACCCGACCGTCGAAGTCGGTGTTCATCAACTGCTCCCTTCGATGGAGAATTCACAAGCCGATTTGACGCAATCATCTTCGCCACGGTCGCCTGTGGTTTCCTGCCGCGCTCAGCTCTGGAGACGGGGAGTATCGCGGAACCGAGGATGGAGCGCATCACCAGGGCGATCTTTTCGTCGAAATACTCGATCCACGACCTGTCCCGCTGCAAGGGGAAGGTAACGAGTCCCTGGCGCGGTTCAACATGCCGCTCGAACTGGGCATCGCGCTGGCGCGGCGCTATATGCAGAACAGGAAAGCTCAAAAGCATGATTGGTTGCTCCTGGTCCCGGAGGGTCATCAGTACTTGAGATTCATCTCCGACGTCGCAGGGTTCGATCCGTCTCGTTATGACGGAACAGTGGGGACGCTGGTCCAGAAGGTCATGTCCTGGCTGGCGACTCGACCCGACGCCGTGAGCACTCCGACGCCTCACGAGCTTCTTACCGCGCTTCCATCCTTCTCGGCCGAGAGGGAAAAGCTGGGGCAGTTGTGGGGAATCGATGCACCATGGGCTGACATCATCCTGGCCGCACGGAAGCTGGTGCCGAACTAGCAGATGATCCTCGGGGGCCTATCCAGGTCGACAGGTTTTGTTGAACTCGTGCCGGAGCGAACCTGGACGCAAGAGGGGATGGGATCAGTCGTCCTGGGCGGCCTGGTCGTCGGCGATCTCGCGCGTGACTTGAGCCCTCATCTGGTTTAGCTTGTTCGCCGGTGTACTTACCCTGGGGCCAGGGCCAGCGGACCGGATCGTTGGCGAAGCGGGGAACGATGTGCCAGTGGCAATGGTCGATGACCTGACCCGCGACGCGACCGTTGTTGATGATGACGTTGAGCCCCTCCGCGCCGGTTGCCGCCTTGACGGCGCGGCAGAGCCTGGGGAGCAGCGAGCCCGCGGCAGCGGCAAGTTCCTCGGGCAGTTCGCCGAGGTGGGCGTGATGTGCCCGGGGAACGAGAAGCGTGTGCCCCGGATTGAGCGGGTTGATGTCGAGGAAGGCGACGGCCTCCGCGGTCTCCAGCACCCGGGCCGAAGGTATCTCGCCGCGGACAATCTTGCAGAAGATGCAGTGCGGATCGTGCGTCGGATGAGCCACGATGCGACATTCCTGGTGGTTGAAGGCACGGCAGCAAAACGGCCCGGCTGTGTCGCATCGACTTGCAGACCCGGCCGTGCCTGCCTGTTTCAGGGTCAACTTCAGCCTGGCGTCGAGACCACTGCGGGTCGGGTCGGAGATTGGATCTGCTCGTTCTCTCCCAGAAGGCTGATCACGGCCATTGGCGCGGCGTCACCCTGGCGAACCTTCGCGAGCTTGTAGATGCGGGTGTAGCCCCCGGGACGCGCCTTGAAGCGCGGGCCGATCTCGTGGAACAGCTTGTACGTGACCTTCTTGCTCGTCAGCACTGCGAGGCAGCGGCGGAAGTTGCTCAGGTCCCAGCCGTCCTTTGCCAGGGTAATCAGCCTCTCCACATAGGGCTGAACCTCCTTGGCCTTGGGAAGGGTGGTCTTGATCTTCCCGTGTTCCAGGACCGAAGTGGCCAGGTTGCGCAGGAGCATCCGGCGGTGCTCGGGTGACCTCTTGAATTTTCGGCCGGCTTTTTGGTGACGCATGGTTTTTATCAGTGGTCAGTGGCCAGTGGTCAGTGGCAGCGAGACGGCCTACAAACCAAGGCTCGAGGTTTTCGAATCGATCCAGTGTCTTGATCTGCTGGCCACTGGCCACTGGCCACTAGCCGCGATTCCATCATCCCTTGGTCGGCACGTTCATGCCCAGGTCGAGTCCGATCTCGTGGAGCTTGACGCGGACTTCTTTGAGAGTGGTCTCGCCGAAGTTCCGGACGTTGAGAAGCTGGTCTTCCGAGCGGCTGACAAGGTGCCGGACCGTGGTGATCCCCTCGCTCTCCAGGCAGTTGGTGGCGCGGACAGAGAGCTCGAGCTCGGCCAGGCTCATGTCGAGCTTGCGTTCCAGCTCAGCGTCAACGGGCGCGTGCTGGTGACCGTCGTAGGCACTCGTCTCGGCAGAGAGACCGGGACCTGGCTCGTTGTACTGGACAAACGGATTGAGGTGCTTGCGGAGGATCTTCGCGGCCTCCACAAGGGCCATCTCGGGCCCGAGCACTCCGGTGGTCCAGATGCGCAGGATCAGCTTGTCGTAGTTGGTTCGCTGGCCGACGCGGGTGTTCTCGACGTGGTATTCGACGCGCTGTACAGGGCTGAAGCTGGAGTCGATCGGAATCACGCCGATCTCCAGGTCGTCGGTATGCCCCTCAGCGGCCGTCCGGTAGCCTCGGCCGTTCTCGACGCTCATCTCCAGGTGAAACGGCACGTCGTCGGTGAGGGTGCAGAGGATGTGGTCAGGGTTGATGATCTCGACCGATTCGTCGTGAAGGATATCGGCGGCAGTGACGACACCCCGCCGGTCCCGGTCGATCCGGATCGTCCTGGGGTGCTCCGAGTGGTTCTTGACCACCAGGAGCTTGACATTGAGCACGAGGTCGGTGATGTCATCGACCATCCCGGGGATCGACGAGAACTCGTGCTGCACTCCCTGAATCTTGATCTTGGTGATCGCACTGCCTTCCAGGCTGGAAAGCAAGATGCGCCGCAGGCTGTTGCCGACGGTGTGGCCAAAGCCGCGTTCGAACGGCTCGACGTGGAACTCCCCGAACGTGTCGGTCAACGATTCGCGGTTGCAGATGACCCGGCTGGGCAGTTCGAGGCCACGCCAACGGATTCGCATCACTGTGTCCCCCAAAAAGCGCTTGACCAACCGCGATCAGCGGCTCAACAACTCGACGATCAACTGCGGTGTCACGGGAAGCGAAACATCCTGAGTAGACGGCAAGCGGCTGACCCGTCCTTCGGGGGGATCGGTGCTGATCCGGTCCAGCCAGTCGGGGACCGGGGGGGCTCCTTCGGCAAGGTTGCCTGCGACCAGCTTGCGGGAATGGTCGCGATTCTTGACCTGGATCTGGTCGCCGGGTCGAACCAGGTAGCTGGGGATGTCGAGCTTCCGGCCGTTGACCAGGATGTGGCCGTGCCGGATGACCTGCCGGGCCTGGGGCCGGCTGGAGGCGAAGCCCAGCCGGGTCACCACGTTATCGAGCCGGCGCTCCAGCAGGGACATGAGGGCGTCGCCGGTATTGCCGGTCCGGCGGTTCGCTTCAGCATAGTACTTGCGGAACTGACGCTCGAAGATCCCGTAGTAGCGCTTGACCTTCTGCTTCTCCCGGAGGCGGATGGCATACTCACTGGCCTTGCCACGGCGATATTGATGCATGCCTGGCACTCCCTCGCGGCGATCGACGGCGCACTTCGGGGTGTCGCACCGCGTTCCCTTGAGGAACAGTTTGGTTCCCTCGCGGCGGCAAAGCCGGCAAACAGGTCCAGTATGACGTCCCATGGTAAATCAGGATTCCTCGGTCGAGTCGAGTTCGTGAACTCGGACTGATTCTCAATTTGTCAGGTCAGGATACGATGGAGAAAAGCCGGCTGGTGGATCAGACGCTCGCGGTTCGGTTCGGGCGGCCGGGCGGACTGGGTCCCGAGGCCGTGGCGAGCCAGCCGCCCGCTCCCGGGGCCCTGAGGGGCATGGGGTCAGACCCGCCGCTTCTTGGGAGGCCGGCAGCCGTTGTGAGGCAGCGGGGTGACATCCTCGATGGCCTTGATCGAAAGGCCGGAGGCCTGGATGGCCGTGATGGCGCTTTCACGCCCCGAGCCCGGCCCCTTCACTTTTACCTCAACTTCCTTGACCCCGTACTTGGTCGCGGTGGCCGCGGCGGTCTCGGCCGCGCGCTGGGCGGCGAACGGAGTACTCTTGCGACTCCCCTTGAATCCGACGGTTCCGGACGAGGCCCAGCACAACGCGTCGCCATTGGGGTCGGTGATCGTCACGGTCGTGTTGTTGAACGTCGCCTTGATGTGCACGACCGCACGGCTGACGTTGCGTCGTGTTTTCCGCTTCTTGGCCTTGGCCACGGCTCCGTCGCTCCTGAATCAGTCTGATCCAATCAATGCCTGTGGGTGAGTCTCGTACCAGTCCGCAAGAATCTCGCGGGTCTCCAGGACCCTGGTCTGTCGGGGCATTCGCGGCGGGAGCCGGCCGGGCCGCCCGCGTGCGGATCGTCGCGAGCTTTCGGGCCGACGAAGCGACGAACCTAGCCCCTGCCTCGGCCGAGGATCACCCGCCGCCCCCACGTGCATGCCGCCGGGGCCGGCCAGTCGGCCAGTCGGCCCGGGTCAATCAGCGCAGCTCCTTCACGCCCTTCTTGCCCGCCACGGTCTTCCGCGGGCCCTTCCGGGTCCGCGCGTTGGTTCGGGTGCGCTGGCCGCGAACCGGAAGGCCTTTGCGATGCCGCAGCCCCCGGTAGCAGCCGATATCCCGCAGCCGGGCGATGTTCTGCTGTACCTGGCGACGGAGCTGGCCTTCCACCACGTACTCGTTATCCAGAAGCGAGGCCAGCTTGGCCAGCTCATCTTCGGTCAGGTCTCGCGCATGCTTGTCGGGGTCGATTCCGGTCCGC
Organism: uncultured Planctomycetaceae bacterium; assembly: GCA_963816015.1. Lineage (GTDB taxonomy): Bacteria > Planctomycetota > Planctomycetia > Isosphaerales > Isosphaeraceae > Aquisphaera. The sequence goes on along the minus strand of CAWFJM010000029.1, from coordinate 116,578 downwards.
TCGCACAACTGCTCGGACAGGAATGGACCGATCCCGTAAATGTAACGCAGTGAGATCACCGCGCGCTTGTCATTGGGGATATCGACACCGAGAATACGAGGCATCCGTTTCGGTCTCCGTCGATCGCTACAAAAGGCGTTTGTGTTGGGGAACCAGGGGGCAAGGCACCGTCGGCAATGCAGTGGGACCGGGACTCCGCCGAGAGCCCAGGGCCCGTTAGCCCTGTCTTTGCTTGTGGCGGGGATTGGTGCAGATCACGTAGACCTTCCCCGCGCGGCGGACGATCTTGCAGTTTTCGCAAATTCGCTTGACACTCGATCGCACTTTCATGGGACTGACGACTTTCCTGATTCGTTCCGGCCAGCCTTGATCGACGTCCCGGCATCCCTTGCTCACCCTCTCCGAGAGCCGTGAGCCGACCGGTTCAGGGACACAACCAGGCCCCGGGAGGTCGAGTGCCGTAAAACGGCCATGCCCGGGTCTTCGACAGCGACCTTCAAAATTCACTTCGGCTCCGGCGCAGGGGCCGGAACGAACCCACTGGGGGTGCTCGTCATTCGTCACATCTCGAGCCGAATATGCCACTATAACGACCGGGCCAAACGGTCGCAAGTGGGAAAAAAACGACCCCGCCGACGGTTGCATGGAGGCATGATCTGCAATGAAAATGCATGCACGATGTTGCCCCTCTTACGCGGCCCGGCATGATTCAAGATCACCTGGCGAATCGGGTTCGATCGCTCTGCTCCTTCACCACAAATCCGTCCACTCGAAGAGTGACCTCTTCAAGTTCTAAGGTGCTGTCTTGCACGGAGCCAGCGAAAATGGGCATGGCAACGGAAAAGGTTCGGTTGGTGATGGCTCGGTCGATGCTCTCCGGCCTGCTGGTCCTGGCGCTGGGTGGGTGTGACGCCTCGGGCCCTGGGAATACGAGTCGCGCGAAGGGGCTTCCGCGTCGAATTCCCCGTGAACCCGCGGAGGTCGCTTGAGACGCTTGACTCGAACGTAGGGCCGTTGACTCTTGTCAAGACGATCGCCGACGAATCGAACGCTTCTCAGCAAGAGGCCGGTCAATCTCCAGGGCCATCCTGGCCGGGAGCTCGTCTTCAAGACCCGAATCGCCGGCCACTCCCTCGAGGGGACTGGGAAAGCGCGGTTCTACCTGCTGGGAAACCGAGTTTACGAGCTGATCATGATCGGCTTTGACTCAAAAGCCCACCCGCTCGATTTCGACCGCTTCCTCACCTCGTTCGCTCTCCTGAAATCCCGTTGAGCTCTCAGGTTCGCCGCGTTGTTCTTGCCAAGCGGCGGGGCACGCTCGTTAGTCTTCCAAGTAGGTGAGCACGCGAGGTCCGTCAGGGGTCATGGCCACGGTGTGCTCGAAGTGAGCACTCGGGCGGCGGTCTTTGGTCTCGACGGTCCAGCCGTCGTCGAGAGTGCGGACCTCCTTGGTTCCCATGGCGACCATGGGCTCGATCGCCAGGACGATCCCGGGCTCGAGCCGGATGTCGTTCTTTCGCAGGGCCTTGCTCACGAAGTTCGGAACCTGGGGCTCCTCGTGCATCTCCTGGCCGATGCCGTGGCCGACGAACTTCTCGACGACAAAGAAGCCCTGGCTCCTGACGTAGCGTTCCATCAGGCTGGCGACTTCCGACCAGTAGCGGCAGCGGGCCATGGCGCGGATGGCCAGGTCGAGCGACTCGGAGGTCACGTCGAGCAGCTTCTGGACGTCGGGGGCGATCTCGCCGATGGCAAGGGTCACCGCCGAGTCGCCGCACCAGCCACCGATCTTGCACCCGGTATCGACCGAGACGATGTCGCCCGCCTTGAGGGGGCGGCGGTTGGGGATGCCGTGGACGACGTGCTGGTTGACGCTGGTACAGGTGACCGCCGGGAACGCGGGCTTTCCCTTGGTCGAGCAGGGGTAGCCCAGGAACAGGGGCGTGGCATCATGCTCACGAAAGATCTTGGCGACAACGTCTTCCATGTCGGCGGTGGTGACCCCCGGCACGGCGATCTGGCGGACCTGATCGAGCGCCTTGGCGACCACCCGTCCGGCCTCGCGCATCAGCGAGATCTCGCGCGGGCTCTTGAGCTTGATTGCGGGCCGGGGCGGTGCTGCTGCCGGCTGGCCGCCTTTTCGCCCCAGGCCCGACAGGAACGAGGGGAGAGAGGGCCGGGGGACCATGCCTCGGTGGGAACACACGTCGCTCGATCTCCTCTTCGTTCACGCCAGATCGGTCATTGCGTCAGGCAGTCATTGTAACAGATCGCGCTCCGTGATCGGGAAGTGTTCCGTCCCGAGCCGGCAGGGCTGGCCGGCTTCCCCTCATGCCGTCACTTCCGGTTCACCAACCCGGAGTAATTGCGCATCACCAGATGGCTGTCGATCTTCTGGACCAGGTCGAGGCACACGCTGATGACGATCAGCAGGCCCGTTCCTCCCAGGAACGATGCGACGGTGAAATCGACGTTCAGGGAGGTCTGGACGAGCGAGGGAATGACCGCGACCAGGGCCAGGAACGCCGCCCCGACGTAGGTGATCCGGAGCATGACCTTCTCGAGATAGTCGGCGGTTCGCCGCCCCGGGCGGTAACCGGGGATGAAGCTGCCGTAGTCCTTGAGGTTCTCGGCCATGTCCTTGGGATTGAACGTGATTGCCGTCCAGAAGTAGCAGAAGAAGTAAATCAGGATGATGTAGCAGACGGTGTAGATGTAGCTTTGCCGCTGGAAGGCATCGGCCATCTCGGCGAAGATGCTGGCGAAGAACGAGCCCGACGGTCCAGTTCTCGGCCCGCCAGTGGGCCGTCATTCCCGCGAGGCTCTTGAGCACGATCGAGGGGAAGATGAGCAGGCTGGAGGCGAAGATGATCGGCATGACGCCGGCCTGGTTGACCTTCAGGGGGAGGAACTGCCGGGTGCCGCCGAAGACCCGCCGGCCGCGTACGTGCTTGGCCGACTGGGTGGGGATCCGCCGCTGGCTCTCGGTGATCGCGATGACCCCCACCACCACCGCGATGAACAGGCCCAGCAGGAGCAGGAGCGTGATGATGCCGTACTTGCCGGGCTCGGGAGTGAGCTTCGAGGTCGAGTTCTCCCACAGCCCTTTCATGGCCACGGGCACGCGGGCCAGGATTCCGGCCATGATCAGCAGGCTGATCCCGTTGCCGATCCCGAACTCGTCGATCTGCTCGCCGATCCACATCAGGAAGATCGTGCCCGCCGTCATGATGCAGACGCACACCACCCCGTGCCAGAAGTCGCGATACTGGGGCAAGATGATGCCGATGTTCGGGCTCATGATGTAGTTGACCCAGGCCGCGCTCTGAACGGCACAGAGGGCGACCGTGGCGTAGCGGGTGTATTCGTTGATGCGTTTCCGCCCGCTCTCTCCTTCCTTCATCATGGCCTCGAGGGAGGGGACGACGCTGCCCAAGAGCTGGAAGATGATCGAGGCCGAGATATACGGCATGATTCCCAGCCCGAAGATCGTGCTCATGCCGATCGATGTGCCGCCGAACATCGCGACGGTGCCGAACAGCTTGCCCGCGGTGTTCGTGCTCTGCTGCTCCTCCCAGTTGCGGAGCTGGGCCTGGTTGACGATCGGCAGGGGGACATAGAAGCCGATCCGGTAGATCGCCAGGAGCAAGGCGGTGAAGAGGATCTTCCGCCGCAGCTCGGGCACCTTGAAGATGGTCAGCAGCTTGTCCACGTGCGCTCGTCTCCCCTGGCGCCTACCGCCCTTGCCGGTCAGGATTCTCAGTCACGAACCTTGCCGCCGAACCCGAGGGACCGCGTCGCCAGCCAAGAGCATGGATGCGGCCAGGCCTCTTCGAGAGCGGCAGGTCCCTCCTCCATTGGACATCTCGGGTGCGCCGATCGCCTCCCGGGGCGTGCACCTGCTCCTGTCGCGAACGGGCCGGCAAAGGAACGGGTCGGCCCGGGCTCAGGACTGCGGCTGGGCGGCGGCTCGGCCGGTGTAAGCGACCGTCACCACCTTGCCGCCGGCGGCGGTGATCTTGGCCGTCGCCGAGGCGCTGAACTTGGTGGCGCGGACTTCCAGGGCCTTGGTCAACTGTGCCGTCGCCGAGGATCTTGATGCCGTCGAAGTTGTAGCCCTTGACCAGTCCCCTGGCTCGCAGGGCCGCCTCGTCGACCACCCCGTGCCGGTCTCGAAGCCGGCATCGATCTGCTCGAGGTTCACGATGGCGTATTCCTTCTTGAAGGCCCCGTTGAAGAAGCCTCGCTTGGGAACGCGCCGGGCCAGGGGCATCTGGCCGCCCTCGAAGATGGGGTTGAGCTTGAAACCCTGCCGCGAGGCATGGCCCTTGTGCCCCTTGGTCGAGGTCTTGCCGTGCCCGGAGCCGATGCCGCGGCCCACGCGTTTGCGGAGCTTGCGGCGATGGACCCCTTGATGGACGTCGTGCAGTTGCATTACAGGGCCACTCCTCGAAGGCGAGCAATCTCTTCCTTCGTTCGCAGTTGGGTCAAGCCGTTGATCGCGGCCTTGACGAGGTTGAGCTTGTTATTCGAGCCGAAGCTCTTGGTCAGCACGTCCTTGATCCCCGCGGCCTCGACCACGGCCCGGACGGCGCCGCCGGCGATGACGCCCGTGCCGGGGACGGCCGGCATGAGGAGAACCCGGGCGGCTCCGAACTTGCCGATGACCGCATGGGGGACGGTCCCGCCCTTGAGCTGGACCCGCTTCATCTGCTTGTGAGCGTCCTTGACGCCCTTCTCGACGGCCGGGGGCACCTCGTTGGCCTTGCCATAGCCCCAGGCGACGTTGCCGCGGCCGTTGCCCACCACGACCAGGGCGTTGAAGCTGAAGCGGCGGCCGCCCTTGACCACCGCCGCGCACCGGCGGATCGAGACCACGCTCTCCACCCATTCGCCACGGTCACGGTCACGATCTCGACTGTCGCTCGACACAGACAATCTCCTTCATAAGGCCGGCAGCATTTCACGTCACGCTGTCGGCCGCAAGGCCAGATGACCCGAATCCCACGATGATCCCAGCGGCTCCGCGATCAGGCGGTTCTTTCGATGGTTCTGTTCTTTCGATCAGAATTTCAGGCCCGCCTCGCGGGCGGCCTGGGCCAGGGCTTCGACCCGGCCGTGATACTTGTAGCTTCGGCGGTCAAAGCAAATCTTGTCAATACCGGCCTTCCTGGCTCGCTCGGCGACGATCCGGCCGACGACCGTGGCGGCGGCCTTGTTGCCGCCGTACTTGAGCTGGGCCTTGATCTCGGGATCCATGGTGCTCGCCGAGACCAGGGTGGTCGCGGTCTGGTCGTTGATCACCTGGGCGTAAATGTGCTTGGAGCTCCGGAAGACGGCCAGGCGGGGACGTTCCGGCGTCCCGAACAGCCGCTTGCGGACGTGGCGCTGGCGGCGCAACCGGCGGGTTTGGACGAGCAGGTGGTGGTTGGCGGTGTCCACGGGACGATCCTCGGAAGTCTTGAGAGAGTGGGCTCGTGCTTCGGGTCAATCGATCCGGCCGCGGGCCGGTGAGCGATATTAGGGTTACGATCTCATTTACTTGGAGCCGAACGCCTTGCCGGCCTTGCGGCGGACGGCCTCGCCCTCGTAGCGGATTCCCTTGCCCTTGTAGGGCTCGGGGGGTCGGACCTTGCGAACCACGGCAGCGAACTGGCCGACGGCCTGCTTGTCGGCGCCGGTGATCGTGATGTGGGTCGGGTCGGCGACCGTCACGGTCACGCCGGGGGGCGCTTCGAGGACGATCTGGTTGGCGTAGCCGACTTGCAGGGCCAGGGTGTTGGCCTTCTTGATCTGGGCCTGGTAGCCGACCCCGACGATCTCGAGCTTGCGGGTATAGCCGGTGGTCACACCCTGCACCATGTTGGCGACGAGGCTGCGGGTCAGCCCGTGGAGCGATCGGCTGAGCCGTTCATCGTCGCACCGGCTGACCTCGAGGAGTCGCTTCGAGTCGTCATACTTCAGTTCGATCTCGGGCCGGTGGGAGAAGCTGAGCTTACCCTTTGGGCCCTCGACCTCGATCGTCCGATCGACGATCGAGACCTTCACGTTGGCCGGCACGGGAACCGGCTTGCGACCGATACGCGACATGGGTCCCTCATCCTCTCCTGGATCGACACTGAGTCTTCCGAGTGGCCGTCACGCGGCCTTGGTCGGGTGGCTCTGGCCAGGTTTCGAAGCGGCCTGATCGGAAACGCTGCTCTGGCCCTGCCCCGTCGGATCAGGCCGATGACCGGGGCGGGGCCGTGTTGCGAGGGCCGCTCAGTACACCATCGCCAGGACCTCGCCGCCGATCTTCTCGGAGCGGGCGCGGCGATCGCTGACGATTCCCCGGGGGGTGCTCAGGATCTGGATTCCCATGCCGCCCAGGATCGGCTTGAGCTCCTTGTACCCGCGGTAGATCCGCCGGCCGGGCTTGCTGATCCGGTCGATCCGGGTGATCAGCCGCTCGCCGTTGGGCCCGTACTTCATGTGCAGGCGGAGCGTCCGGGCGGGGACCGTCTCGATCTCCTCGAAGTCCCAGACATAGCCTTCATCCTTCAGCACCTGGGCAATGCCTCGCCGCATGTTCGAGGTCGGCATGTCCAGGAACGTGCGCTCGATCCGGACGGCGTTGCGGATCCGGGTCAGCATGTCGGCGATAGGGTCGGTCATCATGGGGGAGAAGCCTTCCTGAACCGTCGCGGGTAACGTGCCGAGTCTCGCGGGAGCTGGACCGGAACTCGCGTCGAGTGCGGCCACGTCGGGGCGTCGGGGCGACTCATGCAAACGGATGTTCGGGTTTGGGCAGGACCGGGCCTGCCAGGGTTCTTGACGTTCTCGTTGAGGACAGCGGCGAGCCGAAGCCCGCACGACCGTTGGACCGATGGGGAGCTTGAAACTACCAGCTCGCCTTCTTGACTCCGGGAATCAGGCCGCGGCTGGCGAGGTTCCGGAAGCAGATGCGACAGATGCCAAACTTGCGATAGAAGCCGCGAGGACGACCGCACAGGCGGCAGCGGTTCCGGTGCTGGACCGCGAACTTGCGGGGCGTCTCCGACTTGATCTTCTGTGCCTTGGTCGACATGCTCAGCCTTCTCACACCAGGAAAACAGGGCGTCGCGCGACGCCGGATCAGTTCCGATCCCGTTCTTCACGATCATCACTTGCCCGGGCCGCCCCCCTTGCCGCCGGCTCCCGGCTGACGGAAGGGGATCCCGAAGTGGCGAAGCAGCTCGCGGGCCTGATCGTCGTTCTTCGCCGTGGTGACGATCGTGATGTCCATGCCCTGCGTGTGCTGGATCTTGTCGGCGTCGATCTCGGGGAAGACGACCTGTTCGGCCAGACCCAGGCTATAGTTGCCGTGGCCGTCGAAGCTGTTCGGGTTGACGCCGCGAAAGTCACGGATACGAGGCAAGGCGATCGAGACCAGCCGGTCCAGGAACTCGTACATCCGCCGGCCTCGGAGGGTGACCTTGCAGCCGATGTCGTTGCCCTCGCGAAGCCGGAATCCCGACACCGAGGTCTTGGCCTTGGTGATCACCGGCCTCTGGCCGCTGATCTTGCTCAGGCTGTCGGCGGCCGCATCGAGCAGGGCCTTGTCCTGGGTGGCCCGTCCCACACCCATGTTGATGACGATCTTGTCGATCTTGGGGATCGCCATGGGGTTGTCGAGGTTGAATTTCGCGGCCATCGCCTTGGCGATGTCGTTCTTGTAAAGATCCTGCAGGCGAGCCATTCCCGTCGTCCTTCAGTTCCGCCGCGTGTCTCGTGATTTCACCGAGTGTGTCGGCATCGGGGCAAGAGGTTCAAGATCGATCAGGATTTCTTCCGGGTCGCGGCGGCATGAGCCGGCTTCCGGGGGCCGACGCTGCCCAGGTTCTGGCCGCATTTCTTGCAGTACCTCTGCTTCTGGCCGTCGTCGGCGAACCGGTGGCCGATCCGGACCCCCCGGTTGCACTTGGGGCAGACCAGCTGGACATTCGAGACGTCGATCGGCATCTCCTTGGAGAGCCGTCCCCCCTGGGGGTTCTTGCTGCTCGGCCGCATGTGCTTGTACACGCGGTTGACCCCTTCCACGACGATCTTGTTCTTCGCGGGAAGGACCCGGAGCACCTTGGCGAACCGGCGCTGGGTCGGCCGTTCCCTTGTCGTCGCCGGCGATCACTTCAACCTGGTCGTCTTTACGAATATGCATGATCCGCTCGCTTCCCGTCACGTCGCTTCGATATCAACGGCTCGGAGAGTGTCAGGTTCCGCCCTGTCCGGAGGACCTCGCCCTCCCGGGCAAGGAGAGTGCCGGCCGCCGGGTCAGACGACCTCGGCCGCCAGGCTGATGATCTTCATGAACTGGCGGTCGCGCAGCTCGCGGGCAATCGCACCGAAGATGCGCGTGCCCCGGGGATTCTTCTCGTTGTCGATCAGCACCACGGCGTTCCGGTCGAACTTGACGTAGGAACCGTCGGTGCGGCGGGTCTGGTTGCGGGTTCGCACGATGACGCAGCGAACCACGTCGCCGGCCTTGACGTCGCCCCCCGAGGCCGCCTTCTTGACGCTGGCGATGATCGTGTCACCCAGGCCCGCGGTCCGCCGCTTGTACCGCGACGCGCTGCCGCCGAGGACCTTGATGCACATCACTTCCTTGGCCCCGGTGTTGTCGGCCACGTCGAGCCGGGTTTGCATCTGGATCATGGCACTGACACCCTTAACTTTGCAGCGGCCAGCGGATGGCGGCCGGCGGCCAGAACGTTCATCGTTTCAGATCTCGGGATCAACATCTTCGCGAGCGAGGAGACGGTCGGGGGCAGCCGCGAGGGCGCCAGGGCTCTCTCAGCGGGCCGACGCGCCCTCGTCCTCGCCGGCCAGCGCCTGCTGGGCACCCTTGCGGACGATCCGGACCACCCGCCACCGCTTGAGCTTCGAGAGCGGGCGGGTTTCCATGATCTCGACCAGGTCGCCCTTGTGCGTCTCGTTGGCCTCGTCGTGCGCGTGGCAGACGGTCCGTCGCCGGAGCAGCTTGCCGTACTTGGGGTGCGGGACCAGGCGCTCGACGACGACCCGTCGGGTCTTGTTCATCTTGTCCGACGCCACGACCCCGATCTCCGTCTTGCGGCTGGATCGTGAGGGCGTTGCGCTCGTGCTGGCTGTGGGTTCGGGGCTCATTGTGCTGGATGACTGTTGGCTAGTGGTCCTGGAAGCGTTCCGTCAAGAAAGTTGGCATCCCGTTCAGCGGGCGGCCGGAGCCGGGGCCGCGACGGACTTTTCGCGATCGATCTCGCGAAGCCGGAGGATCGTCTTGATGCGGGCGATCTCGCGCTTGGCCTTGATGATCTCGCTGGGAGCCTCGAGGCGCTCGGTCTCACTCTGCAGCCGGAGGCGGAACAGGTTGTTCTGAACGTCCTTGAGAAGCAGCTCGAGCTGCTCGTCGGTCTGATCGCGAAGTTCTGCTGGCTTGCTCATGGGAAGATCTCTCCTGCCGGGGGCCCGGCCGGGCTGACGGCCCGGCCGCGGTCGTCAGATCGTGGGCCGCCGGGTGACGAACCGGCAGGTGACCGGCATCTTGTGGGCCACGCGGGCCAGGGTCTCGCGGGCCACCTCCTCGCTCAGTCCGCTGATCTCGTAGAGGATGGTGCCCGGCTTGACCACGGCCGCCCAGAACTCGATTTCTCCCTTGCCCTTACCCATCCGGGTTTCGGCCGGGATCGCGGTCACGCTCTTCTGGGGGAAGATGCGAATGTAGAGCTTCCCTCCCCCCTTGACCATCTGGCTGGCCACCACGCGGCCGGCTTCGATCGTCTGGGCGCTGATCCGCCCGGGCTCGAGGGCCTGCAGGCCGAACTCGCCGAATGCCACGTAGTTGCCGCGGGTGGCATTACCTCTTACGCGGCCTTTTTGGCTTTTTCGAAACTTGACCCGCTTGGGCATCAGCGCCATCGGCGGCCTCCATCTTTAAATAGTCGCCCTGGTTGACCCACACCTTGATCCCGATATGACCTTGCGCCGTCTTCGCCTCGGCGAAGCCGTAGTCGATCTTGGCCCGGAGCGTGCTCAGGGGAACCGAGCCGGCCGCGGCCGCCTCGGTTCGCGACATCTCGGCGCCGCCCAGCCGTCCTGACAGCTGGATCTTGACCCCCTTGGCCCCGCCGTCCATGGTCTGTTCGATCGCCCGCTTCATGGTCCGCCGGAAGCTCGAGCGCTTCTGGAGCTGCTCGGCGATATCCTCGCTGATCAGCTGAGCGTCGATCTCGGGCCGGCCGACCTCGACGATCTTGATCTCGATCCGGCGGCCGGTCAGGTTTTGCAGCTCCTCCTGGAGCTTCTCCACCTCGGCCCCCTTGCGGCCGATGATCACACCGGGCCGCGCCGTGGACAGCAATACTGTGACCGCATCGCGGGTCCGCTCGATCTCGATCTTGGGAATGCCCGCGAAGCCGTACTTGTTCTTGATGAACTTGCGAATCTTGAAATCTTCGACGAGCAGGTCGCTGAACTCGTGCTTGGAGGCGTACCAGCGGCTCCGCCAGTCCTCCATGATGCCCACGCGAAACCCGGTCGGTCGAACCTTCTGGCCCATGAGATAGCGTCCCTTGGTTGGGTGAGTCTCACTCGGTCACATCGGCGGGACGGCTGGCGAGATTGGCGGCTTGCCGGCCGGTTGCCGTCCGATGCCGTTCTGGTTGCTTCAATCTTCCGATTCCTCGTCCGGACCAGCCTTCGGGCGCCGGCTTCAGCGAGTCATACAAGCCGATGGCGATATGGGCGCTGCGGCGGCGAATCAGGTAGGCCATGCCCCGCGCCCGGGGCATCAGCCGCTTGAACATCGGGCCGCCGTCGCCTCGGGCGTCGGTCACCACCAGGTCGCCGGAGTTGCGGACCCCCTTGTCCTCGGCGTTGGCCATGGCGCTCTTGAGCACCTGCTCGATCATCCGGGCACCGCGGTGGGGCATGAACTTGAGGATGTCCAGGGCGTCGTCGGCATACTTGCCCCGGATCAGATCCAAGAGCGGCCGCACCTTCCGCACCGAGATCCGGGCGAAACGGTGGGTCGCTTTGTAGTCTGCCGTAGTACTCATGGCCAGGGTCTCGTGCACAAAAGCGGAGGAGCCGCGGGCTGGTGATCCTGCCGTGGCGTCGCTCCGGACCGAAGTTCCCGGTCGGGCTGAACGTGTCGATCGCTGCTAGAAACTCACGCGTGTGCGGTACGGAATCACTTCTTGGTGGCCTTCGAGGCCTTGCCGCCGTGGCCCTTGAAGGTTCGGGTCGGGGCGAATTCTCCGAACTTGTGCCCGACCATGTCCTCGGTCACGTACAGCTTCATGAACGTGCGGCCGTTGTGGATGGCGAAGTTCTTGCCCACGAACTCGGGCACGATCGTGCAGGCCCGCGCCCAGGTCTTGATCGGTTCGCGGCTGCCTGACGAGTCGGCCCTGTACACCTTCTCGAGCAGCCGCTCGACGACATAGGGGGCTTTCTTGAGCGAACGTCCCATGATGATCCTCGAAGAGTGGGCGGAAGGTAGAAGGCAACTGGCGGTGGAAGCAGACCCGCCGAATGCCAACGATGGTGCCGACCGCCCGATAACTTCCTTTGAAAGTTCCTTGCTTGAGGGAAGAGGAGGACATGCATCGCTTGCCTGTTCTCCTGACTGCCTGCGACTTCACTCACTAGATCTTCAACTGTCCATACCGCACGCTGGTGCGGCGGCGGATGATGGCCTTGTTGGATGGCTTGCGGCGGCGGCGAGTCTTGCCGCCCTTGGCCAGAACGCCCGACGGCGACTGGGGTGTGTGGCCCTTGGAACGGCCCTCGCCGCCGCCCATCGGGTGGTCGACGGGGTTCATGGCCGATCCCCGCACATGAGGACGGCGTCCCAGCCACCGCTTCCGCCCGGCCTTCCCCAGCCGTACGTTCATGTGGTCGGGATTGCCGACCATGCCGATCGTCGCGCGGCAAGCCGCGGGGATCCGGCGGACCTCGCCAGAGGGAAGGGTGATCTGGGCCCAGTCCCCTTCGCGTGCGGTCAACACCGCGCCGACGCCGGCAGACCGGCAGAGCTTGCCGCCCCCTCCGGGCTGCATCTCGATGTTGTGGATCGGAGAGTCCGGTGGGAATCTTGGCCAGCGGAAGGCAGTTGCCCAGCTTGGGTTCGGCGTCCGGGCCGCTGGAGACGGTCATCCCGGCCTTCAGTCCGTCCGGCGCCAGGATGTAGCGCTTCTCGCCGTCGGGGTAAACGACCAGGGCGATCCGGGCCGACCGGTTGGGGTCGTACTCGATGTGGGTGACCTCGGCCGCGATCCCGTCGTGGTCATTGCGGCGAAAGTCGATGATCCGGTACTTCCGCTTGTGGCCGCCGCCGCGATGCCGGGCCGTGATGACGCCCTGGTTGTTCCGCCCGCCCGTCTTCCTGAGCGGTTCGGTCAGCGACTTCTCGGGCTTCTTTTCCTTGTCGGTCAGCTCGGAGAAGTCGCTGACCGAGGAATTGCGTCGCCCGGGAGTGGTCGGTTTGTAAGTACGAATACCCATCGCTTGATTTCCTGAACGAGTGGCGAGTGGCTAGAAAGTCACTGGCGCTCTACCCTCACCGCCGTCTGGTTGTTCGCTTGCTTCATCCCGATCAGGCCGCGAGCCGGCAGCGGCTCGCCGCACTCACTCAATAGAAGTCGATCCGGTATTCCTCTTGCAGCGACACGATCGCCTTCTTCCAGTTCCGCATCCGGCCCGACTTGAGCCGGTAGCGCCGAAGCTTGCCGCGACGATTCTGGGTCCGGACGTCGAGGACCTTGACGTTGAACAGGGTCTCGATGGCTCCCTTGATCTCGGTCTTGGTCGCCAGCGGATTGACCTCGAACGTGTAGGCGTTATGCCTTTCGGAGAGGTGGGTGGCCTTCTCCGTGATCAGGGGCCGGATCACCACCTGGTAGGGTTCGAGCACGGGCCCGGAACGTTCGTACTTGGGAGGACGACGGAGGGTGACCATGGCTTAGCTCTCCGAGCCCGCGGCCTGTGGGCTCGCGGCGGTGGAATCGGGGGAGGCGTGGTTCGGCTTGACCCGCTCCTTGAGGGCGGAGAGGGCCTCCCGGGTCAGCACCAGGTAGCGCTGCTTGAGAATATCGTAGGTGTTGAACTCGCTCACCGGGGCGACCGCAACCCCTTCGATGTTCCGGGCGCTGCGGTAGAGGACCGGGTCAAAGCCCGGGAGCCCGATCAGGACCGTCCGGCCCTCGAGGGTCCGCTTGAGAGCCTGCGTCTTGGTCTCGCCCACAACCTGGGCGGCCTCGGTCTCGGTCAGGTCGGGCCGGCGGATCGAGCGGAGGGCCTTGGCGACGAGCTTGGTTTGCGGCTTGGTCAGGTTCAGACCGTCGAGGACCAGGACCTGGTGATCCTGGAACTTGGACAGCAGGGCCATCCGGATGGCCGCGCGAACCGCCTTCTTGGGGATCGAGTAACGGTAATCGCGGTTGCGGCGGGCGAACGCCATGCCGCCTCCCTTCCGCTTGTTGGTGCGCTTGGCACCCACGCGGGCGTTGCCCGTCCCCTTCTGGCGGAACAGTTTCTTGCCCGAGCCGGCCACGTCCGCCCGGCCCCGGGTGTTGACCGTGCCGACCCGGCGAGCCGCCAGGTGCATCAGCACCACGTCGTGCAAGAGCTGCTTGTTGATCTCACCGCCAAAATCGGCCGGGTCGATCGTCTCCTGGCCCACCTGCTCGCCGGCGGTGTTGTAAACCGGTATGGTCAACATGATCGTGAACCCATCAAGGAACCAACGAGCCACCAGGCTTGCCCCGGTGCCTCGGAAGTGGATCGGATCAAACCTTGTTCGTCTGGCGGATGGTCAGGTAGCCGCCGGTCGGGCCGGGGATCGCTCCCTTGAGCAGCAGCAGATTGTTGGCGGCATCGACCTTCACGACCTTGAGGTTGCGAACCGTGGATCGGGCGTGGCCGTGATGGCCCGGCTTGCGGACCCCCTTGAGGGTTCGCGACGGGTCGGCGCTGGGGCCCGATGAGCCAGGGTGGCGGTGCATTCGCTTCACGCCGTGCGTGGCGCGGAGGCCGCTGAAGCCGTGCCGCTTGATGACGCCGGCGAAACCTCGCCCCTTGCTCGTGCCCGTGACGTCCACCCGCTTGATCCCGTTGAACAGCTCGACGGTCAAGGTCTGGCCCTCGGCCAGCTCGACCGGCCCGGTCTGCCGGACCTCGCGGACATACCGCTTGGGCTCGGCGTTGACCTTCCGGGCATGGCCGCGCTCGGCCTGGGTGGCGCTTTTTCGCTTCTTGTCGCCAAAACCGAGCTGCACGGCATGATAGCCGTCGCGCTCCTCGGTCCGGACCAAGAGCACGGTGCACGGACCGCATTCCAGGACGGTGACCGGCACCGAAGTGCCGTCCTCCTGGAAGATCTGGGTCATGCCGACCTTGCGCCCCAGCAGTCCCACTCGCATCGTCTCACTCCGTCAGCGTTTCGGTAGGCGGCAACCTGCCGGCATGGCTCGTGACGCCCGGAGCGCCGCGAGGTGCGGGATGCCGCTGTTCACCTGGGGAAAGAGGTCAGGTTTCACTGAGGGTCGCGGCCAGGCATTTCGGCGACCCTGGCGTCGGGGCTGTCTCTCGGAGTACCACTCAGGGCAATCCGATTGAGGCGTCCGACGCAACCGGACAAGCACGTGCGTCCAAACCGCACGTGGTCCAGGAAACCCCGAGACCCGCTGGGCCGAACCAGTCAGGTGAGACGGAAGCTCGATCAGGACCCGGCGGGGGAAGCCTTGATCTTGATGTCCACACCAGCCGGCAAGCTCAGCTTGTTAAGGGCGTCAATCGTCTTGTTGGTCGGCTGAACGATGTCGATCAACCGTTTGTGCGTCCGGATCTCAAACTGCTCCCGCGACTTCTTATCGATGTGCGGGCTCCGGAGCACGGTGTAACGCTCGATACGCGTGGGGAGGGGAATCGGTCCATGGACGATCGCCTCGGTGCGCTTGGCGGTATCGACAATGTCCTTCGCTGACTGATCCAGGATGGTGTGGTCGTAGGCTTCCATCCGGATCCGGATTCGCTCGTTGCTAATACCCGCCACGCAATCTATCCTTCCGATTCCTGACCGCTACAGGGTGAGTCCTGACTCACCGAACCTCGCACATCACGCAGGAAAGTAAAAGTGTATCAGAGCCCCTGGGGCTCGTCAACGCACCTCGAACGAGTTTTTTGCGATTGGCTCAATGGCCGGCGCCACTGAGTTCAGCACCCAATTTTTGGAAAGGGGGCGGAATTCCCTCGGAAGGTCGAGCTCGGGGCGATGAGGACGCGTGCTCGACTTGTCCCGTCGTTCCCACCAGATTTCTCGCGGTCGTGTGGGCCGCTGGGGTCGAGGGTGGCTTCGGGTGTCGGGCCCCCAGGTCTGGGGCTGTAGGGGCAAAGGGAGACGTGACCCAGATCGGGAGAGGCGAGCTACGATCCTTGATCCTCCTGGCGAATCGAGAAAAGAACTTGGAACTCGGTCTGACCCCGGCGTCCCGTGGACCCCGGCGTCCCGTGACCCCGGCGACCCGTAGTGTGTGACCCCGCGAAGCCCCCTCATGCGGCCAATCGCCTTTCGGTGCCTCCAGAAACATTTGGAAGGGACTGGCGACGTCGTTACCTGTTGGTAAGCTAGGGACTTCAAAACACGTAACCCTCCCATTGATCTTCTTGGATCGATTTGATCCGGGGGAACTCCCATGCGGGTTATCAGAGAAATTGCCCGAGGTGGAATTGAAGCTATGAGAGGGAGGTGAAGGTCGACGCGACGGTTTGCAGAACCCCTGAGCCTGGGGAAAACTTGAGGAATTATCCCAGTTTCCCCGTTTACCCAGACCAGGAGCCCTGCAATGAACTACATCGGCGTCGACCTTCACAAGAAGATTATCACCGTCTGCGTAATGGACCAGAACCGTACCGTGCTCGCACGCAAGACCCTTTACTGCAACCAGCCTGACCAGATCGTTGAGTTCTTCCGGAAATTCCAGCCCTTCAAGGTCGTCGTGGAGGCGACGGCCAACTACCACTGGCTCGTCGATCGGCTCGAACCCCTGGCCGAGAAGGTCGTCCTGGCCAATCCCAAGAAGCTGAGGGTAATCGCCGAATCCACCAAGAAGACCGACCGCCTCGACGCCCAGATCCTGGCGGAGTTCCTGGCCCGGGATATGATCCCCGAAGCCTACATGCCCACACCCAGGCAACGGCAGCACCGGATTCTGGTCCGCCATCGACAGTATCTCAGAGAGTGCCTGACCTCCGTGCGGTGCAAGATCCGCCACATCCTGGCCGACCACAACGCCGACCGCAAGGACCTCTTCTCGACCCAGTGCGGCAAGGCTTACCTCAAGCAGGTGCCCCTCAGCGACGCCGAGCGGTTCGTCATCAGGCAGCTGTGGTCGGAGTTCGAGGACTCTCAAGCCCAGCTGTTGGCCCTGGCCAAGAAGATCAAGGCCTTCGCGGCCAAGGCATCGAAGCGGGAAGCCGAGGCCCGGACGATCCTCAAGACGGCGCCCGGCGTGGGGACGGTGACCGCCGAGGTGATCCTCAGCGAGCTGGGCGATGTGAGCCGATTCCGCAACGCCAAGGCGGTCTGTGCCTACGCGGGGCTGGCACCCGTCGTCAAGCAGAGCGGGGGCAAGAGATCCAAAGATCTTGCAATCAGCAAACAAGGATCGGGACTGTTGCGGTGGGCCCTGGTGGAGTCGGCCTGGCGGCTGGTGAACACGAGCCCGAAATGGATGGCCGTGTTCTCCCGGTTGAGGAAGCGCAGCGGCACCAAGCGAGCCATCGTGGCGGTGGCCAGGAAGCTCTTGTGCGTGCTCTACGCCATGCTCAGGACGTCGACTCCCTACAAGGTGATGGCTGCCTAGCGGGCCCACCAACCCCCAGAAAGGAGGGGAGGCCAAGACCGAATCGAACACAATCTCTGTGAGAGCGAGCCACCTGTCGAGCGAAGGCCGGTGGACGTGACGACCAGGAGGACGACCCCGCAACGAACCCCGACAGCGACCCCATCACCAACTGTCGTGAAATTGAATGGTGGCGTCCCTTGGATTCCGGCTGAGTGGCGACATCGGAGCGATCCGGTGATCCCGAATAGATGGTTGAGCGAATCACGTCACGTCGGCTAACGCTTCGTACACTGCCGGCACTGAGGGGGAGCAATCTCCCTCGGCCTCAGGCTCAAAGGATGTGTTGCGGGGTGCACAACCAATTCGTCCGCGGACAGGTCTGAGATGGGCCAGATCGACCGAAGCCGACGGCGAAGGGGATGTGCGGGAGCCCTCCGACACAAAATCTGCACCGCCTCGCTTGACAACGCCCCTCTCATAGATGGGTTCGTCAGCGAGGTTGAATTGGACGATGGAACGCGAGTGGCTAGAAAGCATTTCGACCCCGATCCTGCAATAATCGCTGCTCTGGGTCTCGACACGCTAAAAGCTCGTTTCAAGCGAGAGGTAAAGATTCAGGGTCAGCTCTCTCGTGATTTTTTTATCCCCGTTCTTTCAAGTGATTTGGATAGTCATCCCCCGTCGTTCACGATGCCACTTGCTGCAAAGAACTATACCGAGCAAATCATGGAGGATCATCGGTCAGGGCATCCTTCCGTTGGCCCTCTTGCGGACATCCTTAATGGGTTAGAGGAACTCCATAGGCTTGATTACCGGCATCGTGATCTTAAACCCCAAAATATACTATTTTATAATGGCATGTGGAGGCTTGCGGATTTCGGTCTCGCTCTTCCGCCTGCAGATGCAACTACGACGTTGACGCGAACACATGAAATATTCGGAACAGAACAATATATGTCACCTGAACAAGCAACCGCATTTCATACGGTTTTACCAGCGACGGACATCTATGCCTTCGGCTGCATTTTGCATGATTTAGTCGGCGTATCTCCTAGACTGTACTTTCCGCGATTGACTTCGCTCTCATGCCGCCAGGGCAAGCAACCGCTCGGCGACGGCCCGAATTTCCTCCTCGGTGACCCCGGGGCGTAGAACCGCGCGAATCTCCTCGGCCAACAATTCACGGCGCCAAGCCCGACGCTTGTCTGCGTGGCTTGGGCGACGGTTCGGATCGTCCCATGGCGATGCTCGGCGGTCCACCAAGTCGTCCTCCTCCCGACCCCATGCCCAAGCTTCGGTCATCGTGAACGTCCAGAGGCAGATGTGGAATGCACCGATGTTTGCCCACACGAACCGCACCTGCTGCTGGCCGGCTCCGACGATCTCCTTGCAGTCGCGGAACGCGATCTCTAATGAGAACCGGTCGGCGACCGTCGAGAGAATCTCTGCTACGGTCGCTGACACGTCGGTGCAGAAGAAGGCCACCCATCCACTCGGCTCCTCCACCAACACCACCCGGATTGCCCCGCCGACGGGCCGCCACATCGCCACGAACGTCTTATACCGCTTCTTCGCCCGCTTGCCATACAAGTCGAAGATGCTAGTCGTCCAACCGCGACGCTGCCCGGCCCGTTTGGCCAAGTCGATGCGCGTCTCTCCGTAGACCCGCGGCCTACCGCGCCGACCTGGTACCCGGGGCCCTGGGATCGTCCATAGCGCCGCGTCCTTGCGCAGCCGGCTGACGACCGTCATTCCCAGCAACATCGCCGGTTTGAGGAACGGGGCCTTGGCGTAGGCCCCGTCGACCACCACCCACAGCGGCTTGCCCAGGAACCGGAGCCAGAACCAAGCCCACCGCAGGAGCTCGACTCCCATCTCCAGCTTGGTCCGGAACTCCGGCCGATGCTTTGGGTCGATGCACGGCAGATCCTTGGCCCGCACGTACAGACGGGCCAACAGCGGCAGAGCGATGACTCCCCATGCAGGATGGACCGCCAGGAGCCCGAGCACCACCCAGACGTGGCCGTAGACATGCGGCGAGCCAGCCGGGCCGGGGGTCGGGTTGTGATGGATGCCAGCCCCCTGCACGTAGGGCCCATACCGCTGTGTCGGCGTGTCGTCTAGCGCCACGGTGAGCCGCGTCTGACCATCCACCAAAGGCTTGACCACCTCGTGGATCAACCGGCCGGCGATGTTGTCCGCCCGCTTGCCGGCTGCTGCGACGGTCGTGTAGCAAGGCTGATACTGTCGACTCAAGCCGGCAGCGCGGATCCAGCTGGTGACGGTCCTTCGGCCGCGGGCGAGGATCGCGCCGATAAAGAGCCACACGAGCCGACGGCAGATCTGCGATCGAGGGGTAAAAGGCAAGAGACACTGGGACGATGTCCGTCCTGGTGCGATGATGTCACGGCCAACTCCGTCCGGGGTTGATTGGCAGGCTTGGTCACCGCCATCGTCCTGGCCGGAGCGGCACCGTGTACCCGAGTACGTAAACGACCAAGGGAACCAAATCGCGGAAATTACATCCTAGAACGCCATACCATCGATGTACGGCCTCCCGGTCCCTTAGGCCCGATTATCGAAAAATGCACACATAGAGAGCCCGGCCAGCGGTTTCAAAGCATTGCGACGCTACGGGCTGCGTTGCCTGCATGTGCTGAAGCAAGGCGTGCAGCTTCCACCGGATGCATCGACTGTGGAATGGAAAAATTATCTGAAAACCTTGGAGACATGGGACGGAGATAAGGCAAGGGACTTACTTCGATATTTTCAAGGCCGTACCGATCGGGAGCTGTTAAAAGTATTTGATGAAGAATGCTTAGACAGTCGCACAACCTAAATGGTGACATTTGGACCGGATTGCTCTCATCTATCGTGAGTGGGCCGGTGGCGCAGTTCTGATTTTGAATATCGTGATGTGATTATTGGACGGCTCGACGCATCTTCAAGCTAGGATCAACCGCGATGAAATCAACAGTAGCGGTTGCCTCCGCAAGACTTGGAGCTTATCACACAGATGGCATGTCATGCGAATTATCGATCATGTGCGGACCAAGTCGGATGCAACAGTGCGGAACGGCTTGCAATTGACATAGTAGCTGAGATGTGAAGGATAAGTTTTCTGCTGTGCGAGGCAGGTCAATCAAGCTGCCGAAGCTTACGACCCTCTGATCCGTAAAGTCCTTGGCAAAGAGACAAACCAGGGAGAATATGTGTATTCTTCAACTACTTAAAATGTAGCAAGTTACAATCATCTGCGTCTAAATTTGACATACCAGGGGACATGGTGGATTGGAGCCGAGTTCTGGGAAAGAATGGGGGCAATTGACGTGACGAGATGGGCTTGTTGAGGCCTCCCAGGTCGATTCCTCCTATCTTGTCCATCCTGCCGCACCTAGTTCCGGGGACACCATACCTATCTTCGCCCTCGATAGATCCTGGGACTCCATCTCCCTTCGTCGGCGACAGACCGCCATCAGCCGGGGGCTCGGAACTGGTCAGTTCGGAAGGCCGCCTCGCGAACGAGCTGCCTCGAGGCGATCCAGAACACACCGGCGTCGTGGCGACCAGCGACTCGCTTCACTGCCGTTCAAGTCCGACCGATTCTGCCGGTTCTGTGTCCCTTGCCGGGGAGCCATTTTCCGTTTCAACCACAAAGGTGGAATCCGTTCGTGCGCCGCCGGGATCGTATTAGGAAAACCTTCGCGTAACTTTCGAAGGCTTCCACCCGGAGATCGACCCCATGGCCACCGACGCACAGATCAACGCTAACCGCCGAAACGCTGCCAAGAGCACGGGCCCGAAGACCGAAAAGGGCAAGGCCAAGGCCCGGCTCAACGCCCTGAAACACGGCCTCCGGGCCAAGACCACCGACGTCATGCCCGTCCTGCCCCACGAGGACCCCCGGGAGCTCGAGGAGCGAATCCAGGTCTGGATCGACGACTGGCAGCCGAGGAATGCCATCGAGAGCGAGCTGGTCCGCCGTGGGGCGCGGCTGTCGTGGATGCTGGAGCGAGGCGAGCGGTTCGAGGCGGCTCACTTGGCCCACCGGGTGCGGCTGGCCGGGCGCGAGGCCGGGCCGCCGGTTTCGCCCCAGCGGATGAAGGTCGTCAACGACCTGGGCCGCAAGCTCTTTTACGACTACCGGCCCGGGAAGTTCTCCTCACCCTCGCCGCCCTGGGCGGATGAGCCGACCGCGTTTGTCGCCGGGCTCGAAGCGACCGCCCAAGGCTGCCGCTGGCTGCTCGACCGCTGGGGCGAGATCCGCACCCTGATGGAACGCGACGCGGGCTGGTTGCCGGCCGACGTGTACCGGTTCATCCGTCTGCTGGGCAAGAACGGCTACGAGGCGATCCACGACCCGGAGCTCAATGCCATCTTCCTGGCGTTTGAGGTGTACGATCCGGGGGCGGCCGAGACCCTGTGGAAGGTGTGCCGCGAGCGGGTGCCGGATCGCGACCCGGCCTTCCACGAGCAGACCGTCTGGCGCGAGCTCGGCCCCGCGGCCCCCCGATAAGGCTGCGGCGCTGGCAGTGGTCCGCACGGTGGTGGACGCGGATCGAGCGGCTGGAGCGGATGGTGGCCGAGTTTGAAGAGATTGCCGAGACCGAGGCGGCCGAGCGCGCCGACCGCGCCGCGTTCGATCCCAGCCCCAGCTTCGAACGCCACCGCCGGCACCAGGCCGCCCTGGGCCGCGAGTTGCTTCGGACGGTGGATACGCTGCGCCGCCTGCGGAAAGTGGACGGAGGTCCGAGTGTCCATGACGACCAGGGCCAGCACACTGGGGCGTCGGCGAGTACGCCTCCGACCCAGCCACCCAGCAACAGCCCGGGCCAGCCCCACGGGCAGCCAAGCTGCCCGTGCCACCCTGAGACGCCGCCGAACCCGGCACCAAGTCACGTCCAGCACACCGTGGATCGCAAGGTTCACGAGCACGTAAACGCGACGATCGAAGCCAAACCGCAATTAACACAAGAGCTAACGAGAATGGAGGTTATATCGACATACGGCAACGGTGGCGACGACGATCGAACCCATTCTTTCCCTGCATTTTGTGTCGGGCTCCCGCACATCCCCTTCGCCGTCGGCTTCGGTCGATCTGGCCCATCTCAGACCTGTCCGCGGACGAATGGTTGTGCACCCCGCAACACATCCTTTGAGCCTGAGGCCGAGGGAGTTGCTCCCCCTCAGTGCCGGCAGTGTACGAAGCGTTAGCCGACGTGACGTGATTCGCTCACCATCTATTCGGGATCACCGGATCGCTCCGATGTCGCCACTCAGCCGGATCCAAGGCGCCACCATTCAATTTCACGACAGTTGGTGATGGGGTCGCTGTCGGGGTTCGTGCGGGGTCGTCCTCCTGGTCGTCACGTCCACCGGCCTTCGCTCGACAGGTGGCTCGCTCTCACAGAGATTGTGTTCGATTCGGTCTTGGCCTCCCCTCCTTTCTGGGGGTTGGTGGGCCCGCTAGGCAGCCATCACCTTGTAGGGAGTCGACGTCCTGAGCATGGCGTAGAGCACGCACAAGAGCTTCCTGGCCACCGCCACGATGGCTCGCTTGGTGCCGCTGCGTTTCCTCAACCGGGAGAACACGGCCATCCATTTCGGGCTCGTGTTCACCAGCCGCCAGGCCGACTCCACCAGGGCCCACCGCAACAGTCCCGATCCTTGTTGCTGATTGCAAGATCTTTGGATCTCTTGCCCCCGCTCTGCTTGACGACGGGTGCCAGCCCCGCGTAGGCACAGACCGCCTTGGCGTGCGGAATCGGCTCACATCGCCCAGCTCGCTGAGGATCACCTCGGCGGTCACCGTCCCCACGCCGGCACCGTCTTGAGGATCGTCCGGGCCTCGGCTTCCCGCTTCGATGCCTTGGCCGCGAAGGCCTTGATCTTCTTGGCCAGGGCCAACAGCTGGGCTTGAGAGTCCTCGAACTCCGACCACAGCTGCCTGATGACGAACCGCTCGGCGTCGCTGAGGGGCACCTGCTTGAGGTAAGCCTTGCCGCACTGGTCGAGAAGAGGTCCTTGCGGTCGGCGTTGTGGTCGGCCAGGATGTGGCGGATCTTGCACCGCACGGAGGTCAGGCACTCTCTGAGATACTGTCGATGGCGGACCAGAATCCGGTGCTGCCGTTGCCTGGGTGTGGGCATGTAGGCTTCGGGGATCATATCCCGGCCAGGAACTCCGCCAGGATCTGGGCGTCGAGGCGGTCGGTCTTCTTGGTGGATCGGCGATACCCTCAGCTTCTGGGATTGGCCAGGACGACCTTCTCGGCCAGGGGTTCGAGCCGATCGACGAGCCAGTGGTAGTTGGCCGTCGCCTCCACGACGACCTTGAAGGGCTGGAATTTCCGGAAGAACTCAACGATCTGGTCAGGCTGGTTGCAGTAAAGGGTCTGCGTGCGAGCACGTACGGTTCTGGTCCATACGCAGACGGTGATAATCTTCTTGTGAAGGTCGACGCCGATGTAGTTCATTGCAGGGCTCCTGGTCTGGGTAAACGGGGAAACTGGGATAAATCCTCAAGTTTTCCCCAGGCTCAGGGGTTCTGCAAACCGTCGCGTCGACCTTCACCTCCCTCTCATAGCTTCAAACTGCGGTCGCGGCGGTCGGTGATTCGGGGGGAGCCATGCCGGGCGGTCCTTCGTGGGACAAGACTCCGATCTTGTCACGTTCAGGCGAACCCCGACAAGAGAATGACAGGAATGGAATTCTGTCCCACGAGGTCGAAACTGAGGACCGGGAATGAGGAACCCGGCCAGTTTCGGTTGTAGCGGCGGAGGGATGGGGAGAATCCACGCGGAATCCAAGAAAACCGCCGAAACAGGCGCAATCTAAGAATAGCGGCCTTTCCGGTTCCTGACGCTCTTTGACAATTCGGCTGTTGGAATCGCCACTCAGGTTCGGCCGCGTCGGGGGCTGGACCACCAAGAGCGCCAGGCCTGTTGCGATACGCCGAGCAGTGCTCAGTCGCGGATTGCTCGCCCAGCGTCGTCCTCGTCCCCATCGGACTCCGCCGGGCTCTCCTTCGGATCGTCTCTTCCGCCCCATTCAATTTAGCGGACCCGCCGCGACCAACTCCAGCCAGGAGTCAAATCGCAGGTCGAGCGCCCATAATTTCCCGATCACTCCAAATCATCTATATTTACTATTTAACCCAGTTTGTTTCTTTGAGAAAATCGTGCGCGCTACCGCGCCTCCACTCGGATGCTATGTTATGGATGCTTGAGCCTCGGAAAGCTGGGGACGATGGACACGCTGTGAAGCTTGCGTGTGTCGATGCACGCAATGTTCCTCGGGTCTCCTCTTGTTTGTGAGTTCCGATCGAGGACGACGAACCGACAACCAGAATCACATCAGGTGAACGATGAGCACGCAGAGAAGAAAAAGCCGCGGTGCGCGCGGTGGTCGTGGTCGGCTCCTCCAGGTTGAGTACCTGGAGAATCGCAGGTTACTGGCCACGTCAACAGGCGCTACGTTTACCGGGCCGTCGCTGGCCGGTCTGATTACCCAGGCCTGCCAGGGCAAGAACACGTCCCAGGCGGCCATCAACACGATGTTGAGTGCCCTCCAGATCTCAGCTTACGAGTGGTCCGCTCGCCGACCTGAATTCCGGAGCGGTTGACGGCAACGGATTCGTCATGGCGGCGCAGGACCTGGTGGCGAGCTACGATCAGAACGTCAACCAGCAGCTCCTGCCTCACTTCATCCACATCGACGAGCTTCTCCAGCTCCAGGGGCAGCGGATCGTGGCCGACCTGGTCGCCCTGAACCAGCAAAACACGGTGGGTCTGATCACAAGTTCCACGTTCTCCACTGAGGCGCAGACGGCGATCAATTCGCTGACCGCCGGGCCGATCCACTCACTGGGCACTCCGGTGAGCGCCTATGTCACGGTGACTCAGGCCTTCGAGACCGAGCTGCATACCCTGGCACAGAGCCTGGGCTCGACCTCCTCCACCGCGCCGTCGATCGCCGACGTGGGCACCACCCTCCTTGCCGACGCCGAAGCCTATCGGGCCGATCTCCACGCCGGCCTGCAGGTCACGCATCCCAACATCTCCAACTCGGTCGACCAGGCGGTGAACAACCTGGAAGCCGCGGAGAGCGCTCTCGACCAGACCGACAGCACCACGGCCCTGTCACAACTGAATGCCGCCATCACCGCCTTCGACACGGCGATCCTTGACACGACGGGCCTCTTCGGGCCGCAAGGTCGGGTCAGCCAGGTCAACGCGGAATATGGCTACGTTCCCCAGAACCTGACGGTCAAGCGTGACGCGACCACCCTGGACAGCGTCTCCGGATCCGCCACGTTGGGCGGCACGGCCACGCTCACGGCGACCTTGACATCGGCGACCGGCAGCGCCCTTGCCGGCCAGGTCGTCAGCTTCACCCTCGACGGCGCCTTCGCTGGTACTGCGTTGACAGACGGAAGCGGGGTCGCGACCCTGACCGGTGTTCCGACCAGCGATCCCGCGGGGACCACGACAGGCGCTGTGGTTGCCAGCTTTGCCGGCAATCTCCAGAACAAGTTGAGCCAGAACACGGGCGACCTGGTGGTCAGCCAGACCAGCACGACGACCACACTTGCCTCAAATACCAACCCCAGCGTTTCGGTCAGTCGGTGACATTCACGGCGACCGTCGCCGCCGTCTCGCCGGGCTCGGGCACGCCGACGGGTACGGTTAACTTCCTCGACGGCACCACGACGCTCGGCACCGGCACCCTCGACGGCTCGGGTGTTGCCACCTTCAGCACCAGCAGCCTGACGGCCGGTACGCACTCGATCACGGCGGTTTACGCCGGCGACACGAACTTCACCACCAGTACCTCGACGCCGGTTTCCCAGGTTGTGAACCAGGCGAGCACGACGAGCACGCTGGCCTCCGGTACCAACCCCAGCGTATCCGGTCAGTCGGTGACGTTCACGGCGACGGTCGCCGCCGTCTCGCCGGGTTCGGGCACGCCGACGGGTACGGTGAACTTCCTCGACGGCACCACGACGATCGGCACCGGAACCCTCGACGCCTCGGGTGTCGCGACCTTCAGCACCAGCGCTCTGACGGTCAGTGGCAGCCCGCACTCGATCACGGCGGTTTACGCCGGCGACACGAACTTCACGACCAGTACCTCGAGTGCCGTTTCCCAGGTTGTGAACCAGGCGGCGACGACTCTCGGTTCCGTTTCCGGGTCGGGGAGCAGCGCCAGCGGTGGCACGGTCTCGCTGGTGGCGACCTTGACCTCGACCTTGACCGGTCAGCCGATCGTTGGCGAGACGGTCAGCTTCCTGCTCGGCACGAGTACCACGCCGGTGGGAACAGCCACGACTGCCACCGGCGGCATCGCGACGTTGAGCGGCCTCTCCAACGTCGGGCTCACCAACGGCGAGAGCGTGACCGCGGAGTACGCTGGCAGCACCAACTATATCGCCGCGGCGAACGTAACGGGCACGCTCACACTGAACTGACCCGGGCTTGCGAACCAACGACCACGAAGTCTGTCCCACCTGCGAGAGGGGCGTTCACAAACGCCCCTCTCGCGTTTCTGCCTGGAAGAGGGGAAAGAAGGCGCGGTCGACCCACGAAAGATCGCTGCGCTCACATGCCCGTGAGCGCCTGGAGCATACTCTCCGGCGCGGGGGCGTATTCGAGGGGCTCCATGGTGTAGCTGGCGCGGCCCTGGCTGAGGCTGCGCACCGCGGTCGAGTAGCCGAACATCTTCTCGAGAGGCGCGCGGGCGTCGATGACCATGAGCTTGCCGCGAGTCGAGGTGCGGTCGATCAGGGCCCGGCGGCTGGACAGGTCGGCGGTGATGTTGCCCAGGTAGTCTTCGGGGGTCACGATCTCGAGCCGCATGATCGGCTCCAGGAGGACGGGACCGGCCTCCTCGGCCGCCTTGCGAAGGGCGTCGGAGGCGGCGAACCGGTAGGCCAGATCGCTGGAATCGACGTCGTGGTAGGCGCCGTCGACGAGCGTGACTTTGAGGTCCACCAGGGGATACCCGGTACGTCCTCCGGACTTGGCTTCCTCGCGGAGGCCGGCCTCGATCGCCGGGATGAACTCGTGAGGGATGACGCCCCCCTTGAGCTTGTTGACGAAGTGGAGCACCGGCGCTCCCTTGGGTTGAGTCTCGGGCTGGAGGTCGATCGTGACCTTGGCGTACAGCCCCGCCCCCCCGGTCTGCCGGATGCAGGTTCCCTCCACTCGCTTGACCGCCTTCTTGATCGTCTCGCGATAGCTCACCCGCGGCCGGCCGACATGGACCTTGAGATTGAAGTCGCGGGTCATCCGGTTCTTGAGGATCTCCATGTGCAGCTCGCCCATCCCGGAGATGAGCGTCTGTCCGGTTTCCTCGTTGACCTTGAAGGTGAAGGTCGGGTCCTCGCGTGCCAGGGCGTTGAGCGTGTCGGCGAGCTTCCCCTTGTCGGCCGAGCTCACCGGCTCGATCGACATGCTGATGACCGTCTCGGGAAACTCGATCCGCTCGAGCAGGATCGGGTGCGAGGCGTCGCACAGGGTGTCGCCGGTGACCGAGTCCTTGAGCCCGACGATGCCGACGATGTCGCCGGTGCCGGCCTCAGCGATCTGCTCGCGGTCATCGGCGCGGATGTGATAGAGTCGCGAGCAATTCTCCTTCTTGTCCTTGCCTGGGTTGTAAGCCCGGGTGCCTGCCTTCAGGCTGCCGGAGTAAACCCGCACGAACGACAGGTCGCCGTGCGCGTCGCCGGTGATCTTGAAGACCAGGCCGGCGAACGGCTCAACGGGACTGGGCTTGCGGACCAGCTCGGTTCCTTTCTTGGGGTGATGGCCGGCAATCGGCGGCCTGTCCAGGGGGCTGGGCAGGTAGGCCGCGACCGCGTCGAGCAGGCGCTGGACTCCAACGTACTTGAAGCTTGACCCGCAGAGCACCGGCTGGGCACGGCCGGTGAGCGTGGCCCGTCGCAGGGCCGCGTGGATCATGGCCACGGTCAGCTCGGCTCCGTCGAGATGGTTCATGTACTCCCCGGCGAACCTCTCGTCGAAGGCCGAGAGGGCGTTGAGCATCGTCTCGCGCCAGGCCTCGGCGTCGAGCCGGAGCTCCTCGGGAATCTCATCAACGGTGAAGGTCGAGCCCAGGTCCTCCGTCTTGAAGTGGAGCGCCTTCATGGTGATCAGGTCGATCAGCCCCTGGAACTCGCCCATCGTCCCTTCGGGCCCGGCGCCGATGGGGATCTGGATCGGGATCGGATGGCTTTCCAGCAGCCGTTCCTCGATCTCCTTGAACACGCGCTCGAACTCGGCTCCGATCCGGTCCATCTTGTTGATGAAGCAAAGCCGCGGCACGTGGTACTTGGCGGCCTGACGCCACACGGTCTCGCTCTGCGCCTCGACCCCCTCGACGGCCGAGAAGATCACCACCGCGCCGTCGAGCACGCGGAGCGACCGCTCGACCTCCGCCGTGAAGTCCACGTGCCCCGGAGTGTCGATGATGTTGATCGTGATCGGCTGGCCGTTGGCGTCCTGCCAGCGACACGTGATCGCCGCCGCGACGATCGTGATGCCCCGCTCGCGCTCCTCCTCCAGGTAGTCGGTGGTGGTGTTGCCCTTGTCCACGTCTCCCATCCGGTGGATCTCACCGGTGTAGTAGAGGATCCGTTCCGTGGTCGTGGTCTTGCCGGCGTCGATGTGGGCGATGATGCCGATGTTGCGGATCCGGCGGAGGTCCGCCGGGGCGGGGTCGCTGGCCATGTTCGTCTGATCCTGTTCCCGGCAATACCGATCCATCCAAGAGGGGGCGGAGGGGGGAAAACCCGATCCGGCTGGGCTGCTCTTCCCGGGCCCGTCCCAGGTCGTGCCTCGATCGTTCAGGCAAACCCAGCTTACCGGCAAAGGGGGCGAGAAGCAGCGCGAGTAAGCCGAATCCTCTTCCTCGGTCCGCTCCCAGGTCCCCGACGAAAAGACGATGGTCTCTGAGAATGCAGGATCTCCAGGTTCCTCATAACAGTCCCGGCTTGACGGTAAGGCGGAATGGGAAAATCGGGTGATTTCTTTCCTGCGAAGATCCGCCCGGGCCGATCGGCAGGGTCAGGCAAACTCGTGCGGTCGGGCAAAGTGTTTCGAGCATGATCTCTCGAATTTCCTGGAGGTGAGGAGTCAGGAACGCCGCGTAGCCGATGGATAACCCGGGATTGGACTCTTCGCGCCGATTCCTCGACCGGGAGTGCGACCGACCAGGATGGTCCGTCGATCCGGTTTCGAGGTCTCAAGCAGGATGCGGTTCCCATGCGCCGTTCTAGAGCCTTGTGGATTATCGGCTTACTTGTGATTCTCGTCTCTCGGGGATCAGCGGTCGCCGACCAGCCGGCTGCGACTGACCCGGTGTCTCCGGGCCTCGAGTCGGGCCCCGAACCGGGTCGCAAGCCGGGTTCTGGGGAGTCGCAAGGGAGCGATCGCTTTTCGCGCGTCAGAAGACTCCTGGGAAGATTGCGCCGTTCCGGCTCAGGCCTTGAGGCGACATCCGAGGCGTCCACTTATGCAGGCAAGGACGGCCCGCCAAATCCGCTCGCAAATCCAAGGCAGAGCGAAGCGGCCAGCGTGGCGGCCCTGGCCGAGGCTTCATCGGGTACGAAGTCGCGATCGAGCGCACCGTCCTCGCCGCCTGTGCACGCCGCGGCCGATCGATTCCCCGGTTCGTCGGGCACAGGCCGGTCCGGGGGAGGCTCAGATCCCCCTGGGGCCGGGCGTCGCACCGCCGATCCCGGTCGTGAACTTGCCGAGCAACGTGGCACCGGTGGTCGGAGCCCAATCCATCAGCCTCCAGGCCGCCCTCTACGGAACGTTGACCAGCAATCCCGACCTGGCGACCCTCCGCCTGGGAAATCCCACGACCCCCTCGGCCGAGGCCGTCGAGGTGGCCCGCCATTTCCCCACCGCTCTCAACCCCACATTATGGTGCGATCTCCGGCCCATCGTCCTGATTCCGCCACAGCCGTTCGGCGGCCCAGGGGGAGGCAAGCAACAGGGAGGGTATTATCGCCTGGGTCAGTTCTACTTTTACGTGTCGCTTCGCCAGCCGGTGGAGCTGGGCCATCAGACGACGCACCGCTATCATGTGGCCAGGGCGGCTTACGAGCAGCAGAAGTGGAATGTGCTCCAGGCGGAGCTTGTGGCGATCGTCCAGACCTACCGCTTCTTCCAGACGGCCGCTTACAGGCGCGAGCGGCTCAGGATCGCTCGAGAGCTTGCCGAGTTCAACGACACTCTCCAGAAAACCCTCGAACATCGCCTCGAGGCCAACCAGGTCCCTGCCGCCGATGTCGTCCTGGCGAAGGTCGAGAGTCGGGCCACCCGCCAGGTCTTCAGTGCGGCAGAGCAGGATTACGTCGCCGCCCTGACCGACCTCCGCAACCAGATCGGAATCCCCGAATCGGCCGGGTCCGCAGAGCCCCTCGGGGAGTTCATCCTGCCTCCCTACATCCCGCCGGTCAAGGAACAAGACTTCATCCAGACGGCCATCGAGTGCCGCCCGGACATCCACGCGGCCCAGGCTCTTGTGGACGGCACCAAGGCCGCGGAAATGCTGAGCCGGGGCGATCGGATCCCCAGCCCGATCATTGGCCCTCAGTATGAGATCGACGAAGCGGGCCTCCAGTACTTCGGCCTGGTCTACGTCACCCCGATTCCAATCTGGAACAATGGCACTCCCCTGGTTCGTCAGAGGGTGGCCGACCATCACCGGGCCCACCTCGCGCTGGAGCAGGCTCAGCAACGCGCGGTGGCTCAGGTTCGCTCGGCCCTGGCCAAGTGGAACGGCGCGACCGAACTCGTCAAGGAGACACGAGGATTGACAGCCGATCTCTCGCGAGAGGTTGCCAAGCTGGAGCACCTCTTCGACGAGGGACAGGCTGATCTGGGAAAGCTGTTGCAGGCCCGGCAGCGGCTGATCCAGTTGAAGAGTTCGGAGATCGACTCGATCTGGGCGGCGACTCAGGCCCAGGCCGACCTCCTGCTGGCCCTCGGTGCTCCGGCCCTCATCCAGCGAATGCTCAACCAGGCCGAGAACACCGCGGTCACGGCTCCCGGCGCGCCGGCTCCTCCAGCCCAGGGGGCATCCCCGTTCACCTCTGCAGCCCCAGCCGCCATCAGCGGCGAGACGAACGCGGCGAGGTAACGAACAGATCGACGCGGAAGATCGCGATGATCCGGAAGTGATCGCCCCGAGGACGTCGATTGCCCGCCGGAGATCGGGCAAGAGCACGCGCCGCCCGATGTCCGGTTCTCCCGGAGCTGGAAGGCGCTCAGGAACGGCCCGAGTGTGTGAAGGCATGAATCGGCAGGATCATGCAGAAGGCCTGCGTCGATCTGTGGCGATCCCGCCCTGGGTTGCGGGAAAACTGCCATGAGATCGGCTTCTTCATCAAATCGTTGTGGTTCTGCAAGACAATCATCATACAAAAAACATTTGAATTCACCACTGTAGGCAAGAAGAATGGGCGGAGTTCAAGAACCAAGAACATGCACATTGAGGTAGACTTTAGGAGTTTCTTTTGGAGAAAGCACCATCTCTGGCAATCGACGAGGATTCACGTTGATCGAGCTCCTGGTGGTGATTGCGATCATCGCCGTATTTGATCTCACTGCTCTTGCCTGCGGTTCAATCCGCCCGCGAAGCCGCGCGCGAGCGCAGTGCGTGAACAATCTGAAGCAGCTTGGCCTGGCGGCGCACAACTTCATCGCGGCGAACAACCGGTTGCCGATGGGAATCAGGGAGCCGTGGG
Source organism: uncultured Planctomycetaceae bacterium (assembly GCA_963816015.1). Classification (GTDB taxonomy): domain Bacteria; phylum Planctomycetota; class Planctomycetia; order Isosphaerales; family Isosphaeraceae; genus Aquisphaera. The sequence continues at coordinate 84,980 of CAWFJM010000029.1, read as the reverse complement.
CTGACGGGCTGGATAACACGCGGCCGGAGATTTCACGGTCAGCGACCTGACCAAGCCGTTCGGCCCGAACTGGGCGGTTTTTCTCCTGCCCTATCTGGAACAGCAGTCCCTTTACAACGCTTCGAACGTCACCGGCTACCCGGGCATTCCGGGGCCCTACACGACCACTGACGGGAACACCGTGCCGAACGCCAATCTGTACAACATGGACTGGGCGAACTCGACCGTCATCTCGACTCGGCTGAACGCATTTGTCTGTTCTTCAGACAATTACAACGACACCTTGAACAACTTCATGAGCAGCTCGGCCGACTGGGGGCTGGGGATCACGCCCACCGACCAGCGGAGCGGCCTGCAACTGGTCAACTGGGCGAGGGGCAACTACGGAGCGGTCGAGGGTGGCACCGACAGCGACCACACCGTCAACGGCGTGCAGGGAACCAGCAACGCTCCCTTCAAGGGGACGTCGAAGCGGGGAGTGATGGGTGTTAACTTCGGAGTGACCCTGGGCGCGGTCAGCGACGGCACCGGCCATTCATAGGGGGACATAGAGCTTATTGATGGGCGACAAACCGAAATGATGTATGTCCCGCCTTTCCTATCCAAAGGTGGCTTTGCGGGGTCAAGGTGGCTTCGCGGGGTCAGGTCCGGTAAACGCTTTTCGCGGGGCATTCATCGGATCGTTCGGAAGGACTGCTCGAGCCGGCACGAGATATCCCGCCTTCTTCCGAGCAAGCTGCGTCAACGCCTACGCCCGCCTTGCAGCGACTTTAGCCAGCCCGAGCAACTGAGCAGCAGGTAGGGTGCGTCGCGAAGACGCACCGGTTCCCTGGGTGCCTGTTGCTCGATCTTCACTTCAGGGCGTCCGCTGCTCAGCCAGGACCATCCGGCGATTTTCCAGTGGAATGATCGTGGCTGTACTTTCCGCGATTTGGTTCCCTTGGTCGTTGACGTGACTCGGGTAGACGAATGCCGGTCCGGCCGGGACGATGGCGATGACCAAGCCTGCCAATCAACCCCGGACGGAGTCGGCCGTGACATCATCGCACCAGGACGCGACATCGTGCCAGTGGTTCTCTTGCCTTGCTTCACCCCTGGATCGCAGATCTGCCGTCAGGCTGGTGTGGCTCTTTATCGGCGCGATCCTCGCCCGCGGCCGAAGGACCGTCACCAGCTGGATCCGCGCTGCCGGCTTGAGTCGACAGTATCAGCCTTGCTACACGACCGTCGCAGCAGCCGGCAAGCGGGCGGACAACATCGCCGGCCGGTTGATCCACGAGGTGGTCAAGCCTTTGGTGGATGGTCAGACGCGGCTCACCGTGGCGCTAGACGACACGCCGACACAGCGGTATGGGCCCTACGTGCAGGGGGCTGGCATCCATCACAACCCGACCCCCGGCCCGGCTGGCTCGCCGCATGTCTACGGCCACGTCTGGGTGGTGCTCGGGCTCCTGGCGGTCCATCCTGCATGGGGAGTCATCGCTCTGCCGCTGTTGGCCCGTCTGTACGTGCGGGCCAAGGATCTGCCGTGCATCGACCCAAAGCATCGGCCGGAGTTCCGGACCAAGCTGGAGATGGGAGTCGAGCTCCTGCGGTGGGCTTGGTTCTGGCTCCGGTTCCTGGGCAAGCCGCTGTGGGTGGTGGTCGACGGGGCCTACGCCAAGGCCCCGTTCCTCAAACCGGCGATGTTGCTGGGAATGACGGTCGTCAGCCGGCTGCGCAAGGACGCGGCGCTGATGGACGATCCCAGGGCCCCGGGTACCAGGTCGGCGCGGTAGGCCGCGGGTCTACGGAGAGACGCGCATCGACTTGGCCAAACGGGCCGGGCAGCGTCGCGGTTGGACGACTAGCATCTTCGACTTGTATGGCAAGCGGGCGAAGAAGCGGTATAAGACGTTCGTGGCGATGTGGCGGCCCGTCGGCGGGGCAATCCGGGTGGTGTTGGTGGAGGAGCCGAGTGGATGGGTGGCCTTCTTCTGCACCGACGTGTCAGCGACCGTAGCAGAGATTCTCTCGACGGTCGCCGACCGGTTCTCATTAGAGATCGCGTTCCGCGACTGCAAGGAGATCGTCGGAGCCGGCCAGCAGCAGGTGCGGTTCGTGTGGGCAAACATCGGTGCATTCCACATCTGCCTCTGGACGTTCACGATGACCGAAGCTTGGGCATGGGGTCGGGAGGAGGACGACTTGGTGGACCGCCGAGCATCGCCATGGGACGATCCGAACCGTCGCCCAAGCCACGCAGACAAGCGTCGGGCTTGGCGCCGTGAATTGTTGGCCGAGGAGATTCGCGCGGTTCTACGCCCCGGGGTCACCGAGGAGGAAATTCGGGCCGTCGCCGAGCGGTTGCTTGCCCTGGCGGCATGAGAGCGAAGTCAATCGCGGAAAGTACAGATCGTGGATGATCGATGAGAATATGGTCGCAGTCGTGGTCGCAACAAGCCCCCGAGCGAGATGATCTTCCGCTCCCCAGACGCCGCCCCGCCTGGGATCTTGACCGTTTCCCGGTGCGATTCCCGGTCTGACCGACCCGCCTGGCGACGTGGCCAGCGATGACGCAAGCCTTTTTCGGGAGATCCGAACATGCGATGGATCGGCGGAGTTCTCGGCCGGATCCTGCTCGCCTGCCTTGTGGCAGCGGCGCTGGCCTTCCTGGCCAGCAGGCAGCACAGCCAGCGGTCAATGACCGCGGTAGTCCCGGCCTATTTCTATCCCGCGGGAACCGGCACCCGCGCGTGGGACGGACTCTGCATCGCAGCGAATTCCATCCAGGTCCGGGCGATCCTCAACCCCGCCAGCGGCCCGGGCATTCGTGCCGACCCGAATTATTCGGCCGTCGTCCAGCGGCTCAGAGCCGCGGGTGGACGGATCCTCGGCTATGTCCACACCTCCTACGCCGCCCGCGAGATCGGTCTTGTCCGGTCCGAGATCGAGGCTTACATCCAGCTCTACGATGTCGACGGTTTCTTCATCGACGAGATGGCCATCGACCCGCTCGAGGTCTCGTATTACGCGGGTCTTTACGCCTTCATCAAGAGTCGAAACCAGGGTTACGAGGTGATCGGCAACCCGGGCACGAGCACCGATGAGCAGTACCTGATGTCCGCGACGGCCGATATCCTGGTCCTGTTCGAGGGGACCGCGGCCGACTTCAAGCGTTACAGGCCGTCGAGCTGGGTCTTGAGCTACCCTCCCCGAAGGTTCGCCGCCATCATTCACGGAGCCCAGACTGCGGAGGACCTTCGACGGGTGCTAGCCCGCAGCATCCGGGCCCACGTCGAGTGGCTCTTCGTCACCGACGGCCGGCGGAGCAACCCGTACGACCACCTTCCCCCTTACTGGGACCAGGAAGTGGCGGCCCTGAAAGGATCGCGCTGAGCCACGCCCACGGATCGAGCCACCGCGAGCCGATCTCCGGTGACGGGGCGGCGATGTCAGGTGATCGTACCCGGTGGCTCGAGGAGGTCCCGCGGCTCCTCACCGGGATGATCGGGCTCCAGTTGCTGCGGTAAGTGCCAAGTCGCAAAGCGGATAGGGTGAGGAGTCGGAGCTTCGGCTAAAGAAAAGACAAGAGTGCTCGGATGAATAGATGATTCGGAAAGACTCGGCCGAACTTTTTTGAACGTTCTTGACTTCTTATTCGCGTCCTGAGTTTGATCTCGCACTGGCAATGACAGCAGGAACGGCGGCGGTGCCAGGCCGCGGGGGCGGCCCGGACTCCTACCGTGTCGGGAGGCGGGTCTGCCCCACGAGACGACTCCATGACTTCGAACGGCCCGGCGTCGGGCCACGGCCCCAGTGAGGCGGAAGCCCCGCTGCGCGCCGTGCATACGACGAACTTCCCCGCGCTCTTGCGCCAGCTCGGCGCCTCGCTCTTGGTGACCACCTACCAGGCCGGCAAGCTGGTGATGGTCCGCGACGAGGGGGACCACCTCAACACCCACTTCCGCACCTTCCAGGCCCCGATGGGCCTGGCCTTCGACGGCACCCGGCTGGCCGTCGGCACCACGATCCAGGTCTGGGAGTTCGTGGACGTGCCCGCGGTGACAGCCAAGCTCGAACCGCCGGGCCGGCACGACGCCTGCTTCCTGCCCCGCGCCAGCCACGTCACGGGCAACATCCAGGGCCACGAGATGGCCTGGGGCGCCGGCGGCGAGCTCTGGGTGGTCAACACCCGCTTCTCCTGCCTCTGCACGCTGGACCGCTCGGCCAGCTTCGCGCCGCGGTGGCGGCCGCCGTTTGTCAGGCGCTGGAGCCGACCGACCGCTGCCATCTCAACGGCCTGGGGATGGTCGAGGGCCGCCCGCGCTACGTCACGGCGCTGGGGGCGACCGACGAGCCGGCCGGCTGGCGGGCGAACAAGGCCAAGGGCGGCATCTTGATGGACGTGGCCAGCGGCGAAGTGATCACCCGCGGGCTGTCGATGCCCCACTCGCCGCGATGGTACGGCGGCCGGCTCTGGGTCTGCGAGTCGGGGGCGGGGACGCTCGGGTTCATCGACCCGAAGACCGGCCGGTACCAGCCGATCGCCGAGGTGCCGGGGTTCACCCGCGGGCTGGACTTCGCCGGCGGCCTGGCCTTCGTCGGGCTCTCGCAGGTGCGCGAGAGCGCTGTGTTCAGCGGCATCCCGATCACCGAGCGGCTCAAGGAGGAGGAGCGGACCTGCGGCGTCTGCGTGGTCGACCTGGCCAGCGGCCGAGGTGGTGGCGCTCTTGCGGTTCGACGACGGCCGTGCAGGAGATCTTCGCCGTGACGGTGCTGCCGGGCCGGCGCTGGCCGGAGCTGATCAACGACGACGCAGAGCTTGCTGGAGAACTCGTTCGTGGTGCCCGACGCGGTGCTGGCCGACGTGCCGGCGGCGCTGCGGCGCCGGCCGACCCGACCCCCGCGCGGCGGGGGTCGGCGGCAAGCAGGCCGAGCCGCGCGAGCGATCGTGAGGTCGAAGTAAGGACGGTTCATCACCAAGGGAGCGACACATCATGAATCTCATCGAGTCAAGGCATGAGCGACGGAGCAGGCGAGAGCGGGACGCAGCGCGGCGCCGGCGGCGGCTGCGGCCGACGGTCATAGCGCTGGAGGGCCGCACGCTGCTCTCCAGACGTGGACGGTCACCAACACGGGCGATGCCGGTACGGGCGATCGGGCCATGACGGGCGACCTGCGGTACTGCATCACCCAGGCGAATTCGGACGGCGGCGGCGACACGATCGTCTTCTCCAGCCTGTTCAACGCGCCGCAGACGATCACCCTGACGCGGCAGCCAGCTCGAGCTGAGCAACACGAGCGGGACGGAGACGATCACCGGCCCGGCGGCGAACCTGCTGTCCGTCAGCGGCAACAACTGCCAGCCGGGTGTTCCAGGTCGATCGGAGTGTCACGGCGTCGATCTCGGGGCTGACGATCACCGGCGGCAACGCCGGCTACCGGCAGACTCGGCGGCGGCCTGAACAACTTCGGCACGGCCACGCTGACCAATTGCACCGTCAGCGGCAACTCGACCACCGGACGGCGGCGGCCTGTTCAACAACTCCGGCACGGCCACGCTGACCAACTGCACCGTCAGCGGCAACTCCGCCGGCTACGACGGCGGCGGCCTGTGCAACTACGGCGGCACGGCCACGCTGACCAATTGCACCGTCAGCGGCAACACCGCCAACCGCACGGCGGCGGCCTGGCCAACTTACGGCGGCACGGTCACGCTGACCAATTGCACCGTCAGCGGCAACGTCGCGGCAACTCGGCCAGTGGCGGCGGCCTGTTCAACTGCGGCACGGCCACGCTGACCAACACGATCGTCGCCGGCAATACCACGGCAGCGACATAGCGGGCTCTGACGTGTTCGAGCGTCTCGGCTCGTACAACCTGATCGGCACCGGCGGCTCGGCGGGGGCTGAGCAACGGGGTCAACAACAACCAGGTCGGCGGCGCCAATCCGCGCCTGGCCCCGCTGGGCGACTACGGCGGGCCGACCCAGACCATGGCCCTCTCTGCCCGGCAGCCCGGCGATCGGCAAGGGCATCACGGCCGCCGATCCCAGTACAGGACGTCTATCACGACCGACCAGCGGGGCCTCCCGCTCGACTCGCCACCGCCGACATCGGCGCCTTCCAGACCAACCCCCTGGTCGTCAACACCACCATCGACGGCACCGGCTCGCCCTCCGGCGACCTGAGCCTGCGCCAGGCCGTCAACCTGGCCAATGCGCTGGCGCGGCACCGAGACGATCACGTTCGACCCGACCGTCTTCGCCACGCCGCAGACGATCACCCTGACCGCCGGCCAGCTCGAGCTGAGCAACACGAGCGGGACGGAGACGATCACCGGCCCGGCAGCGGGCGTGACGGTCAGCGGCAACAACGCCAGCCGGGTGTTCCAGATCGACCGTGAGTGTCACCGCGTCGATCTCGGGGCTGACGATCACCGGCGGCAACGACAAGTCGGCCCGCGGTCGGCGGCGGCCTGTACAACCACGGCGGCACGGTCACGCTGACCAACTGCACCGTCAGCGGCAACACGGCCTGAACGGCGGCGGCGGCCTGTACAACGACGGCACGGCCACGCTGACCAATTGCACCGTCAGCGGCAACTCGGCCGCCGCCGGCGGCGGCCTGTAGCAACCATGGCACGGCCACGCTGACCAATTGCACCGTCAGCGGCAACGCCGCCGACAATGCCGGCGGCGGCCTGTACAACGACGGCACGGCCACGCTGACCAACACGATCGTCGCCGGCAATACCACGTACCTGAATGGCGGCGGCTCCCCGAGCGATATAGCGGGCTCTGTCAGCGTCTCGGGCTCGTACAACCTGATCGGCGGTAATCCGCTGCTGGCCCCGCTGGGCGACTACGGCGGACCGACCCAGACCATGGCCCTGCTGCCCGGCAGCCCGGCCATCGGCACGGGGAACCCGAACCGGGCCACCGATCCCATAACCAACCAGCCCGTGACCGCCGACCAGCGCGGCTACCCCCTCCCCCCCACGGGCACAGCGCAAGACATCGGCGCCTTCCAGGACCAGGGCTTCACGCTCACGCCCGTCACCGGCAGCACGCCGCAGGCGGCCACGGTCGGCACGGCGTTCGGCAACCCGCTGGCCGTGACGGTCACGGTTGTCAACAACACCAGCCCGTTCGTGAATCCGGTCGCCGGCGGCGTCGTTACCTACACCGTCAACCCCGCCGCCAACGGCGCCAGCGCCACGCTGGCCCTCACGATCGGCACGACCACCACCACCGGCACCAAGGTCACCGCGACGATCGGTGCCAACGGCCAGGCCGGCTTGCAGCCCTCAGTCGGAAAAGTCACGGCCACGGCCAACGTGTTCCCCGGCACGTATAGCGTCAGTGCCTCGGCCGCCGGGGCCACGTCGGCCAGCTTCTCCCTCGACAATCTGTACCGGATCGTGCCGCAATTCGACACGACCAAGGCCAATAACAGCGGCAGCACGGTCCCGATCAAGATCCAGCTCACCAACGGCCTGGGCCAGAACGCTGGCTCGTCGAGCCTTCCGGTGACGGCAGTTTCGGTGATGGGGCCGAGCCTGAACTTGCATCTAGGCAACCTGTTCACGTTCGACTCGAAGACGGGCACGTACCAGTTCGACCTGAAGACGACGGGGTACATAAAGGGCTCCTACACCTTCAAATTCAATGTCGGTAACGACCCGACGCTCTACAGTGTCAACTTCCAGATCCGCTGACGACGCCTCTGCACTGGCGCACCCGGGCGGGCGCCGCCCTTCCTTCCCGAGCCGGGTCAAGGAGGGCGGTGCCCACGGCCCGGTGCGCGAGCCAGGAAGCTTTGTGTCGGGGCATCACTCTTCGGGTATGGCAACGATTCTGTCCGAAACGGGCCATTGCCTTCACGATTCCTTCACAATGACGCCACGGGCCGGTGGGCGGCCACGCAAGGCCGAGATGCGGTCCGTGGTTAATGTCATCTTCTACCGCAACCGCAATGGCTGTATCTGGAGAGCGTTGCCCCACGATTTCCCCCCATGGAGGACCGTCTCCAACTACTTTGCGGCGTGGAAACGAGACAGAACCTGGAAGGCCCTCAATGACGCCCTCCGAGGTCGAGTCCGGCGACGAGCTGGTCGGCAGCCAACCCCCAGCGCCGGCAGTATCGATAGCCAGACCGTCAAGATGACCGAAGGGGGTGGCGAGCATGGTTACGACGGTGCCAAGCGGATCACCGGTCGGAAGCATCATATCTCCGTGGATACCATGGGGTTGCTTCTAGCCCGTCAGACTAGTCTATCACTACTCGTGTCGCGGCTCAATTCCTTGATTGGATCCCCTGCCCCCAAGATCGCAACTCGCTCGAAGAAATCCTTGATCGGCGGGATGCAGCTCTCGATGCTGTACGTTTCCTCGATCGTTCGCCGAGCCGCCATGCCCAGGTGGGAAAAACCGGCGGGGTCGGCCAGGACCTTTAGGGCGGCTGCCGTCAGGCGGTCGATGTCGAAGAGCGGTTCGACAAGGCCGTTGACTCCATGTTCCACGACCTCGCGTACGGGCGGGACGTCCGAGGCCAGCACGGGCACGCCGCTGGCCATGGCGTTAAAGAGCGACCACGAGACGACAAACGGGGATGACAGGTAGATGTGGAGGTCGCTCAGGCGGAGGATATCGGCCAGGTGCTCGGGGAGAATCCGGCCCAGGAACAGAAAGCGGGAGAGATCGTAGCTGCCCTGGCTCAGGACCCATTGCTTGAAGCTGGGCGCGCCGGTGTGCAGCTTGTCCCAGCCATAGTGAATCTCCTCGCCGCCGACCACGACAAACAGCACATCCGCCCGCTGGCGGGCGATCCGGTCGGCGACCTTCATGAACACGTCGAAGCCGCGGATGGACTCCAATCCCCTCGACACGAAGGTGACGACCTTCGTGCCCTCGGGAATCCTGGCCTCGCCAATTCGCCGGGGAGTGGGACCAGGGGCGTAGAGCGTGGTATCGATCCCGTCGAACAGCACCTCGATCTTGGAATGGAACCGCGCGGGGAACGACTGCTTCTGCCAGTGAGTTGCCGAGTAACCGGCAGAGCAGTCGACCAGGCTCACCAGGGTCGGCGCGTTGATGCAGCGGGGAAAGAACGGCGCCGGCTCCGCGGGGGGGAGATCAATCCGGTACGAGATATCGCGGTGGCTGGTGGCGAAGTAGTACTCGCAGTAGGTGATGATCGGGCAGTCGAGGAGGTCGCGAAGAAAGAGCGTGGGCGCACCCCGGCCGCCATGGGCGACCACCAGGTCGGGACGGAGCTCCGGCCTTGCGCAGGGCCTCGAAGATGGTCTGGCACTGCTCCAGATACATGCCGAAGATCTGGGGCCAGGGAATCCCGTCGCTCGACCGGTGCTCGGCTGCCAGGGGAAGCTGGTGCAGGTCGAGTTCCTGGAGCATCTTGGTCGTCGGTGTGGGACAGCTCGAGAGGCTCTGGACCAGGAAGCTGCACCTCCAGCCGTGGCGCTGCTTCAGCTCCAGGCCAAGCCGGCCGAACTGGGCGGGGAACGCGTCGTGGAGGAAAAGCACGTGCATGGACGTCAGCCCCTTCGACGCGTGGCGGCCAGCATCGAGAACCGCTCGGCGATCCGGGGAAGACACACATCCTGAGCGTATCGGGAACGTACGATCTCGGTGGCGGCGCTGCCCAGGGGCCGATGCCCGGCCGGGTCGTCAAGGACGGCCAGAGCCTGGTGAACCAGCGCCTCATGCTCGACAGGGTCGGCGAGCAGGCCGGTCTGGCCGTGGCTGAGAACCTCCCGGTGGGGCGCCGTGTCCGAGGCGAGCACGACGCATCCGGCGGCCATCGCTTCCAGGAGCGACCGAGACACGGGATAGGGTCGGCCAGGTGCCAGGTGCAGATCACTGGCGGCCAGAACCTCGTGAACCACCCCGGGCTCGGCCTTTCCGAACAGCCAGAGCCGTTCGGGATCGACCGCCGGAGAGGTTTGCCTCAGGTGCGCGAGATAGTCACGGTTGTGGAAATGAACGTCCAGACCTCGCTGGACGACCGGGTCTCCCACGGCCACGCAGATCACGTCGGAGCGAGCCCGCAGCAAGGCGGAGGCCGTGCGCCAGAACCGGTCAAAGCCGCGGAGGCGGTCCAGCGAACGAGCGATGAAGCTAACCACGAGCGACCCCTCGGGCACGACCCGCCCGGCGATCAGCCGCCGTCGCGGGCGTCGCGCCGGCACAGGTGACTGCGACTCATCCAGGAGCGGCGAGCCGATGCCCTCGTGCTGGACCCAGAGGTCGTCGCGGTACTCGGTCGGGAAGAGGTGACGCTGCCAGTGGGTCTGGGTCCAGGCCAGATCGCAAGTCTCGAGGTCGAGTAGCTCGATGGCATTGGCCGAGCGCCTCCAGTGAGCATAAGCCGGCGGCGCGTCGGCACCTGCCTCGTCGGCCAGGTCGTTCTGGCGGGGGTGGAAGTAATAGTCGAACAGGTTGACGCGCGGAGGGGCGGGAGCGTAGACCGGGGCAAAGAGCGTGGATCCGAGCCCGGCGGAGCGGCCCACGATCAGATCGATCGGGCGGGGCCGGCGCGCCTCCAGAACCTCCCAGCAGCCATAGGAGTAACAGAGGCTCCGCTCGAGCGTGCGCGACCAGGACACGGCCTGCTCACGAGCAACGCCGCCGACGCCAAAAAGCTGGAGCTCGAGCCCCTGCCCCACCGACGCCGGCCAGTGCTCGCGGGGGTCGGCAGTGTGGCAATAGAACCGGCACCGATAACCCCTGCGCCTCACCAGCCAGTCGGCAACCGCCCCGAGGCGGCCGGGAAAGTGGGGCTCAACCCAGAGCACATGGAGCGGGTCTTGGGCCATGAGAGCGGTGCGAGCCGCCAGGACAGAGCAGAGCCGCGTGATCCGAACCGAACTGACCTTGGCTTACCAGGCGAAGTGAGCAAACGCCTTGTTGGCGTCGGCCATGCGGTGGACGTTCTCGCGGCGAGTGATCGCGGCGCCTTCACGGTTGTAGGCGGCAATCAGCTCGTCGGCGAGCTTGATGGCCATCGGTCGACCCTTCTTCTCGCGGGCCGCCATCAGGATCCAGCGGATCGAGAGGGTTTGCTGCCGGGTCTTGTTCACCTGCATCGGCACCTGGTAGGTGGCACCGCCGACACGCTTGGAGCGAACCTCGATCATCGGCTTGACGTTCTCGACGGCCCGCGTGAAGACGTCGACCGGCTCCTCATTGGGCAGCCGCTTGTGGATCAGCTCCATGGCGTCGTAGAAGATGCGCTGGGCCACGCTCTTCTTGCCATTGTGCATGACGCAGTTGATGAACTTTCCGGCCAGCTTCGAGCCGAACCGGGGGTCAGGGCGAAGGTGAGTCTTGCTGGCAGTGAACTTACGGGCCATGAAAATCAGTCCTGCGGGGTTCTCGTATGGGATTTCCAGGATGAGTGAACATTGCCCACCGAGCCTCGGGAGAATGGGCTTGCCCACCTTTCGGAGTCGGCCAGAATCGGAGTATTCGCACAGAAGCCCGGCCAGAACAACGGCCGGGCGAGGTCTTACTTCTTCTTGGCAGCGCCGGGGGCGGCCGCCTTCTTGCGCTGGGCACCGTACTTGGAGCGGGCCTGCTTGCGCTCGGCCACGCCCTGGCAATCGAGCACGCCCCGGACAATATGATAGCGGACACCAGGAAGGTCGCGGACACGGCCACCGCGGACCAGGACGATCGAGTGTTCCTGAAGGTTGTGTCCCTCGCCGCCGATGTAGGCGGTGATCTCTTTATGGTTGGAAAGCCGCACCCGCGCCACCTTGCGGAGGGCGGAATTCGGCTTCTTGGGAGTCATCGTCTTGACCTGGAGGCAGACGCCCCGCTTGAACGGACAGGATTCGAGCACCGGGGACTTGGTCTTGTACTTGACCGGCCGGCGCGGCTTTTTAACGAGCTGGTTGATCGTGGGCATGAGTCAGTCGTTTCCCTAGCCTCGCCCCGGCGCCGGTGCGTCCGTGCTCTGGTCCATCATCCCATCCGGACCGGGGCAATCGTCTTCTCTTGGCTTGTCTCGTGTTTTCTTGTCGATCCAACAGGGCAACGCGATCACCGGGCCTCGCGTCGACTCGCGGTCCTGCCGCGGGCGACGACGCGACGGCACTGCGGAAACGCCGACGTTCATCCGGCGATCGGGGTGGGAACGATCTGTGCCCGCCCGGCTGGCCCGGTCTCTTCGACACGCGGTCTTCTCAGAGCCGAAGCTACGAGTCTACCGCAAGCCCCAGGATTGTCAAGCCTTCGATACGCCATTGCCGCGGCCGCGTACCCCCTCGATCACGGCCGGATCGATGAGCCTAAGTTCTGATCGGGGCAAAGATTAAGAGCCTCGAGCTTAACCCCTCCGGCTACGAATCTTCGGGAAGGCGAGGCTGGCCTGAAGAAGAGTCGGTCTCGCCCTCCCAAAGGCGATCAAACAGCCCTGGACAGACCGAAAGGTCCCCAGGCCTACCGGGAGCGTTCACGATCGAATTATCGCTTTTCAGTCGGGGACCTTCGAAAGCTGGAGCCGCTGGCGCTTGCCAAGGGCAAGATGGCCAGGCGCGAGCACCTCGCGGGAGCGGCGAAGCAGCCAGTGACCGCAGGGGACAAGGAGCGGACGGACCAGGACGGCGTCGACCGTGATGCCCACGACCAGGGCAAACCCGAGCTGACGAAGTGAGCTCAAGGGGCTGAACAGGAACGAGGCAAAGCTGCACGCGGTGATCGCCGCGGCGGAGCTGATCAGGCCTCCGGTCTGGCCGATGGCGCGGACGATCCCACCGCGGAACCCGTGCCGGGCCGACTCTTCATGGAGCCTCGTCATGAGGAACACGTTGTAATCGACGCCGACGGCCACCAGGAGCACGAACAGGAAATAGGGAACCTTCCAGTCCAGCCCCTCGGCCCCCAGAGCTGTCACGAATAACAGGTGAGTGGCCCCCAGAGCAAACGCGTAAGTCAGCACCATCGTCGCGACCAGGTTGAAGCAGGCCCAGGGATCTCGAAGGGCGATCAGCAGCACCAGGAAGACTCCGATCGGCACGATGAACCAGCTATGAACCTGATCGGAGTGGGTCAGGGATCGGACATCGGCGGACTCGGCGTTGGCCCCGGAGATCGAGGCCGAGACGTGGACTCCCTCATATTCGCCCAGATACTCCTTGAGCCGTCGCCGGAGGATGTCCACCCGGTCCATGGCGCTATCGGAGAAGACGCGGTCAGCCTGGATGACGTCGATCCGGGCGTGATGGCCGTCGGGCGTGATGTAGACCTGGAAGCTCTGCGACAGCTCCGGGTTCTCGCGCACGGTCTCAGGCGTGATCAGCAGGCGGTTGAGGGCGCGGCGGCCGACGGGATCGTCGAGGATCGCCCCCACCTCGTGATGAGCACGCTGGGCTCCCTTGGCAATCTGGTCGGCACCGCTGGCCGCCCGCGTGAGCTCGGCAAGCAGGGTCTCGGCCGGAGCCTCGGCACGCGGAGCGGCAGGCTGAGCCTGGGGCTGGGAAGCCGGCGAGTGCGCCTGGGCCTGGGTCCGCTGGACCGACGGGTCGGAACTGCCCGGAAGTGCCGTGGCCGCCGGATTGAGGCTGGCCGCGGCCACCAGGTCAAAAGCCTTCGTGAACCCGGTCAGGTCCCAGGGGGGTGGCGTTCCCTGGGTCATGAGCATCGCGGTGGACGCCCCCTTCAGTCCTGACGAGAGGGCCCGCACGGGATCCGGGGGAGTCGATGACCCCCTGGCCGGCGGCTCCCCGGGCGCACCGCCACGGAACGAGGGAGTCCGGGGGACGGAACTTGTGAGATTCAGGCCCGTTTTCTGCTCCAACCAGAGCGCAGCGCGGAGCTTGGCAGCCCCCTCGGTCAGCCCCTTGTTCAGCAGCTTCGCCCCGTCGGCCAGCTGGCGAAACCCTTCGTTGACCTCGCCGAGCCGGGACGCGAGTCTCGCTCGACTGAGAGGCTCGGGGCTTCCCAGCGGCTGGGTCGCCGAACGAACTTCAGTCAGCCGGCGCTGGTGTGATAGAAGGCGGCTCACATCGTCGATCAGGGCCAGCCCCTCCGATCGTCTGAGATCGGCATCGGACTCGAGCACGACCGTCAGCGGTGCCATCATCCCCGGGTCGAACTTGGAAGCCACCAGCCGCAGGCTCTCGCCGGAATCGGTGTGGCGCGGCATCTCGGAGAGCAGGTCCATGACGAAGCGGGTTTGCAGCCCGAGGATGGCCAGCGGCAGCATGACCAGCAGGGTCAGCACCCAGCTCCGTAGTGGGCGAGCCATGACCGAGCGGCCCAGCCGGTCCCACAATCCGCTGGAAGGGGCCGTGAAGCCGTGGAACGCCCGGGGGCGATAGCGGGCCAGAAGGACCAGCAGGGCAGGGGTGAGGGTCAGGGTGGCCAGCAGGGAAAGGGCCAGTCCCAGGGCAACGCTGGGACCGGTGGTCGAGAAGAGCTTGAACCTGGTCGTGCCCATGAGCAAAAGGCCGATGATGATCGTTCCCGCACTCGTGACCAGGGGCGTGAACGACCGGCTCAGCGTCAGCTTCATCACGCCGGCCGGGTTCCGGGGATTGAAGTGCTCGGCGAACCGCCAGGAGAGGAAGAGGCAGAAATCGGTCCCCGTGCCGAAGAGGATCGCCACCAGGAAGAGCTCGACCAGGGGAGAGATTTGCCAGCCCGCCAGCGCAAGCCAGGCGAGTAGTCCCCGGGCGATGACCAGGCTGACGCCGATCGTGATCAGCGGCACCAGCGCGAGAAGGAGAGACCGATAGACCAGGAGAAGCACGATCAGGAGGAGGACCACCGTGGCCGCGGCCGCCCGATCGAGCGAGGCCTGAACCTGGCCCATGTAGTCACGGCCGATCACCGCATCGCCGGTCCAGCGAAGTTCCAGTCCCGCGGCCTCCGGAGCCTGACGCCGCAGCTCGGCGGCCTGCGACTGCAGCCAGGCGATCGCCTCGTGAGCCGAGGGGGAGACGTGCGCGGAATCCAGGGGCACAACCACCAGGCTGAGCGTGCCGTCCTGACTGGTCAGCCGTCCGGCGATCTCCGGGCGGGACGTCGGCCCCAGCACCCGAAGCACATCCCGGGGATGATCGGCGGCCTCGAACCGCTGAGCCACCTTCGCCGCGAACCGGCGGTCCGCCTCGGTCAGTCCGGTCGGGCGATGGAGCGCCAGAACCGCTGTGGACTCGTACGCCTGGTCCGGCCAGGCGCGCCGGACAAGCTCGGCCGCGCGCCGGCTTTCCGACTCCCTGCCAAGCAGCTTCGACTGCCCCTCGGCGGCGAGCTTCGTCAGGCTGGGAGAGGCCAGTCCGATCGTCACGGCGAGAACCGTCCAGACGCCGACCACCCAGACGGGTCGACGGCTCAGGACCGCACGAAGAGTGTCCAGCGGCATGAATCCCAACTCCTGGTAGGGCCTTCTCCTGCGTCGGGTCCATCCTTGCCAGGCAGATACCTACCTGGAACGCATGGAGACTCGATTGAGAACTCGCCTGGGCTCCAGCAGGAGCCGGCGAAGCAGAGGGGTGGGACGGCAGCCATGCAGGTGAGTCACGATGCCCCGATTATAGTCCGGATGGCCCATCCGATCAATGCGATGTCTCCATAAACCCAGATCCTGCCTGGAGCACCGAGAGCCTTCCGCGCGGGGAAATCCGAGCGGATCCGATTCTCCCTGCGATGTTATCGGCCGCCTTGCCGATGTGGCACGACGGTAAAGCCCCGAACATCCGAATTCCTGGCACAATCCGTGAAGGCACCCTGAACCATCGTCGTGACGCAGGCCTCTTCAAGGGGCCGACGTCCCCTGGGACCGGTAGGTGTTGCAGAAATCGATGCGATCACCAATGCTTGGGTGAGAGGCGCGGAAGACCTTGAAGACCCATCCGGGGCGAGGATTGCCCAGATTCTCCTCCTGAAGCTTGACGAAGGCCGTCGCCCCGGAGTGATTGGCGTCCGCGTCAGATCGAGCGCGAAACGGTCGGCCTCGTGCTCCTGAGTGCGGCTGTAGTCATCACGACCGGACCCAGGAACAGGCTGCTGAGCTGGAGCAGCACCAGGAGCAAGGGAACGGACGCAATGTCTGATAGACTTGAGAATTTGAGCAAGTGAGCGTATCGGCTAATGATCCATCGCCCAATGCGGTCGACGAGATAGAGCCCGATCAGGGTGACGAGCGCCGAGAGGAGGATGGACCGGACGACGTGCCCCAGCACGTAGTGCCCCATCTCGTGGGCCATGACGAAGAGAAGCTCCTTCTCCCCGAGCCGGGAGATCAACGTATCCCAGAGCACGATCCGCTTGGTCCCCAGCACGCCGGTCACGTACGCGTTGACCGCCTTGGTATCGACGCTCTTGTCCACCTCGAAGACGCGACTGTTCTCGATTCCCGCGCGCTGGGCCAGGTCCAGGATCGACCGCTCGATCGCCTTGTTCTTCATGGGACCGAAGTCGTTGAACAGGGGATCGATCCAGATCGGCTTGATCATCACGGTCATGAACAGAAATGGCACGGAAAGCGCGGCCGTGTACAGCCACCATCGCCGGGGAGCGCGTGCGAGCAGAAGGTAGGGGATCCAGGCGAAGGCGAAGCCGGCGGCCATGCCGACACCAAGCTCCAAGAACGCATCGCCGAGCCACTTGGCGAAGGTCTGGTTCGAGAGGCCGTACGCGTGCTGGCGGACGAAACCCTCGAAGTAATCCAGGGGGAGATCGATGAGGAAGACGAGACCCAGGTAGAGGATCACGTAGAGCCCGACCGTGAAGAACCACCATCGGCCGATCCGCTGCGCCAGGTTGCGGAGCCGGACGGAGAGTCCGCTGAAGGCAATCACTGCGGGGACAAGCAGGGCCCAGAACACGTTGAAGGCCCAGATCCGCATGCCGCTATGATAATAGCGCAATGCCTTCTCGCTGGGCTGTGGCACCTCCACCGGCTCGAGCTCGCCGGCCGCGGGGCCGTTGGAGACGGCCTGCGCTTCGGGCGGTTCTCGATCGCCGGTGTTCTGTCCCTTCGCTCGCCATTCTGCCGTCACCAGCAGGGTTGTTGCCAGGAGGGCCACGACAAGCCGGAAATATCGTCGATCCATCAAGTCTCCATCCTCTTCATCATCGGGGCCTGGGCGAAACGGGACCCCAGGCAAGCCGCCTGGATCACGTGATGCGATGGGTCTCGGCCTGAGGAACAGGCGGCCCGGGGTCCGGCACGTCGAGGGACCTCATGTAAAGATAGCCGACGGCTGCGGCCAGCACAGCGCTTGTGGCTCCGAGAATGTAGGTGGCGGACCGGAACATGTTGAGCCTGCGGAGAACCTCGCCCACCTTCTGCCCTTCGACCGTCTCGGCGACGGCCGTCTTCTCATCGAGATCGCGCTTCAGTCTGGCCTGCGCCTCCTCGAGCCCACTGATCCGCTCGCGCAGCTCGGGGGCTTGCTTGGCATCGCTCTCGTATTTTTCCTGGGTCTTGCGGGCGGCCTCCAGGTCGGATGCGAGCTTGACGGTCTCGAGCTCCAGGTCCTTGGTCCGGGCGCCCAGAGTCTCGTTGATCGCTTGCTGGGCCGCGAGCTGGCGGCGGGCCAGGTCGCGCGCCTTGGCCGCGCGCTCGTACCGTTCGGCGAACTGGGCCGGACTGTCGGTTCCCGCCTTCTCGAGCAGCGTATCCATGGCCAGCCGCTGGTTGCCGACCACCTGATCGACGGAGCTGGCGAGGGCTTTGAGCGAATCGCCTTGCTCCTGGACCCGGCCATAAAGCTGGTAGAGCCCGAGGGCGGCGATGACCGCCAGCATGCCCAGGAACGACCCGAGCATGGCGAAGATCATGGCCGACTGGAGCCGATCGCCGGGCGAGTTCACGTACTGAGGAGAAGAAGTTCGAGTGAGCATCTTGATGAGCTCCGCCTCGAGGCGTGGAGACAGGAACGCGCCTCCATGGGCCTCGGGGCTGGGGAAATTCTCCAGGTCGTTGGCCAGCTTTGCCAGGGCGATCCGGTCGCCACGCTCGGCGGTGAGGTAAAACCCCTCCACCTGCGCCATGTTCCGGTCCCGCCACTGGAAAAAACCGCGGGTCTGCTGGACCGGATCGACCACGTAAGCCACCTGCAAGGGCTGGACGAAGAAATGCTGATGGATGAACAGGTCGTGGTGAGACAGGAAGATGCCGAAGCTGGGATGAGTGTGATACCAGCCGACGATGTCGAGGTCGGGAAACCGCTGGTCGCGTTCCCGGGTGATCTCTTCCCACGAGTCGTGGGTGTAGGTGAAGCTGGCCTGCGTGTTGGCGTAGTGCTTGGCCTCCAGGGATTGCGTGATCCAGACGAACGGAGTGCTGGCGGCCTCGTCCAGGCACTCCTTGCCAAGGAGGATCCCGCCGAGCTCGACGCTGGTGTCGGACAGGGCGTGGCGCTCCATGGCATCGGCGGTGCGGTGATCGACGAAGATCGGCAGGTCGGCCTGTGCCGGCACGTGATAGGACAGGCACGCGTAGCGGCGGTCCCGGTCGGGCCGGAGCAGCCGCACCGGCTCGCGGTACTTGATCTCCTCGAAGACCATCTCGTCGCCGCTCACCCGTTCAGCCCCCCATCCCCGAGAGCAGCCGCTCGATCACCGGCCAGAAGGAAGAATCGCGATCCCGAGGCCCCATCGATTCGCACGATATCGTAAGCCGGAACCCCGACGGCCTTCAACGTCCGGCCAGCCAAGGGCGAGTTCTCTTCCACGGCGCTGGTCATCTCGGGTCGGCCGGTCTCATGGCAGTTCGGGCACGTGGCCTCTGCCTGGCGCACCTTCGTGCGGGGCCGCATGACCTCTTCACGCCAGCCACAGCGGGGACATTCGATCGCCACGACGAGATCGCGATCGAGGGCCAGGGCGAGCGGGCCATCCAGTTCCGTCCCAGCCGCCGCCAGGAGGTCAGCGACCGTCGCGGCATGGTTGAGGGAGAGCTCCGCAGGCTGGGGATAGGTGTCGTGGCTCAGGCAGTCCTCCCGGAACGGAAGCCGGGTTGCGTAGAACTGGTTCGAGACCCCGTTGAAAACCAGAGCCGTGCCTGCGGAAACCGGCATGCCATGAAGCAGCTTGAGTGCTTCCTGGACCTGAAGCGCCGCCATCATCGAGGCGATCGTGGGGGCGGTGGGGACCTTGCCGGTAAGAATCTCGTCGCGCGAGAGGAGCGGGCAACTGTAGCGGAGGTTGAGGAGCTGGTAATCGCGCTCGGTCATCGCACACTCATAACAGGCCGAGTCGGGTGGCACGAAGACCTTGACGACTCCCTGGATCTCCTGGATACCCGCATCGATCCAGGGGGTCCCCACCTTCCAGCATTGGCGGTTCACCCAGAGCCTGGCCTCGCGGTTGTCGAGGCAACCGATCACGAGGTCCACATCGGCGAAGAGTCCCAGTCCCAGGTCGGTGATGACGTCGCCATGGATCGGCACGATCGTGATCTCGGGATTCAGCTCCCGGGCCCGCCGCGCGGCCACCTCGGCCTTAGGCAGGCCCGCATCCTCGGCCCGGAACAGGACCGACCGCGACAGGTTCGAGGCTTCGATCCGATCGAGGTCGACGAGAAATGTGGTCCCCAGGCCCACAAGGGCCAGGTTTTTCATCACCTCGTTGCCCAGCGCTCCGGCGCCGACGACGAGGACCTTCGCGGCCGCGAGCCGCTCCTGACGCCACCAGGAAATCAGGCGGAGCCGACTGTAACGGTCGTCGTCGTCAATGCGCAGGGAGGACGCTCCCGGGGGTGCTTCACCCGCCTCTGGAGCACGCTGACCAGACGGGCCGGCCGATGCGTCTTGCGGCGCGCCGCGGATCGAGAGAGGTAGCTCATCCATCGTCGGAGTTCCCGCCGCAACCTGCCCGGTCACGTTCATTCAAGGAAGACGATCTCGTCGCCACCCGGGTCCCGACGGGTCGGCCCGGGGGAGGGATCAGTCCACTCTTCGAGGACGAGCACCTCGTCATCCTGCCGCTGGGGGCCGGCCACCGGACCTACGGGCGTGCTGACGGCGACGGTGAGGGTGGCTTGCTCATCTGCTGCCGGCCCCAACGCCTCAACTCGAGCCTCAGCAGGCGGAGCAGGTGCCTCGGACTGCAAGGCCTGGCGCGACGGTGTCGTCTCCGGCTCGACATTCGAGCCCTCGACGCGGGTTCGGCCATACTGCTCGATGAACCGGCGAACCCGGCCCACTGCGGAGAGAGCTGCCGAGCCCGTTCCTGCTTCGAGCGCCGATCCCCGCCCGGCACAGCCCGCGGCTCTCGAGCCGTCATTGCCCCAGGCCGAGTCTTTCCCGTTGCCCTGCGAGGCCGAGACCCGCCCCTGGGCAACCCGCAAGTCGCGGAGCGGTCGGGCATCGGTGGGAAAGAGGATCGAGGTCTGGTTGGCGACCCACAAGGCAGCATCGCGATTGTAGGGGCTGCGAATGTCGTAATTGTGATACCGCGCCATGTCCCAGAGCATCAGGCACAGCTCATCGAGCTGAACGCTCGGCACCCAGTGCGTCCCGTATCCCCCCAGGCAGACCATACCGATCTCCGAGATGTTGGGATGGTAGATCGGCGTCAGCCAGCGGATCTCCGGGATGTTCCGGGGATAAGAGGCCCCCAGCTTGATGTCAACCTGGTGGGTGTGAATCAGCTTGATCTTCCCCCGGTCGCGGCACAAGCCTTTACCTCTGAAGGTGATCCTATAATGGTGCGGGGGATTTCCCGTGGCCTGGAACTGGAAGATGGAGCTCTCCGAACCAAGTCGATTGAGCGCCGCGAGGTCGTTTCGAAGACGGCGGATTCGTGGAGATTCGTGCATGCTTTTGCGGCGTACCACGGTGGGGTAAAGCCGTCCTGTCACGAGAGTCGAGTTGAGTCAAGCGGGAAGCGTTCCGGCGCAACCGGCGCCTCGCGTTCGCCCCGAACGCTGGGTCAGCCAACGTGTCGACCGGCGCGGCCCACTCGCACGGGCTTCCGCCGCTCTACACCACGCCAGCATGGTCAGGCCGACCGCCGGGGCCGCAGGGCTCGTGGAGCCGTTCCGCGAGGTCCAATCAATGGCAGCCCGCCACGACCTCTGGATAAACAATCAGGTGATCGCCGTTCTGGATCCCAGACTCCACCAGTGTCCAGTTCTCGAGCAGGCGCCGCCCTCCTTCCTTGTGGTCCAGCGCGTAGCTCATGGGTTGCCCATCGGGACTGGTCGTGGGCAAGTTCATCTTGGTGATGATGTTGGGGATGATCCGGCTGACGGGCACCGTGTAAGCAATGACCGCCTTGACCGACTTGGATCCGGTTTGATCCAGAAAGGTCACTTGGATCCCGTTGGGATCGGCATTACCGCCGTATGACATGATCAGGATACCTCCTCCACATGCCTTTTCGGTCGCCGCCCACCAATATTGGGTCGAAAGCATGTCATTTCCGATCCCCAAACCCCCCCGCGGCCGGGGAGTCCGCTCCGGCGAATACCCACTCACCAGGATAACGAATGGGCCTCACGACGAGAACAGGCTGCGCGTCAAATTCCGGCCGCGGATTGAGATCCCGTGCGGTCCCCTCACAGACCTATTCGTGGGATCGGGGCAGTGGCACGCGTTCCGCGACGACCGGGACGACCGGGCATGGAAGTGGCTAACAGACGCGATTCGCGCCCACGCCGCTTCCCAGGGACGGCACGTCCTGATCAGTGCGAACGGCTTGGCTCGCTACGTCGATCTGCAGGCTCTCGGAGTCTGGGAGAACTGGAAGACCACGAAGGGCCGGGTCGACCTGTCCGAAAACCAGATCGAACAATGGAGCTCGACCGTGGTCGCCGGAGTGGGTCTGGAGGGTCGGAAGGTACCCGTGGTGCTCTTTCACGACTGGGGGTTCGAGGGTTTTCCCTGGATGGAGATCTCGCCCGATGACCGGCGCCTGTGGATCCGGGTGCGGGGGGCGGAGATCTATGTGGCGGGCGGTTTCTTCGCGTTCCCGATGCAAGGCCCCTTCGGCAACAACGCGCGCCGGGATGGCACGCTCGCCGAGGTCGCCAGGCAGAGAGCGTTCTACCACCGGCACGAGGATCTCAACCGTAACGCAGAGGTGTACCCATATCGGCAGCGAGTTTCGGAAAGCGGCTGACGAATGGTGACATTGGCATCGTTGCATGCTCAGTTCGGAATGCCAATCCGGTCATGCGAGACTGTCCCCGGGGGTGAATGGGCACTCCGGTTCTCGGTCCTGCTCTTCCCGTGGTGACCTCGTCTGGTCAAACCCAAGGTCAAGATAATCGACTGAATTCAAGCGAATAAGAGCGTCAAGAGGTCTATGCCTGCTTCGGCAAGTCCACAATCTGGATCGCGCTTCAGGCCCACCAGGGTTGCTTGGCCGCGCTGGCTGCCGAACGCTTGGTCTATGATTACGAATCACCTCTTATCGTGACCGCTTCCGCTTCGTTTTCTGACCGAGCTTGGGGAGTTATAATCGCGACCACGGCATGGGTGGCTCGGTCGAAGCGGGAGAAGGGAGTTGGGCTGCCTTGAACATGGCGTAATGCCGCTTCAGGCACTCCACGTAGGCGGGATCTCGAAAGATCATCCACTCGAAGAATTCAAGCAAGTCCGCCGCGTGCTTCGATTGCGGGCAGATCGGATCCAGGAATGCACCTGAGGCCGTTGTCCCAAGGTCTGCGGAGTCAGTCCACTCGGCACGTGAGCCTGGCGGGTCCCAACCGAAACTGATGGTCGCCCAGATCTTTCCCGGGGTAGACTCCTCGATCACCATGAGGAGCACGCGGCGGCAGTCGCAGTCCTCTTCTTCGCAGTACAACTCGAGAAATGCGTACTTGCCCCGAGGAAACTCGCCGTCATCCGGGAAGAACGCCGTCCGTGCCTCTCGATGGCCCAACTCTGGAAATCGTTTCACGAACGGGATCATCGCCGAGACCTCCTTTCCCAAGCATCAGGCTCGAAACAGGATCACATGATAACACGTGAATGTATTTCCGTTGCGGATCGAGCGTCCGATCAGATATACCATATTATGATCAGGGCGACGTGACGACTGGAAAACTTCGGAGAAGATTGAGGCGACGGCCGATGAGATTGTTGATCGACGGGCATCTGGATCTTTCCTGGAACGCCCTCTCCTGGGGACGGGACATCACGCTCGACCTGGACCGGCTGAACCGGGACGAGGTGGGGATGACCGATCACCCGGCGCGCGGGCGAGCAACCACGACGCTGCCGGAAATGCGGCGGGCGGGGATTGCGGTCTGCCAGGCGACGCTGCTGGCCCGCGCCAGGCCCGGGATCCGGCGGCCCGAAGGACACGCCCGGCTCAGCCTCGACTTCTCCAACCAGGAGATCGCCTCGGCCACGGCCCGTGGGCAACTGGCTTATTACGAGCTGCTCGAGCGCGGAGGCCTACTGCGGATGATCCGGACCGCCTCCGACCTCGACGACCACTGGGAGCGTTGGCGCAACGACGGCCAGAACGAGCCGATCGGTTATGTCCTGGCAATGGAGGGGGCCGACCCGATCGTCGAACCAAGCCAGGCGGTCGAATGGTGGAACCTCGGGCTGCGGTCGGTGAACCTGGCGCATTACGGCAAGAGCCGCTACGCGGTCGGTACCGGCGATGACGGGCCGCTCACAAGGGAGGGAGTGCAGTTGCTCAAGGAGTTCGAGCGACTGGGCATGATCCTGGACGCGACCCATCTTTCCGATTCCAGCTTCTTTCAAGCCCTTGATCTCTACCCAGGCCCGGTGCTGGCCAGCCACAACAACTGTCGGGCCCTGGTTCCGGACGGCCGGCAGTTCTCCGACGATCAGCTCCGTTTATTGATTGAGCGGGGCGCCGTGATCGGCGTGGGGCTCGATGCCTGGATGCTCGTGCCAGGCTGGATTCGGGGCCGAACCAACCGTGAGGTCGTCAGCCTCGGGGCGGCGGCCGATCACCTTGACCATCTCTGCCAGATTGCCGGCTCCAGCGGGCACGCCGCCATTGGCAGCGACCTGGACGGCGGTTTCGGAACCGAGCAAACACCCGTCGGCATGGAGCGGATCTCGGATCTCCAGGACATGGGCGAGATCCTGTCCCGGCGCGGTTATGCCGACTCGGCGATCGACGACATCTTCCACGGCAACTGGCTGCGGTTTTTCCGCAAGAATCTGCCGACCTGAGCCAGCGACGTTGACGGGAGGCGGGGCGGATCGCATTCTCCCCGCCCAGGGAAGGGCGACCAGCGGGCCGGGATGAGCGGCACCAGGACGGAGCCGCGCTCTCAGAAAACCTGGCACGACCTGATCGGGTGCGAGCTGCCGTGGAGCAATGTCTGTGGACGAGGCCACGTGGGACGCGGACGACTGGTGCGAGCAGGCCCGGGAGCTGACCGACCAGGAGGCCGGGGGCCGGGGTGCTCTCCTGCCCCGGCTGCTTGCCCACATCGACGCCGGCATTCGGCTCCGCCGCCCCCTCGACTCTCGAGCTCCCGACTCCGCATCCGAAGCGCATCGAAGGGCCCTCGCCCGGCGGCTGGTCGAGCTGCGGCTGATTGTGTATGGTCTTCTCGATGACCTCGAGCCCGGCTCCCCGAAGCGGGATGTCCTGGTCGGGCGGGTCAGGGACTGGCTCGGCGAGGCCCGGACCACGCTTCGCATCATCTCGACCGACTCCATGCTCGGCCCTCTGGGCCGTGCCCTGGCTGCCGAGGGTTTACGAGGCGACCTGGAGTGGCTGAGCGTTCTGATTGCCCGGCTCGACGGCGAACCGCCGCCGAGGCCGACCGCGACGCTGGAGGTCCAGCTCGAGCGAATTCATCACGAGCTGAGCCTGTCCGCCGAACCCCAACGTCCATCCGACCCGGAGCTGGAGCGCCTGCGCGGCCGGTGCGAGCGGTTGCGGTGGGTTCTCCTCGAGCGAAGGGTCCGCAGGGAGCTCTCGTCGTCGACCACCGGAGCGCCTCCGGAGCGGCTCCTCGCGGCGAGACTCAAGCTCTCGCGGCTGCAGGCGCGGGTCTGTTCGCTGGAACCGGTCGAGGACGACGAGGGCAACCCCCGGTGGCTGGGAGGCGATCCCGAGGAATGGTCCGAGGCCCTTTCGATCCGCCGGATCGAGCTGGCGGATCGGGCCGCGACCCGGCTCCAGGAGATGGATCTCAGCGAGGCGCGACGCCCCTGTGAACGAGCCGCCCAGACCGTCCAGGACGAGATCAGCGAGATGATCGCGTTCCTCGAGGACATGCCCCTGCGCCGGGCCGTGAAGCGCCTCGAGCTGGCCCGCGATGATCTGGAACAGTTCATCCTCCTCCTTCGCCGAGAGGTGATCCCTCCTCGGAGCCAGGGCCCTGGCCCGGACGGTTCCCCGGCGGTGACCAGCGCATGGGACCGCGAGACCGATCTCCAGGAAGCCGAGGACGAGTCGCTGGTGCGGGAGCGGATCGGGGAGCACGTCCGCTCTCCCGGCTCGACCTCACCGAGCGCCAGCGGCTCACGACGCGGATCCTGGCCGACCTGGACATCCAGCTCGAGGCGCTGCCGGCCGAAGCGTTCGACCTTGAGAACGCGGAGCCGGAGGGGCGCGAGGGGCGCAGGATTCCCGTCGAGGCTCTGGTGGACCGCTTGATCCAGTTCTCCCCCGAACGGCTGATCGACCGCATGGGGCCGGGGTTCGTGACCTCCGCAGACCGCTCTATCTGCGGCTCCTGGACGCACCCATGGTGCGGGGGATGCCGGTGATTCGCAACCTGGTCGCCTATCGTGAGAAGAGCCCGGCAGAAGCCGTGACCCTGGCCGCCAACTACCTCGGGCACCTGATCCAGCGGTTCCTGGACATGGTCCATTTCCTCGCGGACCTGCAAGGGACGCTCTCCCCGGCGGTCTTCCTCGATCGGCTGGGGGTGACCATCGTGAGCGCGATCCGAACCCCGGCCAAGCGACTGCTCTGGATGGGCTCGGCCTTCCTCGTGCTCTTCCTCGTGGTCGACTCGGTGACCCTCTTTCAGCCGTTCCGCGGCTTCGTGGACAAGCTTCAGAACCTGCTTGGCTGGCCGGTCATTGTCATGGGCGTAATCTGTCTGGGCTTCTGGCTGCTGGGCTCCTGGTTCCGCAAGATCGCCAACCAGTCGGCCGACTTCTGCGAGCGAGTGGTCGAGGCCCAGTTCGCAGCCCAGACCAAGAACCTCAAGTCCCGCCGCCGAGACCAGGACGCCCAGTTCCTGGCCGAACGGGTCATCGACCCCAGGATTACGTGGACGGCTCGCCGTTTCACCGCAGCGACACGAAGGCCTCGGTGCAGTTGCTCGGGAACCTCGCCCTCACCAACCTGCGGCGAAGTCATCTGGGCCACCTGCTTCGCGAGGGCCGAGCCCTCGATCGCCTTGGAATCTACCGCGTCGTCCACGAGATTCTTCACCCCAGGGTCGACCAGGACGAGGAAATTGCGTGCGTGCGCGATCACGACGGCATCACCACGCTGGCCTTCTCGATCGAGGGTCTGAAGCGGGTGATGGCCCACGGCGCGGATGACTCGCTCGATGGCAAGGTGTTGCCACCCGGCCTGCCCGACCCGGTCGTCAACCTGCGCAAGCTCTGGCACCCAGTGGCGCAGGTCCGGCGGCCGGCGAGTGAGCTCTTCCGGCTGCCTTGCTTCCTATCGTACGACCAGGGACAGAGGAGCCGGATCCTCACCTATCTCCGCCGCCGCGCCGTGCGGGGCTGGGTGAAGGTCGTGCTCGGGCAAGGGAACGACGATCCCTGGGCCACGGTGCAAGCCCGGATGCGCGAGGTGCTCCTCCGGACGGATCTCTGGAGCGACCAGGTCCTGGTGCTCAGGGCGGTGCAAACGCTGACAATGCTCGACGTCCAGCACAACTGCGACCTGGTCTCGAGCCTGGGAGGGTACTCCCGACCGGAGTCCGAGCCTGCCCCCGGCGATCATCACACCGCCGAGGCCCCGGAGTCCGAGGCTCCAATCTCACCGGAGGAGAGTGAACCTGCCGCGGCCCATCCCATGAGCAAGGGTCCGGAAGACTCCGCCTGACCACCCTTCAGGTTGGCCTCTCACGCAACACCGGGGATCTCGCCGGCGGCCGTTGTGACTGCCCCGGACGACCGCGACACCCGGGAAGTCGGTCCCGTCTTGCGAATACAGACGCGCTGCATGTCCCTGAGATTGAGATACAGCTTGAGCTTCTCGAGACCCATGCGATCCGAGAGCCGGTTCAGCGATCGCCTCAGCTTCGGGCTCTTGCTCATCACCGCCAGATTGTAGAGCAGACGCTCCGCTGTCAGCGACCTGCCAACGTAGTCGAGCCTCACGGTCTCGAAACCTGCGGCCTCGTAAAGCGTCCTCAGTGAGGACGTGGTGAAGAAGTAGATGTGACCGCCGCAACTGACGCTCCGCTCGCGACGGCCCAGAAGCTTGAACATCAGCGTGTCATAGCGCGGCGTCTCGATCACGAAATGGCCACCTGGCTTGAGGATCCGGTTCACCTCGTGGAGCGTCTGAAGAGGATCATCAACATGCTCGATCACGTGATTGAGCAAGACCACGTCGGCGAACTCGTCGGGCAGGTTGGCGGTTTCGAGGATCCCGTTGATCACCTCCAGCCCCATCTGTTCCATGGCGTAGCGACTGGCTTGGTAGAACGGCTCGACACCCAGGACATCCCAGCCGTCATGGCGAAAGGTCTCCAGCAGGTAGCCCAGGCTGCTGCCCACCTCGACGAGCTTGCCTCGCTGGGGATAAAGCCGGTTCAGCAGCGCCCTGGTTTTTTCATAATCGCGAACCTGGAGCTGCTCCTTGAGAACCCTGGTGTTCCTGGGGTGGATCGGGTTATAGGCCGGATCGTAGGCGGCGATCTCGATGTGGTCTGGCTCCTTGGCTCGAGGGCTGGCGTACATCAAGCCGCACCGATTACATCGCACGATCTGGTTTAATTGAGCAACTCCTGCGGGGAAGACGACCGTCGCGTCATCGACTTTGCAGTAATTGCAGGGTACCGGTTCCGACATCCAGGCGGCTCCTCAAACGCCGAGGCTGGCTCACCAAGGGGCCATTGTGATCCCGCCCAGGCTGCAAATCTTGGATATATCCTTCAGCGATCTGCAATTCTACCGTGCCTGATAACGGGAGCAAAAGTCGAATCGAGACCGCGGGGCGATCCGGCATTGTGGTCTGGCTGGAGTGGAGGATGGGGCAGGTGTTGGTGTGCCTTCTCTGGCTGGGGTCGCTACCGGTGGGGCGCGGTGCCGTCCGGCTTGGTGGCTGGCGGGCTGGTTTTCAGAACGTACCAGTGGGTGCCGCGGCCGGCCGGGACTTGAATGGTCAGGGAGTCACTGGCGACGGCAGGTGTGGTCCGGCTAGC
This sequence comes from uncultured Planctomycetaceae bacterium, assembly GCA_963816015.1. GTDB lineage: Bacteria > Planctomycetota > Planctomycetia > Isosphaerales > Isosphaeraceae > Aquisphaera. Next base: position 56,673 of record CAWFJM010000029.1, on the reverse strand, counting down.
GATCTTGCCGTCGGGCCCCAGGGCGAGCAGTTCCATCCCGCTGGTCTTGGTCCGCAGGATGATCGTACCGACCACGGGTTCGGTCAGGAAGGGGAGATGCTCGGGCTGGCGGTTGGGCAGCAGTTTGCCCATGTCGGACGCAGGGCTCGGCCGCGATTGCCCGACAGCCGTGACCAGGATGAACCGGGACGAGGCGAGCGGCTGGTCATCGATGCTGCTGAGCGCGACGACCGCCTTGGCCGTCTTGAACCGGAAGGTCGCGTCCTTCAGATCCAGGCTCTTGCCACCGATCCAGCCACTGACGGCCTGGGTCCTCGCCGTGTTGATCGTCTGGATTCCCGTCTTCCAGCTTCGCGTCAGCTCACCAGTGTCCGATCGCACCGACGTCTGCCCCGCGGGGATGTGGTCGTGGTCTGGGTCGGTCAGAATCCGGACATCCCCGGAGATCTCGCTCGGCTTCAGCCAGGGGAGCTCCTTGACGGCCGGCATCGCGATGGTCAACCGGCTCTGCTCGACGAGTGTCCGGATGGTCGCGGCGCTTTCCGGGTTCAGCATCGTGCCCAGGAGCTGCGTGGGACTGAGCTTCAGAGAATACGTCGTACGCGCTGGACTGATGTGTCCCCGGCGGAACGCAATCGCTGCTGCCGGCATCACGCCGGTGATCGCCGGGTCATAATAGGTTGTCCAGCCGTTGATGCGATGCTTGGCCTCCTGGGGACCCGGGCGCTCGATCGGGACCTGGGAGTAGTTGTAGAGCATGGCAGCGTCCCACCCCTGGAATGAGGCAATGCTGGCCATGTAGAGAGGCGTGGTGAACCGGTCGATCTCGGGATAGGGTACGTTCCATTCGGTGATGGTCAGGGGCTTGCCGTGAACGTGGGCGGCCGCGGCCCAGGAGAGAAAATTGGGCAGGTAGCGGGGGTTAGCGGAAAGGGCTTCCGCGGTGCCGTAGGCGTGCACGTCGATGACGTCGCCGTCGGTCAGAGCAGGCAACGAGAAAAGGGCGTTCGGGCCCCAGAGATTGGTCGTGGCGATCGGCGCCTTCAGTCCGTCGGCCCTGAGCGCCTCGATCATGGTGCGGTTGAACTTGTGCTCCACCTCGTTGAGCAGGTACTTGCTCGGGCCCGGCTCCCAGGTGCGCCAGACGCGGTCTGCAGGCAGGCCCGTCGCCTGGACGAAGGCCTGAGTCTCCCGCTCGAACAGAGCCTGATGCACGGGATTGTGCTTGTTGGGCAGAAACGCCAATCCAAAGTGGAGGGTCAAGTCGTTCTCGTTGGTGATGAGCACTCCGACGACCGCCGGATCGTCCTTGTAAGCCAGCCCCGTGTAGCGGTTGACATGTCCCAGGTACTGGTTCTGGAACTCCTTCATCAGGTCCATCGAGCTCGGGGTTGACGTAGTTGAACCCGAAGAAGTTGTTCTTCCCGCGTGCGATCTCGTCCCGGCCCAGCGAGACGCCGTCCCCCGGCTTCAGCTCCCGCAGATAGTGCATGTCCAGCCAGACGTAGATGCCTTCGTCTTTGAGGCACTTGATCCAGTAATCGAGCAGATCGAGCGAGCGGCGGTCGAGGTGCCGGGTGTCCCGCACGTCGGCGCCGAAGATGTTGGGTTCGACCCAGTTCGACTCGTGCTGCACGATTCGCATGAGGTTGTAGCCGAGCTGGGCCATCCGTCGCGCTTGCCGGGGGATGTTCTCCCGGGGCGTCTGGAAGAGGACTGGGCCCGAGAGATTGGCACCCCAGAATCGGGCGGGGGTGCCGTCCTCGAAGACCAGCCGATCGCCGTCCACCTTGACCAGTCCATGGCGGCCGGCGGGACGATCCTCGGCGTTGAGGAACGAGAGATCCACCGGCGCCATATCCCACCTCAGCGACTGGCGAAACCAGCTCGCGTCCGGCCGGGCGTAACGCTCCTCGCTGGTGGCGATGACCAGACCGCCTTCCGGCAAGCTCACCGTCAGGCCAATCCGGGCCCGGCCCGGGCGGATCCGGTCGCCGACGAAGTGGGTGCGGACCTCGTTGCTCGGATTCCCCTCAATCGACAGCTTGGCCATCGGGTCATCGAACCGGACCATGACCTCCTCGCCCTCGGCGGCCGGCCAGCGCCAGCCGGTCTTGTCGAGGAGCAGCCTGGGACCCCCGGATTTGCCGCCCAGTGAGGCCGAATCGCGCCTCAGCGTCCAGTTCATCCCCCCTCCGGTGATGCCGGCGAGCGAACGGATCGCCACGATCTCGAGATCCAGTCGAAGCTCACGCGCAGAGATGGGCTGTGCTCGCCCCTGGATCTTCAGTCCCAGAGTGTCCACCAGACCAGCGATCCCGACCTCGTCGCGGTCCCTTGAGACGACCTTGAGCTGGACACTGGCCGGCTGGTTCCCATCGCCGATGTAGGCGGGGAAACCCTTCACCACCTGGACGCCTCGGTGAAAGATCACGATCTCCGCGTTGTCATTGACGAGCAGTGTCCACGAGGCCTCGCCGGGATCGAGGGCGAAGGGGGTTCGGCCGGCTGCCGGAAGCTGGTCCGGAGCCGGACCAAGCTGGTTCCGTCGGGGCCTTCGGGTGATCCGGAACTTGGTCTCCCCGGAGCCTCCCGGATCCGCTGATCCCCGGGGGACCGTCTGCGTGCCATGGCCCAGTTCTCTCCCGCCAGCAGGCTGACTTTCGGCCCGGGTCAGCCAGCATCCGCAGACCAGCGCACACACACCCGCTCCGGCAAGCCAGGCATTCACCATTCGTCTCATGACTTGGTCCCGAGCGATGGGAATCGGGGTCGAACCACGGCGGCTTCATCGTCGCATATCGCTCGGGATCGTAACAAGACATGGCAGGCACAGGCCGGACGAGAGGCATCGAGGCCGGTCAGGGTGGTCCGGGGCTGTTCAGGAGCGCCTCCACGAGCCGGTCGTTGGCCGTCTGCCAGCGATAGCGCGCAGCGATGGATCGCCCCAGGGCGATGCGACGGCCGCATTCTACGGGATGATCGAGGAGCTCGCGGAGCGTGGCAGTGATGGCGTCCTGGCTCTCGGGATTGAAGTACCAGCCGGCATCGCCGCCGATCTCGGGCAGTGCGGTCGAGTCGGCCAGGGCGGCGGGAATTCCCTGCGCCATGGCCTCGACGACCGGGATCCCGAAGCTCTCGCAAAGGGAGGGAAACACCAGAGCGGCCGCCTCGGCGTAGGCTGCGCGGAGGATCTTGCCCTGGCGGTAACCGGGCATCCGGATGATGGCTCGGCGTCCGGCCGTCGCGATCGCTTCGCGAAGCGGGCGAGCCTCGTCCTCGGCCCCGGTTCCCAGCAGCACCAGGGCCAGCTCGCCCGAGGTGACCTCCGGAAGTGCGGCCACCGCCCGGATCAGCCGCACGAGGTTCTTGCGCGGCTGGAAATTCGCCACCGAAAGGAGATAAGGAAGCCGGGGCGGCAGCCCCAGGTCGGTCCGCACCAGCTCGCGCTCCAGCGGGCTGGCCGGCTCGAAGAACAGGTCCTCGGCCGCGTTGGGAACCTGGGCCACTCGATCCTTGCACCTGGGAAACGCCTCGATCAGTTGGCGCGTGTTGAACTGAGAGACCGAGAGGATCAGATCTGCCTTGCCAAAGGCGCTGGCCAGGAGCTCGCGGTTCTTGGGGGGCTGGAACCGCAGATGCTGCAACACGTCGTGGCTGGTCACGGCCCTCCGTGCCTGTCGCGCGGGAACGGCGTACTCCGTCGGACAGTAAATCCAGTCGGCCGGGCCCGATAACCACTCGATCGGCGGCCATGCCCTGAGCCGCCACCACCGCAGAAGGTCGCGCGTCCGGATCGGCAGCTCGCGGCGCGAGAGGTTGTCGAGCGCGGCCCAGTAGGCCAGACCGTCCGGATGTGTCATCCGGCCGGAGATCAGCCGGAGGGCGACATCCTCCCGGCGGGCCAGCCGCTCAAGCTGTGCCAGGGCGTGACGGGTCACCCCTGTCGGCCCGTGGCAAGCGTCCATGTCGTAGAGCATCACGACGCGCAAGAGGACGGGCGAGACCTGGCTGTCACCCGGCTGAGCCGTCAGCGGACCCTGCACTGAGCTGTGCATCACCGGCTCCGACGGACCCTCGACCTGCCGCTCCGGCGGGGAAGCGCTCACCTCAGTAACGTTTCGGACCGAGTCGGTGGCCGGGCCGTGGCGGCCATTCGCTCGCGCGCCAGACGCAAGGGAAACCCCAGAGGGCGTGTCATCGTCGCACTGCGGCATCCCTTCCCCCGGGCTTCGCTCTGTTTGCTCGCACCGGCACGACGGCTCCCGGTTCCCATCCCGGGTTCCGAGGGCTGCGTCGTCTACTCCCTCGTATTCGGTGACGGTCCACCGACAATCGTTGCTAGATCCTAGGTTTACCGCGACAGCCTGTCAATTGCAGGACGGGTGGCAAGACAAGCGCCGATGCACGCTCCGAACCGACTTTGTTTTCAACCTGGACCCTATTATACTGCCACATGTCGTACATTTCTCCTGCCAGACCGTCGTCTCCTCATCGCCGAGCAACCTCATGCCGCCGCCAAACGAGACTTCCGAGCCGGCTCCGGACGACCTTCAATTCGAGCAAGCCGAATTCGCGGACGAGAGCACGGCCGGCTCGGAACAGGCCTCATGGTGCATCTCCTGCAAGGAGCCCATCACGGATGTGTACTTCGAGGCCGGGGGAGGCATCGTCTGTACTCCGTGCCGCGACAAGATCGAGACGATGTTCCACGGGGGCTCACGCCTAACCCGCATGCTCAAGGCGCTGGTTTTCGGCACGATCGGGGCAGCCGCCGGAGCATTCCTCTATCACGCGATCATGACGATCACCGGTCTGAACATCGGGCTGGTCGCAGTGGTCGTGGGAGTCATCGTCGGAGGCGCGGTCAAGGCCGGGTCGGCGAATCGGGGCGGCCTGTTCTACCAGTTTCTCGCGGTGTTCTTGACGTACTCGGCCATCGTGGCCATGTATGCTGTTCCCGCAATCATCGAAGCGTTCCGGCGAGACCCGGACGCGGCCAAAGCGGCCCGCGTCGCCAACGGAGACAACGCCAGACCCGCAGCCAAGCCCCAAGCTGAGGGCGAGGACAGGCCGCAGCCTGGACCGGTCGTCGATCGCCCCCGAAACGCAGACCAACCGCGACTGAACCCTGTCCGGGTCATGGTCGTTTTCGGAGTGATCGCGGCGATGATGATCGGACTGGCCTATTCAATCCCCGTGGAGATCGCCATCGCGTCTCCGATCTCGGGGCTGATCTTCGGCTTTGCGCTCTGGGAGGCCTGGAAGATCAACCGCAAGGCCAGGCTCGCCTTCAACGGCCCGTTTCGGCTGGACGCCCTGAAACCCGAGGCCGCGGCCTTCGACGTCGAGGAGGCCAGCGGTGAGCACTGAACCGGCAGACTCCTTTCTGGACGGGGTTTCGTCGTGTCCCTCGTGTGGGGCCGAGCTGGCTCCCACACTGCTCTCGTGCCCGTCTTGCCGTCGACTGGTCCATTCCCGACGCCTCAAAGAGCTCGCCGAGTTCGCCGGGCAATCCGAACGCGGAGGAGATCTCACGTCAGCTCTGATCCACTGGCGCGAGGCCCTCACGCTGCTGCCCTCTCAGACCCGCCAGCACACGATCATCGCCGAGCGGATCGCCGACCTGGCCCGCCGGCTGGATTCAGGCCCGGTGCGCCCTACGCCGTCCGGGCCACTCTCCACGGCGGCCACCGGGGCGGGAATCGAGAACGACTCCGCGTCCGGATGGTCCAAGGGAAAAGGAGCGGCGTCCGGCGTCGCCGGCACGCTCGCGCTGGTCGCCTGGAAGTTCAAGTTCCTGGCCTTCATGGTTCTGGGTAAGGCCAAGCTACTCCTGCTCGGGCTGACCAAGGCCAGCACCTTTCTCTCCATGTTCGCCTGGGTCGGGGTGTACTGGGCGGCCTTTGGACTCTGGTTCGCCGTGGGGCTGGTGCTGTCCATCTACGTCCACGAGATGGGCCACGTGGCCATGCTGACCCGGTATGGAATCCCGGCCAGCGCACCCTTGTTCATCCCTGGGCTCGGAGCGGTCATTCGACTCAGGCAGGGTTTCATGGATCCCCGGCAAGACGCCCGCGTGGGCCTCGCCGGTCCGATCTGGGGACTGGGTGCGGCCCTGTTCTGCGCCCTCGTCTTCGCCGCCACCGGCGAGAAGATCTGGGCCGCACTGGCCCAGTTCGGGGCGCTGATCAACCTGTTCAACTTGATGCCGATCTGGCAGCTCGATGGCGGCCGTGCCTTCCGCAGCCTGAACCGCCCCCAGCGCTGGCTGGCTGCAACCGCCCTGGCAACCGCCTGGGCGATCACCGAGGACGGACTCGTCCTCTTGATCATGCTGGTCGCCGCCGCTCGTGCCATCGTCGACAAGCCAGCGGAACGACCCGACCGCGGCGCCCTGGCTCAATACATCGCTCTCGTCGCCTCACTTTCCCTCCTGGCCTACTCACCCTTCTTGCGATTTCGTTAGCAGCAGGAGTGGCCTGGTGCTCAGGGTTCGCGAAGCGAGGCCTCCGGTCGGGTGCAAATCTTAGGAGGAGGCGCTCCGCCGCGGCCGGGGTCGAGGCCACGGACGGGAGAAATGTCTACACCCATCCCAACAAGAGAGTTGACAATCGCGACGGCATGAGGCGCACTCCACACATTCATTCCGAGTGGAGGCCGACAATGAGGCAGGGTCCGAGTGCAACCGACGTGGCCTCCGGCAGGATCCTCGCCCTCTTCGTGCGGCCGGTGCGAGAGCGCCGGCGGCTCGCCCCACAGGAATCCGACCTCAAGCGCTGGGCCGTCCAGAAACGGTCGGGAGGCGATCCCCGGACGGGATTCCGCTGGTACAGAAGCTCGGGAGCTGCTCGAGCAGCGAGCAGTCGTGCCTGGGAGCAACTCGTCCGGGACATTGAAGCCGGCCAGATCAGCGCACTGGTCTGCTGGCGGCTGGACCGGCTCAGGCGAACCTGCTCGGAACTGGTCAAACTGTTCGGGTACCTTGCAGAGCATCAGGTCAAAACCTGATCAGCCTGAAAGACCAGCTTGATCTCTCGACGCCGGAAGGAAAGCGAGTGGCCGCCACTCTGGCCTCGGTCGCCCTTTACGAATCCGAGTGCCGGAGTGAACGGATCGTCGCCGGTCAGGCGGCTGCGCGCGCCAGGGGGGTTCGCTGGGGGGCTCGACGAAGGGGCGCCGGCTCAAGGTCACGCCCGAGCTGGAAACCCGGGTCAGGAGACTTCGGGCACGGGGTATCCCCATCAGTCATATCGCCAGCGAGACGGGATTGAGCCGCCCGACCGTCTATCGCGTGCTGGACCACAAGCGGCCTTACCAGCGCAAGCGAGGCTGATCGAGGATCGTTCCTCGGCCGACATCGATCCCGTGAGGGCGAGGCAGGGGTGATGAAAAGTCGGTCTTGCCTCGAGTCTTCGTTCATTCCGCTTTCGTTGACGGGCCTTCTTCAGCCTCCACGGGGGCCAGTTCAAAGCCTGGCGGCGTCAGCTCGGAGGATTCGTCCTGCTCCCGCCCGGGAAATAACGCCCGATCAGCAGGCTGGCGTTGTGGCCGCCGAAGCCAAAGCTGTTGGACATCACGTAGTTGACCCTGGCCTCGCGGGCCACGTTGGGGATGTAGTCCAGGTCGCACCCCTCGCCGGGCTGTTCGAGGTTGATGGTCGGTGGAAGAAGTCCGGTCTGGATTGCCATGACCGAGGCGATCAACTCGACGCCGCCAGAGGCTCCCAGGAGGTGCCCAAGCTGGCTCTTGGTGCTGGAGATCTGGAGGCGGGCGGCGTGGTCGCCGAAGACGCACTTCATGGCGATGGTCTCGGCCAGGTCGCCGAGGGGAGTGCTGGTGCCGTGGGCGTTGATGTAGTCCACGACGTGAGGGGCCAGGCGGGCGTCGGACAGGCACCTCTTCATGGCGCGGGCGGCGCCGCGGCCCTCCTCGTCGGGAGCGGTGATGTGCCAGCCGTCGGCGGACATGCCGTAGCCGAGCATCTCGGCGTGGATCCGGGCACCGCGGGCCAGCGCCGTCTCCTCGGCTTCGAGGATGAGAATACCGGCTCCCTCTCCCATGACGAACCCGTCGCGATCGCGGTCGAACGGGCGGCTGGCGCGGGGGGGATCGTCATTGCGGGTGGAGAGTGCCCGCATCGCCGCAAACCCTCCCAGGCCCATGTGGGTGATCGCCGCCTCGCTCCCCCCGGTGATCATCACGTTGGCCTGGCCGGTCTGGATCAGCTTGCAGGCGTCGCCGATCGCATTGGCCGCCGAGGCGCAGGCTGTGGCCAGGGCCGAGCACGGCCCCTGAAGTCCCCAGCGGATGGAGACCTGGCCGCTGCCGGCGTTGACCATGAGCTTGGGGATCGTGAACGGGCTGATCCGTGACGGTCCCTTGTGGATCATCGTCGAGTGCTGGGCCTCGAACTCGTTGAGGCCACCGATTCCCGAGCCGATGAACACACCGCATTGCTCGGGGGGAAGCTTGGCGAAGTCGATGCCGGCGTCCTGGACGGCGGACTCGGCGGCCACCAGTGCGAACTGCGCGAACCGGTCGAGGTGCCGCGCTTCCTTGGCACCGAAGCGGGCCACGGGGTCCCAGTCACGAACCTGCCCGCCGAAGTGAACCTTGAACTCGGTCGTGTCGAACAGGGTCAACTGCCCGACCCCGCTCCGACCAGCGCAGAGCGCGTCCCAGAACGAGTTCAGGCTTTCCCCCAGCGACGTGACCACCCCCATGCCGGTGATGACGACGCGGCGCGAATGTCCCATGGTCCTCCCAACTGTCAAGTCATGGGATTGCGGAATGTCCTCTCGGACGGGACCGCCGCTCACTTGGCGTGAGCGTGCTGCTCGATATAATCGATCGCCTGGCCGACGGTCTGGATCTTTTCGGCCTCCTCGTCGGGGATGGTGATGTCGAATTCTTCCTCGAATTCCATCACGAGCTCGACGGTGTCGAGCGAGTCGGCGCCGAGGTCGTTGACGAAGGAGGTCTCCCGGGTGATCTGGTCCTTGGAGACTCCCATCTGCTCGCTGACGATTTCAATCACACGATCTTCCACGGCCACGGTCGAACCTCCTCGTCTTCACTTTCAGTCATACTTCCGTCACGGCCATGGCCGCCTGAGCCGCCGGGCTCGGGTGGGATCCTGGCGTGGTGACAATTCCCGGACATTGGATCAACGACGGTTCCGGAGTTGAACCAAACCGCAAAACGCCTCGCAACCGGGCGCCGGATCGGACCTGCAAGGGCCTTCCGGAATTCCGGTGTTGAGAGTCGAATTCCCCTGGCTGGATGCAAGTTACGCTACGGAACCGGGCCTGATGCCGGGTGCCGTTCGGTCCTCCTTGGTCGAGTGAATAAGTCACATTAGCACGGCAGGGTCAAAATGTCCATCCGACGTCCGCCCCGTCCCAGGCAACTCTCCCGGGCTCGGGACGGCCTGCCAGAGGAGCCATCCGGCCTCCTGCAATCCGCTCGGAATCTCAAGGTTTCGAGGTCCGGAACCGACACGACAGGTGCTCCGGAAGTCGAGTTCAGACCGTCAGGCCTCCATCCACGGCGATCACCTGACCGGTGAGGTAACTCGCACCCGGGCTGGCCAGATAGCACACCAGATCGGCGACATCCTCCGGCGTTCCGAACCTACGCAAAGGTATACGCTCCTTCACCTCGGTCTTGATCTTCTCGGGCAGGACCTCGGTCATATCCGTGAGGATGAAGCCGGGGGCGACCACATTCACCGTGATCCCCCGTGAGGCGAGCTCTCGGGCCACGGTCTTGCTGAAACCAATGACCCCCGCCTTGCTGGCCGAGTAATTGGCCTGTCCGGGGTTGCCAACAAGCCCGGCCACACTACTGATGTTAATGATCCGACCATACCGGGCGCGCATCATAACGGCGCCCACCGACCTCGAAAAGAGGAACGTTCCCTTCAGGTTCGTGTCGATCACTTCCTGCCAGGCCTCGTCCTCCATGCGGAGCATGAGGCCATCCCTGGTGATGCCCGCGTTATTCACCAGGACATGAATCCGCTGGTATTTCGCCTCGACCTCGTCGATGACCCGCTTGACGTCTGGCGAGTCGGCGACGTTGGCCGCGATGCCCTCGGCGGTTCCCCCCCCTGCTGGATCGCCTGGAGTGTCCCCTGCAATCCGTCCACGGAGCGGGCCACGCCGACGACCGTCGCTCCACAGGAGGCCAGCTTCACCGCGATGGCCCGCCCGATCCCGCGTGACGCCCCCGTCACCAGCGCGACCTGACCCTTCAAGTCAACCTGACATCCCATGAGTGCAGCGGCGGTTGCTCCCTCGGCCATGTTCGTCACATCCTGCTCATGATAAGCCACAAGACCGGTCCGGTTACGGGCTCCGCGAGACCTTTCATCCCGGACGTAAACCTTCCCTGGATCAGCCAGAATGATGAAATTGAACTTGGTTATAATCGCGTCCGATCGAACCCATCAACCCCAAAACCAAGCCAGGCAGACAAGTCCGCTCGCAAGCCCTGCGGAATTCGCTCTCCAAGTGGGGGACACCCGAACAGATATCCCTGTTGTGTTTCGCACCCGCGCTCAGTGAGACCCGCGCTTGAACTGGGCCGGAGACAGACCGTGGACCTTGCGAAAGAGCCTCGAGAACGGGAAGGAGTCGGCATGGCCGAGTTGCAAGGCCATCTCCTTCACGAGCCTTCGCTGGTGTAGGAGCAGGCTTGCTGCGTGATTCATCTTGAGCCGGAGGAGCAACTGGTGGACACTCAGGTGGTCAAACCGCTGGAAGAGCCGGCATAGGTAACTCATGTTCACATCTCCCGCTTCCGAAACCTCCGCGACCGAGTGGAACTCCCGGAACCGCTCGAGCATCAGTTGACGCAAACGGAGGTAGGTTGAAAACGCGGCAACTCCCGGCTCGCAGAGTTGGGGTTCGGAGGGGAAGCGCTCGGTCACAACGCGATCGCGGGCGGTTTCCAGGGCCAGCTCGCCTGGACCGATCGCTCTCCCAACGGCGACTTCACCGAGGCGATCCTTACCTCGTCGTTCGACTGGAACGGCATCCGCATGCCCTACACGGTCGCGACGGAGAACGATAGCCTCAACGGCGTCGGTATGCTGATCGGCTATATGCTCACCAACACCGCCTAGATCTTCGCCGACGTCCGGACCTACTAGAGCCCCGAGGCCGTCAAGCGAGTCACCGGCTATTCCCTCGGAGGCCCCTGCGCCGGAGGCGTCATCCACCTGATCAACTCGGGGGCAGCCATCCTCGACGGCACGGGCGAGCAGACCCGCGGCGGCAAGCCCGCGATGAAGCCGTTCTGGGAAATCACCGAGGCTGAGGCAAAGAAGTGTCTCGAGGCCACGACCTGGCCCCTGGCCATCTCGGAATACTTCCGTGGTGGCGGGTACTCGTCCCCGGATGGCCTGCTGGCGCGAGGCACGGTTTGGCATGTTCACCCACTGGGGTCTTTATTCCATCCCCGCCGGCGTGTACAAGGACCAAACGAACCTCGCCGAGTGGTTCCTGGAAGAGACCCACATGCCGGTCTCGGAGTACGAGAAGTATGCCGCCCGGTTCAACCCCGTGAAGTTCAACGCCACGGAGTGGGTGGCCGTTGCCAGAAATGCGGGGATGAAGTACATCGTCATCACCATCGAGGCACCACGATGGCTTCGGCCTCTTCCCCTCGGAACTGACCGACTGGTGCGTTGAGTCCACCCCCTTCGGCCGCGACCCGCTCAAGGAGCTGGCGGCCGTCAGCCCGGACGGGGTGCGGATCACCCTTCCCGCGACGCTGCCCGATGCCGACGACACGGTCATCGTGGCCGAGGTCCAATGTGAGGTCCAGCCGATCGTGACGGCCATCCGTCAAGCGTCGGACGGTTCGTTCAAGCTGCTGGCGAGGGACGCTGACCTTGCCGGCGGCGTGCAGGTCGAGGGAGACCCTCCCAACCTCGGCTACTGGATCAGCGACGAGGGCGCGGCGTCATGGACCCTGGAGATCGACCGCCCCGGCAACTTCACGGTGACGCTGGACTATGCCCTTGACCCCGGCAGCCCCGGCAGCGAGTGCCGCGCGGCCCTGGGTGACCAGTCACTGACGAGCACGCTCGCCGTCACGTAAGGCTGGCAAGACTACACCCGGGTGAGGGCCGGCGCCCTGAAGGCGGAGAAGGGTCGAGCCATCCTCTCGATCAAGCCGGCGAAGCAGCCCGTCGTCGGGCTCATGAACCTCCGATCGCTGACGCTCACGCCCACAGGGAGCTGAACTCCAGGCTGCCAGCGAGGCAACTCGACATCGGGCTGCATCCGGTTCCTGGTGCACAGCGGGGCGTCTGTCCCGATTGAACTCGAACGGGGACCCGGGGGCAGGCTATGAGCGAGGACCGTCGGGGCTCTTGCTGCTTTTCCGCGCTTGGCCCGGCCGCGACCAATCGTCGGCGACCTTGAGAAGCCGGGCCAAGGCAAGCTCGAAGCCAGGCAGGAGAGGCGTCCGGTAGACCTCGTTCTGCTTGACGACCAGCTCGGTTGGCTGGGCCGGGGGTTTGCGGACGACCGTGAGGATCCGCTCGAATCGATCATTGATCCAGTATTCCTGGACCCCGCTGGCAAGGTATTCCCGACGCTTCTCGGCGTATTCCCGCACGCGATGGCGATGGCGATTGGAAACAAACTCAACGACGATTGCCGGGACATCCGTCTGAGGATCGGGAGTGCGGCCCAGACCGATCCAGATCACACGATCAGCCCTGCGGCGATTCTCGCCGCTGCACACCGTCTGCTCGGGCAGGGTTCCGTCCAGGTTTCGACCTTCAGGATGACCTTCCCTGTAGTTCATGAGAAGCCGGCCCAGATCGTCGTTTGGTCCCCGTTCCGATTCTCCCGGCGGTGGGCTCACGATCAATACCCCGTGAATCAGTTCGCAGCTGTGGAGTTCGTCGAAGTCGGCGGCCGAGTCGAACTCCTCGGGCGTCATCAGCATGCCGTTGGAGGCCGGGCCCAGCCGAGGCTTCCTCGAGCTGCGAACACGGGCGGTGCTCATGGGCGGACCTTTCCCAGATCACGAAAGCCGAGCCAGCCGGTCTGAAAGCTGATCGTCGATCATTCTACCGCGCGGGGACGTGGGTGCAGGGAGTCTTGCGGTCAATCCGCTTGAGCAGCGCGGCCAGAACGCGCCCCGGTCCAATCTCGTAGAAGGTGTCAAAACCGTCGGCCAGCATCCGCCGCATCGATTCCTCCCAGCGCACCCCCTGGAGGACCTGAGCGACCAGCGTGCGCCGGATGTCGCCGGGGTCGCTGTGAGGCTGGGCATCGACGTTGGAGTAGACCGGGATTCGCGGCGTCTTGATGGAGGTTCGCTCGAGAACCTCGGCAAGCTGGGCATCGGCGGGCTTCATTAGGTCGCAGTGAAAGGCGCCGGCAACCGCCAGCGGAACCACCTTCATGGCCCCGAGCTCGGTGGCGATCGGCTCGACAGCCGCCAGCGCGGCGGTCTCGCCCGAGACCACGATGTTGCCCGGCCCGAGCATGTTGGCCTTCCAGAGCCGGCCATGCGGTGCGACGCGGCGGCAAAGCTCGTCGGCCTTGGCCTCATCGAGCCCCAGGACGCTGGTCATGCCGCTGGGGCTGGCCAGCGATGCCGCCTGCATGGCCTGGCCGCGGCGCCTCACCACCTCCAGGCCGGCGGCAAAATCCATCACTCCGGCGAAGACGAGGGCCGTGTATTCGCCCAGGCTCAAGCCGGCCGCGCCCTGGCAGTGCTCCACGAGGGCCGGCTCACTGGCCTTCAGGCTTTCAAGGGCCGCCAGGCTGGCCACGAAGATCGCCGGCTGGCTCACATCAGTCGCCTCGAGCGCCTCGGCAGGCCCCTCCAGGCAGAGCTTGCGCAAGTCGAAACCCAGGACCTTTGCTGCGCGATCGAACAGGGCGCGAACCTCGGGCAGTTCCTGGTTCAGTTCCTTGCACATCCCGACGGTCTGGGCACCCTGGCCGGGAAACAGGAAGGCAGTCTTGGGCATGATCGTTGAACCTCATGAGCACGGCCGAACGCGTCTTGCGTCACGGTTCACTGCCCCGTGAACGTGGTGCAGGACTCCTCCTGCCGATGACATCAAATCGGTGCGCATGGGCCCGAGCTCGCGGCTACGGCCCTTGAGGGCCTCCCCCTCGGCCAGCTCTGTCCCCATCACTCACGGGCGCAGCCCGGTTCGGGCTCCTCGTCCGTTTCCTCGGCTAGCTTCGCGCCAAGCTGCTCGACGATCCGGCAGTTCAGGCGATCCTCGGCCATCGCGTGGGCCACCCGCAGCGCGTTCTTGATGGCGCGCGCGCTCGATGCCCCGTGGCAGATGATGCACGCGCCGCAAATTCCCAAGAGAGGGCCGCCTCCGAACTCCTCGTATTCGAAGCGGCTCTTGAGCTGGTGGAGGCTGCCGGCGATCCGGTGACCTGCCTCGACGGGCAGTTCCGGCAGCATCCTGGCGAGCTCCTCCCGGAGCGTCGAGAACAGGAACTCGACGGCCCCCTCGCCGGCCTTGAGCAGGACATTGCCGACGAACCCGTCGCAGATGACCACGCGGACGTGCCCCTCGTAAATGTCGCGTCCCTCGACGTTGCCGACGAAGCGACTGGCCCAGGGACTGGCGTGGTAGAGGGAGCGGGTCGCCCGGGTCAGATCGGTCCCCTTCTCGTCCTCGGTGCCGACGTTGAGCAGGCCGATTCGAGGATGAGTCACCCCCAGGATCTCCTCGGCGTAGATCGCCCCCATGATGCCGTACTGGTAGAGGTCCTCCGCCTTGGCGTTCATGTTGGCTCCGACGTCGATGATCACGATCGGCCCCTGGTGCGAGGGGAAGATCGCGGCGATGCCAGGCCGACGCACGCCGGGAAGGAACATCTTGGCGTTGAACAGGGCCGAAGCCACCATAGCCCCGGTGTTGCCGGCCGAAACGACCGCCCTGACGTCTCCGGTGGCCATCAGCCCCCAGCACCGGGAGATCGAGCTGTCGCGCTTCTTCCTCAGAGCGTCGACCGGCTTCTCCTCCATGCCAATGACCTGGCTGGCATGGACGATCGGCAGGCGGTCACGGGGGGCCTCGGGCGCCTTGGCCAGCTCGGCCTCGACTCGCTCGCGATCACCCACCAGCACCGCGATCAGCTCGGGCTGGTCGCGCACGGCCTCGACGGCGCCCGCGACGATCGGGCCGGGAGCAAAATCGCCTCCCATCGCGTCCAGGGCTATCCGCATCACATCTCTCCCGGTCGTTGAATCTCATCCCGAAAGCGAGACTTTGTAAACGATGACGGGATGCCGTAACCGGGAGAAACTCCCAGTTCGGCATCCCGAGAAACTCTGTGAAATCTCCAGAAACTCGACCCCGGACGCCAAAGACCATGCCGGGCCGGCACCCGGTGAAACCGACATCAAACCCAGTCCCACGGGCGTGGGAGGATTCAAGGCACTCATCGTAGAAGACGTCTATGCGACTGTCAAGCCGCCCACGGGAACCCGGACGCGGATGGCCGGGATCGGTCGCGGTGAAAGCGCCAGGGATTTCATGAAATTACCTCGTGGTCGTCGATCGATGCCGTGTTCAGTCTCCCTTGATCCGGATCACTGTCACGTTGTACTGGGTGCGCCGCTCGGAGATCTCGCCGAAGGTCTCCTTCCATCGATAGGAGAGCTTCATGGTATCGCCCTCGACCCAGCATCCGCCGGGAAACCTCACGAACGCCGGCTTGAGGTTGGCAAGCATTCCAGCCAGGTCCGGGCGCAGACTGTTGGGGCGAGCCTTCCAGGTGTTGCCGGGAAAGAAAGACATCATGTCTAACGAAGCTCCGCCTCAGACCGACGAGCCTTGTTACAATAGACGACGACCATAGCGGGTAACCGGGTGTTGAAGATTGCATCCCGTTAAGGGCGACGGCAAGAACTTACGCGTTTGACGCGATTTGTGCTCCCAAGCTTTCGGGACACCGCCCTTGTCATGGCAACCGCCGTCACATGCACGATTTATCATTCGAGTCTTCTCGCGTTCAAATCCGCCCAAGACGCATTGGCGACTTGGGGTGGGGGACCTGCTGGCAATTTGGGGCTGAAACCCAAAACTTGACTCAAACACTATGAGTTTTGCCCTTCAAGTGCCCTAGCCAGAACGTGCCCCTCCCGGGCGCGGCGATAACCACCCGGCCCCGTGGGTCGGTGTCGCCGGCCGTGAACGTGTACCAACGCGAAGTTCAGGGTGTGCGGAAGGGGTTCGAGGGACTAACATGAAGCACACCGGCGCTCTCGTGCATGCGCTGGCGCAATCCCGACCCGCCCTTGCCGCGTGGAGTCGCATCCATGGCGATCAACCTGGCCGAGTCCCGGCCGCGAGCGATCGGAGACCCCGGACCCGAGATCTCGAACCTGGCGGCCGATCCAGAGGTCCTGTGGACCTGCTACCGGACAGTCCGGCAGACGACCGAGGCCCTGTGCGCTCCGCTCCCGATCGAGGACTACGTCGTCCAGTCCATGCCCGACGCAAGCCCGAGCAAGTGGCACCTGGCTCACACCTCCTGGTTCTTCGAGACGTTTGTCCTTTCCGCGGGACATCCGGGCGCCGGGCCTGTGGACACAAAATACTCGTATTTGTTCAATTCTTACTATAATGCTGTGGGTGAGCGAATTTCTCGCGATCGGCGGGGACTGCTTTCGCGGCCAACGGTGGCCGAGGTCTTCCGATACCGCGCAGCGATCGACGAGCGGGTGAAGGAGTTTCTCGAGCAGGCCGACGAAGCAGCGCTCGGCCGGGTCCGCAGCACGCTCATCCTGGGCCTGCACCACGAGCAGCAGCACCAGGAACTGATCCTGACCGACCTCAAGCACACTCTGGGGGGTAACCCCTTGCGTCCCACTTATCGCGATCTGGAGACACCGCTCAGGAAGCCCGCCGGGACCGGCTCGCCGAGATGGGTCGAGTTTCCCGGTGGACTCCGATCGATCGGCCACGGGGAGGCAACCTTTGCCTTCGATAACGAGACCCCGCGGCACCAGGAGTTCGTGGCTCCGTTCGCGCTCGCCGATCGACTGGTGACCAACCGGGAATTCCTGGCCTTCCTGGAGGACGGCGGTTACGAGCGTCCCGAGCACTGGCTCTCCGACGGCTGGTTCGCGCGCAACCGCAACGGCTGGACATGTCCCCTCTACTGGGAAGCGGAACAGGGCCGGTGGTGCATTTTCACGCTGGCGGGGATGCGTGACCTTGATCTCGACGAACCGGTCTGCCATGTGAGCTTTTACGAGGCTGACGCCTTCGCTCGCTGGGCCGGCGCCCGGCTTCCCACCGAGGCGGAGTGGGAAACCGCGGCCACAGCCGGAGGCTCGGTCAACGGGACAAACTTCCTGGAGGCGGAACGGTTTCATCCCGCACCGCTCTCGTATCGCCGCGGAGACGCCCCGCGCTCGGTTCCCGAGCAACTCTTCGGCGACGTCTGGGAATGGACCCAGAGCCCGTACACGCCCTATCGGGGCTTTCGCCCGGCCTCAGGGGCGCTGGGCGAGTACAACGGCAAGTTCATGTGCAACCAGATGGTCCTGCGTGGTGGCTCGTGCGCAACGCCCCGGTCGCACATCCGGTCCACCTACCGCAACTTCTTTTCCCCCGAGGCCCGGTGGCAATTCTCGGGCTTCCGACTTGCCAAGGATGTGTAAAGTAGCCGGAGGCGGATCACCGAGGGAGATCGAACGGGTCGGCTGGGATCGCCGACTTGAGCCGCGTGATCTCCGCAGCATGGGAGACCAGTTCATTTGCCTCCCGGGTGACTGGGTGAACCGGACCCAGCACGATCTTGCAGCGCGGTAGGATGAGACCGAGAACACGTTGGGCCTCCTGGGCATTCCCGCCGTCGATCAGGGCCCTGGCATGGCGGCAACCGGCCTTCAGGGTCTCCGGGTCGTCGAGGCCGCGACCGGAGCGGGCGAGCTCCCAGGCTTCGCGGAGCACCCGCTGGGCGTCGTGGGTCTTGCCGTTTCTTTGAAGGACCCGCGCGTGATCGTCGAGGGCGGCGAGCGTCCGGGGATGATCCGCACCTAGGATCCGGCTCGATTCGGCGGCGGCCGTCTCGTACAGCAACTCGGCCTCGTCGAGCCGGCCCTGGTTCAGCCGCACTCGCCCGCGTCCGGCCAGAGCGGTCACGTTGTCGGGGTGCTTGGTGCCGAACAGACATCGAATGCCATGCTCATATTCAAGAGCCAGCTCATCTGCCTCGTCGAGCTTGCCCCGGTCCTGGAGCAGGAGCCCGAGCAGGTTGATCGATCGGAGAGTGTCGGGATGCTGCGCGCCATGAACCTGGCGCTGAGCCTGCACGCAGTCCCGCAGCAGGCTTTCGGCCTTGTCGAGCTTGCCGAGATGAGAAAGCACCACGGCGTACTGGGACTCCGCGTCGAGTGTGGTCGCGTCGCGCGGGCCCAGCCAGCTCTTGCAGTCCTCGAGGTTCCGGCGCGCCAGCGACTCGGCCTCGGAGTAGCGGGCCGCGTCGTCGAGCGATGAAGTCAGGAGGTTCACGTCGCGGAGGGTCTGGCGATGGTGGGGGCCGTGGAGCTGGGAATCGAGCTTGATTGCCTCTTCAAAGTGGAGCGTGGCCTGGTCGTGGCGGCTGAGAAACAGGTAGGCCGAGCCGAGCGTCCGGCGGATCGCCGCTTCGACTTCAGGCCGTCCCTCGAACTCGCTCTTGAGTCGAGATGAGGCGCGGTCGAGCAGTTCTCCGACGGTGAGGCTCGCCCCGCGGGGATTGAACCGGGGTGAGGCCTGGTCGAACAGCTTGTTGAGAAGGAAGGCGTTGGTGGTCTCGGCCAGGTCGCGCGCCACGTCGGCCTCGCGCCATTTCCAGGTGATACCCGCCAGGCCGACGACGATCGCCAGGACGCAGAGGGCCGCCAACCCAGCGGGCAAGGGGTTGCGCCGGCACCACATCCAGGCCCGAGTTGCGGACCCCACCGGCCGGGCCTCGATCGGCTTCCCTCCCAGCCAGCGGTTCAGGTCGTCGGCCAGGAGCCGGGCGCTGGCGTATCGCCGTTGCGGGTCCTTCTCCAGGCATTTCAGGCAGATGATCTCCAGATCGCGGGGCACCCGGGCATTGAGCCGGGTGGGGGGCTCGGGAGCCGCGGCGCGGACCTTGTCGAGCGTCTCGGCCAGACTGCTGCCCACGAACGGAGCGTTCCCGGTCAGGAGCGCGTAGAGGATCGAGCCCAGGCCGTAGACGTCCGTCGCCGTCGTGAGCGAGCCCTTGTCTCCCCTGGCCTGCTCGGGAGACATGTAAGACGGCGTGCCCACCGGGTATCCCGAGTGCGTGAGGTCGCTCCCGGTGTCGATCCGCCTCGCCAGGCCGAAGTCGGTGACATGGGGTTCGCCTTGGCCGTCTACCAGGATGTTGGCCGGCTTCAAGTCGCGGTGCAGGATTCCGCGCTGGTGCGCGTGATCGATGGCCCCGGCGATTGTGGCGACGAGCCGTGCCGCGGCCCGGAAATCGGCCGCGAAGTCGCCCAGCTTCCGATCCAAGCTGCGTCCTGCGACGAGCTTCATGCTGAAGAACCGCCGGCCGGAGGAATGGCCCACCTCGTAGATCGGCACGATGTGGGGATGGTCGAGGTGGGCGACCGCCTCGGCCTCGTTCTGGAACCGGATCAGCTCGGCGTCGCTGGCGAACTCGGCTGATCGGATGATCTTGAGTGCGACCATCCGGTTGAGTGCGGACTGCCGCGCCTTGTAGACGATGCCCATTCCGCCCCGCCCCAGCTCCTCCAGGATCTCGTAACCGGCCAGGTCCGGCCCTCCAGGCCGTCCCGCCGGAGACCCGCGTTTCGCTGGGCCGATCCGGGACTGCTTGTCCGTCTCCGGTGCGTCGAGCGTCGGTCCGTCCTTCCCGGTGCCGTCCACGGTCGGGTCGGTGCTCACCCGTGGGTCCGGCCCCGGGGGAGGATGATCGGTCTTGCCCCGGGAGCCGAACACGGCATCGATCACGTCGTCGTGCCCGGGAAATCGCTCCCGGTAATCGTCCCGGTCGGGCTTCTCGCCGAGCTTGAGCCGCAGGTCCAGCTCGAGGGCAAGGAGGTCGCGCAGGAGCTGGAGCCGGGCGGGACCGGCGAAGTCCAGAAGGAGCGGCTCGAGGTCCGGCCGCTCGCGGTTTCGCCAGCCCGCCTCGAACTGATCACAGACGGCGTCGATCCGTTTCAGATCGGCCACCGGCAGACCCTGGTCCAGCGTCAACCGGAAGTGCATTCCGCGGCCTCCGCCCACGTGGCCCGGATCAGCTGAAGCTTTCGGTCCACCGTCCGGCTGGAAACGTCAAGCGAAGCGGCGATCTCCTCCGAGGTCAGGCCTTGCAGCTTTTGAAAGGCGATGACGCGAAGGGTCTCGTCATTCAGCCTTTCGAACAGCGTGTCAAGCTGGTCGGCAAGTTCCGCTGCATCGTCGGGTGTGGGCTCGCGGCTCAGGAACCTGGCCAGACCGTCGTCAAGCGTTCCGGCATCCTGTCCCAGACCCGACTCGCCCAGGACTCGTCCGCCGCCCCGCTTCTGTCGTGTCTGGTGTCGCACCACGCCGATGGCCTTCCGGACCGTGATCGCGAAGAGCACACGCCAGAGATCGTCACGATTGGCCAGGTCCGGGAACTGGCCCTGGCGAGCGCGCTCGCAGAAGCTCTGGAAGGCGCTCAGTGCGACATCTTCCTCGTCGACGGCACGCCGGGCGTGGCTGGGAAGCCGAGTGCCCGCCAGCCGAACAAGACGCTGGAAGTACCGATCCCAGAGCTGCCCGATGTCGTCACCGTCGCCTGCTTTAAGGCCTTGCAGCCAGTGCGTGACGGACTCGTCGTGCGCCATCGAGAATTCCTCGGCGGGCCGCTGGTCATGAGGTGGAGTCATTGCATTCTATCGAGCCGGACAACCTCTGTCAGCATCATGAAGCCCTCCTTGTCCCCGGTCAGCGTCTGAACTGGCTCTGGCGTCTGATACGGGCTTCCGGCGCCCGCTCCGCTGCCAGATCATGGCCGATCGAGCAAAATCGCCGACAATCCCCGTGAAATGCGTTTTCCTGTCCGGATGACCTTCTCACGGCCATGAAGACTGCGCAAAGTGGATCGAAGCGGAGCAGCTCTCTGCAGGGGATCATGGAACGTTCAGCGTGCACAACAATCCATGGAGTCAATCAGGCGTGTCTTCGAGGCGTGAGGGGTTTACGCTGATCGAGCTCCTGGTGGTGATTGCAATCATTGCCGTGCTGGTCGGTCTGCTTCTTCCGGCCGTTCAGGCAGCCCGCGAAGCTTCGCGCCGGGCGCAGTGCACCAACCAGCTCAAGCAAATCGGCCTGGCGATGCACCAGTACCTCACTGATAACGATGTCCTTCCCCCTGCCGGGGGCATCGATCTCAAGGGGATAACCACCGGAACCGGGCGCGTCCCCCAGAACTCCTCGATTCACCTCCGCCTCACCAACTATCTCGAGCACCGGGACGTCTACGACGCCTACAACTTCATGCTCGGCGATGTCGTCAGCGGCAGCTCGGTCGCGGCCAATACCACAGTGATGTCCACGTCGATCAGTGGTTACCTCTGTCCTTCGGACGGCAATCCGGGCAGCCACGAGAACCTGGACATCGGCTACAGCGTTCCGGTCACCTGTGTGAACTACGCAGTCAATGGCGGAGGCAACCGGCTTTACGGCGGTGGCGTTGTGAACGGCGTGGCCTGGTGGCTGGGTGGTAATCCCCTCTTCGGAATGCGGGTGGGCTTCACGGCGATCCGCGACGGGACCAGCAACACGGCGGCCTTCAGCGAGTGGATCAAGGGCAAGGCCGGCCAGAATACGCCCGGGCTGAACCTGGTGTACCAGATTCCCTCGCTCTCATTCGGAGGACCACAACAAGACATTGCCGCCTGCATGGCGGCGAGTACTCCGCTCTGGGACTTCAAGGGAGAGTACTGGACCCTCCAGGATACCGGGCGGGGCGGTCCGTACTATCACATCATGCCGCCCAACAAGTCGTCCTGTAACGTCTCGGCCGACTACGGTGTCATTGACTCGTTCATCGGCGCCAGCTCGTTTCACCCCGGCGGCACGAACGTCCTCTTGATGGACGGCTCGGTCCGGTTCATCAAGGACGCCGTCAACCCGTCGGTGTGGACCGCGCTGGGAACCCGGTCCGGCGGCGAGATCCTGAGCGCGGACGGGTTTTGACCCGGGCTCGACAGCGTGCGGATTGCTCCATGCGAGGCGGAAGCTCAACGGCACTCGGATCAGGCCGCTGTGCGGTTCCCAGGCCATCACCTTGTTCCCATGCGCAGTGCCTTTGGTTAACATGCCCTTGTTCCGCACCGGGGGCCGATTCCGGGCCCCTGGATGATCGAATCGCGAGACAAGGAGCCGATGGGGTCAGGACGCCCCATCACCGCCAGGATGCACACGATCGACATCGAAGCCAGGGACGCGCTGGCGTCGCTCTCGGGTCCAGTTCGCGATTGGTTCGGCGGGGCCTTTCCCGCGGGGCCGACTCCGGCGCAGGCCCGGGCCTGGCCACTGATCGGGGCGGGCGAGAACGTGCTTCTGGTCTCGCCGACCGGGACAGGCAAGACCTTGGCCGGGTTCCTGGCGATTCTCGACCGGCTCTTCCGGGCTCACGCCGACGGAACGCTCGCTCCGGCGCTCGGTGCGTCTACGTCTCCCCGCTACGGAGCCTGGGCTACGACATCGAGCGCAACCTGTCGATTCCGCTGGAGGGCATCCAGCGGCGGCTCGAGCTCGACGAGAGCCCGGTCCGCGTTGGCGTGCGCACGGGGGATACCTCGGCCTACTTCCGGCGCAAGCAGCGTGACCGGCCGCCGCATCTGCTGATCACCACGCCGGAGAGCCTGTCGCTCTTGCTCAGCCAGGATGGCTGGGCCGAGCACTGGCAGGGCGTCGAACATATGATCGTGGACGAAGTCCATGCGCTGGTGCCCACCAAGCGTGGAGCCGACCTGGCCATCTCCCTCGAGCGTCTGGCGGCCCGGGCAGGGCGCGATCCCTGCCGCGTTGGACTCTCGGCAACCTGCCGTCCCCCCGCGCCTGTTGCGCGCTTCCTGGTCGGGCCGACCCGCCTCTGCACGGTGGTCGATGCTCCCCTGCCCCACGGCACACCTCCCCTGGAGATCGAGGTAGAATCGCTGATCGAGCCAGGCGAGGCCCCGCATCGTGGGTTGACCTATCGCCGGTTGATCCGCCGGCTGCGCCAGGTGATGAAAGCCAACCGAACGATCGTGATCTTCGCCAACACCCGGCCATTCACCGAGAAGATCACTCTCGATCTGAGGCATGACCCCAGGCGGCACGACGGGCCCGCGGATGATGAAGCGACCAGGGCAACTCGCGAGCTGCCGGTCGCGGCCCATCACTCGGCGCTTGATGCCCGTCGCCGGCGCGAGGTGGAATCGCTCCTCAAGGAAGGCCGGCTCAAAGCCGTCGTGACCAGCACCAGCCTGGAGCTCGGGGTCGATATCGGCACGGCCGACCTCTCGGTGCTGATCGGTCTGCCGGGAGGAGTGGCGCGGTGCGTACAACGGGCGGGGCGATCGGGCCACCGCCTGGGGACGGCTTCGCGGGGCCTGATGCTCGCCGCCACCGCGGCGGAGCTCGCCGGCGCCGTCGTCACGGCCCGGGCCGCGAGGGCCGGCCGGCTCGAGCCCCTTCGCATGGTCGAGGCCCCGCTCGATGTCGTCTGCCAGCAGCTTCTGGCCATGGCCTGCGCGGGAGAGTGTGCGGTCGAGGACGCGTTCACCCTGATCCGCAAGGCCGGGCCCATGGCCGCACTGAGCCGGGCCGATTTCGAAGCGTGCCTCGACTTCCTGGCCGGCGATCTGGCCGCGCCGCCAGGCGCGTACGAGCCGGAACCAGGCGCCACCCCGCGCTGGTCCTCGCCCCGGATCTGGAAGCGTAACGGCTGGTTTGGCGTTCGGGGCCGCCGCGTCGCCCGCTGGTTCTGGAGCAACGTGGGCACGATCAGCTCGGAGGAGACCGCGCAAGTCCTGGTGAATGGCGTGGCGATCGGTACCCTCGAAGGGGCCTACGCCGAACGGCTCGTCCCTGGCGATCGGTTCGTGCTCGATGGCCGCTGCCTGGAATTCCGCCGCCGCGATGGGCTTGTGCTCCACGCCCGGGCGGGTGGAACTGACGCGGGACTGCCGATCTGGCACAGCGATCGCCAGTCGCTCTCATCCGAGCTGGCCGGCGAGGTCGCCGAGTTCCGGGCCGAGGGAGCGCGGCGGTTCACCCGGCATGGACCGCTGGCCCTTCGAGCCTGGCTGATCGAGGCATTGGACCTCGCTCCCAGGGTTTCCGCCGTGCTGGCCGAGCTGATCGAGGCCCAGGAACGGCTGAGCGAGGTGCCCACGGTGAGTGAGCTGCTGGTCGAGACGTTCCCGGCGGAGGGAGAGCCAGGACAGACCTACGTCTTTCATGCCCCGCTCAACCGTGCGGCGTGCGAGGTGCTTGGCCGGGCCATCGCGGCCCGGCTGGGACGTCGGTTCGGCCGCGACCTGGCCCTTCAGGCCGCCGACCTGGGCTGGTCGGTTCGCCTTCCCGAGGGGGCCGAGCTGGCTCATCCGGACCTGGAGAGCCTGCTGGAGCTCGAGGGGCTCGAGGAAGACGTCCTTGAGGGGCTGGACCGAGGAGATCTTCCCGCGCAGCGGTTCCGGTACATCGCGGCCACGGGCCTGATGGTGCTGCGCAACCCCGAGCACGGCCGCAGGGTCCGGGTGGGGGGCATGAACTGGGTGAGCAGCCGGCTCTACCCGCTGGTCAAGGCGGCCTGTCCCCAGCACCCCCTGCTTCGAGAAACTCGCCGCGAAGTGCTTCACGACCTGCTCGACCTACCGGCCGCGGTCCGCTGGCTCCGCTCGCATCCTGGCCTCAGGCTCCGCAAACTCTCATCGGTTTCCCCGTTCGCCGCGGCCTGGATCACGCCCGCGGCCAATGAACCGCTTCAGTTCGAGTCACCCGCCGATGCCCTCCGCCGGCTCCATGAACGACTGACGAGAACAGGACATGGGGAGGTCGCATGAAACCGCAAGCCCCCCCGCCGCTCCCGGAAATGGCAAAGCCCGTCGGCCAAGCCCTCGACGTGTGGACTCTCGCCCCGGAGGGGGCTGCGATCTGCCATGGTGAGCGGACTGCCGTGATTGCCGATGTCCACCTTGGCTACGAGTGGGCCCGCGGCTCGGCGGGAGACTGCGTGCCAGCCCATTCCCTGGCCGAGACCGTGGCGAAGCTCGATTGCTTGCTGGCCCGATCCCCGATCGCACGGCTCGTCGTCGCCGGCGACCTGGTGGAATCGCACCGCCCCTGTCGCCGGACCTTTGCGGACCTGGCGCGGCTCGTCCGGTGGCTTGGCGAGCGCGGCGTCGGCCTAGTAGTGCTCGAGGGCAATCACGATCGAGGCCTCGCTTCGTTGGCGGTCCGGGACCTCGCCGTGGGCGGGGACAGCGGCCTTGTCCTTGAGAGCTGGCTGGAGATCGCCGGCTGGACCATTGCCCACGGCCATCGCGCGACCCGGGCGGCCCGGCTGATCTCGGGCCATCACCACCCGGTCCTCCGGGTCTCCGGCCACTCTGCGCCCTGCTTCCTGGTGGGACTGGACAGGATCATCCTGCCCGCGTTCTCGTGCAACGCCGCGGGACTCGACGTGGCGACCGCGCGCCTACCCGGCGACTGGCGCCGGGCGGCTCTACGCTGCCTAGCCAGCACGGGTCGCAGCCTGCTCGACTTCGGCCCGCTCGAGACGCTCCCGGCGCGACTTGGATCACAGTCCCGCTGGGGATGAGCATGCCGCCCCGAGCGCTATTTCCCCGCCGGTTGCGCCTTGACCGAAAAGCGGACATGCCGTAGCCTTGAATCAGGCCCTTAAGAACGTACACGTTTTTTTGCTATCTGTATTTCCCGATGATAGCGTGGGGCAAGGAGCATGTTTCCATGAAAGCATGCAGATTGCGGTCGATGCCTTGGATGATGGCGCTGACCACCGGGGCTGCTTTCGGTGTCTTTTCTTGCCGGGTGTGGAGTCTCGCACGGCAAGTCCAAACGCTCCGCGGGTTTCCGGTCGCAGTGACCTACGAGGGCAAGCCGGTGACGGAGGGTGCCGTCATCTTCATGCCCTCGGATCGCACCAAGGCGTGCTGGGGAGCGGGGGCATCCAGCAAGACGGCACTTTCGTGATTGACGCCTATCAGCCGAACGCATTCCTCGAACGCGGGCGATACGACATCGTTCTGAGGCCCGTGCGGTCTCTCTGGAACGGCAAGAACCGGGGATTTGCGGATCAGGAAGAATCGGAGCCCGCCAAGGACAAGCAAGCCGAGACCAAGCCGAACTCCGAGATTCCCGAGCGATTCCTCGATGTCAAGACGTCGGGGCTGTGGGTCAACCTCGAAAAAGACTCGAACTGGGTCGAGATCAATCTGAGAGATCAGAAAGACTGAGCCGTTCTCGTTCCGGTCGCAGCACCGCGCTTGAGGCCAGCTTGCCAGGTGGGAACATCGGGCCAGCCTGGCGGCGAGTGGTGTCGTTGTTGCTTCACTCGATCAAGCACACGAGGCGGCATCACCGGCGTGGCCGGTGATGCCGCCTCTTGTTTTCACTGCGGCGCGCCGCTCACTCACACGTCAGGCAGGTCGGGGTGACCACGGGGACCATGGTGCACTGCTGCACGGCCACGGTGCGGGCAACCTGGCGGGCGACGACGCGGTTGACGGTTACGGGAACCTGCTCGGGCACGCAGACCGGAACCTGGCGCGAGGCCGTCTCGGCAACCATGCGGCAGGTCCGCACGGGAACGCGCTCGACCCGTTCCTCGGCGGCGTAGCTGCAGGTCGTCACCTGGTAGGGCTCGACCCGTTCCTCGGCGACATAGCGGCAGGTCTGAACCTCGTAAGGCTCGACCCGCTCTTCGTTCACGTAGCTGCACGTCGTGACGGGGACCGTCTCCACGCGCTGCTCCGACACCATCTCGCAGGTGCGAACCTGGTAGGGCTCGACCCGTTCCTCGGCGACATAGCGGCAGGTCTGGACCTCGTAAGGCTCGGCTCGCTCCTCGCGGACGTAGTTGCAGGTCTGGACCTCGTAGGGCTCGACCCGCTCCTCGGTCACATACCGGCAGGTCGTGACGGGAGTTGACTCGACGCGTTCCTCGGCGACGTAGCGGCACCGGGTCACGGGAACCTGGCGGACCATCGTCTCGCGGACGTAGCGAGTCTCGCTGACCTCGCGGGTCACGGGCCGGGATACCCAGACGCGCTGGCTGACGGTTCGCGGCGGGCATTGCACGGCGACCGTCGCGGTCACCTTCCGCTTGTGGTGCAAGCAGCCCAAGAGACCGCGAGGCTGTTCCTCGCAGAGGTCGCATTCCTGCACCGGCACGCGAACCCTACGCTCGACGACGGGACCGGGAATCGTGGTGTACTGCCGCTCGTAATAGCCGCATTCGACGGTCTCCTCGCGGACCGTGGTGACAGGCCGGCAGACCGTGTAGGGTTGGTCGACCATCACGGTCTCGGTGACGGGCTTCATCACGGTGTAACGCCGTTCCTGGTTCACGGTCTGGTAGACTGGTCGCATGACGGTGTAGCGCCGTTCGCGGCGTTCGGTCTGGTAGACTGGTCGCATGACGGTGTAGCGCCGTTCGCGGCGTTCGGTCTGGTAGACCGGACGCTGTACGGTATACCGCCGCTCCATCTGCTGGGTCTTCACCACCGGTCGCATGACCGTATAGCGGCGTTCGGTGTTCACGGTCTGGTAGACCGGTCGCTGTACGGTGTAGCGTCGTTCGCGGCGTTCGGTCTGGTAGACCGGACGCTGTACGGTATACCGCCGCTCGCGGTTCTCGGTCTGATACACCGGCTTCATCACGGTGTACTTGCGTTCGACGAACGACGTCTCCCACACCGGCCTCATGACGGTGTAGTTCTCCGTCTGGTAGGCCGTTCGGTACCGCGTCTCCATCACGGTGACGGGTTCGGTCTCGTAGACGGTCTCATACACGGTCTGGTAGGAGGTCTGGACCTGGGGAGCCAGGCTGACCACGTTCAACTGGGTTGCCACGACGGGAGCCGGAGAGCAGCGATGACACGCTCCCCCGCCGTAGGTGGCCCAGGCCGGCGCGGCGAACCCTCCCAAGAGCGCCGCGGCCGCGCCGGCAGCGAGGCGCACGACTTTCAAGGACTTGAACATGCGATACTCCTCGGCGGATCCTCGGGCATCCCTGTCGCGATTCGCCAAACGTGGGTCAACTCACACGGCCCGAAGGAGTGCGCTGTCTCGTCCCTGAGAAGGCCCTCCGGTTGACTGGGACCGACTTCCTGAGAACAACAACCCGGTTGTGCGAAAAGGGGCAAGCTCGGGTTCGAATCCGGGAGAGAGGCTCAGGCCGAGCCTGAATCACAGAGGCCTGGCCGGAGCCTCGCCCCCAGGAATACGAGAGCAAGCAGAGACCGCGAGGACGCAGCCCCCTCCTGTACAATCCGCGGCTGTCGCTCGAAATTCCTTCAAGAAGTCCGCTGCGGCGGTCGAAAACAATACGATCGAGGCTCGCAGTGAGCCGTCCAGACCAGTATATCACTGGCTGCCGACCTGTCTTGCCAAATTGTGGAGATTTCCTCAAGTCCCGGGTCACCTTGTACCGATCACACCAGGTTGGCAAGTTGATGGTCTTCCCGACCCGCCAGTGACTACAGCACACTGCGCACCGGGCCGGCTCGAGGCGCGGCTCTCACGTCGTGTCCACGCGCCCTAAGTCCGGACGATCCCGCACAATCGAGAGAATCGCTCGTGTCCGGAAAGCTCTGGCTGACGGGCGGCGATCACGAGCGCTGATTGAAAATATTGCAAGACCGCCTGGGCCTGGCTTCGCACGCTGGCCAGGCCCGAGCGTGTCAGGTCTTCGACTTCCGGTCGCAAGGAGCGAGCCAGCTCGGCTGACCCTGACGATAGCGAAGACTGGACCGCCTGCAAGGCTTCCAGCTCGATGGCCTCGATCTTGTTCTGCTTCTCGGTTTTGCTCGGAAGTCGATGACCCGATCGAGAGCCGCCGAGGAGAGCATCTCCTTCAAGGTCCCCAGGGCGGCCATGTCGCCTCGCCGGCCGAGGGCCACGGCGGCGTTGTACCGGACGTAGCGGTTGTCGTCGCTCCGAATTCGCTCTCGCAAGGCCGTCCGGGCCTCATCTCCACCCAGGAATCCCAGGGCATAGACGGCGACCTGGCGCAGTTCGGGATCCTCTCCGGAGGCGGCTCCCGACAAGGCGGAGGCAACCCGGGGGTCGTCCAGCTTGCCCTCGAGCCGCGCGGCCTGCTTGGCCAGGCGTTGCCGCCGCTTCCATGCGAATCGCCGGCTCGGATCCGGGCTGGAGTGCCTGGACCAGAGGCTCGATCGGGTCGACCTTTCGGCCGTCCGCAAGAGTCGCCTCGAGCGTCTGGAATGCGCCCAGGGTCTTGATCAAGTAGACCGTGAGTTGTGGATCCACATCCTTGGTCTTCAGCTCGGTCGACAGCAGGTCGCTCAATTCCCCGAGCAGGTGCGGGTCGCTGGCCAGCCTCGCGTCATTCTGGATCAGGCTGGCCAGCTCGAACGCCGACCGCCAGTCGCCCGAGGCCTGACGCAAGCCGCCTGACGTATTCGGCCGGATCGCGCTCGCCGCCCGCCAGCTTGCCGAAGAGAAGCCAGACGAAGATCACGACCGCGACCACGATCGCCGGGATCACGAAGAGCTGCACGACGAACCCCGCCGATGGGGCCTCGACCGGGGGCAGATCGGGGAGTGGTGGTGGTTGATCACGATCCGGGGCGATGGTCGGGTGATGAGGGTCTTGCACGGTCGATGGACTCGCAATGGATCAGGTCGTCGAACCCAGGTCGGCAGGGAAAATTCGCGGGAGACGTTCTTTGTCCAGTGTAGGGATTGGGGCCACCACGTCAAGCAACGCGGCACTTCAGCAGGTCAGTGATCCGCTCCTTGCCCGGGCTCGGGGAGCGGGGATGACATTGCAGGTTCGACTTGCCGTCCCATGAGGTAATAGACCGGGATCCCTACGAGAATGGTGCCGAGCGCCGCGGCGGAAACCATCGGCCGCTGGTAGAAGACCGCTCCGGTCAGGAGGGCCGTCAGCACGAGATAGACTGCGGGCGTCACCGGGTAACCGGGCGTCCGGAAGGGACGGGGAAGATCGGGCCGCTTCCAGCGAAGCACGAAGATCGAGCTCATAGCCAGCATCGAGAAGAGCGAGAGCCCCACGCTCGCGAAGACCACGATCCGCTCGAAGGACCCTGTCCAGAGCAAGATCAACGTGACAAGCACCTGAAGTCCTGTGGCCACGGCCGGGGTACCGGCGTGCGTGGTCAACCGGGCTGCGACAGCCGGGAACTGGCCGGCCCTGGCCATCGCGTAAATCACCCGGGGCCCCAGAAGCAGATAGGCACTCAGGGTGGAGAGCAGCATCAGGCCGATCGCCACGCTGAGTGGATTGGACCAGCGCGGTCCAAATAGCTTTCGAGCCGCGATCTCCGCGATCGGGGCTACCACGTCGAGCCCTTCCTTGTTCCCCGGGGCATTCACCATGGCCTGGACGTCTCCGGCCGAGAGGGCCAGCGCATAGACAATGTTCACGGCCAGGTACAGCAGCGTCACCGCGCCCGTCCCGATCAGGATCGCCCGCGGCAGGATCTTCTGGGGATCGCGAATCTCGGCGGCGAGATAGGAGGCGCCATTCCATCCGGTGTACGCATAGTAAATGAAGACGAGCGAAAACAGCATGGTGATGGCCAGGCTCGCATCGACCGGCTTGGGATCCTGAAGATTGACTCCATGAGGCCAGCCCACCGCCAGCCCTGCGACGATCAGCACTCCCAGCACGGCGAGCTTCAATCCCGTGATCCAGCCCTGCACCAGAGCGGTGCGTTCCCGTCCCGAGACGTGAATGACTGCAAAGAACAGGATGCCGAAGCTTGCCACCATGCGCTGAGTCAAGACAGCGTGGCTTCCTTCAAGCCCGTATGGTGCGAGAATGTACTTGGCAGATCCGAATGCAGCGGCCGCGCTCGGGCCGGAAAAGCCGATCAAGAAGGACACCCAGCCGGAAAGAAATGCCGCCAGGGGCCCAAACGCATGGTAGAGATAAACGTAGTCGCCTCCCGTGTGAGGCAATGCCGCTGAGAGTTCGGCGAGCGTGAGAGCACCGCAGACTGCGATCACGCCACCAATCACCCACAGGACGAGCATGAGCTGGTTGCTGCCGACGAGAGCCATCGTGTAGCCGGAGGTCGTCAAAATTCCAACACCTACCATGCTTGCGACGACCACAAAGACCGCCGTGGCTAGGCCAAACTCGGCTGGCATTGGTAAGTGCAAGACCTGGCGTGAACTATCCAGCTGGCGGTTTGTGTCGTTTTCTGGCATCGAAGTAACGCGTAAAGATTGGCAAATTGGCGGTGTATGGGTAACTTTCTGAGAGAAATCCAAGAAAATTTAGTGAACATCTGGAAACCGAGGATCGTATCTTAGAATAATGAAAAAGGACTAACGACGTAACGTCAGGAACCACGCAAGAAAAGACGCAGACGTTTGGAGGTTTCTCCCGTGCGTGAGCTTCGGACCCTGAGGCGAACCCGACCAGGGTTGCGCGTTCGGAGTGTCCAAGGAAGGCTCTCCATCGAGTTCGGGGACGAGGATGAGGTCGGTGGCGAGCAGGTCAAGCCCGAGCCGCCGGCCAGGAGTTCCGGTTTTCGCCGTCCAGGGAAGTTGTCCAGCACGAGCGGCGACCGCTCCTCGAGCGCGAGGACGACCGCCCCGGTTTTCCACCCGCTGGCTTATCGCAGTGTGGTGGCGAACTGGCCCATTGAATGGCGTGAGCACTGGGGTCGTCGCGCCAATGATCTCGAAGAAACCGGGCTCTCCTGGCGAGACGCGGAGGCCAAGGCTTTTGTCGAGATCTGGCATAAGATCCGGGCGACAACCACGGCTGGTGCAACACCGGCCGATGTCGTAGACCTTGCTGAGAGCCAGTAGGTCCGAAGGCGTGCCTCATGAGCCGGGCGGCGATCCCCGCCCTGCCTCACCGCCTGCTTGCGGGAGAGTTCGTTCGCCGGTTCGGTCCCTCTTCCGGAATCTGGCAACGAAGTTCTCCTTCAGCCTGGGACCCTTGAACATGGGGTCCGGTTCGAATCCGGCAGCCTCGATCTCACGCCGGAATTCCCCCTGATCGGCACGAATGTGTGTGAGCACGAACTGGCTACTCTTCCCCTCCATTCGGTCGAATTCGACCAGCACAAGGACACCCGGGAGCCTGAGAGCCTGGTGAATCGAGGCCAGGATTTTCTCGTGGTTTTCCAGGTGGTGGTACACATCGCAAAGGAAAACCAGGTCCACCGAACCCGGGGGCAGGTTGGTCGAATCCTGGGTACCGCGGATCGTGACGACCTGAGTCTGCCCCGCACGTCTGGCCTGTGACGCGATGTGATCGAGGAAGTCCTTGGACACGTCGACCGCGTAGACCTTTCCGGCCGGTCCCACCTCGCTAGCGATCAGCCGGGTGAAGAGCCCTGTACCGGCGCCAATATCCGCAACGGCCATGCCCGGCTTCAGTTCCAGGGCCCTGATGATTTCATGGCGCTGGACGAAAACCTCGCGATCGTTGGACTCGAATCGCTTGATGAAATCCTTGACATTGGCCTTTTGAAACGGCGCATTGATTCCGGGATCAACCTTCTTGGAATGGGCCTTGTCCGGAGTACGAGCCGGCTCCGTCGCCGTCTGCGCCTGGCCCCAGTCGGCTGCCAGCGAGACAGTCGACACGGCTGCTGCCAGGAGGGCCAGAATCCGCCAGGGCGTTTTCTCCGACATTGTCTTCACCTCCTGCTTCCATCGATGGACGGCCACTCATGCCAATCGGCTCACGCCCCTAATAAACCACAGCCGCCCTGAGAGACCAAGAACGCAGAAGCCGGCCTGAATCCTCTTAGCCAGGTTGCCTTGCAACATCGGCCTGCTTGATTCTCCTGGGCCAGTAGCGATAGGCGACTCCGCTGAGGAGGAAGAGACCGCCGATCAGGGTTGGAATGGCCGGCCTCTCTCCCACAACGAGCACGACCCAGATCGGATTCAAAATCGGTTCGACCAAGGCGATCAGTCCCGCCTCGGCCGTTCCGACCTCTCGCAGCCCTCGTGCGAACAGGACGTACGGCAACGCCATCTGGATGACCCCGAAGGCCAGAAGCACGGCCCCCTGCGGGAGGGTAGGACAGGTGATTTCGCGGCCGCTGACTCCGATCCACAGCCCCAGAGCCATTGCCCCGAGCAGGTTGTAGACGGAGCTGAGCCAGACCGGGTCGAGGTCGCGCAGCCCGCGCATCCCTGTCGCCACCGCAGCGAAGCCCAGGCCGCTGGCCAGGCCCAGGGCCACACCCTTCCATTCGTCGGGCCTGCCGTCGTAGCCCCAGCCGACGATTACCGCGATGCCCAGCATCGCCAGGGCGATCCCCACCAGAGCGCGGCGGTCGGGCCGCTCACCCAGGAAGAGCATCCCCAGGGGGACCACCCAGAACGTGGCCGTGTATTGAAGGTAAATGGCATTGGCGGCGGTCGTCATCTTGACCGCACCCAGGTAGGCCCCGGTCATCGCTCCGAAGACCAGGCCCAGCGGGATCATCACCGGCCGGAAGACCCAGTGTCGATGAGGAACAAAGGGAGCCAGGGCAAGACCGGCGAAGAGTCCCCGAAAAAGTGCAATCGTCAGCGGGTCGAGCGGCAGCGACTTGGTGAGGACGCCACTGAGGCTCCAGAAAACGCCGGCTCCCAACACGTACCAGCGTCCCCGGGCTGAGTGCCTCGACAGCGAGGCGATTTTCGAACTCCTTCGGCTTGTGGGAACGCAGCACGCTGTGGCTCCTCTCCCCGCCCCGACAAGGCCCGTTCTGCCTGGCCAGAGCGTGCCACGATCGTACTTGATTCCGGTTCAACGCCCAAGGACGGCGTGGGGCCGAAGCGGTGCCAGAGCAGGGATCCGCCTGCGCTGACTCGACTTGCAGCTCGCCGATTGCATCACGCGTGGCGTTTCGGTTAGAAGAACGCAATGAGCTCTCCAAACCCTCAAGATCCACCGGTACTCTCGGATTGGCAGCTCGACGGTGACTGGTGCCCTCTGGATCCCGACGAGATCCGGGTGCTTCGTGTCGATCTGGGCCCGAGAGCCAGCCATGATGACGATCTCGCCGCTCTTCCCGAGTGGCATTGCCTGAGTGAAGACGAGCGGACACGAGGACTGCGGTTCGTTCGCCCGCGCGACCGGCGTCGGTTCATCATCTGCCGCGGATCGTTGCGGATGATCCTGGGCCGGCTCCTCACGATTCCGCCCGATCGCGTGGTGTTTCGTTCAGGCCCGGGTGGCAAGCCGGAACTCGCCCCGCCCGGAGATCATGCGGACCCTCGACCCCCGCGGTTCAACGTCACACATTCTGACGATCTGGCACTGATCGCCATGAGCCTGGACCGGGAGCTGGGGATCGACCTCGAGCGAGAACGAGCAATCGCGGAGGCGGACCGGATCGTCGAGTCCTACTTCACATACGCCGAGCAGTCCGAGTACGTCGGGCTGGACAGGCCGGCCCAAGCGGCGGCGTTCCTCCGGGGCTGGACCCGCAAGGAGGCCATCCTCAAGGCTCGGGGAGTTGGTCTGGCCGGGCTGGCCTCCCATTTCGAGACGATGTTCGGCACCACGCCGCTCGTTCCAAGGTTCACGCCGGCATCTCCTCTTCCCAGGGTTCAGCAATGGTGGCTCTGGGAGGCGGCCCCGCGCGATTCCTATGTTGCGGCTCTCGCGGTGGAGTGTTCTCGTTCAGGCCCCGGGCCTTGCTCGGGGTCGCATCGGTGAGCGATCTCTCGTTGCGTGGCTTGCCCGGGGGTCCGTAAACTGAGCATGGGCACTTCGTGAGCGATCGTCAGGCCGGCTCCGGCCGGTTCACCCAGTCCCCCTGGAGAGAAAACGACCGTCGCCGAGGAGAAAGCTGCGCCCGGCCATGATGGAATTGATCGTCCTCGGTCTGATCGTCCTGTTCCTTTACGCGTTCATCCGGTTGATGACCTCGCTGAGTAACTGGATGGGGGGCGCGCGATACCGTGCCTACCACCAGCTTGCCAACCGGTTTCACGGCCGATATGAGAGCCGGGGCATCAGTGACCCGCCCACGGTCAGTTTTCTCTACCACGGGACCACCGTCCGCGTCGGACTGGCACCGACCGTGCCCGGCCAGCCGGCAAACCCGCGCACACGCGTCGTCGCGCGATTTCGGCGGGGTATCCCGTTCCGGCTCGAGCTGGCGCCGATCTCCCGCCCGGCGCCTCCTCAGGCGCCGAAGGGAACGCGGATGGTCAAGACCGGAGACGCGGACTTCGACCGCGGATACGTGGTGCAGGCCAACGATGCCGAGATGGCGCGCGATTTCTTGAACCCCCAGGTGCGCTGGGCCATCGCCGGTCTGCAGCGGCTGGTTCACCCCGGCGGCATGCTGGTCTCGATCAACCCGGAGCGGCTCCTCGTCCAGATCGATCGAAACCTCGGTCAGAACGCCGAGGCTCTGATCCAGGTCGTCAGCGAGTCGCTGGAGATCCACGATGGCCTCCAGGTCGGTGTCAGCCGGCGGATGACCGAAGGGATCGCCATCGTGGATTGGCCCGACCTTGACGGAAACGTCGATGGGCCGCCGATCTGCAAGGTCTGCGGCTCATTGATCGACGGTGATCCCGTTGTTGTTTGTTCGAGCTGCCGGACGCCGCACCACCGTGATTGCTGGGAATATGTCGGGGCTTGCTCGATCTACGGCTGCGGCTGCAAGCTCGCCGAGCCAGCCGGCCGATCAACAGCATGATGGACGCGAACCGCGCCGGGCTGTGCACCGCGACCACGGGAGCCCTGCTTGGGGAACCGGCCGATCAGCCTACCCCGCCCTGCACCTCGGTGTATCGGAATGCCATTTTGGCGGATGGGCGGGGGCATGCTTGATCGTCGGCCAGGACCGCCCGGGGATCTGCTCGACGACGCGGATGGCCGAGATCACCACAGCCATGGTTCCCTGGCCGGGAAAGACCGAGTCGCCCACGACCCAGAGGCCCGGGCCGAAGACATCTGACCCGACGGCCGGAAAGTTGCTGGTCGAGCGAGCGACGGGAGGGCCCCCGACTGCCCCTGCTGTCCGCCGCGTGTAGCGGTGGAAACTGCGCGGTGAGGCAAACTCGGCATGAACCAGCGCATCTGCCGCTCCAGGAAACGCCTTCCCCAGGGCCGCGAGCAAGTGATCGCGGAAATCGGTTTTTCTTTTCGTGGTAGGCCGGGCCGATGAGCCCTTGCCACTCGGCCGGACGAGTGTGGGTTGATATCGTGGCCACCCGTGCATCGGGTGGCCCGTAGCCGGAATCCTCGGGAGGCGAGAGTGTGCGCAGCTTCCTTCCACCCGATTTCCCACCGGTGCTCGGTTTGATAGATTGAAGATGCTTGACTGACTCGTGGAGATCGCCGGCCGCCTCTTCTGAAACGGGAATCGGATGACAGGGCGGGAACAACGGGAGATGGTTGGATGTCGAGATTTGTGAGAATGGCGACTCTCGAGGAGCTTCCCGTCGGGGGGGCCAAGGAAGTCGAATTCGAGGGGCGAGTTTATGCTCTCTTCAACGTTGATGGCCAGATCTCTGCCATCGATGGGATTTGCCCGCACCAGGGCGGCCCGCTCGTCGATGGACCGCTGGAGGGAACGACGGTGACCTGTCCCTGGCATGGCTGGCAGTTTGACGTTCGGTCGGGTAAGACCCCGCTGGGCTCGAAGATCAAGCAGGCCATTTACGAAGTGAGAATCGACGGACAGGATGTGCTGGTGGCTGTACCCTGAAGCTCGTTTTCCCCGAGCAATCGACTGGCTTCTACGTCCGCGTTCATCCTGGTTTTCGCACCACCCGGCGCCCTCAAACCCTGCTCTGATCTAACTTGATCATCGCAACCAAGACCCGTGATTCGTTACCGCTCGTATCGCAACTCCGATTCCCCGGCCCTCGTCAAGCTATGGAACCAGGTTGTTCCGGAGGGACAAGCCGCGCGCCCCTTGCGGGTGCACGAGCTCGATGATCATGCGTTCGGCTCGGTTTACTTCGATCGGGACGGGCTGATCGTGGCCGAGCGCGACCACCGGCTTGTCGGCTACGTCCATGCCGGATTTGGCCCCGACCAGCCGATCGATTCCACTCCGCCGTTCGAGCTTGATCGGTCGTTGGGGACCATCGCTCTCCTGGTGGTGAAGCCTGGTCTCGACAATTCCGAGATCCCGCGCGGCCTGATCCTCGAGGCCGAGCGCTACCTCCGGTCGCGCGGGGCGAACGTCCTCTACGCCGGCGGGCAGTTCCCCATCAATCCTTTCTACTGGGGCCTCTACGCTGGTTCCGAAGGCTCGGGTGTCGTGTCGAGTCATCCGGGTTTTCCTCAGGCCCTGGCTGTACTGGGGTACGAGCCGGTTAGCGTCACCGTCTTCCTGGAGTTCAAACTGGCGGAGGCAGAGCCGCGTGATCCGCGAGCCGTCTTGATTCGCCGCCAGACCCAGCTCGATCTCCAGGAAGACGCCCTTCCGGCCGACTGGTGGGAAAACCAGGCGCTCAGCGAGCTTCACCTGGCGCGATTCCGCCTGCTGGCCCGATCTGACGGGGCCGAGCTCGCCCGGGCGACGACGTGGGATATGAGCTGGTTCGGCCGCGGAGACGGCCAGACCCGCATTGGCATGATCGGCGTGGAGGTTTCCCCCCAGCACCGCCGCAGAGGTTACGGCCGCTACCTGGTTTCCGAAGTCATCCGATGGGCCCGCGAGCACGCCGTCGCTCTTGTCGAGGTGCAGACTTCGTCGACCAATCGGCCGGCCCTCGCACTGTACCAGTCACTCGGTTTCCAGGCGATCGAGCAGTCCACGCTCTACCGCCTGCCTGCCCATTTGCTCGATCGCTCGGGCCAGGCCTGAACCCGTCAGGGGCGACCAAGGAGGCGGGGGCTCTTCCGTTTTGTGATGCAGTTCTTGTTTAGCTTGATCTTGCAGGGGTGAGCTGATCTGGTATTCAGTTTCTTTTGGAAACGCGAGCAACTCCATTGGCATCGCGGGGGCGGGGGCTGGTCGGCCCCCTTGCTCCCAATCTCGTCAATGGTCGCCGACCACGGGAAGATTCATGGCGCGACGAACCCTCAACCGGCGGGAACTCCGCGCGGCGGCCGAGGCGGCCGAGGCGCTTGGCCCGGATCATGCATCCGAGACCGGCTCGCGGAGAGCCAGCCGCGATCGCTCGGAGCCTCCTCCCCTGCGCTCCAAGCCCGTTGCCGGACCGCGGATGCGCATGGTCTGGGCAGTCTGCGACATGGGCGGGAGAACGGTCGCCACGTTCGAGTACGCACAGAAGGGCGATGCCGAGGCCCACATCGCCCAGCTCAAGGCGAAGGGCAAAGGCGCTCACTTCCTGCGTTCCGTGAAGGAGCCGATCCCGCGCGGCGGGTGAGAACGCCGAACAAATCCGCGCGATCGCTTCAAGCTTGTCCCCACGGTCACCCGGCAGGATCCGGCCGCCTTGGTTCACGCTGCTTGCGGTTGAGCGCCAAACCCACGTGGCGGGTTGCCCAGCGGACGATGAGCCAGTCGAAAAGCCAGGGACACCACTCCGCGAGCCTCAGCCCGGCCCAGGCTGTCCACGTCGGGACCAGAAACACGCAGCGCCGGTCGAGACCTCGCAGGATGGACCGAACGACGCGGTCTGTACGCTCGCCCCTGGGCAAGAGGCCCGGCTCTCCTCCATTCCCCAGTGCCGTCTTGGAGAAACCGCTCTCGGTTCGACCAGGACAGGCGGCCCAGACCCGCACGCCGGTCCCTCGCATCTCGTACCTCATCGATTTGACCAAGCCGTTCACCGCGTGCTTGCTCGCAACGTAAACGGCGGAGTAGGGAATTCCCACGAATCCCAGGACCGAGGAGATCTGGAGGATCTGGCCCGAGCCCCGCTCGCGCATGTGGTGTGCGGCCTTCTGGCTGAGGTCGAAGAGGGCCATGACGTTGAGCTCAATGATCTGGCGAATGGCTTCCCCGTCCTGATCGGCAAACTCGGCATAATGGCCGACCCCTGCATTGTTGATCAGCAAGTCCACCCCTCGTGGGAAGCAGAGGGCGTGGTGCCAGAGCTGATCACGGAATCCGGCGTCCCGAAGATCGCCAGCCAGGACTTGCACCCTTCCGGGTGGCAGCTCGGAGGCCAGCTGCTCGAGCTCGTCCAACCGCCGCGCCGTGGCC
Organism: uncultured Planctomycetaceae bacterium; assembly: GCA_963816015.1. Taxonomy (GTDB): domain Bacteria; phylum Planctomycetota; class Planctomycetia; order Isosphaerales; family Isosphaeraceae; genus Aquisphaera. The sequence continues at coordinate 17,343 of CAWFJM010000029.1, read as the reverse complement.
AGAACGGTCATTCCGCGATCTTGCACGAGCTGCCGAACCATCTCCCGGCCCAGACCTGATGAGGCACCCGTGACCAGGGCGTGGGTCATAGATTGCACGATAGCATGAACTCCAGCTTGGTCGGGCGATTCCCGCCATGGATCTGTTCCGGCACCGCATCAATCCATGACGCGTGAACCCTTGAGGCGGTCTCTTGGTCCGGATGTCCGGACGATATCACGCGTTTCTGCTCGCGTCACCGGCTTGATCCGATTGTCCGCCGTCCAGCCCGGGTGAAACGCGTTGGTGCGGGTTGTGTTGAACGGTGATAGGTTCTAGAATCGAACGTTCCGGCTGTCCTGGATCGTGTTGCACCTGGAGAAGAAGACGAGGACCATCGTGTCAGCCATCGACGATCGCCAGACTCAGATCACAGCGAGACCGACGACGGGAGCCGACGTTCTGGTCGAGTCACTGGTTCGGCACGGGGTCGAGGTGATCTTCGCCTATCCAGGCGGAGCCAGCATGCCGATGCATCAGGCTCTGACGAGGTATCGTGACCGGATCCGGACGATCCTTCCGCGCCATGAGCAGGGAGGGATTTTCGCGGCCGAGGGCTACGCGCGGGTGACCGGCAAGCCGGGCGTGGTGATGGCCACCTCCGGACCCGGTGCGCTCAATCTCGTCACCGGACTGGCCGACGCGAAGCTTGACTCGCTCCCGCTGATCGCCATCACGGGGCAGGTTCCCACGCATGTCATCGGCACCGACGCCTTCCAGGAAACCCCGATGATCGAGGTTAGCCGGGCGATCACCAAGCATCACTACCTCGTGCAGCACGCCCGGGACATTGCCCGGATCATGAAGGAAGCCTTTCACATCGCGAATACCGGTCGGCCCGGCCCTGTCCTGGTGGATATTCCCAAGGACATTCAGAACACCCTGGTGCCTCATCCCGACTATGAGGTGGCGATGGACCTTCCCGGATACCGGCTCCCCCCGCCGCCGTCGCCGGAAAAGATCCGCGAGGTTCTCGCCGCGATCTCCGAGAGCCAGCGGCCAATCATCTATTGCGGCGGCGGCATCCTAGCGTCCAATGCCCACGAGGAGCTTCGCGAGTTCGCCACCAAGACGGGGATCCCCGTGGCCATGACCGTGCACGGCCTCGGTTCCATTCCCAGCGACCATTACCTTTCGCTCAACATGCTGGGTATGCACGGAACCATCTACGCGAACTATGCCGTGAACGAGGCAGACCTCTTGCTGGCGCTGGGGGTTCGCTTTGATGATCGCGTCACCGGAAAGCTCACCGAGTTCGCCAAGCATGGCCGTATCGTGCACGTGGAGATCGACGCCTCGGAGATCAACAAGAACAAGTACGCCCACATCCCCATCCACACCGACGTGAAGGCGTTCTTGAAGGCGATCAATCCCCTGGTCGGCCCGGGCAACTGGCGTGCATGGCACCAGAAGATCGACGAGTGGCGGGCCGCCGAGCCGATGACCTACGACCAGCGCGACGACGTGATCCTTCCCCAGTATGTCCTCGAGCAATTCTCGAAGCTGACGAAGGGGGAGTTCATCATGTCGACCGGCGTCGGCCAGCACCAGATGTGGGCGGCGCAGTGGACCCAGTTCAAGAACCCACGGACCTGGATCACCTCGGGAGGACTGGGATCGATGGGTTATGGCCTGCCGGCCGCCATGGGGGCGCAAGCCGCCTTTCCCGAGGCGCTCGTGGTCGACATCGACGGCGACGGCAGCTTCCTCATGAACATCCAGGAGCTGGCCGCGGTCTACTGCGAGAAGCTGCCGGTCAAGGTCATCGTGCTGAACAACCAGCACCTCGGCATGGTCGTCCAGTGGGAGGACCGGTTCCACGCGGGCAACCGGGCTCACACCTATCTCGGACCGGTCCACCTTCCCGAGGCCGTCGGTCAGGGGGAGGGAGAGGTTCCCGAGTTCATCTATCCCGATTTCGTCGAGATCTCCCGCGGCTTCGGGATCGCGGCCCGGCAGATCCGCGACAAGTCCGAGGTGCTCGACGCTCTCAAGGAGATGATCGCCCACCCGGGACCCTACGTCCTCGACGTGCTCATTCCCTACCAGGAGCACGTGCTGCCGATGATCCCCTCGGGCGGAACGGTGCGTGATATCATCAAGAGCTGAACGGACATCGACCCTGCCCATCCTGGTCGCTCTTCGTGGAGAGTTGACGAGTCCCATTTCGACGAAATCCCTGGTGACGCTGGCCGGCTTCCGGGTATACTCCCGCTTGGCCATGGCTTGCAGCCAGGGCCAGTTGGACGGAACATGACGTTGGGATGGAACCGAGTCCAAGCCCGGTCCAAGGCCACCTGTGACTTGTCAGACTATCGCGGTAACTCAGAGTTACGCGGAGTCGTTTTTTGCCGATGACCTCTCCCGCCTGATGGGCGTTCGCCGCAACACATCCAGTGCTTGACGGGCGATGCTAAGAACCGACGACCATGGCGGTTCGGTTCCTCCGGGGTCCTGGCACGCTGGCGAGCCCCTGACTCGATGACGCTCAGGGACCGAGAGGCTTTCGGCGGATCAAGGTACACAAAGACATGGCGATGGGACATTCGTTTCCGACTCTTACCGCCGAAGAGGCTGCGGAGCTGATCCCCCACGGCGCGATGGTGGGGGTAAGCGGTTTCACCCCGGCTGGGGCTCCCAAGGCCGTGCCGCGGGCGCTGGCCCGGCGAGCCCGGGGATTGCACGAGTCTGGTGAGCCGTTCCAGATCCGCGTCCTCAGCGGCGCCTCGACGGGGGGAGCTTGCGACGACGAACTTGGCCTCGCCGAGGCCGTGAGCTGCGCGCGCCCTACATGACCTCTGGTCCGCTTCGCAAGCTGGCGAATACCGGGCGGCTCGACTTCGTGGACATGCACCTCTCGCACGTCTCGCAGATGATCATGGAGGGCTTCCTCGGTCGCGTGGACTTCGCGATCGTCGAGGCGACCGACATCACCCCTGACGGCCGGGTTTACCTGACCACCGGAATCGGCAACGCGCCGACGTTCCTGCAGAAGGCCGACCGAGTGATCATCGAGCTCAACGCCTATCACTCGCCGCGGCTCCGCGAGCTGGCCGACATCATCGTCTTGCCGCCGCCCCCGCACCGCTATCCGATCCAGATTCACGACCCGATGGATCGGATCGGCAGGCGCTACGCCCAGGTTGACCCGGCCAAGGTGGTGGGCGTCGTGCACACCAACGAGTCGGACGGCGGCCGCACTTTCGCCGCGGCCGACGAGACGAGCCGGCGAATTGCCGGCCATGTCTCCCGGTTCCTGCTCGACGAGATGGCCGCGGGGCGGATCCCGGCCCAGTTCCTCCCCCTGCAGAGCGGCGTGGGCAACGTCTGCAACGCCGTCGTTGGCGGCCTTGCCGCCCACGACGACTTCCCCCAGTTCAAGGTCTACACCGAGGTGCTTCAGGACTCGATGCTCGACCTGATCGCCACCGGCTCGGTCATCGGCGCCAGCACGTGCTCGCTGACCCTGACCGACGAGAAGCTGAAGTTCCTCTACGACTACTTCGACGAGTTCGCCGACCGGATCGTGCTCCGGCCCCAGGAGATCTCCAACAACCCGGGGATCGCCCGCCGCCTGGGGGTGATCGCCACCAACACCGCCATCGAGATCGATATCTACGGCCACGCCAACTCGACTCACTTCTTCGGCACCCAGATCATGAACGGGCTGGGCGGCAGCGGCGACTTCGAGCGCAACGCCTACCTGTCCATCTTCATGTGCCCCTCGACCGCCAAGGGGGGCAAGATCACGACGATCGTGCCGATGTGCTCGCATGTGGACCACAGCGAGCACTCGGTCCAGATCATCGCCACCGAGCAAGGCCTGGCCGACCTCCGCGGCCTCTCGCCGATCGCCCGTGCCAGGCGAATCATCGACAAGTGCGCCCACCCGGCCTATCGCGACTACCTGCACCACTACCTGGAAAGCTCGCCGATGGGCCACATCCGCCACGACCTACGCCGCTGCTTCGAGCTCTACACCAACTTCCAGGACCACGGCGTCATGCTGCCGGGCCTGGATCTGTCGCAGTTTGACACCGAGTGAGAGGCGCAGGGCATCCAACACCGATTCCCTGCCGTCAGGGTGAGCCTGCTCAATTCCGAACTCAGTTGGCCCAGATCGGCTCATCCATGAGGAGGCCGTACTTCTTCATCTTCTTGTAGAGCGTGGTGCGATTGATGTCCAGGACCCGCGCGGTCTCCTGGCGGTTCCAGTTGAAGGCTTGGAGGGCCTGGATGATGATCCGCTTTTCGGGTTCCTCGAGCGCTTCCTTGAGGGGCCGGATTCCCATGGGCAGATGCGGCCTGGAGGCGTTTGCGGCCATGCCTCGCGACTGCCGCTGAAGATTGAGGATGGGAGCCAGGTGGCTGGCTGTGATCCGCGGGCTCGAGCAGCGGGCGACGGCACGCTGGATCACCCCCTTGAGCTCGCGCACGTTTCCGGGCCAGTCATGCCGTTGCAGTGCCTCGAGAGCATCTCGGGTGAATCCCACGACATCCTTGTGGTACTCGTGGCTGAAGGTGGCCCGAAAATGCTCGGCGAGCAGCTCGATGTCGGTTCCTCGGTGCCGGAGCGGGGGTACCATCAAGCACAGCGTGCTGATGCGGTGATAGAGCTCGGGGCGGAAGCCGCCTTGCTCCACGTTGGCCGCGAGGTTGTCGCTTGTCGATAGAATGAACCGTACGCCGGGACGGCCGGGCGAGCGGGACGGGCCGGCCGCGGCTTCGATGTCGTACAGTTGCAGCTCGCGCAGAAGCGGCAGCTGGATGTCGGCGGGCAGAGCGCCGACTTCCTCGATGTACAGGGTCCCGCCCCGAGCCAGTTCCAGCTTGCTGGACCACGCGGTCATGGCGAACGTCGGGTCCGTGGCCGGGGTGTCGCTCTCATTCTCATGGCTGTCGGCGTCTGCCTCTTTGAGCTCGTTGGCCTTGAGGGTGACGAAGGGCCGATCAGTCTGGCCGGCGCTGAGGTGGATGAGCTGGGCCAGCAGCGATTTCCCGGTGCCGGGCTCGCCCACGATGAGCACCGATGAGGGCAAGCTCGCGAGGGCGTCGGCCAGTTCCACGATCTGCCTGAGGCCAGGATCGGCGGTGACCAGATCAACGTCGCGGACCCACGACTGGCCGCGGCTGAGCGACGTCGGTCTCGCTCCTGCCGCAGGGGACGGGGTCAGAATCGGCAGTGTCGTGGGGAAGGCCCCGGCCGATGTGTTTCCCTGGAGGGTCAGCGCGGACAGGCCGTTGGTGTGAGCCACGGCCATGGATGCGGGTTGAGCCTGGGGCTGCGCCGCAGGCATGGGCCGGGCGACTCCGACGGCTCCGAGAGGCTCTCCCGGCGACTGCGCGGGCATCTCCTGAGGCTGAGACTCGCACTGCTCCAGGGCCTGGAGTACGGCGGCCCGCAACTCCGCCGCCGGCACGGGATACTTCAAGACGGCCATCGCTCCCAGCCGAAGGGCCTCCTTCGCCCGCTCGGGATGCACCCGGGGAAACATCAGCACCACGGGGATCACAGGGTACTTCCGCCGCACGTAGGACAGCAGTTCCAGAGCTTCGGCATCGCCGGGATCGACGCTGGCAAGAACGAGATTGACCGGGTTCCGCTCCATCAGCCGAACCGCCAGTCGGTCGGTGGCTGCTTCCTCGATGAGGTGGCCCAGCGACTTCAGCATCGAAGTCAGCAACGCGAGTCCTTGAGGCTCGGGGCAGACAATCAGGATTCGGAACTTGCGCATGGGTTCATTCTCTCCCCTCACGCGCTCACGTGAGAGAGCATGAGGCCGGGGGATCGTCCCTGAGCAGCGGATCGTCGGCTTCCCATCATTCAATCACTCGGAAACCCTTGAACCAGACGAGGTGCAACTCACACAGTTGACTCGCGAGGTTGCTTCCCTGAAGTTGCCAGACAGAGTACGACGCCCGGCGTTGAACCAGAGCAACCGACTCAACGCCATCGCGTCGTTCTGAGTAAACGTCTATGTCATGGATGCAACATCGTCAAACACGCCATCTGATCCTTGCCCTTCGGGACATCACATCTTCCGGGGCAGGCGGTCTCTTCCCTCATGTTCCCATTCTTTACGGGTCCGAATCGGAAAACGCGAGCTATAGATAGCAGTATTCGCTATAACTTCATAAGTCCGGGCAATTCCGCAACGGCATGAGGTCTTGTCCCCGGAATTCCCGAGCAAGTTGGCCTGGAACGACCACCATCCTCGGCCCTCCGCTCGGACTTATTGAGAAGTTACTTTTCTCTCTTGAGCTAACGTCTTGACATGAGGGCAGGCAGGGCACCATGAGAAATTCCTAGGATCTCATCCGGGCAATGATGCACGGCGACAAGCCAGCCTGATCAGGCGCGCGGATGCGCGTCATGATATATATCCAGCAACCGGTCCCGCGTGACATGCGTGTAGATCTGGGTGGTCGTCAAATTCCGGTGTCCGAGCAATTCCTGGACGCTGCGGAGGTCAGCTCCGCGGTCCAGAAGGTGGGTCGCAAAGCTGTGACGCAAAGTATGCGGACTGGCGGCATGGACGAGCCCCGCCCGCGACAGGTGATGTTCCAGCAGCCGTCCGACGCTACGTGTCGTCAGCCGGGTTCCGTAACGGTTCAAGAACACGGCCGGTTCGTGGCTCCGCTTGGGTTGACGGACGGGCAGATAGCGGCCGACCCAGTGCATCGCCATCTGGCCGACAGGGGTGAGCCGCTCGCGCCGGCCCTTGCCGCGCACGCGAACCAGTTCAGACTCGAAATCGAGGTCATCGAGGTTGAGCCCCACCAGCTCGCTGACCCGCAAGCCGCCGCCGTAGAGGATCTCGAGCATCGCCCGATCCCGGACACCCTGAGGAACGTCAACCGGGATCGCATCCAGCAGTCGAATCACGTCGTCGATTCGAAGCAGGCGAGGCAATCTCTTGGGTTGCTTGGGATTGCGCAAACCCGAGCAAGGGTCGGCAGAGACGCTGCCGCTGCGACGTAGATAACGGAAGAACGAACGCAGGCTCGCGAGCCGACGGGCAATCGTCGTGGCCGCATAGCCTTGGCCGTGCAGCCAGGCCGAATACCGACGGAGCCGAGCAGAGTCCACCGCAGTCGGATCGTAGTTTTCTCCCTGGCTCTCCTCGAGAAATCGACAGAAAACCTCGAGATCGTCATGGTACGACCTCAGCGTATGGGGCGAGGCCTGGCGTTCGATCTTCAGGGAATCAAGGAATGAACCAATCGAAGAGTGCATCGGCGACCTCCGTGTCATGCTGGAACGATCTCAAAGACGCTCACAGGCAAAACTCCACCCATCCCTTCGCGGATTGCCGGGTCTGAGTCTGAATTGTACCGGCCTAGTGACATCCAGACATAAATCATCGCAGGCGACTCTCCATTATTGCAGCCATGTCCACTCCAGAAAAGACCCTGCCCATAGAAGCGGTGTTCCGCATGCTTGCACTTGAGAGTTCTCGCGTGAGGTTGGCCAGATTCTCCAAGCGAGCTCGGATTGGCGGGCCAGCCCAAATCTCTACGGGGGGAGAAAAAGCAAGTGCGGGGGCTTTCCTTGCAAGGACAATGGAGGTATTATGAATTTGCGCCGTGGAGCAGCGGCTAGCTCGCCAGGCTCATAACCTGGAGGTCGTAGGTTCGATTCCTACCGGCGCAACTCCTCCCACGACGTTAAACCCCCGAGCCGAGGGGTTTTCTTTTGCGCTTCATGAAAATTCCCGGTTTTTTCTTTCCGCGAGACGCCCCAGCTCAAGAAGGATCCTGCCAAACAAACGCGCAGGAAAAGCCACGGGGCCGGGCATGTTCGCGTGCCACTTCATCGCTCCGGATTCGTCCCGGTTCCGACTGTTGCGGTCGACCAGGTCCCGTGATAAGTTTTGCTTGATCGCCGGCGGCTCATCTCTCGATTTCCAATCATGGCGCCCGGGACTCGACGCGAATGCCGGAGCCCCAATCTCAAGACGTTGAAACCCTGACACATCGCCTTGTCTTGCCGCGTGATGCCAATCACCACGGAACGCTCTATGCAGGGACTCTGCTGGCCCTCGCGCTTGAGGCCGGTTATGCAACCGCCTTCCGCGCCGCTGGGCTGAACGCGAATCTCGTTCTGAAGCGAGTGCTCGATCTTCGCTGTTACGAGCCGGTTCCTGTAGGCCAAGTAGTGCAAATCCGGGGCCGGCAGATTCATAGAGGCAGTGCTCAGGTGATCGTCGCACTCTGGGGATCCCCATTGCCAGATTCCATGTCTCAATGGATGGATGGTCTCATGCAATTTGTCCAGATCGACCCGTCCGGCCGTCCCGAGCCGCTCGATGAAGAGCCGCATGACCAGTCAGAATCGCTGGATCACCCTTGGTTGGCACTTCGAGATCGTACCCGGAGGCTACTGCGCATCCGGCAGTAGAGTCCAATGGTATCATGCAAGCCTGACTCAGCGTCACCAGACATCAATCCGTCCCTGACTGTTTACGTGGAGCAACGCCGCCTGGGACAACGTTCGCCTTCTTTTTTTCAAAACTCCGTATCGGAAGGCTCTTCTGGGAGCAGTACTCGAACGTCAGCTTTGTGGTAAAGACGGTTGTGAGGGCGGTTTCCGTCCCATCCACCTCAGCCGAGGAGTGCACCATGACACCGCTTCGCCGCCGAATGATCGAGGACATGAAGCTCCGAAACCTCGCGCCCCGGACCATCCAGGTCTACGTCGAGCGCGTCGCCGCCTTCGCCAAGCACTTCAGCAAGTCGCCCGAACTCCTGGGCCAACCCGAGATCCGCTCCTACCTCGTCCACCTGGTCCAGGAGAGGCACGTCTCCTGGAGCTATTACAATCAGACCGTCGCCGCACTCCGCTTCCTCTACAACGTCACCCTCGGGAGGGACGACCTCCTCGAGCGCATCGCCTGCCCCAAGCAGCCCAAGAAGCTCCCCGTCGTCCTCAGCCCCGAGGAGGTGTTCCGGTTCTTCCAAGCCGTCCCAGGACTCAAGCACCGCACCCTGCTGATGACTACTTATGCCGCCGGGTTGCGGATCTCGGAGGTGGTGGCCCTCTTGGTCGACGACATCGATAGCCGCCGCATGGTCATCCGCGTCCGCCAGGGCAAGGGCCGCAAGGATCGCTACGTCATGCTTTCGCCCCGGCTGCTGGAAGTCCTCCGCGCCTATTGGAAGGCCGCCCGCCCCGCTCACTGGCTCTTCCCTGGCCAAGTCGAGGGGCGGCCCCTGACCGCCGGTACGGTGCACCGGGCCTGCGTCCAGGCCTCCCGCTCCGCGGGCCTGGGCAAACACGTCACCGTCCACACCCTGCGCCACAGCTTCGCGACCCATCTGTTGGAGGCCGGGACCGACATCCGGACGATCCAGCTGCTGCTGGGGCACCGCGAACTCAGGACCACCGCGGTCTACACCCACGTCTCGACGGCGGCCCTGGAGGCGACGCAAAGCCCGCTCGACCGGCTCACGCCACCGACGGAGAGGAGATGGCCACTGCCATGACGCGACATCGGCTCGAAGTGGCCGATGTCTTCCGGAATCATGGTGATGGCTTCCTCGACCGGTATGGCGACACCCTCTCGTCGGAGCAACGCCGCGTTCTGGAGGACATCGCGGCTTGCCGGACCGCCGTGCTGGGCGGGCACGTCGAGGAGTGCGACCTCTGCGGGCATCGGCAGATCGCTTATAACTCGTGCCGCAACCGCCACTGCCCCAAGTGCCAGGCCACCGCCGCGGCGCAGTGGATGGAGGCCCGGGGAGCGGAATTGCTCCCCGTCGAGTACTTCCATGTGGTATTTACGCTCCCGGCAGTGCTCGGCCCCCTCGCCCTGCAGAACTCCCGGGAGGTCTACGGCCTCCTGTTCCGTGCCGCCGCTGAGACCTTGCAGCAGATTGCCGCCGACCCGAAGCACCTCGGGGCCGAGATCGGGTTCCTGGCCGTCCTGCACACCTGGGGGCAGAACCTCGAACACCATCCCCATGTGCACTGTGTGGTGCCAGGGGGCGGGCCCTCGCCCGACGGCACGCGCTGGGTCGCCTGTCGGCCAGGGTTTTTCCTGCCGGTGCGCGTCTTGAGCCGCGTGTTTCGAGGTAAGTTCCTCGCGCTGCTCCACGGCGCCTTCAATCGGGGGCAGCTTCTGTTCCACGGGAAGCTCGCCGCACTGGCGGACCCGGGCGAGTTCCGGCGCCAGCTCGCCGCCAGCGCCCAGACCGAGTGGGTCGTGTACGCCAAGCCTCCCTTCGGGGGCCCAGAGCAGGTGCTGAAGTACCTGGCCCGGTACACCCATCGGGTGGCGATCAGCAACCACCGGCTGACCGCCCTGGAAGGCAACGCGGTCGAATTTCTCTGGAAGGACTACTCTCACGGGGGGAAGCAAAAGTCGATGAAACTCAAGGCTGTCGAGTTCATCCGCCGGTTCCTCCTGCACGTGCTGCCGCCGGGGTTCGTGCGGATCAGGCACTACGGCTTCCTGGCCAACCGCTTGTGCCGGGAGAAGCTGGCACTGTGCCGCGCTCTGCTCGGCTCCGCGACGAGCCCCGAGCCCGTCACTGCTGAGCCCGCTGCCGAGCTGGAGAGGGTTGTCGAAGGACAGACCGAGGCCAACGTCTGTCCGTCTTGCGGGAAGGGGCAGATGGTGATCGTCGAGACCTTTCGGGCCACGCCGATCAATCAAACAGAGCCGAGGAGGGTACCAACCCTCCAACAGCTCCGGGCGTCGTTGCAAGAAGCACCTGTGTGTACGATTGCCGAGGCGTGCGACCGAATCGAGAAGCTGACTGGCATCCGTCGGAGTCCCACCCAGGTACGCAAATTCCTCAAGGGCCTGGGATTGAAGTGGCAGCGCATCCGAGCGATCCCCGTGCCGCCCAAAAAAACTTGGCCGAGCACGTTCAAGACCAAGCCGAGTTTCTCGACACCAAGCTGAAACCGAAACTGGACGCCGCTCAAGCCGGTCAGGGTCACGTGTTCTTCGTGGACGCCGCTCACTTCGTGTTCGGCACGTTTCTCTGCTGCCTGTGGTCGTTCACTCGAATCTTCATGCGCACGGCATCAGGGCGTCAACGGTTCAACGTCCTGGGGGCATGGAACGCCGTGACGCGGGAACTGATCGCTGTGACCAACACGACGGTCGTCAACACCGAGACGATGTGTGAATTGTTTCGCAAGATTGCGGATCTGGGACTGACTGGTCCCATCACGCTGGTGCTGGACAACGCCCGCTATCAACGCAACGCCGTGGTGCAGGCGTGGGCGTCTCAGTTGGGCATCACGCTGTTGTTCCTGCCGTCGTACTCTCCCAACCTGAACCTCATCGAACGACTCTGGAAGTTCACGAAGCGTCGCGCCCTCTACGGTCGCTACCACCCGACGTTCCGGGACTTTCAAGCCGCCATCCAAGAGGTTCTCGACGGTTTGTCAACCAAGTACTCCCAGCAACTGGCCTCGTTGATGACGCTGAATTTCCAGTCCGCTGTGATGTTTGATCGAGGAGATAGGGGCGTACGGCAATGGTTTCGAGCCGGCTCGAAGGAGGTGTGGGGCAGAAACTGGAGCGGCGTGTGCCCGGTCGCTGGGGCTCCGTGCTCCGACGCGTGCTGCTCTTGCCGGTGAAGCACCTGTCACGGGTCGACGGGCGTACCGCCATCACCGTCGGAGTTTTGGTCGACTCCCTGTGACTTGCCAGCCTTGACGGAAGAAGGGTCCTGACCTTTCCTCTTGAGAAACCGGATCGTGTCGCGGACATCTCGCAGCGCCTTCCTGGCCGCGGCGTACTTCGGGTCGAGCTTCAAGGCTTGCTCGAGGCATGACGCGGCCTCCTCGTAGCGCTGCTGGGAGCGGAGGACGAGCCCCAGGTTGAGGTACGCTTCGTCACGGCGGCCCTTGCTGCAGCCGGTTGCGGCACGGTGAGCGGCCTCGGCCTCCTGAAGCCTGCCAAACTTGGCCAGGATGCCGCCGAGGCCCATGTGCCCCCCTGCCTCGTCGGGAACCGACTTGATGGCCTGGCTATACCAGGCGGCCGCCCCCCAGAACTCGCCTCGGGCCTTGTGCAGGTGGCCCATCTCCGCGAGTGGGATCCAGACCTTATCCGGTAGACACAGCGCGATCGCCCGTTTCAAGGCCCCTTCCGCCTCGGCGTGGCGACCGAGGTCAATCAGGGCGGAGCCCAGAATCTTCCAGGCAGGCCCACACTCGGGATGATCCCGAAGGAACTCGCGTGCGCGGGCGACCGTCAGGGCCGGGAGGCCGGCCTTGTAAGCGGCCCTCAGACGGCTCCAGCGAGACTGGATGACTCGATTCTGGTTCATCGCGATGCACTCCAGTGGGTTGACTCAGCGAAGACAGGATTCGGCCGCCCCGGACTACCCCCTTGGCCAACTTTTCCCTGGGCCGTTTCCGCAGCCACTATTTCGCACAACATTCATCAGAAACGATCCCCGGAACGAGCCTCGAAGTTGCATAAAAATCGAGTTGATTGACACAGGGCACATGGAGCCACTGAGTTGTGGAAGAAAAATGAGACTCCTCGCTGAACTCCACAGCGGGAGGATTGCCCGGATCCGGGTGGCTGGGGGCGGAGCCGAAGGCGACGCCCCAGATCCTCAGGCTTTGGCCCTGGGGCTTCCCTGCGGTCAGCCCCAGCCACCCACGCGTCCATCCCCATCACGACGGCCAAGAATCACGGTGGAGTTCTTGGTGACCATGGCCCAGGCGACGGCCGGGTGCTCAGCCCATCATGGTCAGGCCGTCGGCCATCTCCTTGGGGTCAGACTTCCGCGTCATTGGCAATTCGATGAGGAATGTGGCTCCCTGGCCGGGTTGCGAGCTGACGGAGATCGCGCCGCCGTGCTCGCTGATGATCTTGCGGGAGACGGGAAGTCCCAGGCCGGTTCCGCGTGAGCCCTTGGACGAGGCGAAGATTTGAAAGATCGAGCCGATCTCGGCCTCTTCGATGCCGACCCCGTTGTCGGCGATACGGATCCGAGCCGTCGATTTCTCGGCATCCCACTCGGTCGTGATGGTCACCCGGGCGTCCGCCGAGCCTTCGCTGGCATCGATGGCGTTGGTGACGATGTTGAGCACGGCGCGGTGGATCCCCTCGGGGTCAACCATGACCCTGGGCATTGAACTCGAAGGGGTGAAGATGAGCTGAACCCCAAGCTCCTCGGCGCGGGACTGCATCAGCTCAACGACGTCGCCAACTGTCTCGTTGAGGTCGGCGGGCTCGAGCGCGGGTTCACGATCCTTGGAGAAGGAGAGCATGTCCATGACCAGGTTGTAGATCTTCGTCTGGTTCTTCTCCACGATCGTCCACCCGCGGCGAACGATCGTCTCGTCCTTCTCGTTGAGTCCCAGGTCGATGAGATAGCTGCCGCCGCGGATGCCCTGGAGGATGTTCTTGATGTGATGGGACAGGGTGGCGATCGTCTGGCCCACGGCGGCCAGTCGCTCGGCCTGGATCTTGGCGTTGTAGAAGGTCGTGTTCTCGATGGCCAGCCCGGCCTGGTGGCCGATTGCGACCATCAGCATGAGCTGGTCCTGCGAGAACTTGCCCCGCGGCGCATCCTTGCCTCCGGTCAAGAGCGCGATTCCGCAGTCCGACTGGATATCGGCATAGAGCACGCCGAGCGTGGTGTGCCGGCCCTGGATCGGCACGCAGATCGCCTCGCGGATGTGGTAATCGACGATCGATTGCGCCAGGCTGAACCGCTTGTCGGCCGGCGCGTCGGTGGTGATCACCCCCTGCCCCTGCTCGAGCACGTAATCGATGATCGTCCGTGAGATGGTCATCCGCTCGTCGGAGCCGGCGGGATCGCTCCAGCGCACCGCCTTGGGCACCAGGTGGCCGCTCTCGTCCTTCAGAAGGATGGCGCCTCGGTGTGCCCCGATCGACTCGAAGACAAGCTCCAGGACCTGAGGAAGGAGCGAGTCGATCTCGAGGATGTGGCTGATGGCCTGTGTGGTCCGGTACATGACCGAGAGGCTGACCAGCCGCTCGCGGAGCCAGCCCGCCGCGCCATCGGGCTTCTGGAGGACTCGCGAGCCCTCTCCCGAGGGAATGCTCTTGAGGATGGCTGAGCGATCGTCGGGACTGCTCCTGCTCAGCAGATCGACCCGCGCCGTCAAGTCGCGCTGGGGGCTGGACGCCCCCTCGTTGTAGAGCAGAACCGTCTGGCCAAGCTGAAGCCGGTCCCCCGAGTGCAGCGGGGCCTGGTCGATGAGCTGGCCGTTGACGAAAGTCCCGTTCGCCGAGCCGAGATCGACGAGCCGATACGACTCCTCCTCCTGCCGGAGCTCAGCATGGCGGCGGGAGACCTCGGTATCGTGGAGCCGGATCGCGTTCGAGTTATCCCGCCCCAAGGCCACGGGACTCGACTTGAACTCGAAACGCTTGCCCTGGTCGGCCCCTTGGATCACAAACAAGGAGGCCACGAAGTTGTCTCTCCTTGGCGCGGCGGCAATCGTCCTCATGACGCAAAAACTTGACGTCCTTAACCTAACGGATGAAACGCCGAGCGTCAACGGGCGGCGGAACGGACCCAGGCCCGTTTCATTTTCGAGATCTTCTGCAGAATTCGCGGGTTGATACTGGGGTCACGATCGTTCCGGGCAGGAGACCCACTTGAGGTTTCTCATTATTCCCCGGTGCCAGGCCTTGCGTCGATGACAATCGACAGTTTCCGCGGAACACCTACCTTTCATAACGGATCTGCCGATAATAGCGATAATCGTGGATTCAAGGCGAGTGCTCAGTGCCAAAGGGTTATGCCGATGACCACGGTGTACTGGAGGGAGGAGAAATTATTGAAAAAACTCTCGACCTTCTGCACGGTCGCGATCATGGTGTGCGGCTGCATGTCGGACGCTTGCGTCACCAAGAACCCCGGGAATCATAACAGAGGCATTCGATACTATTCTACTGTCTCGCTACCGTCTGAGGTTGTTCCTCAATGGTGGCAACATGTTACGCTTGCGGTAATGAAAGAACCTTGCTTGTTCGTTGCGTCGTAGCCATCGGGTGCTGCGGCGGCAAAGTGACGAGGGCTGGTTCGTGTTGAGGTGGACCTCGATCAACCCACCGATGAGTTGTCGAAGCTGCGGCAAGGTCAGTGCCGGGGTCCAGTTTTTTCCCCCGCCGTGTCTCCTGATTCAGGAACCACGCGGCCAAGAGCGACAAGGTTTGGTGGTGATGCCAGGCGATCCAGTTCCTCACCTGGTAGTCTCCCAAGCCGGCCTCCCCCTTGGCACGCTCAAAACACTCCTCGATGCGATGCGCCGCCTTCGCGACGCGGGCCAATTCTTCCAACGGTACGTCCGGGTCCGCATCCGACAAGTAATAATCAAGTTTGAAGGTATTATCCGCTTGACGCTCCCGCGTCACGAACAGCAACTCCTCGGGGCCGGTTCCCCTCCGTTCAGTCCGAGCCTGTACCCGACGTTTCAACGCTTCGATCACCAACGGTCCCTTCTCCCCGTCACGCACCTCGATCTTGGTCCAAGCATCCTCCGGCAAGGCCGCGCACCATTTGTCCACGCGCACGAACGGAGACTTCCGCCGTGGCCCACGTCCGGAGTACGCCGGCGGTGGTGCGTCGATGTCGCGAACCGTTGTGTTCGACGGGACTGCGAGCAGATAGCGTTGGCCAAGGGCCCGCAATTCTCGGCGAAAACCGCTGGGCCGGCCCATCTCGTCGTCGCCGGTAATCCAGGTGTGTGGCAGCGCCCCACCGCTCTCCGCCAGCAGCTCCAACGCCAGCTGGTGCCTGGTCTGGAACTTGATCGACTTGGGTACTCCGGCCTCCCTGCGACGGCCCCGGTCCTTGGCCCAGTCCTCGGGGAGATAAAGGCGTACATTAACAATCGCATGTTCTTTTCGAGTGACGTAACCCATGTAGACGCCCACCTGGCAATTCTCGATCTTGCCCAGGCGGCCGCACCACTGCTTGGCGACTCCCACCGACTTGGTCCCTTTCTTGGGAAACCCGGAGGGATCAAACACGATGACGCCGTCGGGTTCACCCAGTTCTTGACCGACCTGGGTTGCCAGCGTCATGAGCATCGGTTGATAGTCCCAGGAAAGCTCTCCAATGAACTTCTGAATCCCCTGCCGCTGTTGATCATGCAAGTAGGCGATTCCTTCACCGGTCCTGCGTTCCAGCTTCGACATCAGCCCGGTGACGTACTCTGCCGCATGGCGCCGGTGCTCGGGGCCAGGGAGGGTTGCAGCAAACGGCTCAACAAACTTCTCAAGCCGCGGGAGCACACCCCGAAGTACATCGGTGGAGACATACGCCTGATCCAACATCTCGTGTAGTCTTGAACCGAATCGTCGTTCCACGAAATTCTCCTCCTTGGTAACCGCCGTTACGGAAGAGAATGTCACAACAAAGGTTAAATGCCGTCAAGCCCGAGAGACAGTAGAACTACCGCCCGAAGCCTTATCTCTTCATCCAGCCTGCTACAGAGACAACTTTGGGGTGCCCGCAGCACCCGCGGTCGGACCGTTCCAGTCAACACCTCCCTTGCCCTCACCGACACTCGCCGGCGTGGGCTTGACACGCAAAGACCAGATATCCCACATCGCCCTGGCATCCCAGAGCGGTGCGCGAGGCTGACCCAGGCGGGATTCACCGAATCAGGTCAGCATTGACTCTGAGTCGTTCCGGGTCTTTGCGGGTTCAGCAGGAACGCGGCTGATCAGGGGGCGAGCCGGTATGCGTACAGATGTCGTCCGTGAGCGGAAGCCCGAACGAGACGACGCGTCTGAAGACCTCTCCTTGTCGATCGTCCCCAGCGTTTTACTGAATTCCTTCAAGATCCTTCGGTACCTTACGGAGTCACCCGGTCCCTTGAAACGTCTCTCCTGCCATGGGCATCCGCCGGAGCATTGCCGGCGGCTGGAACCACGGGCCGAGACCAGTGTCATGAGTCAGGCGATTCATTATCGAGGCCGCAGCACCCTCCGTGTCGCACCAGGCGAGGATGACGCCACGGGAGGCGGGGAAGCCCAGGCCGAGGACGACGCCACGATCGACGTCGGCGGGATCGTTGACGACTTTGTCGTCGAGGACGCGGATGGCTTGGGCAGCATGGGCAGGAACAGGCGGTCGATCATGGTCGCCTGGTCTGAGGGCGCGCCGAGGAGCCGGTGCCGGTGGAGGATGGGCTCGAGGGCCGGGTCGGGAAGTCCCCGTGATCCCTTCGGCTCGTATTTCCCGAAGCCGGCCACCGATTTCTGACCGAGGCGGCCCATCGAGACCAGGTCGGCGAGTCGAGGATTGACTCTCGCCCGGTCGGATGAGCCAAGTCTCATGAGGTGC